>NZ_JAFBID010000015.1 GCF_016811235.1 Microvirga arabica
CCGGCGGCTGGCGTCCTGAGGTTCTGGTCATCCCGCACCTCCTCACAGGCACAGAAGACCCCCACCACCGCACTCTATCAGACAGCCGGCTTTGCCGTCCTAGTTTTTTTTGGATTTTGTCGGCTTCAACGCTTCTGCGCTTACATCCGTTTGGCTAAAAGACATCGAAAGTCTGATCGAAAGCAGCCTTTCAATCCTCGTACGCAGTGACGGGCATGATGCTGATTGCCGAGTTGCCGGGAAGATTGCATCACTTTCGGCTGTGTACATGACTGTTCAAAGGGCCTTTGCAGCAGAGGGCTCTCCCGTTACGCTCTTGATTAAACTCAAGGAGCGGGGCGTTCATGACCGGATATGGAGATACCTACTACGCCCGCACGCTCGCTGATGGGTCGCAGCGGCCTTCTCTCAAGGGAGCAGTGACCTCCGACGTAGCTGTCGTCGGCGGTGGTCTCGCGGGTCTTACGGCGGCACTCGATCTGGCACGGGCAGGGCGCTCCGTGGTGGTTCTGGAGGCTGAAAAGGTCGGCTGGGGCGCGTCCGGACGGAACGGGGGCTTTGTCGGGCCCGGATATGCGACGGGTCATGCCAATATTGCACGCATGGTGGGGCAAGAGAGGGCGCAGGTTCTGCACCGTCTCTCAATCGAGGGAGCCGGGATTGTCGAGGAGAATATCGACAGCCTTGCCATGAGCGGCAACAAGCGGGTCTACGGCAAGATGAGCGTGCTCCGGTATCATGATCCGGATAGTCTCGAGCGCCATTGCGAGATGATGCAGAGGGAGTTCGGCTACCATCTCGAAGTGATGCCGACCGATGCCGTGCGGGCCGTCCTGCGGTCGCCAAAATACTATCAGGCGGTTTACGACCCGGCGAGCTTTCACTTTCACCCTCTCAACTATGCGCGCTCTCTGGCACAGGCCATCGAGGCCCTGGGCGGACGGATCTTCGAGAAGTCCCGCGTTACGGGATGCGATCTCGACCAGGCGGAGAAAACCGTCAGGACGGCGCAGGGTGAGGTGAAGGCGCGAGACGTGGTCTTGGCCGGAGGAGGGTATACGGACGCTCTGGTGCCCCGCTTGCGCCGAAGCATCCTGCCGATTGCAACTTACGTGCTCCTGACGGAGGAGGCCCCCGAGAAGCTCGCGGAGGCCGTGCGCACGCCTATGGCGGTCAGCGACAACAGGCGTGCCGGAGACTATTACCGCCTGGTCGACGATGGACGGCGCCTTCTCTGGGGCGGCCGGATCACGACGCGCACCACCGAACCCCGCCGTCTTGCAGAGATGATGCAAAGGACGATGGTCTCCACTTATCCTCAGCTCAACGGCGTTCGCGTCGACACGGCATGGTCCGGCCTCATGGCCTATGCCCGTCACCTGATGCCGCTCATCGGGCAGCTTCAGCCTGGGGTGTGGTATGTGTTCGGCTTTGGCGGGCGCGGCATGAACACGACGGCCATCGGAGGGCGCGTGATCGCGGAGGGGATCCTGGGATCTAGCGACCGCTACCGGCTCTATGAACCCTTCGGCCTCACATGGAACGGCGGTCCGTTCGGCGTCGCCGCAGCGCAGCTCACCTACTGGACCTACCAAGCCATGGATCTCGCCAAGGAGCGTCGTGCCTCCCGAGCGGCCTGACAAGGATCTCGGCTTTGGCAGGGGGCTCTAGTCGTAGCCGAGACGCATGCGGCGCTCCAGGAACCGGCTGTAGGCGCCCATCCCGTAAGAGAAAACCAGGAACACGACGGCTGCAAAGACGTAGCCTTCCAGCACGGCGATACCTACCCAGTTGGGATCCGTCATCGCCGTGCGCACGGTGGAGAGAAAATCCAGAAGGCCGATGATCGTGACAAGGGTCGTATCCTGAAAGAAGCCGATGGAAATGTTCACCAGCGGCGGGATCGCGATCTTCAGGGCCTGAGGCAGAACAACGAAACGCATGGACTGCCAGTAATGCAGTCCCATGGCGCTGGCGGCTTCATGCTGCCCCCGTGGAATCGCCTGCAGCCCGCCGCGCACGGCCTCTGCGATATAGGCGGCGGCGAAGATGATGATCGCGATCTGGGCCCGCAGCAGCTTGTCGACAGTGATCCCGCTCGGCATGAAGAGCGGCAGCATGACCGATGCCATGAACAGGATGCTGATGAGCGGCACGCCTCGGACCACCTCGATGAACACGATGGCGATCACCCGGATGGCGGGAAGCTTCGAGGAGCGTGCCAATGCCAGCACGACGCCGAGAGGAAAGCCGAGGGCCAGGCCGACAGCCGAGAGCAGGAACGAGAGCGGCAGGCCGCTCCATTGCGTTGTGGGCACATAGGAGAGGCCGAACACCCCGCCGCTGATCAGCACTCCCGTCGCCGCAATGACAAAGGCCCAGAGAACGAGGAGCTTGCCGGTCCAGAAGCGCGGGATCATGGAGATCGCAATCGCGCCGAGAAAAAGGATCATCGCGAGCGCAACGCGCCAATGCTCGTCGTAAGGGTAGACGCCGAAGATCATGAAGCGGATCTTGGCTTCATAGTAAGGCCAGCAGGCACCTTGACCCACTTTGCAGGCCTGGGCGCCTCCTTCAGTCACGGCCCGGGTCACGAGCCAGCCCCAGGCGCCCTTGACTCCGAGCCACATGACCCAGAGGCAAACCAGTGTGATCACCGCATTGACCGGGGTGCCGATGAGGGGCTTGAGCGTGCGATGGAACAGGCGGCGTTCCACGCTCGGGTCGCGCTGAACCGGCATCTTCAATTGCGCTTCGGCAATGTCGGTTGCAGTCGTCATAACCTAGCGCTCCTTCAGCGCGACGCGGCTGTTGTACCAGTTCATGAACAGGGAGATCGCAATCGACAGGCCAAGATAGACCAGCATGAAGATCGCAATGCCTTCGATCGCCTGCCCGGTCTGGTTCATGGTCGTGTTCGAGACCATCACGAGATCCGGGTATCCGATCGCGATGGCGAGCGACGAGTTCTTGAACAGGCTCAGGTAACTGCTGGTGAGCGGAGGAATGATGACCCGCAGCGCCTGGGGAAGAACGACGAGCCGCATGGTCAGGCCGTCCCTCAGACCCAAAGCACGCGACGCCTCCCATTGCCCCTTGCGCACCGACAGGATGCCGCTTCGCACGATCTCGGCGATGCCGGCCGAGGCGGAGAGGGCGAGACCGACCAAGAGGGCCGTGAATTCCGGAGTGAGCTGCGAACCGCCGGTCAGGCGGAAACGCCCTTTCTCGGGTATGCTGACAGTGAATTCAGGCTGCAGGATCAGCAACGCGAGAACTGGCGGTATCAGGAGAGCAGAGGCAACCCATGGCCACGTGGCTCGCGCCCTGCCGGTTCTGATGCGCTCTGCGGTCATGCGGCGGTGAACGGCAACCGCAAGAACTCCCCCGAGAACCAGCGCGGCGAAGATGATCGTATGAGCACGGGTCCAGACCAGGGAAGGCACCGTCAGTCCGCTATTGCTCACGAACACGTGGGGAAGAACCTCCCATGCCTCCCGGACCGCCGGCAGGCCGGTGACGATCAGGGCATACCAGAGGAAGAGATAGAGGAGGAGAGGAACGTTCCGCAGCGCCTCCACGTAGACGAAGGCGAGGAGGGCGAGCAGCGGATTGCGTGACAGACGCGCGATGCCGACGACGAGGCCCAGGAGTGTCGCAAGCACGACGCTCCAGGCGGAAACCCAAATGGTGTTGACGATGCCTGCGAGGATGGCACGGCCATAGGTATCCGTCGGCTTGTAGTCGAGCATGGTCTGGCTGATGACAAAGCCTGCCTCACGGCTCAGGTACTCGAAGCCGGTGGCGATGTTCTGCTCTGCAAGCTTCTGCGAAACGTTCGAAAACAGATAGAGTCCTAGAAGGACGATGCTCCCGACAGCGAGAACCTGATAGAGAATGGCTCGGAAGCGAAGATTATAGAGAAGCCTCGTCCCGCTCATCGAATCTGCCCGCATGTCGATCCTTTCCGGGGAGCGCTGAAGAGGATACGGGCGGCCTTGCGGCCGCCCGCGGGTCTCAGATTAACGGAACGGCGGCGAGTAGAGCAGGCCACCTTTGTTCCAGAGCTCGTTCGGTCCGCGAGATAGGCCGAGACGTGTCTCAGGGCCGAGATTGCGCTCAAAGACTTCCGAGTAATTTCCAAGGGCCTTGATAACGTTGTAGCCCCACTTGTTGTCGAGACCGAGCATCTTTCCGAGGTCGCCGTTCACGCCGAGCATGCGCTGGACTTCTGGATCCTGGCTCTTGAGTTGCTCGTCCACATTGGCCTGGGTGATGCCCTTCTCCTCGGCGGCAATGAGAGCATAGACCGTCCAGCTCAGGATATCGCGCCAGTTCGGATCGTTCTGGCGAACGGTCGGAGCGAGCGGCTCCTTCGAGATCGTCTCCGGAAGGACCACATATTCCGAAGGATTGTTGGCGATCGCCCGCACAGAGGCGAGGTCCGACCGGTCCGAGGTGATGGCATCGCAGCGCCCGCTAAAGAATGCATTGCGCCATTCGTCGGAATTCTCGAACACCACGGATTCATATTTGATGTTCTTTGGCCGAAAGAAATCCTCCAGATTCTGGAGTGTGGTCGTGCCGGGCAGGAGACAGATCGCGGCATCGGCAAGTTCGCTGGCGCTCTTCACATTGAGCTTGGTCGACACCATCAACCCCTGGCCGTCGTAGAACACCACGGGGCCGAAATCGAGACCGAGGGACGCGTCGCGCGAAAAGCTCCAGGTGTTCTGGCGGGACAGCACGTCGACTTCACCGGATTGCACGGCCTGGAAGCGAACGTTCGTATTGAGCGGGACGAATTCGACCTTGTCGGGATCGGCGAAGATCGCCGCCGACATGGCACGGCAGACATCGACGTCGAAGCCGCGCCGGGCGCCCTTGTCGTCGGCATAGGAGAAGCCGGGAGAGACGGGCGAGACGCCGCAAAGGATCTTGCCGCGCTTCTTGACCGTGTCGAGGGTGGCCTGCGCAGAAGCCGGCGTGGCCGAGACAGCGGCAACACCGGCGATGAGGCCCATCGCGAGCAAACGGGTCAAAGATCTGGATTGTGTCATTGTATTCCCTCTTTCCGTGCGCCTTATCCGGCCGCTACCCTTCAAAGCTAGACCCTAAACAACCGAGGTTTCAAGGGTAGAATTTCCCAACGTCAGGCATTCCGGAACTTGCCGGTTGACCAAAAGGGATGCACAGTCGCGTTCCTTCCGCGGTAAGTCTTGCCGCTGCTCATCGTTCGCGAGTTGTCATGCCGATCCTGCCCAAAGCCGATATCGTCCTCACCAACGGCCGCGTCTTTCGTGGCCTTGCGGAACAGGTGACCGAAGCGGTCGCCCTCTGGGCCGGGCAGGTTCTGGCGGCGGGGTCGGCATCCGACATGGAGCCCCTCATCGGGCCGCGAACACGTGTGATCGATCTCGCCGGCCGCCTTGCCACCCCGGGATTGTGCGACTCGCACATGCATCTTCTCCCTTATGGTGTCATCATGGGACACGTGGATGTGCGCGCTGCCTCCGCGCCCACTCTTGCGGCATTGCTCGAAAGGGTTAGGCAGCGCGCCTCGGTTACGCCACCCGGCCAGTGGATCCAGGGACGCGGATACGATCAGTTCGAGCTCGACGTCAGGCGTCATCCCCTTCGCGAGGAACTCGATGCCGTTGCGCCCGATCATCCCGTTGCAATCGTGAGAGCCTGCGGTCACGTGACGATCTGCAACTCAAAGGCGCTCGAACTGGCAGGAATCGACGAACGGACTCCCGTTCCGCAGGGCGGCGCCATCGAGCAGCGGGACGGGCGTCTGACGGGCCTGCTGGCCGAAACAGGACGCGACCGTCTCAAGGCCGTTCTGCCGGAGCCGACGGATGAGGAGCTCGTTCAGGCCATCGACGATGCCGGCCGCGCATGCCTGTCTTACGGGATCACCAGCGTCATGGATGCGGGCGTCGGCATGAGGGCAGGCTACCGCGAGGTCGCGGCCTACCGCACTGCTCAGCGCCTCGGCCGCCTGCCGGTGCGGACGACGCAGTGCCTGCTTGGAGGTCCGGGCGGCATCCTGGAGCAGGCCTATGCGGACGGCGTGGTGACGGGCGTGGGCGACTCCATGCTGCGTGTCGGTCCCGTGAAGATCTTCACCGATGGCAGCGCCGGCGGCCGGACGGCCGCCATGAGCGAACCTTATGTCGGAGAACCGAAGACCACCGGCTTGATGCTCCTGCACGACAACGAGATGAACGACCTCGTGCATGACTATCACGCGAAGGGCTATCAACTGGCCGTTCACGCCATCGGGGATGCAGCCATCGAGCAGACCCTGAATGCCTTTGAGCGCGCTCTTCAAGCCATGCCGGATCCTGATCGCCGCCACCGGATCGAGCACGCAGGCTATGCAAGGACGGACCAGAACGCCCGCATGAAGCGCCTAGGCGTTCAACCGGTGCCGCAGCCTGTGTTCATCTACGATTTCGGGGACCTGTACGTTTCCGTCGTAGGCGAGGAGCGGGCAAAGCCATCCTATCCGCTCAAGACCTGGATCGATCTCGGCTTCAAACCTGCCGCCGGCAGCGATGCGCCGGTCTGCGACATCAATCCATTCCCGAACTTCTTCTCGATGCTCACCCGCAAGACGTCCCATGGCACCGTCATGGACGAGCGGGAGGTGGTTTCAATCGAGCAGGCCATCACTGCCTTCACGGAGTTCGGCGCCTACGTGAACAAGGCCGAGCATGAATGGGGCCGCCTCATGCCGGGCCTCGCGGCGGATGTGGCAGTGTTCTCGCGCGATCTCCTGACGGCCTCACCCGAGGAGATCCTTCACGACACCCGCTGCGACCTCACGATTCGCGGGGGCGAAATCGTGTTCGATCGCCACGGAGAGGCCGCCCGCTGACGCGACCTGTTTCGAAAGCTGCTGCCCTGACAAAGCAAAAGGCCCCGGGAGATCCCGGGGCCTTTCTGGTGTTGTGAGCCTGCCTCTTAATTGCGGATCGGGAAAACGCGTGGGCTCAATTCTTCGAGGGTCCGTCCCGCCCAGTCGCGCTGGGACGCCGATGCGATCGCTTCGGCTTGTCCCCGGCGCAGCATCTCGATGTCGTCGCTGATGTCGAAGTCCAGAACCTCACCATCGCGGACAACTTGGCGACCGTCGACATAGACGTCCCTGATGGCTCTGTCGTTGGCCGAGTACACGAGGCTGCGGATGGGCTCGTAGTCGGGCTGCATGTAGGGATTGCTCATATCGACGACCGAGAAATCCGCCTTGCAGCCGGGAGCAAGGCGGCCCAGGTCCGGGCGGCGGATCATGTCCGCGCCGACGGCCGTGGCCGCCATGAACGCATCTCGCGTGGTCGCAGCCGTGAAGCTGCACGCGATGATCCGGCCCGCGTAGCAGGCCATGCGCAGTTCATCGAGCATGTTGTGAGGGAAGCTGTCCGTGCCGATGCCGCAGCGGATGCCCGCCTTCATATAGCGGCTCAGGGTGTTCAGGGCGATGCCGCGCCGGGCGAAGACCACGGGGCAATGTGCGACCTGCGCGCCGCTGTCCCGCAGGCGCTCGAAATCGTTGGCATGTGGCCAGTGCAGCCAGGGATGGTCGTTCAGGAAGATGCAGTGGCCGATGATCGTGTCAGGCCCGAGCGCACCGATCTTGTCGAGCCATTCGATGGGCGTGCAGCCATAGCGCCGCATGATCTCCTGAAATTCTACAATGCTCTGAGCGGCATGGATTTGGATCGGCTGACCTCGCTCGCGCGCCGCATCGAGCGCATCGCGAATCTGCCCCTCCGTGCAGGTATCGATCTGGGCGGGGCCGATAAAGCCCGTGATGCGCCCGCTCGGATGCTTCGAGGCTGCATCGGCGATGTCGATCGCCTCGCGCAGCAAACGGTCTCCGGTGGCCGGATCGAGGCTGTATTCAACCGAGTGGCCGTTGGTTGTTTTCCAAGGGCCAGACCGGAACATCCCCCAGAGGACAGCGCGGATGCCTGTTTCCGCATATTCGTCAGCCCAGGTCTCGCGTGGCCTGCCGAGATCGCAGATGGTCGTGACGCCGCTCTTCAGGAGTTCGGATGCAGACACGCGAAGCGCAGGGCGCGTGTATTCCGGGCCGATCTGGAACACCGGCATGAACTCGTAGAGAGAGCTCTGGCCGAGGCGCGGGCTGCCCAACTCCTCCAGCATGCCCTTCCATCCGGGCTCATGGCCGGGATGGCTGTGGATGTCCACGAAGCCGGGGATGATCATCATGCGGCTGGCATCGATCTCCGCATCGGCCGAGCCGGAATACCCGCTCCCCACATGGAGGATGTCCGCGCTCTGGATCACGAAATCGGCGTTGCGTAGATAGACATGGGATTGAGCCGCCTCGTCCCAGGCGACGATCCAGTCGCAATTCCGGAAAAGGGTCGTCTTGGCGACGGCGCCGGTCATTTCAAACTCCATAGAAAGAGGGAAGGCCGATCAGAAGGTGTAAGTGTCATCAAAGCGCAGGAGTTTGCGTGAGACGGACATGGCCGACCGCCATAGTAACGGCTGCCTGGGTCGGCTCAACAACGGGAATTCCAACAGCATCCTCCAGGGCGGCGCGATAGCGAGCCATTCCGGCACAGCCCATCACGAGGACGTCGGCTCCATGGGCAGTCTTCAGCGTGCGGCCGACCTCGATCATCCGGCTCAGGGTCTTTCCCTCGTCGGACAAGTCGCCGACGCCCAGCCCGATCGGGAGGTCGGCCGCGAAGCGATCCATGACGCCCATCGCGCCGAAATAGCGCAGATGCCTTGGAACGGAGGCTGGCAGAATGGCGATGACCCCGAACCGCTGCCCGAGCGTGAGTGCCGTCAGCACGCCGCATTCGGCAATCCCGAAGACGCGACGGCGGCTCTGCTCGCGCAAGGCATGGAGGCCCGGATCCGAGAAGCATGCGATCACGAAGGCGCCTGCGCTCTCCTCTAGCTCGGACGCCTTGCGCAGCATCGGCATGATGACGCCATCGACGTCTCGTTGCGACTGGATGCCGGGCGGGCCTTCGGCCAGCGAGAGGCATACGATGCCTGGCCCATCGGCGCTGCGGAGAGGCGACACGGCCTTGTCGATTTCTGCCGTGACACTTTGAGAGGAATTCGGATTGATCACATAGACTGACGAACCCATGACGATCTTATCCTCGGCGGGCGAGCGGCAGGGAGTAGGGGACGAGAGTGGCGAGCGAGCGGCCTTGAGGATCGTCCTGCTCAGCTCGTCGGCAGGCGCGCCTTTGCGCATCCTGCAGTTCGCGAACGGCTCCATCGTAGTCCAGGTTGAGGACGCGATGGTCCTTCACGACGGCTTGACCGTCCACATAGACGTCGCGGATGGCCCGTTCTGCCGCGCAATGGATCAGGTTTCGCAGGGGATCGTGGACCGGCTGCATGGCGGGATGGCTCAGATCCACAAGGGTCAGGTCCGCCTTGGCGCCCTGCGCCAAACGTCCGATATCGCTGCGGCCAAGAGCTTTTGCTCCACCGGTCGTCGCGGCAGAAAACAGGCTGCCCGTGTCGAGATCGAAGACGCTGCGCCCGGCGACGCGCGAGCAGATCAGCGCCTCTCGAAGCTCCTCGAGCATGTTGAAAGGGTAACTGTCGGTGCCGATACCGACATTGACGCCCGCGCGCTGATAGGCGCCGAGGCTTTCCAGCGTCATGCCGCTGCGCGCGAAGGTGACGGGGCAATGGGCCACCGAGGTGCCGCTCCTGGCAAGTCGAGCAAGGTCGTCCCGGCTGCGCTGCCGGGTCCAGGAATGATGGTCGAGGAAAATGCAATGTCCGAGGATCAGATCAGGCCCCAAGACGCCGAGGCGCTCCAGCATGACGGGCGCCGTCTCTCCCGTCCGCCGAAGCAGTTCCTCGTGCTCGGCCATGGTCTGCGCCGCATGGATGGTGATCCGCATCCCGCGACGGCGCGCCTCAGTTACCGCATCGACGATCAGTTCTTCCGAGCAGGTCTCGATCTGCGACGGTGCAATCACACCGTCGATGCGGCCGCTGGGGTGAGCGCGCGCCTCGTCCACAAAGGCGAGTGCTTCCGCATAGCGCTCCCGTCCTCGCGCCTCGTTCCATTCGAAGTCGAGACGATGGCTGCCGGCCATGCGCCATTGCGCCTCGCGGAAGCCGGGAGCGAGATAGGCCCGCAATCCGCTTTGGACCGCCAGGGCGAGCCATTGCGCATGGGGCGATGCGATGTCGAGATGCGTGGTGACGCCGCTGCGCATCAGGTCGCCCAGCATGATCGTCTGGCACGCGGCCTTGGCATCCTCATCGGAGTCGATCAGAGCCGAATACTCATAGAGCGCATTGCCCCAGAGCGCCGCGGTGCCGACATCCTCGAACAGGCCTTTGGCGATAGGCTCGTCCCCGGAATGGCAGTGAACGTTCACGAAGCCGGGCATCACCATCATGGAGGCGCCGGCAACTTCCTCGTCGGCACGATCTTTGTAGGCGGGGCCCACATACAGAACTCCCGCCTTGGAGAAAGCCACGTCGGCATCCTGCATGTAGACGTGCTGCGAGGCGCCTTCGTCCCAGGCAACCACCCAGGCGGCCCTTCGAATAACCGTTACCGTGTCAGTCATGTTATCGGGCACCGATGCGGAGAGATGAATGCTCATGGGCCGGAAGGCCGTTTGAGTTTGATGGGGAGATCACAGGAGGTGAGCTCCGAAATTGGTTTCCGGATTGAATTCCGGGCTCAGGCGTCCGGTCGGGCGCATTGAGGCGGCCCGCTCGCGCAACTGCAGCTGGCCCGATCCAGGCGCAGCCTGGAGCATTCCGTCCGCAATGATCACCTCACCCCGGCGCAGAACAGTCTCCGGCCAGCCCCGCAGGGTGAGGCCGGCGAAGGGATTGTAGCCGACATTGTCGTGCAGCCCGTCGTCGGTGAGCACAACCTCCCGGTCCGGGTTCCAGATTGCGATATCGGCATCGGCTCCGACAGCGATGGCGCCCTTGCGTGGGTGAAGGCCGTAGATCTTCGCCGGTGCCGTCGCCGTCAGCTCGACGAATTTTTCCAGGCTCGACCTCCCCTGGCTCACCATGGCGTCGAACAAAAGCGGCAGGCGCGTCTCGAGGCCGGGAAGGCCGTTGGCGATCTGCTTGAAGTCGGAGTTTGGACCAGCGGAAAGCTTGCCGCTTTCGTCGTACCTATAGGGCGCATGGTCGGAGGAGACGACCTGAAGGTCGCCGAGCTCGAGCGCGTGCCACAATGCGTTCTGATCCTCCGTCGAGCGGGGCGGAGGGCTGCACATCCACTTGGCGCCCTCCAAACCCGGCCGGTCCAGATCCTGCGCTCTCAGGAACAGGTATTGCGGGCATGTTTCAGCGAAGACTTTGATGCCCTCGCCGCGCGCGCGCCGGATGACGGCAGCGCCTTCGGCGGTGGAGACATGGAACAGCATGATGGGCTGATCAAGCAGCTGGGAGAAGCGGATGAGACGCTCGAACGCCTCGATCTCGCACACCCGCGGATGGCTCACACCGTGAAATTTGGGCTCGATATAGCCGCGGGACACGAGCCTGTCGGCCATCCACTTGATCATCCCGTGGTTCTCGGCATGGGCGCAGACCAGGGCGCCGTGCTTACGGGCCACCATCATCACGTCCAGAACCTGCTCGTCGAGAAGGCGAACGCGATCGTAGGTCATGAAGATCTTGATCGACCGGTGGCCGGCCCCAATCAGCTCCGGCAGGTCACGTTCCAGCGTTTCCGGGGTGGGATCGGAAATCCAGAGATGAAAGGCATAGTCTGTCACGGCGCCGGACGAAGCAAGGCGCGAGTAGTTCTCGACAACGCCGCGTAGGCTGTCGCCCCGATGCTGGGCTGCGAAGGAGATGACCGTGGTCGTGCCGCCAAAGGCAGCAGACCGGGTCGCCGTCTCAAAGGTGTCGGCATTCATCAGCCCGCCGCCCGAGAGCTGCTGGATGTGGCAATGCGCATCCACGCCGCCGGGAAGAATGAGCTTGCCCGTGGCGTCGATGGTATGCCGACCGGGCGGAAAGTTGCGGCCAAGCGCGACGATCTGGCTGCCTTGAACAGCGACATCGGTGACCGAGACGCCTTCGGTAGTCGCAAGGCTTCCGCCTTTGATGACCAGATCGTACACGGTCAGTCGCTCCCCGGACCTTGAGACTAAGCTATGGCTCAATTTGTCCTCTGCGAGCAATTTAGGCAGATGGGTTGAAGCTGAGCAAGGGGGGAGCCATGAGTTCGGAGCTTCTTCTCGAATTCATCCTTCGCCTAAAGTTCTGGTCGCCAAGCTATCTCGGGCGCATTCCGGCATGACACTGTCCGCTTGGGTCATATGGATAATGTTACTACAAGCGTTGGGACTGAGTGATCGGCTGAGACGGCGAAGAAGGGTAGTGAAAAGCCAAGACCGGAGTGGAGCTGCGTCAGTACAAGTCGCCTGAGAGCCGATGCCGAGAATCGCCAGGATATCGGCGGGCTTGACCGACGGAAAGACGATGGTTGTGAGGACCAGCAGGCCATTGCGACGATGGACGACCGAACAAAGCCGGCAAGATGGGCGGCGAGATCCGAAGGCTTCTGAAACAGGTCATACCGGGGATGAACTCGGCTGCGAACCAAAGCTTGGAAAAGTTGGTATGACAGCGTTCCCGTGAATTGCCACTCCAAACGTGCTTGAGGTGGAAGCACACAACGCTGCTAGCGCGCAGCCTCCCGTATTCCAAAAGCCGAAAAGCAAACGAATAATCTGCTACTATGCCACTTGCTGAATTAACTTCTGATAGAGCTTGGTGAAATTCACTCATCAGATCGGGAGCATCCATCAATAGCTGCTGGTCGATCGCCTGAACAAAATCCTCGAAATCATCTACCTTAAAGTCAAATGGCATCTTATAACACGAAAACGATGGCCCGCTCCATCGCCAGATTTCAAGATGATCATTTGAACACTTGCCACATTGCCGGGCCAATAGCGTGTACTCTCGATCATCTATATTAATTGATTTTATGATCTCCGGTGAGCTTATTTATTATTAGACATCATTTGCGCTCCAGGAAATTTGCTAATGTTTGCTTAGGTATTGGCTTACAACTGATGAGAGTATCATAACCTTGATTTGCCAGTTGGATCATAAATCTTTATGAATATTTTCACCAGCCCGGCCTGACTCATCAGTTTCCACCTATGTATCCGCCCCCAATCAGGAAACAGGGCAAACGCTCAACTGTTCTCATTTTGTTCTTGTCAATCCTCCTAACTTCGGCTATATCATTGCCTTAGACCTGCCTCTGTTGAGGGGCGCGCTCGCGAGGCGTCGCAGTGTGGAGGCAGGCACGGTCTCGCAGGCTTGCCTCGCAAGCGGGTCTGGCGGGAGGCCCAGGCTGTGGGCCGGTGGTCGGAATCGGTCTCAGGCCCCCGTCGAGCAGACGGACCCCGCCTGAGGCGGTCACCGGGCTGGTCTCGCCTGAACGCCTAAAGAAGCCGTGCGCGAAGAGGCATTCCGGCTCTTCCCTTTCACCATTCATCATCGAGCCGGGCTGCCTGTCGCGCCACCCTCGATTGCCTCAAAGGCTCGGAGCCGAAACGGCTCCGGAGCCCGCAAGGTCATGCCTTGTTCTCCATCACTTCCATTCAGCTCTTTCATGCACGAGGTTTCATCATGAGCCGTGTTCGCACCATCCTGTCCCGCATGCCCGATGCCGACGATGTTCTGAGGCGTCTCGCCGACGTGATCCGGGTGCCGTCCACCTTCCGCCGGCGCCGGTGCCGCGAGCAGGGCTGCTGCCAGGGCGGCTATGGCCCGCCATGCTATTTCGAAGACCGCAAGCGCTTCGCCGATGCGGTGCTGGAGGACATGCACGGGCACCGGGAGTTCTGGATCGCCCAGCGCACCAGCTTCGAGGCCGTGCTGCGTCGGTGAGGGCGGGGGCACATGCCCATCGTTCGCTTACCCGTCCAACAAAAAAGCCCCTCCGTTGCCGGAGGGGCCTGTCTCCCTGCGCGATGGTAGGTTCAGTAAGCGATCACGAAGTCGTCGTGAACGAGTTTGACCTTGTTCGCGATCGTCGCAAACTTGATCTGCGCCGTGCCGCCGATGCCGTCCTTGTCGGAGTAGAGCGAGCCGGTTTTCTTGTCGTAGATGATCCGGTCGTCCTTATCGTGGGCTTTCTTGCCCGCGTAGAAGGCTGCTTCCTTCAGCTCAAGGCCCGCCTTGCCGGCTCTGCCGAAAATGGAGCGGGCCAGCTCGATCACGTCGACGCCGGACTTGAAGTCCATGATCTTGTCGACATTGGTCTTGGCGTTGAGCCGGGTGTCGAAGCGGAAGTGGTCCGAGCCGGCGCCGCCGTAGAGCCTGTCGTTGCCTGCGCCACCCATGATGGCGTCATTGCCGCCATAGCCATAGATGGTGTCGTTGCCGCCGAAGCCCGGAATGCCGTTGACGCCGCTGTCGCCCTTGAGCACGTCGTTGCCAGGGGTGCCGATGGGCGGAAGCGCGAAGGCGGCTGCGCCCCACAGGGTGGTGTTCTGCTCGTCCACGGCCGGCATGGTCCAACCGGTGCGCGAGGTGGTCCTGGTGCTCATGTCATGGTCCTCCAAATTTGGTCTGCCCGAATTCGAATCGGTTTGAATGAAAACAGACGCTGATTAACAGAATGCTATTACCTAACGAAAGATATGTGTCCAGGCGCACAGAGGAACCGATTGACACAGGGGGCGCCAGCTTCGAGCCTGGGGGATCACGGAACCCCCAGGCAGGAGCCCAAGGCCCATGAACCTGCACGAAATGCTTCGCCAGCGCTCCGACACCGGCCAGCCCGTTCGCGTGGCCCTGATCGGGGCGGGAAAATTCGGCTCCATGTTTCTCGCCCAGGTGCCGACCATTGCCGGGCTTGAGGTCGCGGTGATCGCGGATCTCGACCCGGACCGGGCCAGGGAGGCCTGCCGCAACGTCGGCTGGGACGAGGCGCGGATCGCCGGTACGCGCTTCGCGGCCGACGGGCTCGACGCCTGTCGGGCGGACGGCGTCGAGGTGGTGATCGAGGCGACCGGCCACCCGGAGGCCGGCATCCGCCATGCGCTTGCCGCCATCGAGGCAGGCCGGCACATCGTCATGGTCAACGTGGAGGCGGATGTGCTGGCAGGACCCCTGCTGGCCGAGAAGGCGCGGGAACGGGGCGTGGTCTATTCCATGGCCTATGGCGACCAGCCGGCCCTGGTGGCCGAGATGGTTGACTGGGCTAGGGCTGCGGGCTTCACCGTGGCGGCGGCCGGCAAGGGCACAAAGTACCTGCCGCATTTCCATCAGGTCACGCCGGACGACGTCTGGACCCATTACGGCCTTACGCCCGACCAGGCCAAGGCCGGGGGCATGAACCCGCAGATGTTCAACTCGTTCCTGGACGGCACCAAATCGGCCATCGAAATGGCGGCCATCGCCAATGCCTGCGATCTCGGCGTGCCGGAGGAGGGCTTAAAATTTCCGCCCTGCGGGGTGGACGATCTCGCCCATGTGCTGCGGCCGAAGAGCGTCGGCGGGCAGCTCGACCGCGACGGCATGGTGGAGGTGGTGTCGTCCCTGGAGCGTGACGGCCGGCCGGTATTCCGCGACTTGCGCTGGGGCGTCTATGTGGTGCTGAAAGCCCCCAACGATTATGCCGCCGCCTGCTTCAGGCAATACGGCCTCCCCACCGACTTAACCGGCCGGTATGCCGCCATGCACAAGCCCTTCCATCTGATCGGCCTGGAGCTGTCGATCTCGGTGCTCAGCGCGGCCCTGCGCGGCGAGCCGACGGGCTCCACCCGCGCCTGGCGCGGCGATGCGGTGGCGGTCGCCAAGCGCGATCTGAAAGCGGGCGAGATGCTGGACGGGGAGGGCGGCTACACGGTCTATGGCCGGCTCGCGCCGGCGTCGCGGAGCAAGGCCGGGCGCATGCTGCCGATCGGGCTGGCGCACGGCGTGCGCCTGACCCGCGATGTCGCCGCGGGCGCCGTGGTGACGGAGGACGATGTGGCTTTGGATGCCGAGCGGCTCGCCGTCCGGGTGCGCCGGGAGATGGTGGGCCGCTTCGGCTGATTTAAGCCGGCGGCTGCGGCTCGATGACTTTGCCGTCTTGCGTGAAGTCGTAGATCTTGCCGGTCTCGGTCCACGAGGGCAGGGCGAGCTTCACGATGTGAGGGGCGAGCTCTTCCGGCGTCTTGAGGGTCAGCGGATCCTCGCCCGGCATGGCGGCGCGGCGCATGTTGGTGCGCAAGGGGCCGGGGTTGAGCAGCATGACCTTCACGGGCGTCGTCACCGTCTCGGCCGCATAGGTGCGCACCAGGGCCTCCAGCGCGGCCTTCGAGACCGCATAGACGCCCCAATAGGCCTTGTGCTTGTGGGCCGCACCCGAGGTGATGAAGATCGCGCGGCCGGCGTCGGAGGCGCGCAGCAGCGGATCGAGGGAGCGGATCAGGCGGTAATTGGCCGTCACGTTCACCGCCATCACCTCGTCCCACACCGGCTGGTCGATATGGGCGAGCGGCGCGAGCTCGCCGAGCTGGCCCGCATTGCCGAGCAGGATGTCGAGCTTGCCCCAGCGCTCGTGGATCGCCGCACCCAGACGGTCGAGGGCCTCGAGGTCCTTCAGGTTCACCGGCACCAGGGTGGCGGAGCCGCCCTTGGCGCGGATCTCGTCATCGAGGGATTCGAGCGCGCCTTGGGTGCGAGCAAGCGCAATCACATGGGCGCCGGCCTCCGCCAGGGCGAGCGCCGCCGCGCGGCCGATGCCGCGAGACGCGCCGGTGATGACCGCGACGCGGTTCTGAAGAGGCTTGTCCATGGTTCCTCAGTCGGCTTCGGCGAGAACCGCGAGACGGCGCGGGGTGGCGACGGTGAGGTCCGTCAGCGGCGTCGGGTAATCGCCCGTAAAGCAATGGTCGGTGAATTGCGGCTGCGCGGCATTGCGGCCCGTCTCGCCCATGGCGCGGTACACGCCCTCGATGGACAGGAAGGCGAGCGAGTCGGCCCCGATATACTGGCGCATCTGCTCCAGGTCATGGGTGGCGGCGAGCAGCTTCTCCTTCTCCGGCGTGTCGATGCCGTAGAAATCCGGATGCGTGATCGGCGGGCTGGAGATGCGGAAGTGCACCTCCTTGGCGCCGGCCTCGCGCATCATGCGCACGATCTTCACCGAGGTGGTGCCGCGCACGAGGCTGTCGTCCACGAGCACGATGCGCTTGCCCGCAATCGCCGCGCGGTTGGCCGAGTGCTTCATGCGCACGCCGAGCTCGCGCACCGACTGGGTCGGCTGGATGAAGGTGCGGCCGACGTAGTGGTTGCGGATGATGCCGAGCTCGTAAGGCAGCCCGCAGGTCTGGGCATAGCCGAGTGCGGCCGGCACGCCGGAATCCGGCACCGGAATCACCACGTCCGCATCGGCCGGGGACTCCATGGCCAACTCGCGGCCCATGCCCTTGCGGATTTCATAGACGCTGCGGCCGTTCACGATGGAATCCGGCCGGGCGAAGTAGATGTACTCGAAGATATCGGGGCGGGGCGCCACCTGCGGCGCGTAGCGGAAGGACTCGATGCCCTCATCCGAGATCACCACGCATTCGCCGTTCTCGATGTCGCGGACGAAGCGGGCGCCGATGATGTCGAGGGCACAGGTCTCGGAGGCGAGGATGTAGCGGCCGTCGAGCTCGCCCAACACCAGCGGGCGAATACCCAAGGGATCGCGGGCGCCGATCAGCTTCTTGTTGGTGAGCGCCACCAGGGCGAAGGCGCCCTCGATCTTCTGGATCGCCTCGACGAAGCGGTCGATGACCCGCTCCTTGCGGCTGCGGGCGACCAGGTGGACGATCACCTCCGTGTCGGTGGTGGACTGGCAGATGGCTCCGTCGCGGATCAGGTTGCGGCGCAGCGTCAGGCCATTGGTGAGATTGCCGTTATGGGCCACCGCGAACCCGCCGCCGTCAAGCTCGGCGAAGAGCGGCTGCACGTTGCGCAGCACCGTCTCGCCGGTGGTCGAGTAGCGGGTGTGGCCGATGGCCGAGATGCCTTCCAGGCGCTCGATGGTCGCCCGGTCGGAGAAGTTGTCGCCCACGAGGCCGAGCCTGCGCTCGGAGTTGAAGACCGACCCGTTGAAGGTGACGATGCCGGCCGCCTCCTGGCCCCGGTGCTGCAGGGCATGGAGGCCCAGCGCCGTGATGGCCGCCGCGTCCGGGTGCCCGTAGATGCCGAAGACGCCGCATTCTTCGCGCAGGGTATCGCCGTCGAGGTCGAGGTTCACCTGCTTCGGGGTGACCTGCCACGTCTCAGACAAAGCAGACATCGATCATACCTTTGGGATTCGCGCCCGCACCGGCGCCGCCCCTATGTAGTCATCCTCAGCCCAAACGCCAACGCCTATTCTGGCGCTGTTCGAAACGTGATTGTCTCGAACTCAGCTGCGCCGTTGCGGAGCCTGGGGTGCCGGAGAAGTCGGAGCAGGCTGTGCCGGACGCTGCGGATCGGGCTCGGTCGGTTCGGCTTCTGGCGCAGCATCCTTGTTGCGCAGGCGCTGGATCAGGGCCTCGGCGTTCTCCGGCAGCATGGCGATGATGTTGTCGCGGGTGTTCTCCATGGCCGGGCGGGTCTTGGAGGCGGTCGCCCATTCGGGCTCCTTGCCCTGGAGCAGCCAGCTCAGGAAGGCCCAGCCGATCACGCAGATCAGGAAGCCGCGCGCCGCGCCGAAGAACAGGCCGAGCGTCCGGTCGAGGGCGCCGATGCGGGAATCGAGGATCAGGTCGGAGATCTGCACCGTGATGATCGACACGATGATCAGGGTGATGACGAAGATCGCCCCGATGGAAGCCACCAGCGCAACCGTGTTGCTGCTGATGTACTGCTGGGCGATGGGCAGGGCGGTCGGGTGCAGATACCAGGCAGCCGCAGCGGCCACCACCCAGGCCACGATGGCGAGCACCTCGCGGGTGAAGCCGCGCACGGCAGCAAGAAGAGCCGAGATCAGGACGATACCGATGACGACGAGGTCCAGAACGGAAAAGGGCATGGGCCGGGCCTACGCAGGTGAACAGGGGTGGAGCCGCCTTTGCGGGTTCGAAGCCTGGCTCTATAGCGTTAAGAAAGGCTTTCGTCACCCCGGGGAAACTCGGCAGACAACGCTCAGGCGTCATTCCCGTGAGGATGCGAAGCGGAGAGGAAGGGAATCGACGATCAGGCTCAGCGCCATGGATCCCCTTCCCGGACTACACCCGCCGGGGATGACACAGAGCAAATCAGCCTAACTCAATGATCAGCTTGCCGAAGTTCCGGCCCTCCAGCAGGCCGATGAAGGCTTCCGGCGCGCTCTCAAGCCCTTGGACGATGTCCTCCTTGTACTTGACCCGCCCGTCCGCGATCCATCCGCCCATGTCCCGCAGGAACGCGGGATACTGGGCGCTGAACTCGCGCTGGATGAAGCCGCGGATGGTCAGGCTCTTGGTGAGCACGTCGCGCATGAGGACAGGCAGGCGATCCGGGCCTTCGAACGGCCCCGTCGCATTGTATTGTGCGATCAGACCGCAGACCGGAATGCGGGCGAAGGTGTTGAGTAGGGGAAAGACCGCGTCCCAGACCTTGCCGCCCACATTCTCGAAATAGACGTCGATACCGTCCGGGCATGCCGCCCGAAGATCCTCGGCAAAGGTGGGCGAACGGTGGTCGAGCGCGGCATCGAAGCCGAACTCGTGCCGCACCAGTGCGCATTTTTCAGGTCCGCCGGCGATGCCGATAGCCCGGGCTCCCATGATCTTCGCGATCTGCCCGACGGCGGAGCCGACGGGGCCGCTCGCTGCAGCCACGACGACTGTCTCGCCCGGCTTGGGCTGCCCGAGGGTCAAAAGACCTGCGTAAGCCGTGAAGCCCGGCATGCCGAGAACGCCAAGCGCCGTCGTGACGGGTGCCTGGTTCGGGTCGAGCTTGCGAAGGGCCTTGGCATCCGCAACCGCATAGGACTGCCAGCCGGAATAGGACAGGACCATGTCGCCGGGCTTGTAGTCGGGATGGCGGCTCTCCAGAACCTCGGCCACCGTGCCGGCCTCCATGACCTGACCGATCTCCACCGCCGCCGCGTAGGATTTCGCAGCACTCATGCGGCCCCGCATGTATGGATCGAGGGAGAGGTAGCGGATTTTCAGCAGCACCTGACCGTCGTCGGGAGTGGGAACGGGCGTGCGCACGAGCCTGAAATTATCGTGGGAGGGGCGGCCGGTGGGACGTGAGGCGAGGAGGATCTGGAGATTTTGTTCTGACACCGATGAGGCTCCTGAAACCGTGCTGATGCTGCGATTGCCGCAGAGGCATGCAACGAAAGGCCTCTTAACGGTTGGGGGCGCAGGGCAGCAGCGTCAAGCCACGAACGTCGCCGAAAGCCGCCGTCACAAAGAAGAAGGCCCCGGCATGCCTGCCGGGGCCTGGAAAGGCCTGAACGCTCTTGCTTACATGAACAGGAAGTCGTCGGCGGTGAGCGTGGTGCCGGGCTTCACCTTGAGGATCTCGATGCCCTTGCCTTTGCCCGAGCCATCCACGTCCAGGTAAACGAAGCCGTTCTTCTTGTTGTAGAAGACGTAATCGTTCGAACCGTCCGGGGTGTCGTTGAGCTTGGTCCCGACGTTGAAGAACTTCTTCTCGAGCTTCTCGCCCTTTTTGAAGATCTTGTCGAAGCCGACGGATTTCTTCGAGCCCTTGTCGGGGCGACCGCCGCCCTTATCGTCCGGCTTGCCCTTGTCGTCGGAACCCTTCTTCGCCTGGACATCGCTCACCTTCGGACCCTTCACCTTGAAGGCCTTGAGGGCCGCCAGGCTGATCTGGATCGTGTCGTCGGATGCCTTGAAGTCCATGATCTGGTCGAAATGACCCTTCTTCACGGCCGTATCAAACACGAAGGTGTCCTGGCCGTCACCGCCGTAGAGCTTGTCCTTGCCTGCGCCGCCATTGATGATGTCGTTGCCGGCAAGTCCGAAGATCGTGTCGTTGCCGCCGAGGCCGTTGAGAATGTCCATATCGGCAGTGCCGACGAGCCGGTCGTTCTTGTTCGTGCCTGTCTTCGCCTCGGGAGAGTTCGTGACGGTGATTGTGACCTGCTCGATGCGGAAGAGGCTGGAATCCTGCGGATCGGCAACCTTCACGTACAGAATCTGAGGGCCGACTTGGTCGTCGAGGCTGGCGCTCAGCTTGATCGAATTGCCCTCGAGCGTGAAGAAGGGGCTGGTGGCTGCATTGCCCTGCGCATCGACGAGGCTGTAGGTGAAGGTGGCGCCCTGGTCGGCGGCATCGGGATCGACGGTCGCTAGCGTAGCGACGACGGTTCCCACGGACGTGGCTTCGGAGATGGTGCCGCCGGTCACTACGATGTCGGTCGGGGCTTCATTGACGTCGATGACGTTGACGGTCGTCAACGCTGTCTCATCGACCGTGCTCGGGTTCTCTGTAGCCTTGCTCGTTGCCTTGATCTCAAGTTCGAAGGATTTCGAAGTCAACGTTTCGAAATTGAACAGAACTCCATTCTTAATGCGGAGTTCTTTGCCCTGGATGTAGAAATAATCGCCTAGCTCTCCAATGAGTTCGTAGTCAAAATCTTCATTCCCTACGCCGCCGGTGACGCTAAGTGTCGCGATAACCTTACCGGTTTCTGGATTTTCTTGAACGTCTATATTCGGCTGAATAACGATCGAAGCCATTGTTGTTCCTTATAAACTTTCTCAATGTTACCAGTTGCCCCGCCGAGGTAGCCGAAAGGGTAGGGTCCTCAGTAAAGGTCTATCGAACTGTTCTAATGTGCCAACTTGGCTAAACAGCCTAGTCGTGGCCACCCGGCCGAGTTCGCCTACGATGCCTTTCGACGCCGCGCTGCAATGCCTGCCACGAGATCGGTGATATGGCCTATCGCCGAGGTAGCCAGGGGAAGCCGCTCGCTCTTCGAGCCCTTGGCCTTGTCCAGCCTCGGCTGCGGCGAGACCGCACTCGAGAAACCGAGCTTGGCCGCTTCTTTTAGCCGCGCCTGCTCCTGGGCGACGGGTCGGATAGCGCCGGAGAGGCCCATCTCGCCGAAATAGACGGTATCGGGCGGCAGGGGATTGCCCGAGAGGGAGGAGACCAGGGCGGCGGCTGCCGCTAGATCCGCAGCAGGCTCGGTGATGCGCAGGCCGCCGGCGACGTTGAGATAGACGTCGTGCATGCCGAGCTTGAGGCCGCCATGGGCCTCCAGCACCGCCAGCACCATGGACAGACGGCTCTGATCCCAGCCCACCACGGCGCGGCGGGGTGTGCCGAGGGAGGATGGGGCGACGAGGGCCTGGATCTCGACGAGGAGCGGGCGCGTGCCCTCCATGCCGGCGAACACGGCCGTACCGGCCGTCGCCATGTCGCGGCCGGCGAGAAACAGCTCGGAGGGGTTCGGCACCTCGCGCAGGCCCTGATCGGACATTTCGAACACGCCGATCTCATCGGTTGGTCCGAAGCGGTTCTTCACGGCGCGCATGATCCGGAAGTGATGACCGGTGTCGCCCTCGAACGATACCACCGCATCGACCATGTGCTCGACCACGCGGGGGCCGGCGATCTGACCGTCCTTGGTGACGTGGCCCACCAAAATAACCGCAGTGCCGGTGGTCTTGGCGAAGCGGATCAGCGCCTGGGCCGAGCCGCGCACCTGGGTCACCGTGCCGGGGGCCGATTCCACCGTCTCGGTCCACATGGTCTGGATCGAGTCGATGATGGCGAGCGCGGGTGGGCGGCCCTGGCTCAAGGTGGCGATGATGTCCTCGACATTGGTCTCGGAGGCGAGTTCGACGGGCGCCTGACCGAGGCCAAGGCGCTCGGCGCGCAGGCGCACCTGGGCCACCGCCTCCTCGCCCGAGATATAGGCCACGCGCTCGCCGCGCATGGCCAGCGCCGCCGAGGCCTGCATCAGGAGGGTGGACTTGCCGATGCCGGGATCGCCGCCGAGCAGGATGATAGAGCCATGCACGAAGCCGCCGCCGGTCACCCGGTCGAGCTCGGCGATCCCCGAGGGCGTGCGCGGGGCTTCCTTGGTCTCGCCCTGGAGGCCTTCGAGGGGGAAGATCCGGCCCTTGGCGCGCGAGGGGCGGGTGGCGGCGGGCCCTGTCTCTTCGACGATGGTGTTCCAGCCGCCGCAGGCCTCGCACTTCCCCTTCCAGCGGTTATAGACCGCGCCGCATTCCTGGCACGTGAAGGCGGGGTGACGCTGCTTGGCCATCAGCCTTCTCCCCCGCGATAGGCACGGGCGTAGCGCGCACCGAGATTGGTCAGGATTTCGTACCCGATGGTGCCGGCGCGGCGGCCGACCTCGTCGACGGTCAGCTCGCCGCCGATCAGCGTGACCGTGTCGCCGCGTTTCACCCGGCCCTCCGGCACGTCCGTGACATCCACGGTGATCAGGTCCATGGAGACATTGCCGGCGAAGGAGCAGCTTTGTCCGGCGACCAGCGCCATGCCGGCGAGCAGCGCCTCGCCGCTCTTGCCCCGCGCGCTCGCCGCGCGCGGATAGCCGTCCGCATAGCCCACCGAGAGCGTCGCGATGCGGCGCTTCTCCAATGCGAGCCAGCGGCCGTTATAGCCCACGGTGTGCTCCGCCTCGACCCAGCGCAGCTGTACGATGCGGCCTTCGAGGCGAACGACCGGACGCATCGGGTTGTCGCGGCTTGGCGTCGGATTGCCGCCATAGAGGGCATAGCCGGGGCGCACCAGCTCGTAGGCGGGCTTGTTGCGCAGGAAGATGCCAGAGGAGTTGGGCAGCGAAGCCGGAATGTCCGGCAGCGACGAACGCACAGCCTCGAAGGCTTCGATCTGCTGAGCATTCAGCGGGTTGTCGCTCTCCTCGGCGCTCACGAAATGGCTCATGAGCAGGGCGTTCCCGAAGTCCTCAAGGTCGCCCCGGTCCTTCAGCGTCAGGCCCTGCTGTACCGTGAGCCCGAGGCGGTTCATGCCGGTATCCACATGGATCGCGGCCTTCAGCTTGCGGCTTTGAGCCCGGCAGAACCCGACCCATTCCTCGATCTCCTCGAAGGAGCCGAGCACCGGGCGCAGATCGTGTTCAGCGTAAGTGGGGGAGGTGCCGGTGAAGAGCCCGTTCAGCACATAGATCATCGCTTCAGGGGCAACCGCTCGCGCACGGATCGCCTCGCTCAAATGTGCCACGAAGAAGGTGCGGCAGCCAGCTTGGCTGAGGGCAGGAACGGCCTTCTCGATGCCGGTGCCATAGGCGTTCGCCTTGACGACGGCCGCTGTCTCGGCGCTACCGGCGTGGTCGCGCAGTGTGCGCCAGTTCGCCGCCAGGGCGTCAAGGTCGATGTGAAGGACACCGCCGGCAGCTTGTTCGCGGATGTCGCCGGTGCTGTTGGTCTGAGAATTAAGCTTGGTCAATCGCCAATCCGATCGGGAAGTTTGTCTTCATCCGCAAGGTCGGTGAAGCGGGTGATGTCGGCCTGGAAGGCCAGCTGCACGGTGCCGGTGGGTCCGTGACGCTGCTTGCCGATGATGACTTCGGCCTTGCCGTGAACCTGGTCCATCTCCGACTGCCACTTGAAGTATTCCTCGGTGCCGGGCTTCGGCTCCTTGTTCTTCAAATAGTACTCGTCGCGGTAAACGAACATGACCACGTCCGCGTCCTGCTCGATCGAGCCGGATTCACGAAGGTCAGCGAGCTGCGGCCGCTTGTCGTCGCGCGATTCCACCTGACGGGAGAGCTGTGACAGGGCGACCAGCGGAACCGACAGCTCCTTGGCGAGCGCCTTGAGGCCGGTGGTGATCTCCGTCAATTCCTGCACGCGGTTCTCGCCCTTCTTGGAGGAACCGGAGAGGAGCTGCAGGTAGTCGACGATCAGCACGTCGAGGCCGCGCTGGCGCTTGAGGCGCCGCGCGCGGGCGGCGAGCTGCGCGATCGAGATGCCGCCGGTCTGGTCGATATAGAAGGGAATCGACTGCATCTCGCGGGCGGCTTCGGTGATCTTGTAGAAATCATCCTCGCGCATGTCGCCGCGGCGGATCTTGTAGGAGGGCACGCCCGACTGTTCGGCGATGATACGGGTGGCGAGCTGCTCCGCCGACATTTCGAGGGAGAAGAAGCCCACGATGCCGCCATTGACGGTTTTCAGGTTGCCGTCCTGCTGCTTCTCGGCCCGGTAGGCCTTGGCGATGTTGAACGCGATATTCGTCACCAGCGAGGTCTTACCCATGGCCGGGCGTCCGG
Organism: Microvirga arabica; assembly: GCF_016811235.1. Lineage (GTDB taxonomy): Bacteria > Pseudomonadota > Alphaproteobacteria > Rhizobiales > Beijerinckiaceae > Microvirga > Microvirga arabica. Next base: position 25,226 of record NZ_JAFBID010000015.1, read on the forward strand.
CGAGGATCACCAAGTCGGAGGGCTGGAGGCCGCCCAGGGCCTTGTCGAGATCCTTCAGGCCGGTAGAAATGCCCGACAGGGCACCCTCGCGCTTGTAGGCGGCGGCCGCCATGTCGATGGCGGCGGTGAGCGCATCGGAGAAGCGCTGGAAACCGCCGTCGTAGCGGCCGGTTTCGGCAATCGCATAGAGGCGCCGCTCGGCCTCCTCAATCTGTTCGCGAGGCGAGGAGTCCACAGGGGCGTCGAAGGCGACGTTCACCATGTCCTCGCCGATATTGATCAGGTTCCGGCGGATCGCGAGGTCGTAGATGGCGCGTCCGTAATCCTCCGCGTTGATGACGGTGGTCGCCTCGGCCGCAAGACGTGCAAGATATTGCGATACCGTGATGCCGCCGAGATCCTGATCGCCCAGGAACGTCTTCATGGTGATCGGGGTCGCGACCTTGCCGGCCTTGATCAGGCTCGTGGCGACCTCGTAGATCCGCCTGTGCAGATCCTCGATGAAATGGACGGCTTCGAGGAAGTCGGAGACCCGGTAATAGGCATCGTTGTTGACCAGGATCGCGCCCAGCAGGGCCTGTTCAGCCTCGATGTTGCTGGGGGGCGTCCGAAACTGCGGTTCGGCGGTCTCAAGACGGGCGATCAGGGCGTTGGCGGTGGCCATCCGGCGCTCCGGGAAACAGGAGAAGGGTTAGAGTCTCTTAGACCGCAATTGGTGTCCTAAAGGTTGCCGTGCGGACACGAAGCCGGAGTTGTGTCCGAACTGTCCTCGCTGTCCTCGATTCTCACACCGTCCATCTTTTCGCGGGCGTTCCGCCTTGACTCTCCCGCAAGCCGGAAACCGCAAAGAAAAACGCTCCCCGTCGAATCGACGGAGAGCGCCATTTTAGAACAAAGCAAGAACTGGATCAACCGCTCCAGCTTAGAGCTCGTCGTCGCCGCCAGCTTCGGCCAGGGCCGCGCCGACTTCAAGGCCGAGATCGTCGAGGTTGGTTTCCTCGCGGGTCGTGACCGCCTCGCCGCGCGCCTGGCGCTCGGCTTCCTCGGGGCTGCGGGCGACGTTGATCGTCACCTGAACCTCGACCTCCGGATGGAGGGCGACCGGCACAGCGTGCAGGCCGATGGTCTTGATCGGCTGGTTGATGGCGATCTGGTTGCGATCGACCGTGAAGCCGTTCTGGGTCATGATCTCGGCGAGGTCGCGGGTGGAGACCGAGCCGTAGAGCACACCGGTCTCGCCCGACTGGCGCAGGATGATGAAGCTCTGGCCGTTCAGCTTCTCGCCGACGGTCTCAGCTTCCTTGCGGCGCTCAAGGTTGCGGGCCTCAAGCTGGGCGCGCTGAGCGTCGAAGTGCTTCTTGTTGGCCTCGGTGGCGCGCAGAGCCTTGCCGCGCGGCAGGAGGAAGTTGCGGGCATAGCCCGAGCGGACCTTCACGGTCTCGCCCATCTGGCCGAGCTTTGCGACGCGCTCGAGAAGGATCACTTCCATGGTTGTCTCCTTTAGGTTCGTGATCAGGTGGAAAGGGTTGGAGGCGGAGTCGGCCGCGTGCCGAAGCGGCGGCGCAGGCCGAAGGTGGAATCGGCAATGCCGAAGAGGGCCAGGGCCACCATCAGGATGCCCTGGGTGACGAAGATCAGGACGTACATGGCGCTCAGAAGGAACGCCCGGCCCGACTTGCCGCGGGTGCGGTCATGGACTGCGGCGAGGCCCTGCAGGGCAAAGGCCATCAGGAACGCGCCCGACAGGGCCAGGCCCAGCGCGCCGATGAAGCCGTCGAAGTTTGCCAGAATGAGGGCCCCGATCAGGATCAGCCCGGCGGAGCGAGGCATCACCAGCTCCGGCACAGGCGGCCAGGGGCGCGGCAGGCGCTTGGACGCCAGGACAATCCGGCCGGCGGCCCAGAGATAGAGCGCCAGAATGGTCACGAAGCCCTGCGCCGACAGGAACGACGTCAGCCGCGAGAAGATGGCGATCAGCTGCTCGCGGGTCTCGGCATCGAGAGCCCCTTCGCCCGTGGCGGCGAACTGGGCGTTCACGAAGGCCTCGGCCACGTCGCGGGTGTTCTGGGCGAAGGCGCCGTAGTCGCCGCCCGTCGAGATCACGCCAGCAGCGATGATTGTCAGGGCAGCGGTTGCTGCGGCCCAGGCCAGAAGCCGTCCAACCGGGTACCATTCCATGGTCCCGTCCTGTCCGGGGCGCCCGAGCAGGGCGAGGTAGGACAGCCACCAGGCGGGCAGGGCGGTGATCAGCGCGAAGCCGATGCCGCTGAGGGGGGACAGGATGAGCGCGATGGCGAGGCCGCCCACGACGGCCGCTACGAGGCCGGAGCGGTGATCCCAGCCGAGGGACACGATTAGGACGGGAATGGGGGCGAGCAGGTACAGCATGGCCGCCAGCGGCGTCGCTTTCACGATCACCGCGGTCAGGAGGGCTGATACGAGGCCCGCGCCTATGCCTGTTGCTACAAAATTCATCGTCTCGCTGTCCCGCTGCTCATCGGCAGGGTTAGAGGCTTTTGCCTCAACTGACCCGGCGGAGTTTCACCGCTGGGCGATCTGGTTAAGGATGCGGGCCGCTCGTGGCGGCCCGCAGGGTCTTGCTTAGCGGATCACGTAGGGCAGGAGGCCCAGGAAGCGGGCGCGCTTGATCGCCTGGGCGAGCTCACGCTGCTTCTTGGCCGACACGGCCGTGATGCGGGACGGAACGATCTTGCCGCGCTCGGAAATGTAGCGGGACAGGAGCTTCGTGTCCTTGTAGTCGATCTTCGGCGCGTTGGGGCCCGAGAACGGGCAGGTCTTGCGACGACGGAAGAACGGACGACGGCCGCCGCCAGCGGCTCCACCGGTTGCACCAAATGCCATGATTAAGCCTCCTCGCCTTCGCCGGCGCCATCGAAGCCGCCGCCGTCGCGCTCACGGCGCTCGCGGTCCTTGCGCTCGTCGCGGTCGCGCTTCTGCATCATCACGGACGGCTCGGTCTCGAGCTCTTCGACCTTGATGGTCATGAAGCGAAGGATGTCTTCGTTGATGCGCATCTGACGTTCCATCTCGGCCACGGCCGGAGCCGGAGCGTTGAGGTTGAACATCGTGAAATGCGCCTTGCGGTTCTTCTTGATGCGGTAGGCGAGGGACTTCACGCCCCACATCTCGGTCTTGTCAACGCTGCCGCCGTTCTGCTCGATGACACCCTTGTACTGGTCGACCATAGCCTCGACCTGCTGCGGGGTGACATCCTGGCGAGCCATGAAGATATGCTCATAGAGAGGCATAGTGGGCCTTTCTCAGGGTTTGAGTTTCAAGCCTTGCACTGTTTTGACGAGTGTCTCGGCCGTTTCGCGCATCCGATCGGCGCCAAGCCCTTCGAGCCTGCAAGGCCCGAGCGATTGTCGAAGGCGGAGACACGGGACGACGGGACCGAAGTCCCTGCATGGCCAAGCCATACCGTCCGTTCAGCCCCCGGCCGGAGCGAACGCGAAGCGGGGGCTATAGGCGATTTGGGCCGGGAAGGCAAGCATCAGGCTACCAAGGCAATGGAGATGAGAGAAAAAAGCGCGAGGGCTAGGGCAAGCCCCACGAACCTTCTTCTCAAAGCAAGAGGAGGGCAGGCAAGGCGAACAAGAGGAATGGCCCGGTGGCCGCCATAGCAAGAGCCATGGCGAATCCATTCTCCTCAGGTCCCCAATTCGTCAGAACAGCTATCGCAACCATCCAAAGCCAGAAGGACGTCACAAGGCTGACGATGATCAATGTAAAAGTGCGTAGCATTGCCCCGGAACAACTCACTCTATCGTAACTTAGTTACTATAAACTGGGGCTTGCCGCTGCAACTGATAATTAGGTTGAGTGACATCCGCTCGGGTCCGGTAACATCTAGGAAATGAGCCGCTCTCTGCTACAAACACCCTTATGAACGCTCCTTCTCTGCGCCTCGGCGTCAACATCGATCACGTCGCCACCGTCCGGAACGCCCGCGGCGGCGTCCATCCCGATCCGATCCGGGCCGCCCATCTGGCGGTTCTGGCCGGCGCCGACGGGATCACGGCCCATCTGCGCGAGGACCGGAGGCATATCCGCGACCAGGACATGGAGCGGCTGAAGCGCCAGCTTTTCGTGCCGCTCAACTTCGAGATGGCCGCTACCTCCGAGATGGTGAGCCTCGCTACCCGGCTCCATCCTCATGCGGCCTGCCTCGTGCCGGAGAAGCGCGAGGAGCGCACCACCGAAGGCGGGCTCGACATCGTCGGTGGCCATGCCCATCTGCGTCCGGTGATCAAGGAACTGAAAGGCGAGGGCATCCGCGTGTCGCTGTTCGTCGAGCCGGAGGTGGAGGTCATGGACGCCGCCTGCGATTTGCAGGCGCCTGTCGTCGAGCTTCATACCGGCACCTATTGCGAGGCCGTTGTCGAAGGCGACGAGGCCAGAATCGCCCATGAGTTGGAGCGCCTGCGACGGGCGGCCGAGCACGGAGCGAGGATCGGCCTCGAGATCCATGCCGGCCACGGACTCGATCTCGCCTCGGTGCGGCCGGTGGCGGCCATTCCGCAGATCGTGGAGCTCAATATCGGCCATTCCCTCATCGGCGAGGCGATCTTCATGGGGCTCGACGAGGCCGTGCGGGCCATGCGCGCCGCCATGGACGAGGGCCGGGCACAGGTGCCGGCATGATCCTCGGCATCGGGTCCGATCTCTGCGACATCCGGCGGATCGAGAAGTCCATCGAACGCTTCGGCGACCGCTTCACGCACCGCGTCTATACGGAGGGCGAGCGGGCCAGGAGCGACCGCCGGGCCGCCCGGGCTCCTTCTTATGCCCGCCGCTTCGCCGCCAAGGAGGCCTGCGCCAAGGCCTTAGGGACAGGCCTTAGCCATGGCGTCTTCTGGCGCGACATGGAGGTGGTTAACCTGCCCGGCGGGCGCCCGACCATGCGCCTGACGGGAGGTGCCTTGGAGCGCCTGCAGGCTATGACACCCGAGGGGCACAAGGCGGTGGTCCACGTGTCCTTGACTGACGACCCACCCATGGCCCAGGCCTTCGTGATCATTGAGGCGCTGCCCGCCTGAAACGGGGGCTGCGTTGCGGCAGGGCGCGGCTTAGGTTAGAGCATGGCGCGGCAAAGCGGCCTTCCGGGTCGCAATCAGACGCCGTAACGACGATATCGAGAGAGGCTTGCACCCGGGGCTGAGTGCAAACCCCTCTCGACTGTCACAGCACAGGAAGGCGGCAGTGACTGCCCCTTCAAAGAGCATAGGTCGAGCGACGTGAGCGAAAAAACCGGCAAATACGTAGGTAGCACCGTGAAGAACGAAGAAGGCGGCCTCTGGGAAACGATCAAGGTCATCATCCAGGCCCTTCTGATCGCGGTGGTCGTGCGCACCGTGCTGTTCCAGCCCTTCAACATCCCATCGGGCTCTCTCATCCCGACCCTGCTGATCGGCGATTACCTGTTCGTCTCCAAGTATTCCTACGGCTATTCCAAGCACTCGATTCCCTTCAGCCCGGGCCTCTTCTCCGGCCGCATCTTCGGCTCCGAGCCCAAGCGCGGCGAGATCGCTGTGTTCAAGCTGCCGAAGGACAACTCGACGGACTACATCAAACGCGTGATCGGGCTGCCCGGCGACAAGATCCAGGTGATCAGCGGCGTGCTGCACATCAACGGCCAGCCGATTCAGCGCGAGCGCGTCGAGGATTACAAGACCACCGACCTCTACGGCCGCACCATCAGCGTTCCGCAGTTCCGGGAGACCCTGCCCGGCGGCGTGACCTACAACGTCATCGAGCGCGATGCCGACCGCGGCTACTGGGACAACACCAATGTCTACACGGTGCAGCCCGGCCACTTCTTCATGATGGGTGACAACCGGGACAACTCCACCGATTCCCGCGACGAGGCGAGCGTCGGGCAGGTGCCGTTCGAGAATCTCGTGGGCCGCGCCGAAATCATCTTCTTCTCGATCGACGAGACCGCATCCCTGTGGCGTCCGTGGGAATGGCCGCAGAAGATCCGCTGGAACCGTCTCTTCGAGGGGATCCGCTGACCCGTGGCACGTCGCAAGCCGAAACTCGATGAGCTTCTGAACAAGCTCGACTACCGCTTTGAAAACCCTGCACTCCTGGACGAAGCGCTGACCCATGTCAGCGCCCCCAAGGCCGATGGGCAAAGCTATCAGAGACTGGAATTCCTGGGCGACCGGGTGCTCGGCCTCGCCATCGCCGACCTGCTCTACCGCACCTTTCCGGGCGCCCCCGAGGGCGAGTTGTCCCGGCGTCTGGCGGAACTGGTGCGGCGCGAGAGCTGCGCCGAAATTGCCATCGCGTGGGATGTCGGACCCTACCTCAAGCTCGGCGCCGGCGAGGCGCATGCGGGCGAGCGGCGCAACCAGACCATTCTGGCGGATGTGTGCGAGGCCATCATCGGCGCCGTCTTCCTGGATGGCGGCTACGATGCTGCCCGCAGCGTGGTCGAGCGCGCGTTCCAGCCATTGCTGGAGGCGCCCCGCCGCCCCTTGCGCGATCCCAAGAGTGCCCTGCAGGAATGGGCTCAAGGGCGTGGCCTGCCGCCCCCGACCTACGCCATCGTCGAGCAGACCGGACCGGACCACGCGCCCAAGTTCCGCGTGATGGTGAAGGTCAAGGGAGCGGAAACCGAGTTCGGCCTCGGCACATCGAAGCGCATCGCGGAACAGGCGGCGGCGCGGAGCCTTCTCTTGAGAGAGGGTGTCTGGACGGAGGAAGAGCATGGAACAGCCTGAGCAAACCCAAACCAAGGCCGGTTTCGTCGCTCTCATCGGCGCCCCGAATGCCGGCAAGTCGACGCTGCTGAACTCGCTCGTCGGCTCCAAAGTCTCGATCGTGTCCCGCAAGGTGCAGACCACGCGCGCGCTGGTGCGCGGCATCGCCATCGAGGGCGAGGCGCAGATCGTGTTCGTGGACACGCCCGGCATCTTCAAGCCGAAGCGCCGTCTCGACCGCGCCATGGTCACCTCGGCCTGGGGCAGCGCGGGCGATGCGGACGTGATCGCCCTCCTGCTCGACGTGCGCAAGGGCATCGACGAGGAGGCCGAGGCGATCCTCGCCAAGCTGTCCGAGCTGAAACGCCAGAAGGTCCTGATCCTCAACAAGATCGACCTGATCGAGCGCTCCAAGCTTCTGGAGATGGCGGCCAAGCTCAACGAGCAGGTGCCGTTCGCCCATACCTTCATGATCTCGGCCCTCAAGGGCGACGGCATCGAGACCATGAAGCGCCAGCTTGCCCAGATGATGCCGGAAGGGCCATGGCTCTATCCGGAGGACCAAATTTCCGACGCGCCCCTGCGCATGCTGGCGGCCGAGATCACCCGCGAGAAGATCTACGAGCGCCTGCACGAGGAGCTGCCCTACGAGTCGACGGTCGAGACCGATCAGTGGCAGGTGCGGCCCGACGGTTCGGTGCGCATCGAGCAGACCGTGTTCGTGGAGCGCGACAGCCAACGCAAGATCGTGCTCGGCAAGGGCGGCCAGACCATCAAGGCCATCGGCCAGTTAGCCCGCAAGGAGATCGCCGAGATCGCCGAGACCCCCGTGCACCTGTTCCTCTTCGTGAAGGTGCGCGAGAACTGGAGCGACGATCCCGAGCGCTACCGGGAGATGGGCCTGGAGTTCCCGCGCGGTTAGCGCAGCATCTGGATTTCTGGTCCATCAACAAGACGCAGCTATAGGCTTTGCACGGATAGCTAGTTCCTTCGTCATCACGAGCCTTGTGCCGGTGATCCGATTGCTTGAAGCGCGGCGCCTCTCAGCATCGGGATGGCCGGGACAAGCCCGGCCATGACGTCAAAGGTTGTCGTATCAGGCTTCGTGCGTTCGGCTCGATGCCTTTAGGCCCGGTACGCCGTTCGCAAGCCGCCCCAGTGCCGGCCGAGAACACGGATCGGCGCGTCCACCTCCTGCATCATGACGATCTTGCCGCCGCCCATGTCGCGGGCATAGGCCTGCACGATGAAGGGCCGGGTGGAGCGGGCTGCCGTGATGCCGGCGCGGTCGTCGAAGATGCGCTTGTTGCGGGCATTCGCGGCGTTCCACACCGGATCGCCCGCCCGTTGCGGCTGCGAGTAGATCCGGTTGTGCACCGGGATATATCCGTTGCGGTCGATGGCAAGGCAGAAAGCCATCGCGGCATCCGAGGCCAGGACCTTTTCGAGGATCGGCGGCAGGAGCGTCTCGAACACCGGCAGATAGGCCGTGCCGTACTGGACCGGGTCCGTGCCCGGAATCAGCCGGTAATCCGTATCGAAGACGCTGTCCCGCGAGACTCGGCCGTCGGCCACCGCCTGCTCGATCAGCATCTCCACCTGACGGGCGGTCTCCTGGGCGAGCAGGATGCGCGGCCGGTAGCTTGCTTCCACCTGCGCGACGAAACCGTCGATGCGGACACGAGCCTCGTCGTTGAGCCGGTCGAAGCAGCAATGGATGCCCATGGGGCTGACAGCCACGATCCTGGCGCTGACGCGGCCCAGGTGCTGGATATCGATCTCAACCGGCGTACCGGTCCTCGCATCGACGCCCGTAACGGCCGCCATGAGCAGGCCACCGGAGCTGACGTCGATCAGCCGGGAGGAAACGCTGCGCTGCGCGATCCAGAGCGTCGCCGCGCGCTCGACGGGGAACCGGTCCGCCCTGCGCCTGTCGCCGATCTCGCTCTGGCGGATAACGGTGACGAAACGCTGCCCGAGGGCCTTGGCCAATCCGTCCGCCTTCCGGGTGGCCTGATCGGCCTCGTGGGCCCTGGCGCTGGCATTCAGGGAGATGGAATCCACGTCGCCTGCGCGCTCGCTCACCTTGGCGACGCTGGCGGAGGTCACGCCGGCCAAGCGTGACGCCTCGCTGATGGCGGAATTCTGCTCCCCGACGGCGCCGCGCACGGTGTCGAAGACAGGGCGGACGCCCTGGACCGCCTCCACTACCTCCGTCACCGCGCCAGTCGAGGCCTGGGCCGTTTCGCGCAGGCGGTCGATGCGCTGGCGGATGTCGTCGGCGGCCTTGCCGGTCTGGGTGGACAGCACCTTCACTTCGCTCGCCACCACGGCAAAGCCCTTGCCGGCCTCGCCGGCCCGGGCCGCCTCGATGGTGGCGTTGAGAGCGAGAAGGTTCGTCTGGCGCGCCACCGCCGAGATCGTGTCGACGATGCCGACGATTTCCGCAGTCGCAGCGGACAGTTGCAGGATCAAATCGCTGGCCTTCTGGGCAGCCTGGATCGCGTTGTCGATCCGCGCGCTCGCATGCTCCATCGAGCGGCCGATCTCGGACGACGTGACGGCGAGCTCCTCGGTCGACGAGGCGAGCGAGAGGCTTTCGGCCGATGCGGTCTTGCCCGAGGAGGCCAGCTCACCGGCATGGCCGCGGATCTCGGCTAGGTCCTTCTCCACGGCTGCCACGTCGGATGCCGCCACCGCGATGGCCCGCGTGACGCCCTCGATGGCTTTCAGAACATCGGCTTCCAGCGAGTCCACCACCTCGGTGTCGAGGCGGCTCTCGCGGGTGACCGGGGGCGTTTCTTCCTCCGATGCAGCCTGAACCGTCCCGCTCAGGGCATCTGTCTGTGGAGCACGCCGCAGAATACCAAACATCGCCGGGCTTCCATTCTTTTCATGCTTAACCCAGCGTCACCCGGAAACATTAAGGAAGAGACAATACTTCACGATGTTTCGTCTCTTTTCGCCACAACCTGCACATGGATGAGCAAGCGAGGGGCAGCTCTCGAGGTCCGGCTGTGTTCCCGCAGATGGAAATCCGTTGTTTTACGAGGTTTTCAGCGCTTTTTCGACGCAACCAGATGAACCCCAGGGCTTTAACATGAAAGTTGATGGAAAGCCGGTTCGTCCCCGGACACAGCCTTCCTGACGTTGCGTTCCTGCCGTTTCAGCGTCGACGTCCCGGAGAGGCCATGAGCAGCCCTTCTGACCAGACGGCGCAAAGGCGTCTCGCAGCTGTCCTTGCCGCTGACGTGGTGGGCTATTCCGATCTCATGTCCAAAGACGAGGAAGGCACTCTCAGCCGCCTCAGGGATCTCCGGCGTCAGATCATCGAGCCCCGCATTCGCGCCCATCACGGAAGACTGGTGAAAACGATCGGGGATGGGTTCCTGGTCGAGTTTGCAAGTCCCGTCGAGGCCGTTCGCTGCGCCGTCGACCTGCAGGAGGCCCTTGCCGGAAGTTCTGGGGCGGGAACCTCCGGCAAGGCGGACGCCAAGCCCCTTCAGCTTCGCGTCGGCATCAACATCGGCGACATCATGGTCGAGGAGGACGGCGACATCTTCGGCGACGGCGTGAACATTGCATCCCGGCTGCAGAAGATGGCGCTGCCCGGCGGCATCTGCCTGTCGGGAAAGGTCTATGACGAGGTCAGAGGCAAGCTTCCCTATGAGTTCGACGACAAGGGGGAGCATCAGTTCAAGAATATCGGGCGGCCGATCAGGGTTTTCTGCCTCCTGGAAGGAATGGACACGGCGCAGCGGTCGGGAGATCGTCGGCCCTCCGGCGCCCGCCAGGAAGGGCCTTCCATCGCGGTTCTGCCCTTCGTGAACATCAGCCGGGACCCCGAGCAGGAGTACTTCGCCGATGGCATCGTCGAGGACATCATCGCGGCCCTGTCGCGCTTCAAGTCGTTCTTCGTCATCGCCCGGAATTCCACCTTCACCTACAAGGGGCGTACGGTCAGCGTGCAGCAGATCGGCCGGGAACTCGGCGTCCGCTATGTGCTGGAGGGCAGCGTCAGGCGCTCGGGCCCGAGAATCCGGATCACCGCGCAGCTTGTCGATGCGAGCACCGGGATGCATCTCTGGGCCGAGCATTACGACGGCGTGGTCGAGGATGTCTTCGATCTCCAGGACCGGATCACCGCCAGTGTCGTGGGGTCGATCCAGCCATCGATCAGAAGCGCCGAGATCGAGCGGGCCAGGCGCAAGCGACCAGAGAATCTCGATGCCTACGACCTCGTCATGCGCGCGCTTCCCTATGTGTGGGCACTGGAATACGAGGCCAACAAGGAGGCGGCCCGGCTCCTGGACAAGGCGCTTCTCCTCGATCCAGGCTACCCGCTTGCCATGGCCATGGCGGCCTGGTGTCGTGGCCAGCGCATTGTCTACAACTGGTCGAAGAACCTGCAAGAAGACAAGCGCGAGACCCTGCGCCAGGCGCAAGCCGCAGCCGCCCTGGCCCACGAGGATCCGTTCATCCTCACCGTGCTTGGCGCGGCCCTGACGATCACCCGGGAATTCCAGCGCGCCACGGCGATGCTGGAGCGTGCGCTGTCGCTGGATCCGAACTCGGCCTGGGCCTGGAACCGCAGCGGCTGGCTGCACAACTACCATGACGACCCCGAGGTCGCGATCGAGCATTTCGAGCGGTCCCTGCGCCTGAGCCCGTTCGACCCGATGGCGTTCAATTGCGAGATGGGAATCGGCTGCGCCCACTTCATCGCCAAGCGCTACGACCTTGCCGCGCAGTGGCAGGAGAAGGCGCTCATGAGCAAGCCGAGGACCGCCTGGATTCATCGCACGCTCGCGCCGGCCTATGCCCTGGCGGGAGAGCCCGACAGGGCGCGGGAATGCGTCGCTGAGCTGGTGAAAGGCTATCCCGGGATCCGGATCGTCGACATCCTCCAGGCGATGGCCTTCAGCAAGGAAGTGATGAGCCGGTTCGCCGAGGGTCTGCGGCAGGCGGGCCTGCCGGAATAGAAGTCTCGAAATGAAAACCGGGAGGGTGAGCACCCTCCCGGTCCTTGTCGTTACTGCTGCTGGGCTTGTCCCTGGAGCAACGGGGTGATCCGGCGCAGGGTCACGCGGCGGTTCTCCCGCTCCGGTCCCTGCGACGCCACCTTCAGATACTGCTCGCCGTAGCCCTGAGTGGTCAGATTCTCGGCGGGGATCTGGAAGCGCTCCGTCAGGATCGTCGCGATGGTCTCGGCGCGACGGTCGGAGAGAGTCAGGTTGTCCTCGTCCGCCCCGACCGCATCCGTGTGACCTTCGACCAGGAAGATCTCGTTCGGGTTGCGGGAGATCGCCTCGCGCAGGCCCGCTGCAATTGTGCTCAGCGCATCGATCTGGTCCGGGGGAAGTTCCCAGGAGCCGAACTCGAAGGTGACGGCATTGAGATCCACCCGCCGCATGCGCTCACGCAGAGGCTGACTGCGGCGAACCTCGTCGAGGGTATAGGCCCGTTCGACGCGCTCCACGGGCGGAGCCGTGAAGGCTTCGACGATATCGGCCCGCGAGGCCCGCTCAGTCTCGACGATGTACTCCTCCCGCGGGATGCGCACCGTGGGAGGCGGCAGGCGGATGACCTCCTCCTCCATGTAGCCGTAGCCCGGGCGGCGCTCGACGCCGCGGCGCCGGTTCTCGATCAGCACGACCTCCTGTCCGGCGGGCTCGCGTCGGATACGGCGGATGAGGTTGCCGTCCTCGTCGCGCACGGTGACGATCTCCGAGCCGTCGGGGCGGCGCACGATGGTAACTTCCTCGTTCCCGGCGCGCCGCTCCACACGAACGTCGGCGTCGCGATAGGCCCGGCGGAAGCGCAGGGTCTCATCATGGCGGATGATGACCTCATCGCCCTGACGGATGATCGTCCGGTTGCCGGGCTCTTCGATGATCAGGCGGCCGCCTTCACGGCGCTCCCGGCGCTCGCGGCGCAGGTCCTCGATGCGGACGCGGGAGGCGTCCAGCGGCTGGGCCGCGGCAGGACCGGCCTGTTGAGGCGCGCTCTGGACCGGCGCGGCTGGAGCCGTCGGCAGGGCCCGTGTGGCCGGAGCGGGAGCTGCTGGTGCAGCCGTTGTCGGGGCTGCAGGCGCAGGGGTTGGAGCCGTGGGCGCTGCCGTCGGGGCCGAAGGTGCAGGCGTCGCCGGAGCCGTCGGGGCTGTGGTCGTGGCGGGCGTATCCTGACCCGGACGCTGGTCGCGGGCGCGCTGGCGGTCCTGCCGGTCACGGTCCGGACGATTACGGTCGGGCCGCTCGCTGTCGCCGGCACGGGCCGGCTGCTCTGCATCGGCTGGGCGAGGGGTTCCCGCGGCAGGCCGCTGCTGGGCCGGTGCCGGAGGCGTGGCCGGCTGGGCCGCCGGAGCAGGAGTGCTCGGCGGAGTTTCGGCCGCAGGCGACGGCTGGCGGGGCCGCTCGCGCTCGGCGGCGGGACGATCCCGGTTACGCTCACGCTCTTGGGCAGCCGGACGGTTCGGGCGGTCCGGCGTCTCGGCGGAAGGCCGGGCGCGTTCCGCAGGCTCTCCCTGGGCAGGACGCGCCGGCGTGGCCGGTGTGGTGCCGGAGGGGGGGGTAGGCCGCTCGGCAGGTTGGGCCGCGCCGCGACGCGGCGGCGGGGCATCCTCGGATTCGGTGGCGCGGGAGCCGCGCGGTCCGTCGGGACCGCCACGCTCCGCCGGGCCTGCGCCGCGCGGCGGGCGCTGGCCGCGCTCTTCGGAGGCGCCGGGGCCACCGGCATCTTGGCCGCCCTGCCTGCGCTCCTGCCGGCGCTCCTGACCCTCGCCGCCGCCGCGCGGCGAATCCGCGCCCTCTCGCGGTCTCCGACGGACGCCGGGTTGATCATCTTCCTCGGCGCTCGGTCCAGCCTGGGCGACGACAATGGGCGTCGCGGCTTCCGGCTGGAGAGCCGACACGTTCGCCGGCAGCAGCATCAGAGGAAGGGCGGTGCTCGCAAGAAACAGGTTGGAGAGTTTCATGGTTCTCGATTCATCACTAGACACACTAAGGTGTTCGACAATGTGAAGGGGGAATTTTGGTTCCCCTCGTGGCGGATTCCGCTTTTGCAACAGAATTTTAGAAGTTGCCGGATATCGTTGAAAAACATGGCTGAATGCCCCCTGAATGCTTACATCAGGATTCCGGCAGATCTCTTGTTCGAAGGCCCTGCGACCGATGCACTGGACTGACGACGGCGTCGTTCTCGGCGTCCGCAAGCACGGCGAGTCGAGCGTCATCCTCGAGCTGATGACGCGCGAGCACGGCCGGCATCTGGGGCTGGTCCATGGCGGGCGCTCCAAGACCCTTCAGGCCGTTCTCCAGCCGGGCAACACCGTGCAGGCGACGTGGCGGGCCAGGCTCGACGAGCATCTGGGCACCTATCAGGTGGAGGGCCTGAACCTGCGCGCCGCGCGCCTCATGGGCTCGTCCATGGCGCTCTATGGCCTGTCGACGCTGGCCCATCTCCTGCGCTACTTCCCGGAGCGCGACCCGCATTTCGCCCTTTTCGAGACGCTCACCGTCCTGGTGGACCATCTGGACGACCCCGATCTCGCCCCGGCTTTGTTCGTGCGCTTCGAGCTTGCCATGCTCACGGAACTCGGCTTCGGTCTCGATCTCACGAGCTGCGCAGCCACCGGGACCGAGCGGGACCTGACCTATGTGTCGCCCCGCAGCGGGCGGGCGGTCTGTGCGGAGGCGGGCGAGCCCTACAAGGACCGGCTGCTCAAGCTGCCCGGCTTTCTGATCGGCCAGACGAAGGCGAACCGGCCCCGGGAGGAGGACATCCGGGCCGGATTTGCGCTCACGGACTTCTTCCTGCATCAGAATGTCTTCGGCCCCCAGGGGCAGCGGGCGCCGGAGGAGCGGGCGCGTTTCGTCGCACTGGCCACGGCTGGGGACGAATGATGTTTGTTTCTGTTATGTTCTCTTTTCAGATGATAAGAAGCGATTCGCACTTAAGGATTTCGAGTTATGGGTAAGCCGGTCAATCCGCCGTCAGGGGGCGAGATCGAGAACATCAACCTCAAGGATGCCCTGGAGGAGCGCTATCTCGCGTATGCGCTCTCCACCATCATGCACCGGGCCCTGCCGGACGCCCGCGACGGGCTCAAACCCGTGCACCGGCGCATCCTGCATGCCATGCGGCTCCTGAGGCTCGACCCGAAGTCGGCGCCCAAGAAATGCGCCCGCATCGTCGGCGACGTGATGGGTCAGTTCCACCCGCACGGCGACCAGTCGATCTACGAGGCCCTGGTGCGCATGGCGCAGGATTTCGCCCAGCGCTATCCGCTGGCGGACGGGCAGGGCAATTTCGGCAACATCGACGGCGATGGTGCCGCGGCCATGCGCTACACCGAAGCGCGCATGACGGAAGTGGCGCGCCTGCTGCTGGAGGGCATCGACGAGGATTCGGTCGACTTCCGCGAGACCTACGATCAGGCGAACGAGGAGCCGGTGGTGCTGCCGGCCGCCTTTCCGAACCTGCTGGCCAACGGCTCGCAGGGCATCGCGGTCGGCATGGCGACCTCGATCCCGCCGCACAACGCCGCCGAACTCTGCGACGCGGCCCTGCACCTGATCGCGAAGCCGGGCGCCACCTCCGAACAGCTGATGCAGTACGTGCCGGGGCCGGACCTGCCCACCGGCGGCATCATCGTCGACACGCCCGCCGCCATGGCCGAGACCTACCGCACGGGCCGCGGCTCGTTCCGGGTGCGAGCCCGCTGGGCGAAGGAGGATCTCGGGCGCGGCAACTGGCAGATCGTCGTCACCGAGATTCCCTATGCGGTGCCGAAATCGCGCCTGATCGAGAAGATCGCCGAGCTGCTGCAGGAAAAGAAGCTGCCGCTGCTGGCCGACGTGCGCGATGAATCCGCCGAGGACATCCGCGTGGTGCTCGAGCCCCGCGCCAAGACGGTCGATCCGATCATCCTGATGGAATCGCTCTTCAAGCTCACCGAGCTCGAGAGCCGCGTTCCGATGAACGTGAACGTGCTCGCCGGCGGCAAGGTGCCGAAGGTTTTGAGCCTCGCCGAATGCCTGCGCGAATGGCTCGACCATCGCCGCGAAGTGCTGATCCGCCGTTCGGGCTTCCGCCTAGCTGCCATCGACCGGCGCCTGGAGATCCTGGGCGGCCTGCTCATCGTCTATCTCGACCTCGACCGGGTGATCAAAATCATCCGCGAGGAGGACGAGCCGAAGCAGGAGCTGATGCGCGTCTTCCAGCTCACCGAAGTGCAGGCCAACGCCATCCTCGACACGCGCCTGCGGAGCTTGCGCAAGCTCGAGGAGATGGAGCTCAAGCGCGAGCAGAAGAACCTGCAGGACGAAAAGGCGAAAATCGAGGAGCTTCTCGGCTCCGAAAAGGTGCAGTGGAAGACAATCTCTGCCGAGATCAAGGAGGTCCGCAAGACCTTCGGTCCCGATACCGCCCTGGGCAAGCGCCGCACCACCTTCGCCGAGGCGCCGGACACCTCCGACATCGACTTCGCGGAGGCCATGATTGAGCGCGAACCGATCACGGTCATCGTGTCCGAGAAGGGCTGGATCCGCGCCATGAAGGGCCATCAGGAGGACCTCTCCGGTGTCCAGTTCAAGGGTGACGACAAGCTGAAGACGGCCTTCTTCGCCGAGACCACGTCGAAGATCGTGGTGGCGGCGGACAATGGGCGGTTCTTCACGCTTGAAGCATCCAAGCTCCCCGGCGGCCGCGGCTTCGGCGATCCGATCCGCCTCATGGTCGATCTGGAGGAGGGCGCCGACTTCATCGCGGCCTTCCCGTACCGGGCTGGCTCGAAGCTGCTGGTGACAGGCACGGACGGTCGCGGCTTCATCGTGCCGACCGACGAGATCACGGCCAACACCCGCAAGGGCAAGCAGATCCTCAACCTTGATACGCCCGCCAGGATGGTGGTCTGCACCGAGGCCGAGGGCGACCATGTCGCGATCATCGGCGAGAACCGCAAGCTCCTGATCTTCCCCGCGAAGCAGGTGCCGGAGATGACCCGCGGCAAGGGCGTGCGCCTCCAGCGCTACAAGGACGGCGGCGTCTCCGACGCCAAGGTCTTCAAGCTCAAGGAAGGCCTGACCTGGAAGGATACTTCGGGCCGCACCTGGACGGTGGCTAGGGAAGACCTGCGCGACTGGATGGGCGACCGCACCGAGGCCGGCAGGCTGCCGCCGAAGGGCTTCCCGAAGTCGAACAGGTTCGGGGAGTAAATCAGGAGGCAGCGATCTCGGACGGCGCAAGCCGATCCGAGATCGCTTTCAGGACGTGGCGCTGAAACCTCAACCCTGTCATCCCCGCGAAGGCGGGGATCCATAGCCGCTGACGGTGCCACGCAAGGCGATGCGGCGATGTCTGTACCCCAATGCGATCCGTCGTGTTTATGGATCCCGGGCTCCGCTATGCGGCCCCGGGATCACAGCGCTGCGCTTCGTCCGGGATGACAGGTTAGGATCTACCCGTCTTTGGTCTCACCGCCGCCGAACCACAGAGCCGGTCGCGGTGGGAGCCTGACGCCGGCCTGGGTTGTCGAAAGCCTGTCTATTGGCCTGACCCTCGGCGATGAGCTGCTGCCAGCGTCCATCCCGCTGCATGGCTTCCACTTCACGGATGACCCGGTCGCGGTCCGTACCTCCGCCCGGCTCTGCCAGCGCCGCGCCCGAGAGGGAGGCGAGACAGAGAACCGCAATGAGGATCGTGCGCATAATGTTCTCCCAGAGCTGATCGGTCAGCTCTCGGAAGAGAAATTTAGCCATCCTGTGTGGCGTTTGAGAGGTTGCGTGGGCGCACTTTTTTGTGAGTGCGCAGACGTCAGATCTGCGCCCGCGCCGTCCGCAAGCCTCACCCCACCCGTGCCCAGCCTTGCGCCAGCAGCCGCTCCTGCGGCTTGAAGCGGGCCTTGTAGCCCATCTTCTTGGAGCCCTCGACCCAGTAGCCGAGATAGAGGTACGGCAGGCCCATCGCCTTGGCGCGGCGGATGTGGTCGAGGATCATCCAGGTGCCGAGGCTGCGGTGCTGCATCTCCGGGGCGTAGAACGAATACACCATGGAGAGGCCGTCGCTCATCTCGTCGGTGAGGCACACGGCGATGAGATCGCCCGACCCCTTGCCCGTGATGCCGCTGTCGATGCCGCGCCGGCGGTACTCGATGAGCCGCGTGTCCACATGGCTGTCCTCGATCATCATGGAATAATCGAGCACGGTCATGTCGGCCATGCCGCCATCCGCGTGGCGCGTGTCCACGTAGCGGCGGAACAGGGAATATTGCTCGGAGGTGGGGCGGTTGGGCAGGGCGTTCCCGATCAGGTCGGCATTGTCCTTCAGGACGCGCTTGAGATTGCCCGAGGGCTCGAACTCGTCCACGAGAACCCGCACCGACACGCAGGCCCGGCATGAATCGCAGGCGGGCCGGTAGGCGATGGTCTGCGACCGGCGGAAACCGCCCTGCGTCAGGATCTCGTTCAGCTCCCGCCCGCGCCGTCCCACGATATGCGTGAAGACTTTCCGCTCCTCCTTGCCCGGCAGGTAGGGACATGCGGACGGGGAGGTGAGGTAGAACTGCGGGGCGTCGCGGGGCTGGCTCGTCAATCGGGAAAGCCTTGTGGAGAAACCTTGAGCGCTACGTCAACGCTCGAAGGATAACATTGGTGTCCCGCACGTCCAGGAAAAGAGGGCGTATGTCACAGGGGTGTGTTCACGCCCCTTCGGATCATGCCCTCACCACCATCATGCCGGTGAGCAGGTCGCGGATGAAGCGGCGGTCCTCGCGGACGAAGCCGACGAACACGTCGCAGGCCCAGAGCAGGAAGGTCGAGATGGCCACGTAGAAGAACAGCGCGTGCACGGCGGCCGACAACGGGGATGCGCCCCGGCCGGTGCGCGGATCGATCACCCGCAGGCCCATATAGCGCATCCCGACCGTCGCCTGGGACGCGCCGCCGATGGTCACCGCGTTGTAGACGATGAAGATCAGCGCCGTGAGCGGAAGCGCGAAGAACAGCCCCCAGCCGAGGCCGAGCGTGATAAGCCCCAAGAAGAAGATCCCGATGGAGATCAGCACGACCCAGAGGGCGATGACGACAAGGTCGATCAGGTAAGCCCAGAAGCGCCGGCTGATGACGCCATCCGTCACCCGGTCGACCTCGTAGGACGGGTAGTTCAGGGTCGGCGGGTAGGGGCGATTGACCATGGATCTCTCCTCAGAAGGCGGTTGCAGGCAGGCTGCGGGACACGATCCGCTGCGGAGCGAGCCCCTCGGCCGCCAGAACCTCGAACACCTCCAATGTATGTTGTCTGTCGCGCGTTTCGATAGTGATGTCGATGGAAACGCCCTTGGCCGGCACGTCCAGGAACAGGCGGCCGTGCGACACCTCCAGGATGTTGGCCCCAAGCTGGCCGAGCAGGCTCGCCACGCGGCCCAACAGGCCCGGCCGGTCATTGGAGGTGATGCGGAAGGAGGTGATGCGGTCGTCTCGCTCCAGTTCGCGCACCATGACGGACGCGAGGATCCGGGCGTCGATGTTGCCGCCGCAGAGCACGAGGCCCACGCGCTTGCCCTCGAACCGTTCAGGAGCCGCCATCATGGCGGCAAGCCCCGCCGCGCCTGCGCCCTCCGCCATGGTCCGCTGCAGGGTGGCATAAGCGTTGACCGCGCGCTCGATTACGGGCTCCTCGACGGCAATGATGTCGGACACCAGATCGCGCACGATGGGCAGCGGCAGCTGCCCGACGGTCTTCACCGCGATGCCCTCGGCGAGCGTCGCGCCGCCGATGGGCTGGTTCTCGCCCCGGATGGCGTTGCGGAAGGACGGGTAGAGGGCGGCCTCCACGCCGATGATCTCGATGCTGGGCTTGAGCGCCTTCACGGCGACCGTGATGCCGGAAATGAGCCCGCCGCCGCCGATGGGCACGATGATCTGGTCGAGATCCGGCGCGTCGGCCAGCATCTCCAACCCGATGGTGCCTTGGCCGGCCATGACCTTCGGGTCGTCGTAAGGGTGCACGAAAACGAGGCCCTCGGCCTCCGCGATCTCGCGGGCGCGGGCAGCCGACTCATAGAGCGTCTCGCCGAACAGGATCACCTTGGCCCCGTAGGAGCGGGTGTTCTCCGCCTTCACGAGAGGCGTGCCCTCCGGCATGACGATGGTGGCCGGGATGCCGAGACGGCGCGCATGATAGGCCACCGCCTGGGCGTGGTTGCCCGCCGACATGGCGATGACCCCGCGGGCGCGCTCGTCGGCTTTCAGGCTCTCCAGCTTCGTCACCGCGCCGCGCTCCTTGAAGGAGCCGGTCGGCTGCATGTTCTCGTGCTTCACGCAGACGGTGGCGCCGGTGAGCTGCGACAGGCGAGGGGCGGGAACAAGCGGTGTCCGCAGCACCTGACCGCGGATCGTCTCCGCAGCACGGGTCACATCGTCGATGGTGATGGCGTAATCGGCCACGATTTCCTCCGGAGACTTATTATACGCCTTAAACAGGTCTTGGTGTTGGATCCTTGAAACCCAGCAGGCCGCCGGGCCGGAAGATCAGGAACACGACGAGTGCCGCATAAAGCGCCATGTCGCGAATCTCGATGGGCAGATACGCCGACCACAGGGTTTCGAACAAGCCCACGGCGAAACCTCCTAACATCGCCCCGGGGATGGAGCCAATCCCGCCGATGATGGCCGCGATCAGCGCCTTGAGGCCGTACTGGAAGCCTCCCGCGAAGCCGAGGCCGCCATATTGGGCGACGATCAGCATCCCTGAGAGACCCGCCATAGCGCCGGCCAGAGCCAGAGTTTGGGTCAGCAGGCGAGGGCCGTTGACTCCCATAAGCGCTGCGGCTTTCGCATCATCCGCATAGGCCCGCCAGGCTCGCCCGAAGGTGGTCGCCTGAACGAGCCAGAGAAGGCCCAACGCTGCGATCAGGCCGATGCCGCTGGTGATGGCGGTGATCGGCGTCAGGCTGACGAGAAAATCCTGTGCACGGGCCAGCGGCCAGGCCTCGGACCAGATCGGCGGCAGCCAGACGGTCACGGGACTCTGCACGAGCCGCAGGTATTCCATGAGAAACAGGGAGAGGCCGACGGTCGCGATGAGGCTCGGCTGCGGGCTCTGGGCCTCGATCCGCCCGATGGTGAAGTGACCCCCGACCGCGCTGTGGATCGCGCCGGCGAAGAGCGCGGCGGCAAGGCCTGCCGCCAGCCCGCGCACAGGCGCACTGCCGCCGGAGGCCAGCACCACCGAAGCGCCGGCAATGGTGGCCGCCGAGCCCACGGCCGCGAGTTCTCCGAAGGCGAGGTTGATCCGCCCGCTCAGGCCGAACACCAGGGCAAAGGCGACCGAGAGCAGGGCATAGATAGCGGTTCGCGGCAGGCTCACGAGGATCTGCTGCAGCCAGTATGCCACCGCCATCGGAATCTCGGTCACGTCCGCGTCGGCCCGGCTGCCCGGATCGCCCGCTGTGCCCTCGGGCGTCTCGAGATAGAAGCGCTTGAGCATGTAGAGGCTGGCGCCGGAGAGCAGTCCTTCCTCGGTGCCGAGGCCCGTCAGCTCTGCCTTGTTGGGCGACAGCCCCTCGGCGGCGAACTGACAGATGGCGAACCGCTCCAGCACCGGGCGGTCGGGGTATTGGGCGATGTAGTCGATCCGCAGGCTTCGCGCGACCGGCCCCTCGCGGACTCGCTCGACGGCGATCACCGCACCTGGATTGAGCGCCGGCAGGGCCGATCGGCAGACCCGCGTCTGTTCGGCGTCGATGGCAAGCCCGCAGGCCGATAGGAGACTCAGACTCCACAGGAGGATGGCGAGCCGCCACACCCTGACGAGTCCTGAGCCTGACACGGGCGGGCCTGGGTTGTTATCGAAGGGTCAGCCCTGGTGCTTCAGCTTCTCCGCGACCCGGGGGGCGAAGTAGGTGAGGATACCGTCCGCGCCGGCACGCTTGAAGGCCAGAAGGCTTTCCATCATCGCCCGCTCCCCGTCGATCCAGCCGTTCATGGCCGCAGCCTGGATCATCGCATACTCGCCGGAGACCTGGTAGGCGAAGGTCGGAACCGCGAAGGTGTCCTTGGCCCGGCGCACGATGTCGAGATAGGGCAGGCCGGGCTTGACCATGATCATGTCGGCGCCTTCCTCGAGGTCGAGCGCGATCTCGCGCAGGGCCTCGTCGGAATTGGCCGGGTCCATCTGGTAGGTGCGCTTGTCGCCCACAAGGCAGGCGCTGGTGCCGATGGCATCGCGGAACGGGCCGTAGAAGGCCGAGGCGTATTTCGCCGCGTAGGCCATGATCTGCACGTCCTGGAACCCTGCGCCATCGAGGCCTTCGCGGATCGCCGCGACGCGCCCGTCCATCATGTCGGAGGGCGCGATGATGTCGGCCCCGGCCTCGGCCTGGAGCAGGGCCTGGCGGACCAGCAGGGCCACGGTCTCGTCGTTGAGAATGCGCTCGCCCTCGAGTACGCCGTCATGGCCGTGGCTGGTATAGGGATCGAGGGCCACGTCGCAGATGATGCCGATGGTCGGCACCGCCTTCTTGATCTCGCGCACGGCGCGGCAGACGAGGTTGCGGCTGTTGAGCGACTCGGATCCGGTCGGATCGCGCAAGGACGGATCGGTGTAGGGAAAGAGCGCAATGGCCGGGATGTCGAACGATGCGGCACGCTCGGCCTCGCGTACGGCCTCGGCGATGGTGAGCCGCTCGACGCCCGGCATGGAGCCAACCGGCGTGCGGCCGCTCGCGCCCTCGACGATAAAGACCGGCCAGATCAGGTCGTTGGCCGTGAGCACGTTTTCGCGCACCAACCGCCGCGCCCACTCGGCCTTGCGGTTGCGGCGCGGGCGGTAGGACAGGCTCAGGGAGGACGATTGAGCTTCCTCTGAAGCAGGGCGGGGGAACGGCGACAGCTTCGACATGATCCTCATCCAGCCCCAGCTTCGCTGCGCCGGCGGCTGGTCAGAGGGTTAGCACATTTAAATCGCTCTAAAAAAGGGTTCGAGGTCGCAGTTCCGCAGGTTCTGCGTCATTCTCAGGCCAAGCGGAGCGAAGGAAGGGGATCCATAGCGCTGAGGGTGTGAGTGGATTCCCTTCCCCTCCGCTACGCTCCGGCCGGGTATGGCACCGGTGCATTGATGCCCGCGCGCCTCTGTGTCTCTCCCTCGTCATGGCCGGCCTTGTGCCGACCATCCCGATTGGAAAGGTGCTACGCGTCCGTATCGAGATCACCCGCAAAAGGCCAGTGATGACGGAGTAGGTGTCAGGTTCGGTCGGGCGTCCTTACGGGAATGACAGTGTGTCCATTGACGGCCGGCCCCGGCCTTGTTTTAAGCCGCAGCCAGATGAAGGAGTGGTCCATGGACGAGAGCGTCGAAATCGTCTGCGAGAAGCAGGGGGAAGCCGGGCTCATCACGCTCAACCGTCCCAAGGCGCTCAACGCCCTCAACCTCGCCATGGTTCGCGAGATGCGCCGGGCGCTCGATGCCTGGGAGCGGGACTCGTCCGTCACCCGGGTGATCGTGAAAGGCGCGGGTGAGAAGGCCTTCTGCGCCGGCGGCGACATCCGGCAGCTCACCGAGAGCCTGAAGGCCGGAAAGCGCGACGAGGCGCTCGCCTTCTGGCGTGAGGAATACCAGCTCAACATCCGCATCAAGCGCTATGCCAAGCCCTACATCGCCCTCATCGATGGCATCGTCATGGGCGGCGGCGTCGGCGTGTCCCTGCACGGCTCGCACCGGGTGGCGGGCGAGCGCTACCTCTTCGCCATGCCTGAGGTCGGAATCGGCTTCTTCCCTGACGTCGGCGCCACCTATGCCCTGCCGCGCCTGCCGGGCGAGACCGGCATGTACCTCGCTCTCACCGGCGAGCGCGTGAAGCGGGCCGACGCGGTGATGCTGAGGCTGGCGACGCATGCGGTCGCGAGCGAAAGCATCCCGAAATTGCGGGCGGCGCTGATCGCCGGCGCGCCGGTGGACGAAGCGTTGGCCCAAGCCATGGCCGATCCGGGCCCGGCCCCGCTGGAGGCGCACCGGGCCGTGATCGATTCCTGCTTCTCGGCGGAGAGCGTCGCCGCTGTGATGCAGCGTCTCGACGAGGCTGCCGCGAAAGGCTCGGAGTTTGCCGCCAAGACCGCCGCAGGCATGCGCACCAAGTCGCCGACCAGCATGAACCTCGCCTTCGAGCAGGTGCGCCGGGGCGCCACCCTCGATTTCGAAGAGGCCATGAAGGTCGAGTTCCGCATCGTCTCGCGCATCGGCGACGGCCAAGACTTCTACGAGGGTGTCCGGGCGGTGATCATCGACAAGGACAACCAGCCCCGCTGGCAGCCCGCCTCCTTTGAGCAGGTGGACAGGGCCGCGATCGAGCGGCACTTCGCGAGCCTCGGCGATCGCGAACTGGAGACTGCCTGATGCCCCACAGAGGCAGCCAGTCGTCCGGCCACGCGGCCCGGGAATACCTTTCCGACCGGATCGAGGAGCGCCCCGCACCCCAGGGCTTCATGCGCTGGAGCTTCGTGCTCACCTGCTTCATGCGCATCCTGGCGATTCTCTGGATCATGAAGGGCCTGAGTTCCTGGGCGGTGATCCTCGGCATCTGGACTCCGGCCGGCCAGTTCGAGGCGCGCTCCACGGGCTATCAGGCCACCATCATCTATTTCGCCCTGATCGACCTGATCGCGGCCGTCGGCCTGTGGATGGCGAGCACTTGGGGGGGAATCATGTGGCTTCTCGCCATCATGAGCCATCTCATCCTAGCAGCTTTCTTTCCGGGCATCCTCGCAAGCGGCATGGTGACCGTGGCGTTCTTCCTTACGCTCATGGCGGTCTATCTAGGGATTTCCTGGCTCGCTGCCCGAGAGGGCCACTGACCGGCTGTAAGGCCAAGCTCCTCACGCAGAAGTGTATCCTCAGGACAACACTCGAAGGTTACATCGTGCTCAGGAGCGGTTCCGGGCTGCGAGGGACGGCCGGTTGGGCGCTTTGCCATAAAACGGCCCCGATGTTCCTCGTTTTCGATACCATTCCTTAATCCAATCCGGGCACTTATCGCCAGGAGAGGAGGGAGCCGGGCACCTGTCCGCCGCTCCCGCCGTGACCACTTCTAACCGGGAAGAGCCTGCGCTCATGTTGTCTCGCCGTACCCTACTGACTGGATCGCTCGCCCTGATCTTCACGCCGGCCACCGGGGCCATGGCGCAGCAGTTCGCCCAGAACCAGGCCGAGTGGTCGCAGAATTACGAGGCGGTCTCCCGCACCCGCGTGCAGCGGACTTCGACCCCCATGCTTTCGGCCGAGTCGCTCGCCGCCACCGAGCAGATGATCGAATACTACCGCAACATTGCGGCCCGCGGCGGCTGGCAGCCCGTGCAGGGCGTTCAGGGCCTGCGCGTCGGCTCCAAGAGCCCGGCCGTCATGGCCCTGCGCCAGCGCCTCATCATTTCCGGCGATCTCGATCCGGCCGCCGGCGAATCGCCGATTTATGATTCCTACGTCGAGGCGGCCGTCCGCCGCTTCCAGGCCCGCCACGGCATCAGCTCCACGGGCACCATGACGGGCCCAACGGTCGTCGCCATGAACGTGCCGGTCGACCTGCGCATCCGCCAGCTCGAGATCAACGTGGCCCGCCTGCGCAGCCTCGTGGGCTCCGGGCTGCCCGGCCGCTATGCGGTGGCCAACATCCCGGCCGCTCTCGTCGAGGCGGTGGAGGGCGGCGTCGTGCACTCCCGCCACGCGGCCGGCGTCGGCAAGATCGACCGCCAGTCGCCCCTGCTGAACTCGAAGGTGGTCGAGGTCAACTTCAACCCGTTCTGGACGGCTCCTGCCTCGGTGGTGAAGAAGGACCTCATCCCGAAGATGCAGAAGGAGCCGAACTATCTCGCCGAGAACAAGATCCGCATCTTCAATGCGGCCGGCCAGGAAATTCCCTCCAGCCAGATCAACTGGTTCTCCGACGAGGCGACCCGCTACCGCTTCCGCCAGGATCCGGGCGGCGACCTGAACTCCATGGGGTTCGTGCGCATCAACATCCCGAACCAGCACGGCGTCTACATGCACGACACGCCCTCCAAGGGCATCTTCGGCGACGACTTCCGCTTCGTCTCCTCGGGCTGCATCCGCATCCAGAACGTGCGCGACTACATCGAGTGGCTCCTGAAGGACACCCCCGGCTGGAGCCGCGAGCAGATCGACGCTACCTTCCGGTCCGGCGAGCGCATCGACGCCCGCCTGGCTCAAGCCGTTCCGATCCACTGGATCTATGTCACCGCCTGGGCGACCCCGGACGGCCTCGTGCAGTTCCGCGACGACATCTACAACAAGGACGGCCTCGGCAATGCCATCCCGGTCGCGAGCCGCGTGCCGACCGAGCCGGACCAGGAGATGTTCCTGCAGAACTGAGGTTCTTTTCTCACCAAGCTTCGACAGCCCGCCCTCCGGCGGGCTGTTGCATTTCCAGGGCTGGGTAGGCATGTCTCCGGAGCAGTTGGCGCGGCGAAGCCCGCCATGTTAAAGGCCACGGCACGTGCAGATCGAGCGGCCGTTTCGGCATAGACTCCAGGAAGGCGAGGGTACCCATGAGCGCCAGTGAAGCGGCACACAGCCATCTCTCCAACAGCTTCTTTTCGGCAAGCCTCGCGGACAGCGATCCCGAAATTGCCCGCGCCATCGGGCTGGAGCTCGGCCGCCAGCGCGACGAGATCGAGCTGATCGCCTCCGAGAACATCGTTTCGCGCGCCGTCCTTGAGGCTCAAGGCTCGGTGATGACCAACAAGTACGCGGAGGGCTACCCCGGCCGCCGCTACTACGGCGGCTGCCAGTTCGTCGACATGGCCGAGGAACTGGCGATTGAGCGCGCCAAGCGCCTGTTCGACTGCCGGTTCGCCAACGTTCAGCCGAACTCCGGCTCCCAGGCCAACCAGGCCGTGTTCATGGCCCTCATGAAGCCGGGCGACACCTTCATGGGCCTGGATCTCGCCTGCGGCGGCCACCTGACCCACGGTTCGCCGGTCAACATGTCCGGCAAGTGGTTCAACGTGGTGAGCTACAAGGTGCGCGAGAGCGACCAGATCATCGACATGGATGAGGTGGCGCAGTTGGCCCGCGAGCACAAGCCGAAGGTGATCGTCGCCGGCGGCTCGGCCTATTCCCGCTTCTGGGACTTCGCCCGCTTCCGCGAGATCGCCGACGAGGTCGGTGCCTTCTTCATGGTGGATATCGCGCATTTCGCGGGCCTTGTTGCCGGCGGCGCTCATCCGTCGCCGTTCCCACATGCCCATGTCGTCACCACGACCACGCACAAGACCCTGCGCGGTCCGCGCGGCGGCATGATCCTCACCAACGAGGAAGACTTGGCGAAGAAGTTCAACTCGGCCATCTTCCCCGGCCTTCAGGGCGGCCCGCTCATGCACGTCATTGCCGCCAAGGCGGTCGCTTTTGGCGAGGCCCTGCGCCCCGAGTTCAAGCTCTATGCCCGCTCGGTTGTCGAGAACGCCAAGGTGCTGGCCGACACCATGCTGGCGAATGGCTATGCCATCGTGGCCGGCGGCACGGACAACCACCTCATGCTGGTGGATCTTCGCCCGAAGAAGCTCACCGGCAAGGCGGCGGAAGCATCCCTCGGCCGCGCCCACATCACCTGCAACAAGAACGGCGTGCCGTTCGACCCCGAGAAGCCGATGGTCACCTCAGGCGTGCGCCTTGGGACGCCCGCCGCCACGTCCCGCGGCTTTGGTGTGGCCGAGTTCAAGCGGGTGGGCGAGCTGATCGTCGAGACCCTGGACGGCTTGGCGAAGAACGGCGACGAGGGCAACGCCTCGGTCGAGGAATCGGTCAAGCAGCGCGTTCACGAGCTGACCCGCCGCTTCCCGATCTACGGGTGAGGGTATAGCTGATCCATGCGTTGCCCTTATTGCGGGGGCCTGGACACCCAGGTGAAGGATTCCCGCCCCACGGACGATTCCTCGTCCATCCGCCGCCGCCGCATCTGCCCGGATTGCGGCGGTCGCTTCACGACCTTCGAGCGCGTGCAGCTGCGCGAACTCACGGTAGTGAAGCGCTCAGGCCGTCGCGTGCCCTTCGACCGGGACAAGCTCCAGCAATCGGTGGACGTGGCGCTGCGCAAGCGGCCGGTGGAGCCCGAGCGCGTCGAGCGCATGATCAACGGCATCGTGCGCCAGCTTGAGAGCATGAGCGACGGCGAGGTGTCCAGCGAACAGGTGGGCGAGCTCGTCATGGAAGGGCTGAAAGGCCTCGACGATGTGGCCTATGTGCGCTTCGCTTCCGTCTACAAGAACTTTCGCGAAGCCAGGGACTTCGAGGAGATTCTTGGCAAGCTGGCTGAAGGCGAGACCGAGGAGGATCTGCCGCCTCCGCCGAAGAAAAAGCGCGCTTCGAGCGAGCCATGACCGACCCCGGCGCCAGGGGGCTGCCGCCTGACCGGAACGGCCACGACGAGCGCTTCATGCGCCTCGCGCTTGCGCTCGGGTCTCGCCATCTCGGCCTGACTTGGCCCAACCCGTCCGTGGGAGCCGTGCTGGTCGATGAGAGCGGCAAGGTGCCTGTCATCGTCGCGCAAGGCATCACCCAGGCGGGCGGCAGGCCTCACGCCGAGCGCGTGGCCCTCGAGGCGGTAGGCAGGCGTGCCCGTGGAGCGACGCTCTACGTCACCCTCGAGCCCTGTGCCACCCGCAGCAGCCGGGACCACGGCCCGTCCTGCACCGACCTCATCGTGGCGGCCGGAGTCGGACGCCTCGTGGTCAGCGTCGCCGATCCGAGCCCGCACGCCGCCGGCCAAGGCCCGGAGCGCTTCAGCCATGCGGGCATCCCGATGAATGTCGGCTGCCTCGCCGAGGACGGCGCGAGGCTCCATCGCGGCCACATCACGCGGGTCACCAAGGGGCGTCCCGCCGTGACCGTGAAGCTCGCCCGCAGCACGGAAGGCTTTGCCGGTTCGCGCCATGGTCCGCGCCTGATCCTCACGGGAGAGATCGCCCAGGCGAAAGTCCACCTGATGCGCGCCCATGCGGATGCGATCATGGTCGGTGTCGGGACGGTGCTGGCGGACGATCCTCTGCTGAACGTGCGCTTGCCCGGCCTGGAGAGCCGCTCGCCGGTCCGCATCGTGGTCGATTCTCAACTGAGGACTCCGGCAACGTCTCGGGTCGTCACCGGAGCCGGCGCAATCCCGACCTGGATCCTGACGACGGTGGAGGCCCCCGTTGAGGCTGAGAAAGCGCTGACCGCCCAGGGTGTCGAGGTCCTGCGAGTAGCTGCCGATGAAGCTGGCCGCGTTTCATTACCTGAGGCCCTGGGGCTTCTCGGCACGCGCGGGGTCACGCAGGTATTCTGCGAGGGCGGTCCGGATCTGGCGGACGCGCTGGCAAAGGCCGATCTCATTGACGATCTGATCCTGATCACGGGCCGCTCCGCGCGGGGGCAGGGCGACGTTCCGGCGCTCGGCCTGTCGCTGCAGGACCGCATGGATCAACTCTCGTTATGGGCCGAGGAGCAGATCGGCCCCGATCTTTTCATGTTCTGGGAGAGACCCTGATGTTTACTGGTATCGTCACCGACGTCGGTGAAGTGGCGGCGGTGGAAGGGTCTCAAGACACCCTCAAGCGCCTGCGCATCCATTCATCCTATGATCCCGCCACGATCGTGCTCGGCGCGTCCATCGCCTGCGGCGGGCCGTGCCTGACTGTCGTGGCCTTCGGCCCTCGGGAGGGCGGCAGCTGGTTCGACGTGGATGCTGCGGCCGAGACGCTGGAGCGCACCACCGTCGGCGAGTGGCAGGCGGGCACCAGGGTTAATCTGGAGCGCTCCCTGAAGATTGGCGACGAACTCGGCGGCCATATCGTGACCGGGCATGTGGACGGCTTGGCCACCATCGTGGCCAAGGAGGCGATCACGGCGGGCGACGATCCCTGGGGACCGACGGCCCGCTTCACCCTGAAGGTGCCGCCGGCGCTTGCCCCGTTCATTGCCGAAAAGGGCTCGGTCTGCCTCGACGGCACGTCGCTCACCGTGAACACGGTCAACGACGACATGTTCTCCGTGCTCATCATCCCGCATACGCTCGCCGTGACGACCTGGGGCGACCGGCAGGTGGGCGACAAGCTCAACCTCGAAGTCGACCTCATGGCCCGCTACGCCGCGCGGCTTGCGGACGCGCGCCGGGCGGGGTAGGGGAACGCCTAACGTTTCCCGTATTCCATACGCAGCCCTCATCCTGAGGAGGCCGCCAGGCCGTCTCGAAGGATCAGGGCGTTTCCAGTCCTCTCTGGAACCTCCTTCGAGACGCCTGCTCCGCAGGCTCCTCAGGAAGAGGTCAGAGGAGCTGTCAGAGTTCTGAACGGATTTCTCATGGTCGCCCATTCCGACAAGCCGAAAAGCCCGCGTCCGCCGGTTCCCGGTGCCCGCATCCTGGTCGTCGAAGCTCGCTTCTACGACGACATCGCCGATGAGCTTCTGCGTGGCGCGCAAGGGGCCGTCGAGGCGGCGCAGACCAGCATGGACGTGCTGACGCTCGACGGCGCCCTCGAAATCCCGGCCACCATCGCCATCGCGCTCGACGCCGCCGAGAAGGCCGGCAAGCCTTACGACGCCGTCGTGGCCCTGGGCTGCGTGATCCGCGGCGAGACCGGGCACTATGACATCGTTGCCGGCGAGAGCGCCCGCGCCCTCATGGATCTGTCGGTCCAGCGCCGCATCCCGCTCGCCAACGGCATCCTCACCGTCGAGAATGATCAGCAGGCCTGGACCCGTGCGAGCGTGAATGAATTGAATAAGGGTGGGGGCGCGGTGGAAGCGGCTCTCGCCGTCCTGCGCATCAAACAGAAACTGGAGGCCTGATATCATGACGAAGCCAGCAGAGCGCTCGGCCGCTCGCCTCGCTGCCGTCCAGGCCCTCTACCAGATGGACATTTCCGGCAAGACCGTCATCGACGCGCTCGCCGAATTCGAGGCCTTCTGGATCGGCCGCGAGGTCGAGGGCATCGAGTTCAAGCCATCGGACAACAATTTCTTCCGCGACATCCTGTCGGGCGTGGTCAAGAACCAGCGCGACATCGACGTCAGGATCGACAACGCGCTCGCCACCGACTGGCCCCTCAAGCGTATCGAGGCGGTGCTGCGCGCCATCCTGCGCGCCGGTGGCTACGAGCTGATGTTCCGCAAGGACGTTCCGGCCCGCGTCGTCATCACCGAGTATGTGGACGTGACCCACGGCTTCTACGGCGACGACGAGCCGGGTCTGGTCAATGCGGTGCTCGACAAGGTCGCCCGCGAGGTCCGCCCCGGCGAACTGGAGAAAAAGGCCGCCGGCCAGGGCGGGCGATAACGCAAACGGGCAAGGTAATCGGCCGATGAGTGCGAGCGAACGCCCGAGCGAGGACAGCCTCATCGCGCGCTTCTTCGCCCCCATCGCCGGAGACGGCGCCCTCGGCCTCAAGGACGATGCGGCCCGCCTGACGCCGAAGCCCGGTCACGATCTCGTCCTCACCACGGACGCCCTGGTCGAGCGCGTTCATTTCCTGCCCGAGGACGCCCCCGGCTCCATCGCCCGCAAGGCGCTGGGCGTGAACGTGTCCGATCTCGCCGCCAAAGGCGCCGATCCGGCAGGCTTTCTCCTGAGCCTTGCCCTGCCTGACGGCTGGACCGAGACTTGGCTCGCCGATTTCGCGGCCGGGCTCGGAGGTGCCTCACGGGACTTCGCCTGCCCGCTCCTCGGTGGCGATACCGTGAAGGCGAGGGGGCCGCTGACCTTGTCGGTCACCGCCGTCGGCCAGGTTCCGACCGGCGGCATGGTCCAGCGGACCACGGCGCAGGTGGGCGATCTCGTCTGCGTCACCGGCACCATCGGCGATGGAGCCTTGGGCCTCAAGCTCCGCTCCACGCCGGCCTGGAGCGAGGGCCTCTTGCCGGGCGAGAAGGCCCATCTCGCCGACCGCTATCTCCACCCCCAGCCTCGCCACCAACTCGCCGCTGCCCTGCGTGATCACGCCAGCGCCGCCATGGACGTCTCGGACGGGCTCGCGGGCGACCTCGCCAAGATGATGCGGGCCAGCGGCGTCTCGGCCCTGGTCGAGGCGGATCGGGTGCCACTGTCACCGGCCGCCGCCAAAGCCGTCCAGTCGTCGCCGGACCTGCTGGACCTGGCCCTCACCGGGGGCGACGATTACGAGATTCTCTGCACTGTTCCACAAAAGTCTCTCGACAGCTTTCGCCAGGAGGCCGATAGCATCGGCATCCCCCTGTCCGTCATCGGCCGAGTCGTCCCAGGGTCCGATCGGCCGGTCTTTCGGATGAACGGTCGCGAAAGACACTATGATGTCGGCTCCTACCAGCATTTCTGATACCTCTTACAAAGCGCCTTCCAGTGATGCTGTTGCCAAGCACAATGCGCTGGTGCTGGCTGCCGCCATGGCGCTGGGCGGGTCGAGCCCGGCCGTCGTGGTCTCGCTTGGTGGCCTCGTGGGGCAGGCGCTTGCCTCGAACAAGGAACTGGCGACCCTCCCCGTGAGCCTGCTCAATCTCGGGCTGGCCCTCGGCACCATCCCGGCCGCCATGCTGATGCGCAAGGCGGGCCGCCGCATCGGCTATGTGGTCGGCGCTGGGATCGGCCTCGCCGGCGGCTGCCTCGCGGCCTTCGGCATCGCCTCCTACAGCTTCGTGCTCTTCTGCCTCGGCACCCTGATCATCGGCAGCTACGGCTCCTTCAACCAGAGCTACCGGTTCGCAGCGACCGATGCGGCCTCAGAGGCCTTCAAGCCGAGAGCGATCTCCTGGGTCATGACCGGAGGTCTGGTTGCCGGCGTGGTCGGGCCGCAGACCGTGATCTGGACCCGGGACGCCATGCCGGCCGCGCCCTTTGCCGGAGCTTTCCTGGGGCAGGCGGCCCTCGCTTTCCTGTCGATGATCGTCGTGTGGTTCCTGCGGCCGGCGCCGGTGAGCATCACCTCCACGACGGCAGGCGGCGGCAGGCCCTTGAGCGAGATCGTGCGCCAGCCCCGCTTTATTGTGGCGGCGGTCACGGGACTGGTGTCGTACAGCCTCATGACCTTCATGATGACGGCAGCCCCTTTGGCGATGATCGGCTGCGGCCACTCGGTCGGCGCCGCCGCGCTCGGCATCCAGTGGCATATCCTGGCCATGTTCGGCCCAAGCTTCTTCACCGGCCGCCTGATCTCCCGCTATGGCAAGGGGCCGGTGACGGCAGCAGGGCTCGTGCTGATCGCCGTCTCCGCTGTGATCGGGCTCTCGGGCATCACGGTCGCCCATTTCTGGATCACCTTGATCCTCCTCGGCCTTGGCTGGAACTTCGGCTTCATCGGAGCCACCGCCCTCGTGACCGACTGCTACCGTCCGGAAGAGCGAGCCAAGGTGCAGGCCGCTAATGACTTTCTGATCTTCGGCTCGGTGGCCCTGGCGTCGTTCTCGTCCGGCAAGCTCTTGAGCGCCGGCGGCTGGGAAAGCGTGAACTGGCTGGTCTTCCCGCCGGTCGCCATCGCCCTAGCTCTCCTGGCTTGGCAGCAGAAAGCCAAGCTGCTCGCACCCGCTAAAGTATAAAGGCTCTCCTGTGGGTTCTTTCCGCAGGATTGTTGCGAACTGCCTAGTTTTTTGCCACCAAATATAAAGTTCGCTGGGGGTAGGGGCCGCTCAAGGCCAGAAAACGAGCCTTGAGGAGCGGCTTTCTGCTTTCCCATAACAAGGATGGCATGATGGCACTCACCCTAATTATCTTGGGCGGGCTTCTCTCGATCGCGTATGGCTTCTGGGCCATCAGCGACGTGATGAAGCGGGACGCCGGTTCTCAGCGTATGCAGGAAATCGCCGGGGCGATTGCCGAGGGCGCGAAGGCTTACCTTCGCCGGCAATACGTCACCATCGCAATCGTCGGCGTCGTGCTGTTCGCCGTGATTGCCTATTTCCTCGGCATCCGGGTTGCCATCGGTTTCGCTATCGGCGCCATCCTGTCGGGTGCGGCCGGCTTCATCGGCATGAACGTCTCCGTCCGCGCCAACGTCCGCACCGCCCAAGCCGCGACTCAGTCCCTGGGCGGAGGCCTCGACGTGGCCTTCAAGGCGGGTGCCGTGACGGGCATGCTCGTCGCCGGACTCGCTCTTCTCGGTGTGGCTCTCTACTACGGCTATCTCACCCGGATCGACGGATTGGCTCCGTCCGACCGTGTGGTCATCGACAGCCTCGTGGCGCTGGGCTTCGGCGCCTCGCTGATCTCCATCTTCGCCCGTCTCGGCGGCGGCATCTTCACCAAGGGCGCCGACGTGGGCGGCGATCTCGTGGGCAAGGTCGAGGCCGGCATTCCGGAGGACGATCCGCGCAATCCCGCCACCATCGCCGACAACGTGGGCGACAATGTCGGCGACTGCGCCGGCATGGCCGCCGACCTGTTCGAGACCTATGCGGTCACCGTGGTGGCCACCATGGTTCTCGCGGCGATCTTCTTCGCCGGACAGGCGAATCTCGACACCATGCTGATGTATCCGCTCGGCATCGGCGCGGCCTGCATCGTCACCTCGATCCTCGGCACCTTCTTCGTTAAGCTTGGTCAGAACGAGTCCATCATGGGCGCGCTTTACAAGGGGCTGATCGTGACCGGTGTTCTGTCCGCCGTCGCCATTGGCCTCGTGACCTGGCAGATGATCGGCTTCGGCGCCATTGCGGGAGCGGAGTTTACCGGCCAGGACCTGTTCTGGTGCGCAGTCATCGGCCTTGCCGTGACGGCTCTCATCGTCGTCATCACCGAGTACTATACCGGCGTCGGCTTCCGCCCCGTACGGTCGATCGCTCAGTCCTCGGTCACCGGGCACGGCACGAACGTGATCCAGGGTCTTGCGGTCTCCCTCGAGTCCACCGCGCTGCCGACCATCGTCATCATCGCGGGCATCGTCGTGGCCTTCAAGCTGGCGGGCCTGTTCGGCATCGCCATCGCGGTGACGGCGATGTTGGGCGTCGCAGGCATGATCGTGGCTCTCGACGCCTTCGGTCCGGTGACGGACAACGCAGGCGGCATCGCCGAGATGGCCGGCCTGCCGAAGGAGGTCCGTAAGTCCACGGACGCTCTCGACGCCGTCGGCAACACCACGAAGGCGGTGACGAAGGGCTATGCCATCGGCTCCGCGGGCCTCGGTGCCCTGGTGTTGTTTGCGGCCTACACCTCGGACCTGAACTACTTCACCCAGAACGCGGCGCAGTATCCGTACTTCCAGGGTGTGGCTCCGAACTTCTCCCTGACCAATCCCTATGTGGTGGTGGGTCTTCTGTTCGGCGGTCTGATCCCGTTCCTCTTCGGCGGCATCGCCATGACGGCCGTGGGCCGGGCAGCCGGTGCGGTGGTTGAGGAAGTGCGCCGTCAGTTCCGGGAGAAGCCGGGCATCATGGCCGGCACCGACCGTCCCGATTACGGCCGCGCCGTCGACATGCTGACCCGGGCGGCGATCAAGGAGATGATCGTGCCGTCGCTCCTGCCGGTACTGGCACCCATCGTGACCTACTTTGTGGTCTATTGGGTGGCCGGCAAGTCCGAGGCCTTCTCGGCCGTGGGCGCCATGCTGCTGGGCGTGATCGTGACAGGCCTCTTCGTCGCCATCTCGATGACCTCGGGCGGCGGTGCCTGGGACAACGCCAAGAAGTCCTTCGAGGATGGGTTCACGGATGCCTCCGGCACCACCCACCACAAGGGCTCGGAAGCCCACAAGGCCTCCGTGACCGGCGACACCGTCGGCGACCCCTACAAGGACACGGCAGGCCCTGCCGTGAACCCGGCGATCAAGATCACCAACATCATCGCCCTGCTGCTCCTGGCCATCCTGGCCCACTCGTAGAAGCAGCAGCCTTGAATGTGAAAAACCCGCGGTGCGAGCCGCGGGTTTTTCATGACGCGTTCGACATGAAAATGGCCGGGACGAGCCCGGCCATCGAGGTTTCCGACCGTTCCGGCTTAGGTCCCGAACGGGTTGAAGCTGTTCACACCGCGGAAGATCTGTCCGAGGAAGCTCGACTCCTCGCCGCCGGCAGGGGTGGTGCGGCTGATGAAGTCGAAGACGCGGCCATCCTGCAAGCCGTAAAGCGCGATGCGCTCGACGCGGAGATTGTTGTCGAAATAGACGGCCGTCACCTGCTGGTCGACCACCTGCTCGCCCATGAACTGAAGATTGCGGCGTGACTTCTGGCTGATGTAGTACCAGTTCCGGTTGCCGACGGTGGAGACCGTGGAGGGGGTTCCAAGGGTCTGCAGAACCTGCTCGGCGCTCATTCCCTTCTTCACCTGGGAGATGGCGCGCTCATCCACGACGTAGCCGCGTTGAAATTCCTCGCCAATCGTGCAGGCGGCGACGGACGAGGCGAGAACGGTTGCAGCAGCCAGGCGCACCAAAAGAGGATGATATCGACGCATCGTACGGTTCTTCCAGAAAATGCGGCGCGGATAAGCTTGCGCCTATGGACCGTGATGGCGTAACCCGAGGCTACGATTTTGACAAGCTTTGGAAGGGCAGGGCTGTGATCTTCAGTCTCTTCCGCAAGGATCCCCGCCGCACGATCATCGCAACTCTCTACAAGAAGGTTGCGACGGCATCCCGTGAGCCAGGGCTCTACGCGTCACTCAGCATCCCGGACACCCTTGAGGGGCGGTTCGAGGCTCTGTCGCTCCACATGATCCTGGTGCTCCGGGCCCTGCGCGACATGCCTCCTCCGGCCGATGAGGTGGCCAAGGACCTGACCGACGCCTTCTTCAGGGACATGGACGCTTCCCTAAGAGAGATGGGGGTGGGCGATACGGTGGTCCCTAAGCGGATGAAGAAGATCGCCGAATCCTTTTATGGAAGGGCCCAGGCCTACGATGGGCCGCTCAACGCCTCGGACGAGGCGGGCCTTGCATCGGCTCTTGGCCGGAATGCCTATGGCACCGAGGCACCGGCGACCTCCCTTGCGCGTTATGCTCTCGCGGCCGATCAGCAGTTCAAGACGGCCAGCCTCGACGCGCTTCTGGAAACAGGGCCTGTCTTCCCCAGGCCCGAAGCTTTCGCATAAGGAGGGAACCCCATGACACCTGAAACCGTGGGTCCATTGTCGCGACTCGTCGACGTCATGAGGATCCCGCCCCGTGGGCAGGACGTGCATGTGGAGGCAACGGCTGAGGAATGCGCAGCGCTCGCCCGGGACTTCGGATTGCCCGGAATCCAGGCGCTCAGCGGCGACTATCACCTGAAAACCTCGGCCAAGGGGATCAATGTAACGGGGACCGTCAGGGCCTCGATCACCCAGATCTGCGTCACGACCCTCGAGCCCTTCGATTCCGCCGTCGAGGAGGAGGTTGAAGTGGATTTCGCCGAGTCCTCTGGCATGCCGGCCGAGCCGCCGACGGATATCAACGAGTATGAGCCTCCGGATGAGATCGTGAACGGCCAGATCGACCTGGGCGCCCTCACGGCAGAGTTCCTGGCCCTCGGGCTCGATCCCTATCCGCGCAAGCCCGGTGTCGACTTCGACTACCGGGATCCTTCCGACGAGAAGGATTCGCCGTTTGCAGCCTTGAACAAGCTCCGGGAAGGCAAGTAGCGGGCGGTTCGGAGGCCCTTGCATCGCGGATCTCGCCTGCCGCCGACCCTTTTGCGGGAAATCAGAATTCAGTTGCGGAGCCCCCGCAAACCGCTATTTTCCGCCCCCTGTTGAATGACTTAAAAGAAAGAAAAACCGTTCATGCCGAAGCCGGTGCGTATTTCGCTCGATGCGATGGGGGGCGATCACGGTCCATCCGTTGTGATCCCGGGCGCTGCCTTGGCCCTGGAGCGGCACCCTGACCTGCGCTTCCTGATGTTCGGCAACGAGACGGTGATCGCGCCTCTGCTGGATGCGCATCCCCGGCTGAAGGCCGCCACGGAGCTGCGTCATACCGACATGGCAATCTCCATGGACGAGAAGCCCAGCCAGGCCATCCGGATGGGACGTGGCAAATCCTCCATGTGGCGCGCCGTGCAGGCGGTCCGCGACGGGGAGGCGGACGCAATGGTGTCCGCGGGCAACACCGGAGCGCTCATGGCGACCGCCAAGGTCTGTCTGAAGACCATGGCCCACATCGAGCGCCCGGCGATCGCCGCCATGTGGCCGACCATGCGGGGCGAGAGCATCGTGCTCGATGTGGGAGCGACCATCGGTGCCGATGCAGGGCATCTGGTCGATATGGCCATCATGGGCGCAGCCATGGCCCGGATCGTCTTCGATCTTGAGCGTCCCACAGTTGGGCTTCTCAACGTCGGCACGGAGGAGATCAAGGGGATCGAGGCGGTCAAGGAGGCCGGCCGGATCCTCAAGGAGACGAACCTGCCGAACCTCGATTATCGCGGCTTCGTCGAAGGGGACGACATCGGCAAGGGCACCGTCGACGTGGTCGTGACCGAGGGCTTCACCGGCAACATTGCCCTAAAGACGGCCGAAGGCACCGCCAAGCAGATCGGCCAGTATCTCCGCTCGGCCATGAGCCGAACCCTGATGGCAAAGATCGGCTACCTTTTCGCGAAACAGGCTTTTAACGCTCTCCGGGACAAGATGGACCCCCGCAAGGTCAATGGCGGCGTGTTCCTGGGCCTCGAGGGGGTTGTGGTGAAAAGCCACGGCGGCACCGACGATCTCGGCTTCGCCAGCGCCATCGATGTCGCCTATGACATGGCGCACTTTGAACTGATGAACACGATCCGGAGCATGCTCGATCATGATCCGGTCGGACAGACTGCTTAGAGCGTGTATATGCTCTTAAACATTTGGAATAGCATGATCTTTTCGGGCAACCGGTTCCCACTTGCCCGGATCGTGCTGTAGGAAGGCGCATCTTGAAACGCACCCGTTCCATCGTACGCGGCGTCGGCTCCTATCTGCCGAGGCGCAAGCTGACGAACCAGGATATCGAGAAGCTGGTGGATACCTCTCACGATTGGATCGTGCAGCGGACCGGCATCGAAGAGCGGCACATCGCAGAGGATGACGAGACCACGTCGGTTCTCGGCATCAAGGCGGCGGAGGCCGCCCTGGCCGATGCCGGGCTGACCGCCAACGACATCGATCTCGTCATCTGCGCGACCTCGACGCCCGACTACACCTTCCCATCGACGGCCACCATGATCCAGACCGGCCTTGGCATGACCCACGGCATGGCCTTCGACCTGCAGGCTGTCTGCACGGGCTTCGTCTATGCCGTGGCCACCGCGGACAAATTTCTGCAATCCGGTTCGCACAAACGCGCGCTTGTGGTGGGGGCAGAGACCTTCTCGCGGATCCTCGACTGGAACGACCGGACCACCTGCGTGCTCTTCGGTGACGGCGCGGGCGCGCTCGTGCTTGAGGCCCAGGACGGGGAGGGCACCTCCGCGGATCGCGGCGTCCTGACATCCCATCTCCGCTCCGACGGGCGCTATCGGGACAAGCTCTACGTGGATGGGGGACCGGGTTCCACGAGGACCACGGGCGTGCTCAAGATGGAGGGCCGCGAGGTCTTCAAGTTCGCCGTCGGCATGGTGGCTGACGTGGTGCAGGACGCTTTCAAGGCAACTGGAACCACTGCTGACGACCTGAAATGGTTTGTGCCGCACCAGGCGAACAAGCGCATCATCACGGCCAGCGCCGACAAGCTCGGGATCGCGCCTGAGAAGGTGGTCATCACCGTCAACAAGCACGGCAACACCTCGGCGGCCTCGATCCCGCTGGCTCTGGACGCAGCCCGAAAGGACGGCCGGATCAAGGACGGCGACCTCGTGATGATCGAGGCGATCGGCGGCGGCTTCACCTGGGGAAGCGCCTTGATCCGGTGGTAGGATCGAGGCAATTGAACTCTGGTGGTATCGATGGATCACACCTTGGCGGTTGACCGTAGGGAGCCATCTGCATAGCGTCGTCACACGGCGACAGGACCAACGAACTCAAGTGCGCTGGGGAGCTCAATGGCTGGCAAAACGATAACGAGAGCGGATCTGAGCGAGGCGGTTTACCAGAAGGTAGGCCTGTCGCGGACAGAATCAGCGGAGCTGGTGGAGCGGGTTCTGGCTGAAATCTGCGACTCCCTGGCCGCCGGCGAGACGGTCAAGCTGTCCTCCTTCGGCTCGTTCATCGTGCGCAGCAAGGGCGAGCGCGTCGGCCGCAACCCAAAGACTGGCGTCGAGGTTCCGATCGACCCACGCCGGGTCATGGTTTTCAAGCCTTCGAACGTCTTGAAGGCGCACATCAACGGTGAGACCTTCGAAGGCGAGGATTGATCCGGATGGCAAGCGGCGTCATGGACAAGAGCCCCGACGCATTCCGCACGATCAGCGAGGTCGCGGATGATCTCGATGTTCCTCAACATGTGCTGCGCTTCTGGGAAACACGGTTCAATCATATCAAGCCGCTGAAGCGCGGTGGCGGGCGCCGCTACTACCGTCCGGACGACGTCGATCTGCTCAAAGGGATCCGCCATCTCCTCTATGGCGAAGGCTATACGATCAAGGGGGTTCAGCGGATTCTGAAGGCAGAGGGCGTTCGCTTCGTCCAGGGGATCGGCCGGGGTGAGCAAACACTTGCCGAGCTTGGTTCTCAGCGCGACGTGGCACATCCCGATGAGGACGCTCCGGTCTCAGAGGCTTTGCTGCCCGAAGAGGACGATCTCTCTCCTGTCCCCCAAGGCGAACTGTCCCGGGAGGCGCTCCGCGAGCTCCAAGGGGCTCTGGAAGAGCTCTATGAGTGCGACCGGGTGCTGACGTCTTTGCGGAGCCCCGGAGAGGCTCTGGTCACGGAATAGCCGCCCATCCGGCAGCTGCGATCCGGCTTCGGGCCGGATGCCTGCCCGCATTGTACCCGTTTCGGCAGGCCAATCGAAAATGAGTGCGTTGCACCCTTGACAGGGTGATGAGCGGCTCTTAAACCGCACCCACACCGCTTCGGCGGTCCGATGCGCGGGCGTAGCTCAGTCGGTTAGAGTGCCGGCCTGTCACGCCGGAGGTCGCGGGTTCGAGCCCCGTCGCCCGCGCCACTTCTCCCCTTTGAAAAATCAGAATCAAGGCGACCCTTGCGGGGTCGTGTGGATGTCCATGGTCCAGCGTCAGCTTCATGGGCTGCCGTCAGCCGCGCCGGGGCGCTGCCAATCGAAAGGCAGCTCAGACCGCCGAAGAGACAGCATCCCAGTTTGGAATGGTTCTTTTTGCGGCAGTGCAAACACTTGTCACGGAAGGGGATCTCGGCTAAGGCTCCGGCGCAATCAGCGTGATGTCGCAGGGGGGTGTTTTAGGCCTTTCTGAGGCTTAAATGCGTTGCAGATTGCCGGCCCCGGGCCGGATTCCTGTCCTTCTAGGTGTCGTATGACGAATCTCCTCGCCGACTACCTGCCTCTTGTCATCTTCATCGGCGTCTCGCTCCTGATCGGGGTGGCGCTGCTCGTGGCGCCGTTCATCGTCGCCTACAGCCGCCCAGACCAGGAGAAGCTGTCCGCCTATGAGTGCGGCTTCAACGCGTTCGACGACGCCCGCATGAAGTTCGACGTGCGGTTTTATCTGGTGGCCATTCTTTTCATCATCTTCGACCTCGAAGTGGCGTTCCTGTTCCCCTGGGCTATTACGTTCGGGAATCTCGGCTGGTTCGGCTTCTCCTCCATGATGATCTTCCTTGGAGTGCTGACGGTCGGCTTCATCTACGAGTGGAAGAAGGGAGCCCTCGAATGGGATTGATCTCCGACAACCAGTCGACCCTGGTCGCTCCCGCTCCCCGCGGCATCATCGACCCGAGCACCGGCAAGCCGGTCGGCTCGACGGATCCTTATTTCGTCTCCATCAACGAGGAATTGTCCGACAAGGGCTTTCTCGTTACCTCGACCGAGGACCTCATCACCTGGGCGCGCACCGGCTCGCTCATGTGGATGACCTTCGGTCTGGCCTGCTGCGCCGTCGAGATGATGCAGATGTCCATGCCGCGCTACGACGCCGAGCGCTTTGGGTTCGCGCCGCGCGCCTCACCGCGCCAGTCGGACGTGATGATTGTGGCCGGTACGCTCACCAACAAGATGGCTCCCGCGCTCCGCAAGGTCTACGACCAGATGCCGGAGCCGCGCTACGTCATCTCCATGGGCTCCTGCGCCAATGGCGGCGGCTATTATCACTTCTCCTATTCCGTGGTGCGTGGCTGCGACCGCATCGTGCCGGTCGACATCTACGTGCCGGGCTGCCCGCCCACGGCTGAGGCACTCCTCTATGGCGTGCTCCTTCTGCAGAAGAAGATCCGCCGCACCGGTACTATCGAGCGCTGAGCAAAGGTCATCGTATGAGTGCTGAGCTCCAAGCCCTGAGCGACCATATCGCCTCGTCCCTCGGCGAGGCCGTTGTGGATCGTGCGATTGCCTTCGACGAGCTGACCATCGTCGCCCGTCGCGAGGAAATCGTGCAGGTGGTGACATTCCTGCGAGATGATCCGCAGTGCCGCTTCGTCTGTTTCATCGACATCTGCGGCGCCGATTACCCGGCGCGCGAAGAGCGGTTCGACGTGGTGTACCACTTCCTGGCACCGCACCATAACCGCCGCATCCGCGTGAAGGTGATGACCGACGAGGCGACGCCGGTTCCCTCGCTCGTCGGCCTCTTCCCGGCTGCGAACTGGTACGAGCGCGAGGCTTACGACCTGTATGGCATCCTGTTCTCGGGCCACCCAGACCTTCGCCGCATCCTCACG
Source organism: Microvirga arabica (assembly GCF_016811235.1). Classification (GTDB taxonomy): domain Bacteria; phylum Pseudomonadota; class Alphaproteobacteria; order Rhizobiales; family Beijerinckiaceae; genus Microvirga; species Microvirga arabica. Next base: position 67,627 of record NZ_JAFBID010000015.1, read on the forward strand.
GACTACGGCTTCGAAGGGCATCCGCTGCGCAAGGACTTCCCCATGACCGGCTATGTCGAGGTTCGCTACGACGATGGCCAAGGTCGCGTGGTCTACGAGCCGGTGAAGCTCAGCCAGGAGTTCCGCAACTTCGACTTCCTCTCTCCCTGGGAGGGCACGGATTACGTGCTGCCGGGTGACGAGAAGGCCAAGGCTTAAAGGAGCGGAAAGGGCGACCCATGGGCGAGCATAATATCCGCAACTTCACGATCAATTTCGGCCCGCAGCACCCGGCTGCACACGGCGTTCTGCGCCTCGTGCTGGAGCTGGACGGCGAGGTGGTCGAGCGTGTCGATCCCCATATCGGCCTGCTCCACCGCGGCACCGAGAAGCTGATCGAGTACAAGACCTACGTTCAGGCCAATCCCTATTTCGACCGGCTCGACTATGTCGCGCCCATGAGCCAGGAACACGCCTACTGCCTCGCCATCGAGAAGCTTCTCGGCATCCAGGTGCCCCGGCGGGCCCAGCTGATCCGCGTGCTGTTCCTCGAGATCAGCCGGCTTCTGTCGCATCTCCTCAACGTGACCACGCAGGCCATGGACGTGGGCGCGCTCACGCCGCCCCTCTGGGGCTTCGAGGAGCGCGAGAAGCTGATGATCTTCTACGAGCGCGTTTCGGGCTCGCGCATGCATGCCAACTACTTCCGCCCCGGCGGCGTGAGCATGGATATCCAGCCGGAGCTGATCGACGATATCGAAGCTTTCTGCGATCCGTTCCTGCAGGTTCTCGATGACCTCGACACCCTCGTGATCGGCAACCGCATCTTCAAGCAGCGCAACGTCGATATCGGCACCATCACCCTGGACGATTGTTTCCGCTGGGGCTTCTCCGGGCCGCTCGTGCGCAGCTGCGGCGTGGCCTGGGACCTGCGCAAGTCGCAGCCCTACGAGTGCTACGAGGAGATGGAGTTCGACATCCCCGTGGGCCGGAACGGCGACAACTACGACCGCCAAGTGATCCGCATGGAGGAGATGCGCCAGTCCGTGCGCATCATGCGCCAGTGCATCGCCAAGCTGCGCGCGCCGGACGGCCAGGGTCCCGTGACTACGCTCGACGGCAAGGTCGCCCCGCCCTCGCGCAAGGACATGAAGCGCTCGATGGAAGCGCTGATCCACCACTTCAAGCTTTTCACGGAAGGCTTCCACGTCCCCGCGGGCGAGGTTTATGCCGCCGTGGAGGCCCCGAAGGGCGAGTTCGGCGTCTATCTCGTGTCGGACGGCACCAACAAGGCCTACCGCTGCAGGATCCGCGCCCCGGGCTTCGCCCATATGCAGGGCATGGATTTCATGTGCCGCGGCCACATGCTGGCCGACGTCGCGGGCGTTCTGGGCTCCCTCGACATCGTGTTCGGCGAGGTCGACCGCTGAGGAATACCTGCCCCGTAGGCGGAGCAGGAAGCCACGCTCTTTGAAGCGTGCTGAATTGGTTCAAGTCGTGTGGCCGGGCTGATGCCCGGCCATGACGATGAGGAGAAGAGTGTATGGCCGTTCGTAAGCTCGCGCCTGAAGAATTGCAGCCCCAGAGCTTCGTTCTCTCCCCGGAGACCGAGGCTTTTGCGGACAAGGAAATCGCCAAGTATCCCCCGGGCCGTCAGGCCTCGGCTGTGATGGCGTTGCTGGGCAAGGCCCAGGAGCAGGCGGGCGGCTGGCTTCCGCGCAAGGCCATCGAGGCCGTGGCCGCGAAGCTCGACATGGCGGTCATCCGCGTGATGGAGGTGGCGACCTTCTACACGATGTTCAACCTCGAGCCGGTCGGCAAGCATTTCATCCAGTTCTGCGGCACGACGCCCTGCATGCTGCGCGGGGCCGGGGACATCCGGAAGGTCCTGGAAAGCCGCGTCGGCGAGCAGAACCATGTCAGCCCTGACGGCAACTTCTCGTGGCTCGAAGTCGAGTGCCTGGGTGCCTGCTCCAACGCCCCGATGGTACAGATCAACGACGACTACTACGAGGACCTGACGGCTGAGAATTTCGAGAAGCTTCTCGACGATCTTGCCGCCGGTCGTCCCGTGAAGAAGGGTTCGCAGATCGGCCGGAACCGGTCCGAGCCTTTCGAGGCCGTGAACACCCTGCAGGATCCGACGCTCTACGACGGCTCGCAAGTTGGCGCCTGGCGCAAGCGCTTCGACGAACAGGCGAAGGCTGCCGAGACGGGTGAAACCGCTGCAGCCATGGCGTCCATTCCAGAACAGGTGAAGGCTGCAAAGCCGACGGCCGGTCGCCCCATCGAGAGCCCCGTTGCGGACACCCCTGCGGAGCGTGCCAAGGAAGGCGAGACGCCGATCAATCCGGTCGACCAGAAGGAAGCCGCCGATCCGTCGACGGCCACCAAGGGCAAGTCGCATACGGAAGAGGGCGCAAGGCCTGCTCCGCAGAGCAGCAAGTCCTATGTGGCATCGCCGACGAAGGATGGTGAAGCGGTGCCCTCCAGCCCGACGACCCCGGAAGCCGGAACGCCGCCTGCCCAGGCCGAGACACGCCGCGACGGCAGCGAGAGCAAGCCGGCCGTGACCGTCGACAAAGACAACATGACGTCCTGATGGAGATGTCGGGAATGCTTCAGGACAGAGATCGTATCTTCACCAACCTCTACGGCTTCCATTCGCCGGACCTCAAGGCCGCGCAGATGCGCGGCGCATGGGACGGAACCAAGTTCCTCCTGGAGCAGGGCCGCGACTGGACCATCAACGAGATGAAGGCGTCCGGTCTGCGCGGCCGCGGCGGCGCAGGCTTCCCCACAGGCCTGAAATGGTCCTTCATGCCCAAGCAGTCGGATGGGCGTCCGCACTACCTGGTCGTGAACGCCGACGAGTCGGAGCCGGGCACCTGCAAGGACCGCGAGATCATGCGGAACGATCCGCATCTCCTGGTCGAGGGCTGCCTTCTCGCGTCCTTCGCCATGGGGGCTCACGCGGCCTACATCTACATCCGAGGCGAGTACGTGGCCGAGCGCTTTGCGCTCCAGCGGGCGGTGGACGAGGCTTATGAGGCCAAGCTCATCGGCAAGGACAACATCCACGGCTACCCCTTCGACCTCTACGTTCACCACGGCGCAGGCGCTTACATCTGCGGCGAGGAGACGGCTCTCATCGAGAGCATGGAGGGCAAGAAGGGCATGCCGCGCCTGAAGCCCCCGTTCCCGGCCAATATGGGCCTCTACGGCTGCCCCACGACCGTCAACAACGTTGAGTCCATCGCTGTCGCCGGCACGATCCTGCGCCGCGGCGCCTCCTGGTTCTCCGGCATCGGGCGCCCGAACAACGTGGGCACCAAGCTCTTCTGCGTGTCGGGCCACGTCAACAAGCCCTGCAACGTGGAAGAGGCCATGGGCCTCACCTTCCGGGAGCTGATCGACCGCCATTGCGGCGGCATCCGCGGCGGCTGGGACAACCTGCTGGGCGTGATCCCCGGCGGCTCGTCGGTTCCGATCGTTCCGGCTCATGAGATCGCCGACGCCCATATGGATTTCGACACGCTGCGGAACCTGAAGTCAGGCCTCGGCACCGCCGCCGTGATCGTGATGGACAAGTCCACCGACATTGTCCGCGCCATTGCCCGCCTCGCTTACTTCTACAAGCATGAGAGCTGCGGCCAGTGCACCCCGTGCCGCGAGGGCACGGGCTGGATGTGGCGCGTGCTCACCCGCATGGCCGAAGGCCGCGCCCAGAAGCGCGAGATCGACATGCTCCTCGAAGTCTCGACCCAGATCGAAGGCCACACCATCTGCGCGCTCGGCGACGCGGCGGCTTGGCCGGTCCAGGGTCTGATCCGCCACTTCCGTCATGAGATCGAGAAGCGGATCGACGATTACGCGGCGAACCCGCATTCCGAATCCGTCATGATCGCGGCGGAGTGAGATTGAAGATGGCGAAAATCATCGTTGATGGCGTCGAGGTCGACGTTCCTGCGGAATACACTCTGCTCCAGGCCGCCGAGGCGGCCGGGGCGGAAATTCCGCGCTTCTGCTACCACGAGCGGCTCTCGATCGCCGGCAACTGCCGCATGTGCCTGGTCGAGGTGAAGGGCGCGCCGAAGCCGGTGGCGTCCTGCGCCTGGGGCGTGCGCGACTGCCGTCCGGGCCCGAACGGCGAGCCGCCGGAGGTCTCCACGAAGTCGCCGACGGTGAAGAAGGCGCGGGAAGGGGTGATGGAGTTCCTCCTCATCAACCACCCGCTCGATTGCCCGATCTGCGACCAGGGCGGCCAGTGCGACCTGCAGGACCAGGCCATGGCCTATGGCGTCGACACCAGCCGCTTCCACGAGAACAAGCGCGCGGTGACCGACAAGTACCTCGGCCCGCTCGTGCGCACCTCCATGAACCGGTGCATCCACTGCACCCGCTGCGTGCGCTTCTCGGCCGAAGTGGCCGGCGTGCCGGATCTCGGCGCTCTCTGGCGCGGCGAGGACATGGAGATCACGAGCTATCTCGAGAAGGCCCTCGGCTCCGAGCTGCAGGCGAACATAGCGGATCTCTGCCCGGTCGGCGCTCTGACCCACAAGCCCGAAGCCTACCATTACCGTCCCTGGGAGCTCACCAAGACCGATTCCGTCGACGTGATGGATGCGGTCGGCTCGTCGATCCGCGTCGATTCCCGTGGCCGTGAGGTCATGCGCATCCTGCCGCGCGTGAACGAGGCGGTGAACGAGGAGTGGATCACCGACAAGACCCGCCAGATCGTGGACGGCCTGCGCCTCCAGCGCCTCGACCGCCCCTTCGTGCGCGAGAACGGCCGCCTGCGTCCTGCTTCCTGGCAGGAGGCTTTCGCCACCATCGCTGCCCGCGTGAAGGGTACGGACCCCAAGCGCGTCGGCGCGATCGTCGGCGACTTGGCTGCGGTGGAAGAGATGTACGCCCTGAAGCTCCTCATGGAGAGCCTCGGCGTCACCAACATCGACGCCCGCCAGGACGGCAGCGTGCTGACCCCGGTCTATGGCCGCGGCTCCTACCTGTTCAACACCACCATCTCAGGCATCGAGGATGCGGACGCGATCCTGATCGTGGGTTCGAACCCGCGCATCGAGGCCTCGCTCGTCAACGTGCGCATCCGCAAGCGCTGGCGCATGGCCCTGCCGCCGATTGCGCTGATCGGCGAACATGCGGACCTGACCTACCCTTATGAGTATCTCGGCGCAGGCCCCGAGACGCTCTCGGAGTTGGCCTCCGGCCGCCACAGCTTCATCGAGAAGCTGCGCGGCGCCGAGCGTCCGCTGATCATCGTGGGGCAGGGGGCTCTCTCCCGTCCGGACGGTCTGGCGGTTCTCTCCACTGTCGCTCAGCTCGCTCGTGATGTGGGCGCGGTCAAGGACGGCTGGAACGGCTTTTCGGTTCTGCACAATGCCGCCTCCCGCGTCGGCGCCCTCGATCTCGGCCTCGTGCCGGGCGAGTGGGGCCTGAACGCTCAGACAATGGCGCAGGGCGAAGTGGACGTGCTGTTCAATCTCGGTGTTGACGAGATCGACATCGCTCCCGGCGCTTTCGTGATCTACCAGGGTACCCATGGTGACCGCGGCGCGCACCGTGCCGACGTGATCCTGCCGGCGGCCACCTACACGGAGAAGTCCGGCACCTATGTGAACACGGAAGGCCGGGTGCAGCTCGCCAACCGCGCCGCCTTCGCCCCCGGCGAAGCCCGTGAGGATTGGGCGATCCTGCGCGCTCTGTCCGACGTGCTGGGCCATCGCCTGCCATTCGACTCGCTGAACGCCCTGCGGGCAAAGCTCTATACGGCCTATCCGCATTTCGCCGCGGTCGAGACGGTTCAGCCGGCTGACGGCTTCGCGGCTGTCCAGGCGCTCGCCAATATCGGCGGCACCATCGGGCGCGAGCCTTTCGTGAGCCCCGTGAAGGACTTCTACCTGACGAACCCCATTGCCCGCGCCTCCGGCGTCATGGCCGAGTGCTCCGCGCTCGCCCGTGAGCTGAAGCTCGAGGCGGCTGAGTAAGAGGAACGGATCATGGAATTTGGGGACATCCTCCTCGCCGTCGCGATCATGCTGGGCAAGAGCCTGCTCATGCTGGTCGCGCTGCTCATCTTCATTGCCTACGCGCTCTACGCCGACCGCAAGGTCTGGGCTGCCGTGCAGCTGCGCCGCGGCCCGAACGTGGTCGGCCCCTGGGGTCTGCTTCAGTCCTTCGCCGATCTGCTCAAGTTCGTGCTGAAGGAACCGATCATCCCGGCGCCTGCCAACAAGGGCATGTTCCTGCTGGCGCCGTTGCTGATGTGCACCCTGTCGCTCGCAGCCTGGGCGGTGATCCCGCTCAATGCCGGCTGGGCCATCGCCGACATCAACGTGGGCATCCTCTACATCTTCGCGATCTCGTCGCTCGGCGTCTATGGCGTCATCATGGGCGGCTGGGCCTCGAACTCGAAGTACCCGTTCCTGGGCGCGCTCCGCTCGGCGGCCCAGATGGTGTCCTACGAAGTCTCCATCGGCTTCGTGATCGTGACGGTGCTCATGTGCGCCGGCACCCTGAACCTGTCGGGCATCGTCGAATCCCAGAACACCAGCCTCGGCATTCTGGGCTGGTACTGGCTGCCGCTCTTCCCGATGTTCGTGGTGTTCTTCATCTCGGCCATGGCCGAGACGAACCGCCCGCCCTTCGACCTTCCGGAAGCCGAATCCGAACTCGTGGCCGGCTACATGGTGGAATATTCCTCCACCCCGTACCTGCTCTTCATGCTCGGCGAGTACGTGGCCATCATGACCATGTGCGCGCTCGGCACGATCCTGTTCCTGGGCGGCTGGCTCTCGCCGATCCCGTTCGCGCCCTTCACCTGGGTGCCGGGCGTGATCTGGTTCGTGCTGAAGGCAAGCTTCCTCTTCATCCTCATTGCCATGGTGAAAGCCCTGGTTCCCCGCTACCGCTACGATCAGCTCATGCGCCTCGGCTGGAAGGTTTTCCTGCCGCTGTCGCTCGCCATGGTCGTCATCGTGGCAGCTGTCCTGATGGTCACCGGCAATGCGCCGGGCGTCCGCTAAAGGAGATCGGCCATGCAGCTCGACCGCATTGCCCAATCCCTCCTGCTGAAGGAGTTCATCGCAGGCTTCGTCCTGACGGTGAAATACTTCTTCAAGCCGAAGGCGACCCTCAACTACCCGTTCGAGATGGGACATCGCGGGCCTCGCTTCCGGGGCGAGCATGCCCTGCGGCGTTACCCGAATGGGGAAGAGCGCTGCATCGCCTGCAAGCTCTGCGAAGCCATCTGCCCGGCTCAGGCCATCACCATCGAGGCCGGCCCGCGCCGGAACGACGGCACCCGCCGCACGACCCGCTACGACATCGACATGGTGAAGTGCATCTATTGCGGCATGTGCCAGGAGGCCTGCCCGGTAGACGCGATCGTGGAGGGGCCGAACTTCGAGTTCTCCGTGGAGACCCGCGAGGAGCTCTACTACGACAAGGCCAAGCTTCTCGAGAACGGGGAGCGCTGGGAGCGTGAGATCGCGAAGAACCTCGCGAAGAACGCCCCCTACCGGTAGGGGCGCCTCTGGTCCGTTGAGGGCAGGGGGCAAGCAGTTCCGGCGGGTTGTCCCCGCCGGATTCGGAATTTATAGACAGGCCGCCGGATTGTCCGGGGCCACGTCGGAAGGGGCCGCTCTCCAGCGGCTTGAATGAGCATGACGGTTACCGCCGCCTTCTTCTATCTGTTCGCGACGATCACGATCGCCTCCGGCTTCATGGTGATTGCCTCCCGCAATCCCGTGCAGTCGGTGCTGTTCCTCATCCTGGCCTTCGTGAACGCGGCGGGCCTGTTCCTTCTGATGGGGGCCGAGTTCCTGGCGATGATCCTGGTGATCGTCTATGTGGGCGCGGTCGCGGTGCTGTTCCTCTTCGTCGTCATGATGCTCGACGTGGATTTCGCGGCGCTCCGCCAGGGCTTCCTGCAATACCTGCCCATCGGCGGACTGATCGGGCTGATCCTGCTGCTGGAGCTGATCCTCGTGGTCGGTACCTACACCATCGATCCGGGTCTGGTCCGGTCCCCACAGGTGCCGATCCCGTCGGCCGACGTCATGACCAACACCGAGGCCATCGGCCAGGTGCTCTACACCCGTTACTTCTACTTCTTCCAGGCCGCCGGCCTGATCCTGCTGGTCGCCATGATCGGGGCCATCGTCCTGACCCTGCGCGAGCGGGTGGGCGTGCGGCGCCAGGACATCACCAAGCAGAACGCCCGGACGCAGGAAACGGCCGTCGAAGTGCGGAAGGTTCCCTTCCGCCAGGGCATCTAAGGAGGCGCGCCATGGTTATCGGACTGGGTCATTATCTCACCGTCGCGGCCGTCCTCTTCACGCTGGGCGTGTTCGGCATCTTCATCAACCGGAAGAACGTGATCGTCATCCTGATGTCCATCGAGCTGATCCTGCTCGCCGTGAACATCAACATGGTGGCCTTCTCGACGCACCTGAACGACATCGTCGGCCAGGTCTTCGCCATGCTGATCCTCACGGTCGCGGCGGCGGAGGCGGCCATCGGGTTGGCCATTCTCGTGGTCTTCTTCCGCAACCGCGGCTCCATCGCGGTTGAAGACGTCAACATGATGAGGGGCTAACGCCCGAACGGACCGGCGAAGTAAACGCACATGTATCACGCAATCGTCTTCCTGCCGCTCGTCGGCTTCCTCATCGCAGGCCTCTTCGGCCGTGTGCTCGGTCCCCGGCCGAGCGAGATCATCACGACGGCGCTGCTCTTCGTGGCGGCCGTCCTCTCCTGGGTGTCGTTCATCCAGGTCGGCTTCGGCGACGGCGCCACGCGGGTCCAGGTGGCCCAGTGGATGTCGGTCGGCGACCTGCAGGTCGACTGGGCGTTCCGGATCGATACGCTGACTGCCATGATGCTGGTGGTGGTGAACACCGTCTCGGCGCTCGTGCACCTCTACTCCATCGGCTACATGCACGAGGATCCGCACCGCTCGCGTTTCTTCGCCTACCTGTCGCTCTTCACCTTCACCATGCTCATGCTGGTGACCGCCGACAACCTCGTCCAGATGTTCTTCGGCTGGGAAGGCGTGGGCCTCGCGAGCTATCTGCTCATCGGCTTCTGGTATCAGAAGGACTCCGCCAACGCGGCGGCCATGAAGGCCTTCATCGTCAATCGCGTCGGCGATTTTGGCTTCCTGCTCGGCATCTTCACGGTCTTCGTCCTGTTCAACGGCGTGACCTTCGACGCGATCTTCCCGCGTGTGGCTGAACTGGCCAATGCCAACTTCACCTTCTTAGGGATCGAGTGGCATGCCCTGACGATCGCATGCCTGCTGCTCTTCATGGGCGCCATGGGCAAGTCGGCGCAGTTCCTGCTCCACACCTGGCTGCCGGACGCGATGGAGGGCCCGACCCCCGTCTCGGCCCTCATCCACGCCGCCACCATGGTGACCGCAGGCGTGTTCATGGTCGCGCGCCTGTCGCCGATCTTCGAATACGCTCCGGCGGCTCTGACGGTCGTTACGGTCATCGGCGGCATCACGGCCTTCTTCGCGGCCACCGTCGGCCTGGTGCAGAACGACATCAAGCGCGTCATTGCCTATTCGACCTGCTCGCAGCTCGGCTACATGTTCGTGGCGCTCGGCGTCGGAGCCTATAGCGCGGGCGTGTTCCACCTCTTCACGCACGCGTTCTTCAAGGCCCTGCTGTTCCTGGGCGCCGGCTCGGTGATCCACGCGATGCACCATGAGCAGGACATGCGCCACATGGGTGCCTTGCGCCGCTACATTCCCCTCACCACTGCCATGATGGCGATCGGAACGCTGGCGCTCACGGGCTTTCCGTTCACCGCTGGCTACTACTCGAAGGACGCGATTATCGAGGCGGCCTATGCGGCTCACTCAACCGCCGGCTCCTTTGCCTTCCTGGCAACGGTGGTCGCCGCCTTCATGACGTCGTTCTATTCCTGGCGTCTGTTCTTCCTCACCTTCGAGGGCACCGCGCGCTGGGGACATGGCCATCACGGCCATGCGGCTCATGCTCCGCATTCCCATGAGGGCGTGGAGCACGACGACCATAACCGTGACGTAGAGCCGGCAAGCCATGCCCAGCACGAGCATGGCCATCATGGAGACCATACGCCCCATGAGAGCCCATTGGTGATGCTGCTGCCGCTGATCGTGCTCGCCATCGGCGCAGTCGTGGCCGGCATCGTCTTCCACAACGCCTTCATCGGCGAGGGGTATCAGGAGTTCTGGAAGGGTGCCCTGTTCACCCGGCCCGAAAACCATATCCTCGAGGAGATGCACCATCTCCCGGCCTGGGTGCCGCTGCTCCCGACGGTCATGATGGCTCTGGGCTTCGTCCTGGCCTATTACATGTACATCGTCGATGCGAAGCAGCCGGCCAAGCTCGCGGCCGATCACCCGATCCTGTACCGCTTCCTGCTCAACAAGTGGTACTTCGACGAGCTCTACGATGCGATCTTCGTGCGTCCCGCCATGGCCATCGGCCGCTTCTTCTGGCGCACGGGCGATCAGCGGATCATCGACGGGCTCGGGCCTGACGGCATCTCCGCTCGTGTCATGGACGTGACGCGCGGCGTGGTGCGGGTACAGACCGGCTATGTCTACCACTATGCCTTCGCGATGCTGATCGGCGTTGCGGCTCTCGTGACCTTCTATCTCTTCAGGGGAGCCCGTTAATGCTCGGCTTCGGCATCCTCTCCGGCCTGCTCGTTCTCCCGCTCGTCGGGGCGGCCTTCATCCTGACCCTGCGCGGCGACAGCGAGGCTGCTCGCTCCAACGCCCGCTGGGCGGCGCTCGCCACGACAATCGCCACCTTCCTGCTGTCGCTGGTCGCCTGGGCGCGGTTCGACACGGCAACGGCGTCGTTCCAGCTCGTGGAAAGCCATGTGTGGCTGACCGAGACCATCCGGTTCAAGCTCGGTGTCGACGGCTTCTCCATGCCGCTGATCCTGCTCACCACGTTCCTGATGCCGTTCTGCATCCTGGCGTCGTGGGAATCCATCGGCCACCGGGTGAAGGAATACTTCGTCGCCTTCCTGGTTCTCGAGACCACGATGATCGGCGTGTTCTGCGCCCTCGACCTCGTGCTGTTCTACCTGTTCTTCGAGGCAGGCCTGATCCCGATGTTCCTCATCATCGGCATCTGGGGCGGCAAGCGGCGCATCTACGCGAGCTTCAAGTTCTTCCTCTATACGCTGCTCGGCTCGGTGCTGATGCTGCTCGCCATCATGGCCATGTACTGGCAGGCCGGCACCACGGACATCCCGACGCTTCTGGCGTTCAAGTTCGGGTCGAGCCTTCAGACTTGGCTGTGGCTCGCCTTCTTCGCCTCGTTCGCGGTGAAGATGCCCATGTGGCCGGTCCATACCTGGTTGCCGGATGCCCACGTGGAGGCGCCGACGGCAGGCTCCGTGATCCTGGCAGGTGTGCTCTTGAAGATGGGCGGCTACGGCTTCATCCGTGTGTCGCTGCCGATGTTCCCCGAGGCTTCGGAGTATTTCGCCCCGCTGGTCTTCGCCCTCTCGGTGATCGCCATCGTCTACACCTCGCTGGTCGCCCTCATGCAGGAGGACATCAAGAAGCTCATCGCCTATTCCTCGGTGGCGCATATGGGCTTCGTGACCATGGGCCTGTTCAGCATGAACGAGCAGGGCATCCAGGGTGCCATGTTCACCATGATCTCCCACGGCCTCATCTCCGGTGCGCTCTTCCTGTGCGTGGGCGTGATCTACGACCGGATGCACACCCGCGAGATCAAGGCCTATGGCGGCCTCGTGAACCGGATGCCCATGTATGCGGTGGTGTTCCTGATCCTCACCATGGCCAACGTGGCCCTGCCGGGCACCTCGGGCTTCATCGGCGAGTTCCTGACCCTGATGGGGGCCTTCCGGTCCAACACCTGGGTGGCCTTCTTCGCGACCACCGGCGTGATCCTGTCGGCTGCTTACGCGCTCTGGCTCTACCGTCGCGTGGTTTACGGAGAACTCGACAAGCCGGCGCTCCAGACGATCACCGATCTGAACCGTCGTGAAATCATCACCTTCGCGCCTCTGATCGTTCTCATCATCTATTACGGCGTGCAGCCCGGCCCGATCCTCGATGTCTTCGCGGCACCGACGGAGACGCTTCTCAACAACGTTCAGGCCGCGCTCGCTACCGTGAAAACGGCCGCTGTCGCCGCACACTGAGGTCACGATGAACCCCGCCCTCACCATTCCTGCTTTCGGTCCCGTGCTGCCTGAGATCCTCATGGCGGCCGGCGCCCTCATCATGGTTCTGTTCGGCGCCATCCGTGGCGAGCGTCCCGGCTATGCGATGAATATCATCGCCCTGGCGCTTCTCGCCGTCACCTTCGTGGCTGTGCTGATGCTGCCGGGCGAGCGTGTCGAGACCATGGGCGGCTCCTTCGTGGTTGACGGCTTCGCCAAGTTCATGAAGGCTCTGACGCTCATCGCCTCGGCGGGCGGTGTCATCCTCTCGCTGGACTACATGCGCCGCGAGGGCATCAGCCGCTTCGAATACCCGATCCTGATCGTGCTCTCGACCATCGGCATGATGATGGTGATCTCCGCCAACGATCTGATCGCCCTCTATATCGGTCTCGAACTGCTGAGCCTGTCCTCCTACGTCATCGCCGCCTTCGACCGCGACAACGTCCGCTCGACCGAGGCCGGCCTGAAGTATTTCGTGCTCGGCTCGCTCTCGTCCGGCATGCTGCTCTACGGCTCGTCCCTGGTCTACGGCTTCTCCGGCAGCATCTCCTTCCCGGCCATCGCCACGATCCTTCAGGGTAATGTGGGCATCGGAGCCATCGTCGGCCTCGTGTTCGTCGCAGCCGGCATCGCCTTCAAGATCTCCGCCGTGCCGTTCCACATGTGGACGCCGGATGTCTATGAGGGCTCGCCCACGCCGGTGACGGCCTTCTTCGCCGCCGCGCCCAAGATGGCCGGCATGGCGATGGCCACCCGCGTGTTCATCGATGCCTTCCCGGGCATCCTGATCCAGTGGCAGCAGATCATCGTCTTCATCTCGATTGCCTCCATGGCACTCGGCTCCTTCGCGGCGATCGGTCAGCGCAACATCAAGCGCCTGATGGCCTATTCCTCCATCGGCAACGTCGGCTATGCGCTGATCGGTCTTGCCGCCGGCACGGCCGAGGGCATCCAGGGCGTCATCGTCTACATGGCGATTTACTTGGCCATGACGCTCGGCACCTTCGCGGTGATCCTCGGCATGCGCCGCGGCAACGTGATGTACGAGACCGTGGACGACCTCTCCGGGATGGCGCGCACCCATCCGGTGCTCGCCTTCTGCCTCGGCATGATGATGTTCTCGCTTGCAGGCATTCCGCCGCTTGCCGGCTTCTTCGCCAAGTTCGCAGTGTTCAACGCCGCCATCGAGGCCGATCTGGTGGCTCTCGCCATCATCGGCGTGGTGACGAGCGTCATCGGCGCCTATTACTACCTGCGCATCGTGAAGGTGATGTACTTCGACGAGCCGGCCGAGCGTTACGATGCCATGCCGGCGGGCGTGAAGTTCGTCCTCGCCCTGTGCAGCATCTTCGTCGTCCTCTTCGGCATCGTTCCGGCGCCACTGATGGCGGCTGCGCGCGCTGCCGCGAGCTCCCTGTTCTGATCGTGCACCTGTCGCCCGAGACCGAGTCCGCCGGATACAGGCTGCTCTCCCTTGAGGCGACAGGCTCCACGAACGACGATGCCCTCCAGGCAGCCAAGTCCGGCGATCCGGGTCAGCTCTGGATCACCGCCGCCGAGCAACTGGCGGGCAGGGGACGGCACGGCCGGCAATGGTCGTCGCCTCAAGGCAACCTCTATGCCAGCCTTCTGCTGATCGATCCCTGTGACGTAGCCTCTGCGCCGCAGCTCGGTTTCGTGGCCGGGCTGGCCCTGCACGAGGCGGTCGAGGCCGTCACCGGCCTCGGTGCTCCCCGGCTCGCCCTCAAATGGCCGAACGATCTTCTGCTTGACGGGGCCAAGGTTTCGGGTCTTTTGCTCGAAGGGCACAGGCTTCGGCCCGAGGGGCCGCTCGCCATCGTGATCGGCTTCGGGGTGAACGTGTCATTCGCTCCCTCCGGTACGCCGTATCCGGCGGCAAGCCTGCAACAGGTAAAGCCCAACCTGAACCGGGATCAGGTGTTCCTTGCCCTGTCTTCCGCCTTCGCCAGTGCGTTCGCGGCGTGGCGGGCATCATTCCGCATGAACATGTCCGATCCGTTCGGCGCCATTCGCAAGCTCTGGCTCGAGCGGGCCGCCGGCGTCGGGCAGGAGGTCACCCTCCGGCTGCCCTCAGGCGAAAAGCGAGGCGTCTTCGAAGGCCTCGATCGCTTCGGGCGCCTGCAACTCAAGGGCGCCGCCGGCGTGGAACTCATCGACGCGGGCGACCTTTATTTTCCCAATTTGCTGCACGATATAGCTAAGCCGGGCGCCGGCACGAAAAGGTCTCAAGTTTAATGGCATCCCACCAGGACGAATTGGTTTTCCTCCCCCTTGGCGGTCTCGGCGAGATCGGCATGAACGCTGCCCTTTACGGTTTTGGGCCGGAGGACGACCGGCAGTGGATTCTTGTCGATTGCGGCATGGGGTTCGGCGGTGAGGAGAACCTGCCTGGCATCGACGTCGTCTATCCGGATCTGCGCTTCATCGAGGAGGAGCGCCACAACCTTCTGGGCATCTTCATCACCCACGCCCACGAGGACCATATCGGCGCCCTCGTCGAGATGTGGCCTCGCTTGAACGCGCCCGTCTATGCGACGAAGTTCGCCATCGGCCTTCTGGAAACACGCCGCCTGTCGGAAGCTAACGCCCCGAAGGTCGACCTCAACGAGATCGTGCCGGGTCAGCGCCTGAAGCTCGGGCCGTTCGACATCGAGTATGTGCCCGTTGCCCACTCGATCCCGGAGTCGAACGCGCTGGCGATCCGGACGCCGCACGGCCTCGTGGTGCATACCGGCGACTGGAAACTCGACGACACACCCTATCTCGGCAGCCTGACCTCGGAGGAGACCTTCCGCGCCCTCGGCGACGAGGGCGTGCTCGCCCTCGTGTGCGATTCCACCAACGTGGTGCGCGAAGGAACCAGCCCCAGCGAGGCCGATGTCTCGAAGAACCTGGCGGCCTTGATCAAGGATGCGCCGCACCGGGTTGCGGTCACGACCTTCGCGTCCAATGTCGCCCGCATCCGCTCCGTGGCCGAAGCCGCCCGCGAGTGCGGCCGCGAAGTGATCGTGGTCGGCCGAGCCATGGACCGGGTGGTCGATGTGGCGAAGGAGTGCGGCTACCTCGAAGACCTGCCCGAGTTCCGCTCGGCGGATAACTTCGGCTACATGCCGCGCGACAAGGTCGTGGCCATTCTCACAGGCTCTCAGGGCGAGCCGCGCGCGGCTCTTGCGCGTATTGCCCAGGACGAGCATCCGGACATAGCGCTCTCCGCCGGCGACCGGGTGATTTTCTCCTCCCGGGCTATCCCAGGCAACGAGAAGGCGGTCGGCTCCATCATCAACAGCCTGATCGAGCAGGGCATCGAGATCATCACGGACCGGACCGAACTCGTCCATGTCTCCGGCCATCCGCGCCGGGGCGAACTCGCCCAGATGTATCAATGGACTCGTCCCCGCATCGCCATCCCAGCCCATGGCGAGCCGCTCCACCTGAGCGAGCACGCGAAGTTCGCCCGCCAGCAGGGCGTGCAGGAAGTGGTTCGCGCGAAGAACGGGAGCCTGGTGCGCCTCGCGCCCGGTCCCGCCGAGATCGTCGACACCATTCCGGCCGGTCGCCTCTATCGCGATGGAAACATCGTGATCGGAGCCGGGGACCGTGCGCTCCCGGAGCGCCGCAAGCTCGCCTTCGCCGGCATCGTGACGGTTGCGATCGCCATCGACGACCGGGGCGAACTCGTGGGCGATCCGGTGATCGACGCCATGGGCCTTCCGGATAAGAACCGCCAGGGTCGCGACCTGACCGACATCATCGCCGATACGGTTGCGGATCTGCTCGATGGGCTGCCGAAAGCCAAGCGCCGGGACCCGGAGGCGGTCGAGAACGCCGTCCACCGGGCCGTCCGCGCGGCGGTCAACCAGGAATGGGGCAAGAAGCCCGCCTGCCATGTTCTCGTGATCGAGGCATAGGGCAGCAGAGCTTTCGAGGGGACCAGAATGATCGGACGTCTTAACCACGTTGCCATCGCGGTGCGCGATATCACGGCGGCTTCCGAGGTCTATCGCAATACCTTGGGGGCCCATGTCTCCGCGCCTGAGCCGCTCGAGGAGCATGGCGTGACCGTCGTCTTCATCACGCTGCCCAACACCAAGATCGAGCTGCTGGAGCCCTTGGGCGCTGATTCACCCATCGCCCGGTTCCTGGAGAAGAATCCGGACGGCGGCATGCACCACATCTGCTACGAGGTCGAGGATATTGCCGCCGCGCGGGACCAGCTTGTGAATTCTGGGGCCAGGGTGCTCGGAACCGGAGAACCGAAGATCGGAGCGCACGGGAAACCCGTGCTTTTCCTGCACCCGAAAGATTTCAATGGTACTCTCATCGAGCTTGAGCAAGCCTGAGGACAAGCTGTTGATAAATGTTGTAAAAGCCCTCTCCGGCTCGTTCTGGTCCACCCTGGCCGTGGTGGTGGTCGTCTCCGCGATTGCCGTAGCCGTCGCGGTCAATGGCTTCGACCTGAAGGTGAGCGGCGGCTTGGCCCTCTATTTCGTGATCTGGTGGATTCTGCTGTTTGCCGTTCTGCCCTTCGGCGTCCGCAGTCAGGCGGAGACCGGTGAGGTGATCCGGGGCAGCGAGCCGGGGGCGCCTGCGCTTCCCGCCCTGCGCGAGAAGGCGATCTGGACCACACTTGTCGCTTCGGTGGTGCTGGTGATCGTCGCGGCGGTCTTCCCTCTGGCAGGGCTCTAAAAAGCCTTCGCAGGGAGCCCAAAAGAAAAAGCAAGGCTTTCGCCTTGCCTGAACTGCCTTTTGGCAATTTTTACCCCTGGCTTTCTTAGGCCAGCGCCTGTCTGGCGCTTAAGGGTCTTGTTCCTCCCGAAACTCGGACCGCAGCCTCTGACCTTTAAAGGTCTAAAGACGTTAGGACTTTGTTTATAGTCACCTTCCCTTGGGGTGTCACCTTTCTTGGGCTGCCGATGGTGCAAAATTCGGCATTTCAGGTATTCATCTTTGGTCTAATTTATCGCGCCGTTGGCCCTGCGAACCGATGACAGCTTGTCTTTTGCCCAGGGCCTGTGTTGTGTGCGAGAAACGAGTCGTTACTCAGCTTCCGTTCAGATCGAGACCTTAAAAGGCGTCCCATGCGTTTGAGCCGCTACTTCCTCCCCATTCTCCGCGAGACGCCCAAGGAGGCGGAGATCGTCTCCCACCGCCTAATGCTGCGCGCGGGCATGATCCGCCAGGAATCGGCTGGTATCTATGCATGGTTGCCGCTGGGGTTGCGGGTTCTGAACAAGATCAACGCCATCGTCCGCGAGGAGCAGAACCGCTCCGGCGCCGTCGAGCTTCTCATGCCCACGATCCAGTCGGCGGATCTCTGGCGCGAGTCGGGGCGCTATGACGCCTACGGCAAGGAGATGCTGCGCATCCAGGACCGCCACGAGCGCGAGATGCTGTTCGGCCCCACCAACGAGGAGATGATCACGGAGATCTTCCGGGGCTATGTGCGCTCCTACAAGGATCTGCCGCTGAACCTTTATCACATCCAGTGGAAGTTCCGGGACGAGGTGCGACCGCGCTTCGGCGTCATGCGCTCGCGCGAGTTCCTGATGAAGGACGCCTACTCCTTCGATCTCGATCAGGCCGGCGCCGTCCATTCCTACAACAAGATGTTCGTGGCGTACCTGCGCACCTTCGCCCGGATGGGCCTGAAGGCCATCCCGATGCGGGCGGATACGGGGCCCATCGGCGGAAACCTGAGCCACGAGTTCATCATCCTCGCCTCGACCGGCGAGAGCGAGGTGTTCTGCCACGCGGATTACTTGAACTTCGACATCCCGGCCGAGAATACCGATTTCGACGACATATCCGGCCTTCAGAGCACCGTCGACAAGTGGACATCGCTCTATGCCGCGACCTCCGAGATGCATGATGCGGGCGCCTTCGATGCGGTGCCGGCCGACAAGAAGATGTCCGCGCGCGGCATCGAGGTCGGTCACATCTTCTATTTCGGCACCAAGTATTCCGAGCCTATGGGCGCTAAGGTCATGGGACCGGACGGGCAGGAGAGGCCGGTCCATATGGGCTCTTACGGCATCGGCCCGAGCCGGCTCATCGCCGCCATCATCGAGGCGAGCCATGACGAGAACGGCATCATCTGGCCGGAAGGCGTGGCGCCCTTCGACGTGGCGATCCTCAACCTGAAGGCGGGCGATTCTGCCACGGATAGTGCCTGCGAGCAGCTCTATCGCGAGCTCTCCGCCGCCGGCCGCGACGTTCTCTACGACGATCGCGACGAGCGTCCGGGCGGGAAATTCGCCACCGCCGACCTCATTGGCGTGCCGTGGCAGGTGGTGATCGGGCCGAAAGGCCTTGCCGAGGGCAAGGTTGAACTGAAGCGCCGCGCCACGGGCGAGCGCGAGACACTGTCCCTTGAGGACGTGGCCGCGCGGCTGAGCGGCCATAAATAAGCTCCATGGCCAAGGCACCGGACACCAAAGCGGCACCTGCAGGGACGAGACCTTTCTCTCTGTTCGAGTGGATGCTCGCCGGGCGCTATCTGCGCACGCGGCGGCGGGAAGGCTTCGTCTCGGTCATCGCCGGCTTCTCGTTTCTCGGGATCATGCTCGGTGTCGCCACGCTGATCGTGGTGCTCTCGGTCATGAACGGTTTCCGCAAGGAGCTGCTCGACAAGATCGTCGGCATCAACGGCCATATCTTCGTGGCGCCTATAGAGAGCCCGCTCACCGACTATCCGGAGGTGGCTGCGCGCATCGCCGCCGTTCCCGGCGTCAGACGCGCCATTCCGCTGGTGGAAGGTCAGGCCTTCGGCTCCTCGCAATATAACGGCAGCGGCGTTCTCGTGCGCGGCATCCGCCCCGAGGACCTGCAGAAGATCCAGCATATCTCCGGCAATATCCGCCAGGGCACGCTCGATGATTTCGATGAAGGCGAGGGAGTGGCGATCGGCCGACGCCTCGCCGATGCCCTGTCGCTCCAGGCCGGCGATACGTTTACGCTGATCACGCCCCGTGGCGCCTCCACGCCCTTCGGCACCGCGCCGCGGGTGAAGGGCTATCCGGTCAAGGCGATTTTTGAGATCGGCATGTCGGAGTTCGACTCCACCTTCGTGTTCATGCCGCTCACGGAAGCGCAGAACTACTTCAACCGTCAGGGCGACGTGCAGCTGATCGAGGTCTATCTCGACAATGCCGACCGGGTGGACGAGGCGCGCGCAGCCATCGACGAGGCAGCGGGGCGGCCGATCCTGATGACCGACTGGCGCCAGCGCAACCGCACCTTCTTCGGCGCCCTGGAGGTCGAGCGCAACGTGATGTTCCTCATCCTCACCCTCATTGTGCTGGTGGCGGCGCTCAACATCATCTCGGGCCTCATTATGCTCGTGAAGGACAAGTCGGAGGACATCGCGATCCTGCGCACCATGGGGGCGACACGCGGCGCCATCATGCGCGTGTTCCTCATCACAGGCGCATCCATCGGCATCGTCGGGACCATTGCGGGCTTCGGCCTCGGCCTTTTGCTCGCGCTCAATGTCGAGACCATCCGCGATGTCATCTCACGGCTCACGAGCACCAATCTCTTTCCGGCCGAACTCTACTTCCTGAGCCGCCTTCCGGCCGATGTGAATCCCACCGAGGTGGCGACCATTCTCATCATGGCGATGGTGCTCTCGCTGCTCGCGACCCTCTATCCCTCCTGGCGGGCCGCGAAGCTCGATCCCGTCGAGGCGTTGCGTTACGGATAAATATGTCGCCAGCCCAGTCCCAGCCCGCCCTGTACCTGTCGAAAGTCGAGCGTCGCTACCCGCAGGGCGACAGCTTCCTCGAAGTGCTGCGCGGGGCAGACCTTGCGATCTGGCCAGGCGAGATCGTGGCGCTGGTGGCGCCCTCCGGCACCGGCAAGTCGACCCTGCTTCATGTGGCCGGCCTGCTGGAAAAGCCGGACGGCGGCGAGGTCTTTGTCGGCTCGAAGCAGACAGCCGCCATGAACGACCAGGACCGCACCCGCGTCAGGCGTGAGGAACTCGGTTTCGTCTACCAGTTTCACCACCTCCTGCCGGAGTTCTCCGCCCTGGAGAACGTGGTGATCCCGCAGCTCATCCGCGGCCTGCCGAAGGCGGAGGCCGAAGATCGCGCAAAGCAGCTCCTGACCTTCCTGGGGTTAGGCAAGCGCCTCGATCACCGCCCTGGCGAGCTCTCCGGCGGCGAGCAGCAGCGCGTCGCCATCGCCCGCGCGGTGGCCAACGCGCCACGCCTGTTGCTGGCCGACGAACCTACCGGCAACCTCGATCCGCACACCGCCGACCGGGTCTTCCAGACCCTCGTCGCCATCGTCCGCGCCTCGAAGCTCGCGGCATTGATTGCTACTCACAACATGGATCTGGCTGCCCGCATGGACCGGCGGGTGACGATACGCGATGGGTTGATCGTGCAATTGCCCTGATTCAGGTCGCCAGCCAGATCGCGACTTCGGCGCCCCGCAGCGTCGAAGCTCTTGGGCGCCTGCGCACCATCCTCAACGGCTTCGAGCGCTGCCGCACCGGCGGCGAAATCCTCGAAGCCGTTGAGCGGGCCCTCGCCCGCGATCCCGCCACGATCCCCATGCCGGAGCGCAGCCGCGGCCGCAACAACACCGGCTCCGTGGTCGACCTCCTGAAGGTGCTGCTGAAAGCCGTGGCCGAGCAGGAGGGCGTGGCGCCCAAGATCATCGCCACCGTGGAAGAGCTGGAAGCTATCGCCGACAGCGACAACGCCGACGTCCCCTCGCTCCACGGCTGGCGCCGCAAGCTCTTCGGCGAGAAGGCGCTGGCGCTCAAGAACGGCCAGCTCGGGCTGGTGCTGGAGCGCGGACGGGTGAAGCTCAGGGAGATTGCGGGGGCTTAGGCTTGTTTCGGTAATGATTGAACGGACTTATATGAGCCATCATGGTTGAGCTGAAAGTTCACTCCTTATAGGTCGATTGCCCTATCCACTTGAGGATCAAATTCATCGCACGTGCTGCAATTGTTTCAAATACCTGCAGCTTAGATATGTCTTAGTCGTGCTTATGAGTTATTAGAATCGATTAGTGTAGCTTAGTTTGCCCTGAAAAACTTGTGGTTGTGATTTGCCTTAAGTAAACTCGACTATTGGTATAATATCGGCATGTGCTGATACGCACAGTACGATCCGAGAGATCCAACAAACCTTTCATATGACGGCTTCCCCTCCTCGTTCGGAGGGTGCGACTGCCTCCTCATGTCTCATACATCAATGAAACGGCCGAAGGCCTTGGACAGAGGAGATGCGCTCATGATGACGACGCTTGAACGGGAGATGGAAGACCTTGAGCGCCGCATGGCCAACGAAGGCTACCAAGCAGGGATAAGAGTAACCTATGGCGGTGCTGTACAAGGTACCGGCGCTGGAGGTGTCTATGGCGTAGGGCCGACCACGGTGCATGAGGACGGCCGGGTGACTACCGGCAATACCGGCCTTAACTGGATTGAGGATGATGGCACCATCATCAGCATCGCGAATGGAGTGAAATACATCACCACTCGCTCCGAATGGATGGACGAGAACGGCACCAAGGTCGTCAACCTTCACATCACCGATGGCATCTTCACGCAAATCACGGAAATCAGGATCGCTGCCAATGGTGCGAAGGAAGAAACATCTCTCTTCAATAATGGCCAGGGCTACACCACGCACTCCACGCGGACCTTCTACCCTCCGGAACCCGGACATGACCCAGCTGATGCTCGGCTGGCGCGAGTGACTTACCGTCAGCAACAAGTTGACGGAGATGGCAATGTGGCGAACCTTTATCTGCAAAGCAGAGAGTACAATCAAGCTGGGGTGCTCGTAAGAGATCTAATAAGCAATGAATATGGAACTCACGACACGCGGTTTCTTGGTGGTGGGGTCAGTGAAACCCGTGTGATAAGGCCAGATGGAGTCACTGAGTATATTTATCATGACAACGCTCCTGGCCAGGATGATGCATGGACGAGTTACTACCACTACAAACACATCATACGTCCCGATGGCTCCAGGGATACTTATCAGGAAACCGCCTCCAAACTTGAGAGCGGCGACGGGGTAAGAATCTTAGAGTCCGTCCCGTAATCATGAGTGTCGTCCCAAGCGGCGGACGAGGAGCATGACGGAAGCGGCGTAGAGGAACGCGCGGGCTGACGTGAGCGTCGCCTCCGGATCCTTCCAAAGCCGCCGGTTTCGGCTAATCCACGCGAAGAACCTTTCAACAACCCAGCGGCGTGGGTGCACCGCAAAGCCGACCTGATCGGGCGGCTTCCTGACGATCTCGATGCGGATCGAAGTGGCCTGGGCCGGGGTCTCGCCGGCATAGCCGCTGTCGGCAAACGCCGTGGCGATGAACGGGAATGCGCGCCGCGACAGGCGCAGGACCACACAGGCCCCATCCCGGTCCTGAACGTCCGCCGGCTGCGGCTCCAGGATCAGACCACGTCCGTCGGTGTCGACCAGCACCTGGCGCTTGCGGCCTTTGACCTTCTTGCCCGCATCATAGCCGCGCGGCCCGCCGCTCTCGGTGGTCTTCACACTTTGGCTGTCGAGCACGGCGGCGGTGGGGGAGGCCTCCCGCCCGACCCGCTCGCGATCAGCCATGACCAGCAGGTGGTTGATGGTCTCGAACACACCGGTGTCCCGCCACAGGCTGAACCAGCGCAAGACCGTGCTCTTGGGCGGCAGATCAGAGGGCAAAAGCCGCCAGGCAATGCCGCCGCGCAGGACATAGAAGATCGCGTTCAGGATCTCCCGGGTGGACCAGCGGCGCGGGCGTCCCCGGGCGTGCGGCTCGGGCAGGAGCGGCGCGATCAGCGCCCATTCGGCATCGGTCAAATCGGTTTCGTAACGCAAGCCGCCGCGGCTATACTGCCGCCGGGTGGTCGGGGTCCACATTGCGGTTCCAGGTCAGGCTTCAGCACCCTCCTGGAATCATAGCGGCCTCGGCCACTCAACCCTTTTCGGGACGGGCTCTCAGCCCGGCATTGGGTTGTCAACATGCGCCCGCGCTGGCTTGTTAATCAGGCTCAACCCCTCGCCCGCCCTCGTTCGGAAGCGTAAAGGGGAATCCGGCGCTGTCACGTACCGGCTTCCGGGAACTGTCGCCCTAATCTCAGTTAATAAAGGCAGTGGACGAAAGACGCCCTCCCCTCGACGCAGACCTACTGAGTGGTAGGTTGAAGATCTTGGATGAGGACAATAATGCTAAGAGCACTAACTGCATGCACACTCGCGCTCATGCTCGCTGGGTGCGTATCGCCTCAACAAATGGCCGCACAGCAGTCTGCTAGCGACGACGCAGATTGCCGCCAGATGGGCGCACGGCTTGGAACAGACATCTACGTCCAGTGCCGCATGTTCAAACAGCAGCAGAGAACCCAGAAGGAACAAGCTGACGCGGCAGCCTCTGATGCTCTTTTGGCCTATGGCTCTCAAATGATGGCTGGTCCTCAGACGACTACTCTTCAGGCCAATTGTACCTCAACGCGCATGGGCTTTCAGACAGTCACGAGCTGCTATTGAGCAGCAAGGCCAAGGACTGTTGACCTTGCAAAGAAAGAGCGCCCATTCTGCTGGCGCTCTAGGTGGGCCGCCTTCGCGACCATCAGGGAGAACGACCGTGCCAACGAGGCACAAGAACGAGGCTGCGCCCGAAAGGTAAACGCATCCCTAACGAAACCGCTAACGGTGTGCTTATCCGTTGGTCCCGCCTGCCCCATGAGCCCTGGCGTACAGCTCAGCCACATTGACCATTATCCTGACCTGTCTGCTACCACACTGTGAGCATCGCAACTTCAAGGCCATGTCGGGCACCGGCAGGTCAGCAGACCACCCCTTCAGCGGCACTTCAGCACCGTGGCCGCAGTTATGCGCCTCACAGTAGGCCATGACGGTTCTGTACCCATCGGCAAGGCTCTGCCCGACCGTAACCGGCAGGATCTCATTGCCGTCCACATCATAGGCGCGGCGGGGATTGCGGCCAGTCCTCACCTGCGCCTCTTGGGTGGCATGGGCAGGTACTTGAAGCTTAAGCCTTCTGCTGCAGCGCGGACAGCTTCGCGGCTCACGCCGAACTCACGAGCCAGTTTGCTGTATTCCCGCTCGCCAGCCGCATAGCGCAGCCGCGCCTCCAGCACCTGCTCTACTGTCAGTTTGGTTCTGCCCATCCTCGTGCCACGCCCGAAAGAACATAAAGCGAACATCTACTCAGATAAGCAGACGTGTCGAGGGAGGTTCCTCCCCTGCAAGCAAGCCTGTGGAGAATGGGGATAGCTGGTTATAGGGTGAACGGCCACCGAAGTGGTGAGAGCGTGGCTAGCTGGGGCGTGGCTTAAGCTCCCCCCTCTGGATCTGCCCCCGAATTCGGTTCGCCTCCGCTCGCGGCAAGCCTCGTGCGATGCAGGCTTCATCGACATAAACCGCCCAAGTGTGCTTGGACCGGTCCTCAAGTCTAACCGAGACATCCATAGGCGCGTCCCTCCGCAAGTGAGAGTGCTCAAAGACAACGCAACAAGGCAGCTCTAGTTGTCAGCGTGGAAACTAAAACGGAAGGCTTGAACCGCGGGCGGCAACGAAGAGAGCCGCTGATTTCTTAATCGAAATCTCTTGGCTGAAGCCGCCTTATCAAGCTGTCTTAACTTCTCAAAAACATCGGCCAGCATACTCTGAACTACTGACTAACCGCGGAGGTCCAATATGAAGAGGCAGGACCACCCACCGGCCTACGTGCTACGGATGAAGAGACAGTGGCGGGTCGTCGTTCCCCTTCGTGGGAAACTCACACCGAAGATTTGCGCTAAAGAGTTTCCATCCCGCTCGACGGCAGAGGCATGGCTACGCAGCGATGAGGCCGCGTGCGAGATTGAGGCCTATCGAAGCCGCTTAGCTCGTGCTTGTTAAGCATCTTAGCCATGAACCAGCAGACCGCATTCTGATTGCCTGACTGTCAGAGTCCAAGTCCGGCTCGTGCGGCAACATCTCGGCTTTCTGGCGATTGCTCTTGCGCAAACGGCGAACCCAATCTCTGGCACTGTAGCATTCCGGGCACAGCCAGAACCCAGCAAATCAGCCATATTAACCATGCCCATGGACAGAAGGCTTGTCCCTTCAGCGTGCGCCGGTCCTCTTTGTTGCGTCGGTCATTTACTTCAGCGGGCAAGCCCTTTGCTGGCCAGCTTCCGAAATATGCGATTTTGAAAACACTGTTCAACCAGAACAGGTTCAGTTCTCATCATGGGGCCAAGATGGATTACACAACCGAGTTAGTGGCTCAGGCCATTCACAAAGCCGACCACCAAGAACTCCCGTGGCATGGCCAGCCTGTGGCCCATAAGGAGCGCTACCGGGAGTATGCCCGCAATGCCATCAACCTGCTGGGCGAAGACATCGGGGTGCTTCTTCTCGCCTTGGAGGGTGCTACAGCAGGAACGCGGATGGGGCGTCCCAGAGCGGCAGCCTAAAGCTCTAGAAGTCTTGAACTCTCAACGACTCTGCCCTTGGTGGTTTCGGTAGCCTGAAGCTTCGCCTCCACCAAGCTCGTGACCTGAGAGGTCAGTCTGATTTTGCGCAGCGTGGTCGTGCCACGGCCGGTGCCGTTTGTGTCTTGGCTCTTTGGGCATTCGCGCCTTCAATTGACCCTCCAGCCAGTGCAGGTCCTCCTGGAGCATTTCAAGACGCCTCAGCAACTCGGCATCCGACAAGCTGTGGGCGGCCACGGGGCTGACTTCCTGCCCTCGCACAGCATTGGTGATGTTGCGTATTGTCTCCAGATAGGCTGGACCAATGCCTGGGGTTGCCAACCAATGCTTGTCCGAGACCTGGTCAATTTCTCTGAGATTAGGACGGCGCCCCTTAAACTCACGGAGAACCGCGTGCCTCACTTGGGGGGGGAGGGCTTCAAGAGGAAAGGGCTCATCTAAGTGCATGTGCCATCCTGCAAACTTGACCATGTGATTGGCTGATGCAGCGAGCAGAACAGGGCTAATCCAAGGCGGTTCATAAGCGTCTTTGTGTTTCCACCAAGTATGAACCCTCGGGATACCTATAATCCTTGGAAACGGCTGTGCCTCCCTCACCAACACTCGGGACAGATTGTTTTCCTCTGAAATCAAGAAGAATCCGCTAGAGTGTCGTTTGGTTCTTCAAGTCTCACGATAGATAGCCAAGGAAGCGATACGTTGCTCTGGTGTGTCCAGGCACACATCTTTCCTACGAGATAGGTGGATAGTCTTGGCTTACCTTCAGGGGGCTGAGCGATGAAAACGGTCCTTTCTTACTGCTCGGCAAGAATGTTCTGGAGGCGATTGCTGCCGATGGTCGCCATGAGCCCTCGTCCATCCCGAGGCGCAGTGAACGACAACGACCCTCAGCGCCGCATTGGGCTTAACGTCCAGCCCTCGAAACAAGAGGGAAGGACTCGCTCTCCCCATTTTAAGAGGATTGCTATTGGGCTGACCAAGGGCGCCGTTGCCGCGATAGTTCTAATTGCTGGCATCCTATCACTGCCGCTCGTTCGGAGCCTTGAGGTGCCGCCCACCACAAGCAGAGAGGCGTGGCCAGACGTTATCCGGGGCAGCCCAATCGCACCTGCCCTTCTAGAGTCACAAGAGGACGGGTGAGTTAGTCCACATCTGAGCTGCCCCTCCCGTTGCTAGTGAGATAGTGGTGGTTGGCTGGTTGAATGTCCCCGTGTTTACCCTCAGGATTTACAGCCGCTTCATCAACCGCGCCGCTGCCATGACGAGCTGTGTATCAAGCATCTCTTCAGCGGCATCGTACTTTGCTACCCACCGCTCATAAGTCGTCCAGCGCATCCCCTTGGGCTTAGGTGGAAGATCCCGCCCGTCTGAGGTCCTCGTCCTGAGCAATGCCGCTTCGACTCACGTTTCGTCTACTAAGCCGTTCAGTTGGTCAGCGTTCAGTCGGGAGCGGCCAAGGATCTCTAATAAAGCTTGGGAACCTCCTTTCCGGGCCGGTTCCGGAAGTCCCCGACAGCAGGCTATACGGAAGGGAGAAGGTTTCGGTGACATCCCGCCAATCGGATTGTGGGCGCAACGACAAGTTTTCGGTCAATTCCGAGAACGGAATCGTGACCGAGTTCTCTCCAGCTACATCTACTTGTTCGGGCAGGGATGGTTCGGCCGGCTCTGGAGGCGGCGGCATCACGGCGTCAGGAGACGCCGCGGAAACGGAAGGAGTCACAGGTTCTGGTGTCGGAGCTACTTCCATAGCGGGCGGAGCCGCAGGCAACCTTAGCGCAGTTGGTTCCAGAGGCGCCGAGACAGAGATCTCTACCGACTCAGACGCAAGTGGATGAGGTGGCGGCGGAAAAGCTGGTTCAGCCGGTTCCGAAGGTGGAGGCAGTGATGCTACTGTTGGGACGCTGGGCTCGGCAGGCTCGGATGGCGGCGGAAGCGCTGCAACTGAAGGCAGGTTGTGCCATGGCTCTCGTGGAGCCTGAGATGATTGGGACTGCGAGGCCTGAGCCTCTGGGTGCCGTGCCGCTGTGGCCCTAGAGCCCACCTGACGGGTACGAGCAGCCAAATGTTTCTTTGCATCTTCCGTAACGACTGCATTCCGCCCGCTCTCTCCGGTCATATTCAGGCGCCGGTCGGGCGCGGCTTCCGGCGCGGGGGATGGCGAAGCGATGTGAGCAGAGGGCACCACCCTCTGGGCGCAGGATGCTGTCATCCCGCTCAGTATGAGGGCCGCAAATACCCCGGGATTGCGCATATACCCGCAGCCTCCCCCAAATCTGCTCTAGGAGACTCATGCGGCCTCAAGAGTGTGCAGGGCTTTCAATGACGACCGATGTCATGCCTCAAAGGGAAGCCCTCGCGGAAGCCTACACGGCAACCGAGAGGGCATCACCTTATCGAACCTCAGGATTATATAGGAGAAGTAAAGCACCGCCGAAGCAAGACCTTCCCGTTACTGATCCCCACCATTCAAGTGTCCGTTTGAGTTGCCATTCGGCTTGGTCACAGAGGCGACAGTGGCGCGCAACCCAGCCTCAAGCTCTTTTGCTGCATCCGCGCCGCTCGTCTGCAAAGCGGGCCTGAAGGTAATTGGAGCGCGCGAGGCTTGAGAACCTACGACTCTGTCGGATCGCATGAAGCTTAAGGTCCCGTTGACTTTCAAGTGACGCCGTTCGATGACCTCACCGGTTTGGGTGTCGAGAATATGCCACCATTCAGAAGGCGTCTGGTTATCAACCAGAGAAACATAAGCCTCGAGAGCTGTTTCGTAATCTCCAGCAAGTCCATTTGCCCCCACGTTTTTTGACGTTTCTGTTCCTGCGAAAAGTAGAAACCTTTTCATGGTACATTCCCCTTGTGAGCCCCGCGGCAGGCAAATCGTTAACCATCGCATATAGGATAGACAAGCGCGTTTCTGTCGCTAACTCGAAGTGGGTAGTTGTTTTACTTGGCTCCATACCCAGCTATATTGTCAGGCTTTGGAGGTGTGAAGGTTGCAAATTTGCGATTTGCTAAAGCAAATCCTAAGGAATCCCTTCAGCCCCAGCAGTACTCCATTTGCTCGTAGGGCGAGAGGCCTCTCGAACCTCGCCCTAAGACCATCCTTGGCTCCTTATGCCTGTAGGGCACATACACCGCTCACGTGGAGGAGAGCGCTGAAGACCACTCAAGGTGGTACTCTCCCAATCCTGCCGTTCAAATTCGTTTCATCAACCGCGCCGTTGCCATGACGATTTGCGCATCGAGCATCTCCTCAGCCGCATCATATCGAGCCACCCACCGCTCGTAGGTCCCCACCACATACACTTTGGCTTGCGCGGCAGAGCTTGAGATCCAGTATCAACTTTCGCCCTTGTGCTTGAGCGCTCGGATTGCAGCAGCAAGCTCCCTTGATAGGAGACTTCTCGTCACCAGATAATCCGGGCCGAGAAGCATACTGTACCGCGTCCGGCTCTCCAGGTGCACCGCCTCGCACAACTCGGCGGCTCGCTCCAATGCATCGTTTTCAGCCTCACGAATGACAGAGGCAATCCTGGCGAAGCCCCTATCTGTTAACCTCCAAGAGGGCCCAGCCTCCTCGCCTTCAGCCAAGTCAATATACATGTGGATTGCGTCTCGGAGGCTCTCAGCGCGCTCTTGTGGTGTCATGTATGCCATACCCGAACTCCCAAGGCCTGCTGCCATCACGCCTGTGCTTCAGCACCGGCATGACGCTGCTCCCGATGTGGTTCTCGCAAGCCCTAACAGCTAGAGACAAGATCCTAGCGGCCTCTCTCAAAGCCGAGACATTTCATAGCACTGTCGGCACCATTGGGACGCACCAGACTTCAAGGGATTGGATTGGAAGGACCTTGAGCAATTACCATAAAAACCGTGGAGATGATGCCGCCGAGCAATAGGCTGCCGAACAGGGCTAAGCGAACTGGAACCCGATAGCTCATCCAGGCGAGACGAACGGCCTCCTTGTGCTCCTGTCGAGCAAACACCTCATCAGCATGGATGAAGCGCAGGAGCGTCTCGATGTCATCCAGCAGATTGAGCGTCTCCGGGGACGTTGCCTGCTTACGCCATTCTTGGCGCTCCGCTTTGCTGGTCTTGAGTCTGACCGATTTGGCCTCGATGCGCAGGGCTTCCCGGATCTCGGTGCGGATCGTATAGACGCCAAAGACCATAAGAAGCGGCACAAGGATGACAGCAATGACAATTGCCCAGTCTGCTGATGTCAGCTGAGGGAGGAGACCGTCCATGGAATCTCTTCCTCCAATGGGCCAGGACCTCAGAGTGGAGCACCGCTCGAAGGCTTTCTTGCGGCAGGTGACAGGATGAAGTTCCTTGCTCAGGCGCACGGCACCCTATTGATGACCCAGTGCCAAGTTACAGGGGCATGGGTCAGTTCAGGTCACTGATGCGGGTCTAAGTGACTGGTGAGCACAGCCAACCTTAGCGCCTTGATGCGCCGCAGTTCAGACTGCACTCACCTCGCCTTCGGAGACAGCATTCCTGTTGCGTTCGCCCTAGTCGGGCGTGGCTGTCATCAATCTGTCAATCGAATGGTCCTGTCCTTGCATACATCGAGCTCGGAAGGCTCTGACGTTGCTTCATCCTCAAAGACAGCTGCCACAACCACCATGCAGCCCGCCATCTTCGGCAACCTCAGAGTGGCTTGTGCTTTCGCGCCAAGCGGCTTTGCCAGCCGAACTGTTTGACCATTGGCCCCAATGGCAACATCAGTCGCGGGCACATCGCGTGAGTTTGTGATGACCACAGCCGAGACCGGTTTCGGCTTCGTAGGTGCAGCAATGGCGGCGGGAGCAGCGAGAAGAAGGCTTGTGGCAGTGAGAATGCGAACAATCATGACTATTCCTCTCTATTACTACAGGGATACGTCACTCGTGCCGAGGGGCATTCAATGCTCCTCTGTAAAATCGTAGCCTTATTGGTAGCTGACGGCGTCCCCAGCTTGGCCAAGGCACGCCGCCTTGTTGACAGAGCAGTCGCCAAAGAAAGAGCGCCAATTGCGTTTCACGCGCAAGGGAGGCCGCCTTTCACGGCCGGTTTTTAAGAGGAAACAACAACCGTGCCGTCTCGGCACATGAACAGGCTGCGCCTGAGGTATTAACAATTGCTTGCCGAGCGCCGAACCTATCGCACCCGAACACATCGAACAGGCCTTCCAGCTACAGCCGCTTCATCAGCCGCGCCGCCGCCAGGATGAGCTGTGTATCGAGCATCTCCTCCGCAGCATCGTACTTGGCCACCCACCGCTCGTAGGTCGCCCAGCGCATCCCCTTCGGCTTGGGCGGCAGGTCCCACTCATCCGGATCCTCACTTCCGAGGAGCGCCGCCTTCACTTTGGCCTTCGTTCGCCATGCCCGCCCAATCGGGTCAAGGAACTGCGAGGCATAAGCAGCCCTGCGGCCCCAAGCATGCCGGCTGGCAAAGAAGGCGGCTCCCAGCGGCCTGAAGAGCACCCGAACCAGCCGTCCTGTCCTTGGGCAGACGGCGTACCATTGCACGCCACCAAAGTGCTTCGGCTCCGAAACCAAGGAGAATGTCTGCTGCCGTCCCTGAAATGACAGCTCCAGCAGACCACCGTAATCCGA
The DNA here is from genome assembly GCF_016811235.1 of Microvirga arabica. GTDB lineage: Bacteria > Pseudomonadota > Alphaproteobacteria > Rhizobiales > Beijerinckiaceae > Microvirga > Microvirga arabica. The sequence goes on from NZ_JAFBID010000015.1 coordinate 98,917, forward strand.
CAGTTTCAGAACAGCCGTGATGCAATCGCCCGAGCCATAGGTGAGGACGCATTGAATGTGGCTTCCGGGCTTTCCTGCAGAAGACCGGTCTGCAACGAATCAATTTGATCCGCGTAAGACAACTTCGCACGCTTCTTATCTAAGGAGGCCCAAACCAGAACGCTGAGGAACGTGTTCCTGTGAACTAAGGCTTGTGGGGATTCATCGTGAATTGATGACGGCGGCGGCGAGATAGATCATTGCGGAGAAGCTTTGGTCGGTC
>NZ_JAFBID010000160.1 GCF_016811235.1 Microvirga arabica
TTGCTCCTGTCGCGCCACACGGCGTATCACCGGCCAAGACTCTAACAGCGGCTGGATGAAACTTCAGGGGCAGGTCACACCGGCCACCACCGCCTTCATCGCGGCCCACCCGCAGGATTATGCGGTGGCCTACCTCCCGACCTATGCGTCCGAGCTCAATCCCGAGGAGCAGTGCAATGCAGTCGTCAAGCGCACCATGGTAAGCGGTAAGGTGACCACATCTGGCGCAGCGTGCTGCGATGGCTGATCTTTCCTGACACAGAAGCCAGGAGCTTTCAGTGTCAGTTACTATGTCTGCGCCTATGCCTGATGATAGAAGTTTCCATGTCCTGGAAGCCATCCCCAGCCGCCTGGAGGGTGCTCCCGAGCGGCCCCGCCGGCGCTGGTCGGTTGAAGCCAAGATGGCTCTCATCGAGGAGACCCTGAAGCCTGGAGCCAATGTCTCGGCCATTGCGCGGCAGGCCGGGATTGCACCGGCGCAACTGTTCGGCTGGCGCCGCAAGGCAATGCAGGCTGGTGTCGTCCAAGGCGAGCCCCAGGAGCAGCGGCTCGGATTCGTTGAAGTCACGCCAACGTCCGCCTCGATGATTGAGATCGTGGTCGCTGACGTGGTGGTTCGCGTGACCGCTGATGTTGATCAGAACCACCTGGTCAAAATCCTTCGAGCGGTTCGACAAGCATGATCCCGGCCGGCGTGAAGGTGTTTGTCGCCAGCCATCCGGTTGATTTTAGGAAAGGTCCAGACGGCCTGCTGGCGCTGGTGCGCGAGGCGGGATCCGATCCCTTCAGCGGCGCTCTTTACGTCTTTCGCGCCAAACGGGCGGATCGCGTCAAAATCGTCTGGTGGGACGGCACCGGCGTCGTCCTGTACAGCAAGCGCTTGGAGAAGGCGCACTTCTGCTGGCCGCGGATCGGTCAACATCGGGTGCAACTCAACCATGCCCAGCTGCTCGCCCTGGTCGATGGCATGGACTGGAAGCGGGTGCACGCCGTGACTGTCAGGGCTCCGCAATCGGTCGGATAGTTGTCCCTGCGGCAAGATGAATCAGAGCCGCAGAACCACTTCGGCAGCCTCCTCGACCATGGTCTGATGGACGCCATGACGGCCCATGATTCCGCCCTTCCCGATGATGTCGATGCGCTCAAGGCGATGGTGCGGGCGATGGCCGAGAAGACCGCGCTTCTGGAACAGCGCAATGCTCATCTCGAGCAGGTGAACCAAGGTGCCGAGGAGCGGATCGCGCGGCTGATGGCCATTGTGAAGATGCTGGAGCGAGCGCGCTACGGCACCCGATCCGAGCGGCTTGGCCAGGATCGGCTGAGCGACGATCAGTATGCCCTTGCGCTCGACGAGATCGAGACCGGTGTGGCGGCCCTCGAGGCCGAGAGAGACAAGGCGACGGGACGCGCGACCAAGCGTCCACCGCGCCCACGCAAGGGCTTTGCGGCGCATCTCGAACGGGTCGAGGTGGTGATCGAGCCGGACGATCCGGCGGGCTGCGAAGGATTGGAGCGGATCCGGATCGGCGAGGATGTCTGCGAGCGGCTGGATGTGACGCCGGCCCAGTTCCGGGTGATCGTCACGCGCCGGCCCAAATACGTCTACAAGGGCCGCGATGGCGTCATCCAGGCCCCGGCACCGGCCCGGATCATCACCAGTGGGATTCCCACTGAGGCGCTGCTGGCCCAGATCGCGGTGTAGAAGTACGCCGATGGCCTGCCGCTGTACCGGCAGGAGGCGATCTAAGCCCGCGACGGGGTGGTGATCGAGCGCTCGCAGATGGCGCAGTGGATGGGCAAGGTCGGGTTCGAACTCGAGCCCCTGGCCGCGTATGCCCTGGCGCGGATCAAGCAGGGCGAGCGGATCTTTGCCGATGAGACCACCCTGCCGACCCTAGCACCCGGGGCGGGCAAGGCCAAGACGGCGTACCTGTGGGCCTATGTGCGCGATGATCGGCCGTTTGGCGGCCGCGATCCGCCGCTCGTGGTCTACCGCTTCGAGGACAGTCGGGCCGGTGAGTGCGTGGCGCGCCATCTGGAGGGCTATCGCGGCATCCTGCAGGTGGATGGTTATACGGCCTATCATCGACTGGCCCGACCTGAGGGAGCCAATGAAGGCGTTCAGCTGGCCGCCTGCTGGTCGCATGTGCGCAGGAAGTTCTACGAGCTGCACGTCTCGGATGCCTCCATGGTGGCGGCGCAGACGCTGGAGCAGATGGCGGCGCTCTGGGCTGTGGAGGACAGCGTTCGTGGCAAGGATGCAGTTACACGAAGGCAGGCTCGCCAGGCGGAATCGGCTGCGGTCGTGAGCACGTTGCTCACATTCTGGGAGAAAGAACTGCCCAAGCTGTCGCGCAAGTCGAAGCTGGCCGAGGCGATCCGCTATGCTCTGACGCGTCGTGCCTCGCTGGAGCGGTTCTTATCGGACGGGCGGATTGAGCTCGACTCCAATACGGTCGAGCGCGCCATCCGGCCTCAGACGATCACGCGCAAGAACTCATTGTTCGCCGGCTCCGATGGTGGCGGGCGCACATGGGCGGCCATCGCGAGCCTTCTGACGACGGCCAAAATGAACAACGTCGATCCGCACGCCTGGCTGACCCAGACGCTTGAGCGCATCGCCAACGGGTGGCCCAACCGCGAGATTGATGCCCTCATGCCGTGGAACTATCGCCCCTGAACGGCATCAGCTGCCCGCTTACGCACCATGGAGGATGAGCTGCCTGAATTAGTCGCCGATCTCCACCGTCCGGCGCGCCACGAGTTTTGCGGCTTGCAGCGCCGCCCCGAGATGATCGTCAGCTTCTTTCGGCACGCAGGCGCCTCTCCGTCAGAGGATATTCGTGAAGATCATTAGAGCATCGGACGCTTACACGGACGCATAGCCAGCGGCCTTGAGGAAGTTCCAACATTCTTGCGGCTCAAACAAAT
>NZ_JAFBID010000161.1 GCF_016811235.1 Microvirga arabica
TGTCGAGGTGCCCAGTGCCGGTGCATCACCGGCCCAGCGCGCGCAGCAGATCCTGGAAGAGCTGCGCCGCAAGCTGGGCGACCCCTCGCGAGCGCAGGAAGAACTCGAATATTTCGAGCGGCTGCTGCGCAGAAACTGATAACAGGGTCAACGCACCCCTTGTCTCTCCGATGGGTTCGGGCCACGGTCGCCCGAACCCTCTCATGGAATCACGATGTCCGGTTTTGTCGATCTGCTTGTGCCGATAGCGGTTGTCGCTGTCGCTCTCGTGCTGCTTCTCGGCCTTTTCAACATGCTGCGCGGCGGCAATGCCAATCGGTCGCAGCATCTCATGCGCCTGCGCGTGCTGCTGCAGTTCATCGCCATCATCGTCATCATGGGTGTGATCTGGTGGAGAGCCACCTGAGCATCAGAGCATTTCCCATGCGTCAGATCCTGCAATGCGCATCCCAAGGTCGTTCATAAGCGTGGACAACCGGCATCACCTGTCCGGTTAACGCTCCGGGCATCTCCGTATTGACACGTTTTCGCCACGGTTTGTATTAAGAGATCGTTAGCCATAACGGCGTAGCCTGTTGGCCTTAATTTTTATTGAGTTATGGACCTTTTGATGCGCACCAGCCCGGCCTTAGGCCTGAGTCTCCTGGTCCTGTTCATGGGATCGGCAGGCGCTTTGGGCTCCGATTTCAAGCGACAGGCCAACACTTCCCCAACGGCATCTCAGTCGGGCATCCTGTCGGAATTCCGTTTCGGATTGTCCGCTCAGGATCCCTGGGGCCGTGAGGGAGCTGACGGATCGGCCAACCTGACCGGCGAGATCCTGTTCGATAAGCCCTTCACCGCATCGGACCTTTTCACCAGCTATTTCATTCCCCGGCCGCATATCGGCGGCAGCCTGAATTTCGACGACCGCACCAGCTTCGCCTATGCGGGGCTGTCCTGGACGATCGACGTCACGCCGAACATCTTCGTGGAAGGCAGCTTCGGCGGCGCCATCCACAACGGCAAAGACTCGTCGCATCCGCTTTCGGACCGTCAGGCGGTCGGCTGCTCGCCCTTGTTCCGCGAGTCCGGATCGGTGGGCGTTCGTCTGTCCGCCAACTGGAGCGTGATGGCCACCATCGAGCATCTCTCCGACGGCGGAACCTGCTCGGACGAGAATAGAGGCTTGACGAATGTCGGCGCACGGGTTGGGTATTCGTTCTAGAGCATCGGACCCAAAAGTGGGTTGCACTTTTGGAATGGATCTGATGCTTCATCTAGAATGAGCGAATCCTAACCTGTCAGGCCTTTCATGGTCGTTCTCAACCGCATCTACACCCGCACCGGCGACACGGGCACCACGGCGCTCGCCGCCGGCGGACGCCGCCCCAAGCACGACCTTCGCATCGAGGCTTATGGCACGGTGGATGAGACCAATGCCTGCATCGGGCTCGTTCGCCTCCACACGGCGGATCACGCCATCGATCCGATGCTGAGCCGCATTCAGAACGACCTGTTCGACCTCGGCGCCGATCTCGCCACGGTGGAGACGGACAAGCCCCTGCCCTACGAGCCCCTGCGCATCACGCAAGCCCAGGTAGACCGTCTCGAGCAGGAGATCGACCACCTGAACGGCGAGTTGTCCGTGCTCCGCTCCTTCGTGCTCCCGGGCGGCACGCCCGCCGCCGCAGCGCTTCACCTCGCCCGCACAATCTGCCGCCGCGCGGAGCGGCATGTGGTCGAACTCACGGAAAAGCCAGGCGAGAAGGTCTCTCCGGAAGCGGTGAAATACCTGAACCGCCTGTCCGACTTTCTGTTCGTCGCATCCCGCTACGTGAACGACAAGGGTGCGCTCGACGTGCTCTGGGTACCGGGACAGAATCGGTAGGAACCAGCCAATGTTCTTACCGCTTCACGACGGCGTCCCGCTCAAGAACATGAAGACGCCGCTCGCGACGCGGTTCCTGATGGGCCTGTGCATCGTCGCCTATCTCGTCACCTTCTATGCCCCGCCGGGCCCGGATGCGGTGGTGGGGGGCCTCGGTTTCATCCCCTCGGTTCTGTTCGGCACGGAGGTGCTGCCAGAGGGCTATCCCTTCGTGCCGGTGGAGCTGACGCTCGTCACGAACATCTTCCTGCACGGATCCCTCTTTCATCTCATCGGCAACATGCTGTTCCTGTGGGTGTTCGGCGACAACGTGGAGGATGCCATGGGGCATTGGCGCTTCGTGGTGTTCTTCCTGCTCTGCGGAGCGGCCGCGAGCCTCGCCCATGCCTATATCACCCCGGAGCCGCACCGCCCCCTGATCGGAGCTTCGGGCGGTGTGTCCGGGGTGGTGGCGGCCTATCTCATCCTCTATCCGCGGGTGAAGATCTGGGGTCTCTTTCTCAAAGGCATCCCGCTGCACCTGCCGGCCTACTGGACCATCGGTTTCTGGTTCGCGCTCCAGTTCGCCTCGGCCTTCTTAGGGGGAGACGACGGCGTCGGCTGGTTCGCCCATCTTGGCGGCTTCCTTGTCGGCGCTATTCTCATCCCTCTCATGCGCCGCCGCTACGACCCTGTGCTCGCCCGCGTCCAGGCGCAGGAACTGCAGGCGCCGCGTTGACAATCGGGTGTTGACCGTTACGGTCCATCCGCCTTTTTCCTATATGTCCGGAGGGCTGGTTTTCAGCCATATCCGGCTCTGATCTTTGGTGAGGACGGACGAATGAAGCTTCTTGTCTGTGTGAAGCGGGTTGTGGACTACAACGTGAAGATCCGGGTGAAGCCGGACGGCTCCGGCGTGGAGCTCGCCAACATCAAGATGTCCATGAACCCCTTCGACGAGATCGCCGTCGAGGAGGCCGTGCGCCTCAA
>NZ_JAFBID010000162.1 GCF_016811235.1 Microvirga arabica
TCCGGTGCCAGTCGCACCAGCTCGACCCCTCGGGCGTTGGGGCTCCGCAGCAGATGGCGTGGCGAGGATCGTCGGAGACGATGTAGCGGCACTGCCGCATTCCGATCCTGAGCAGTTTCGTCCGTTGTCTGGGGTCTGGCTCTTGTATGACGCACATCTTTGCACGTTCGGTTGCCTTAGCGGAAGTCGCGTGTTGCGCAACGGATAGCGGATGCTTCGACACCGCGTCTTGGTAGCTCATGCAAGAGCACGAGACCGGCGACCACTACGCGAGGACCATCGCGTCCGTAACGAAAGTTGGCGCAACTCCGAGTCCGGCGCACCTGCAGTGCGGCGCGCAGGCAGGCGACGAGGTGCTGGCGCAGCATCAATTCCTTCAAGCGGGGGTCCTCGACGAACTCAAGTGTGAGAGTTGTAAGCAGAGTGTCTCTTCTGAGGGAAGAAAACAAACAATCCCCGGAAAAGAACCATCCGATCTGAATACAGGAATTCAGGATCGGATCCTCTCATCATCAGGCCGCCTTACCACATCCCGACGGAGTGCGGCCTGACCACGGACCTGCCATAGCATCATGCACGAACATCACATCGACCTGAACGCCAGGCTGGAGGCGCATGCCATCCTCGACCGCCTGGTAGCCGACGGGCCCACCTTCCCGGCCGGTGACGCCCGCCGGCTGATTGAGGTCATTCCAGTGGCGCCCAGCTCCCGCATCTCCTTCACCGGGATCTTCAGACACCGCGGACCAGGAGCCAAGGGGCATGCCGCCGGCATCGGCGACGTCAACCTGGAAGGCGAGGACAAGCAGACAACGTTCACCCTCAACGTGCCCGCTTCGCACCGGATCGGCGGCTATGTGGTGACACACACGCCCGGGCACCTGGACATCGAGCTGATGTGGTCCGAGACCCGGATCGACCGGACAGGCCAGAGCTGCTCGCTGATCTATGACGTCCACACCGGGGAGCCGGAGGAAATGCGCATCGCCGTGCAGAAGTCCCTGACCGTGCTGTTCATCACCTTCAACTACGTCTCGCTCGTTCCCTGGAAGACACCTGAGAGCACCTAAGCGATCTTGCAGACCTGCTACCGAGCAGTCGAGACAGACCTCTTTCAAGTGCATCTGCCCAAGCCAAACCCCTCAAGAAGAAGACTGCCTCGCAACGCAGCCAGCCCGATCAGGGCAGGAGAGGGGACCTTCATCGACAACGAACAACAGGAGCGCCATGCATGAACCTGCATGAACCCGATCGGCTGCCCGCCACGGGCCCAGGGCAGCCGACAAGTGAGGCTCGCCCGATCCCACGCTGGGGTCTGAGGCAGTTCACGGCCGAGGCGGGGAGGGTCATCCGCTCAGGCCTGCCGGAGGAGGTCTGGGTTGAGGCGGCCATCCTTGCCGTCTCCACCGCGGGCTCAGGTTACACCCTCGACCTGATCGAGCCCCATGCCCAGAACGCCTCCACGAGCGCCCGGCTGCGTGTCTTCGTACCGCCCACAGTGGTCGAGCAGATGCGCCAAGCAACGGGTGAGGACCCTGACGTCTCGTCCCTGAGGGGGAGCGGCGCCTGGGTGAGGATCAAGCCCTCGTTCCACCCGAGCCGGCATCTGCAGCCCACCGTCTCGGACTTGCAGCCGGTCCCCACAGGGTCGAGCCTGGAGCAGGTGCGGGACGAAGCTCGTCTGCGGCTGATTGAGGATGGCCTCTTCTGCCATCAGCGCCAGCTGCCGGCACCGGCCGACATCCTGCGCATTGGCGTTGTTCATCCTGAGCGCTCAGCCGGATATGCCGATGTTCTCTCCGAACTCGAGCGGCTCGAGCGGGCCGGCATCGCTACCGCGGTGTCGTTTCCAGCCAGCTTCGAGGGCTGCGGAGCCCGGCAGTCGCTCTGTGCGGCTCTGAAGCAGGCGGGGAGGTGGCGCAAGGCGAGGGGCTCGACGTGCTCCTGCTCGTGCGGGGTGGCGGGCACGCGGCTGGGCTGGCCTCGCTTGTATTTGAGGACGTGGCCCGGCTGATCTGCACCTTTCCGGTGCCGGTGATCACGGGGCTGGGCCATGCCACGGATCGCACCCTGCTGGACGAGGTGGCCTGGAAGGCCACTGATACTCCGAGCAAGGCGATCGGGCTGGTTCAGGATCTGATCCGTGACCGGGCCGAGCGGATCATGATCGACTACCGCACGATCCGCAAAGCAGTGAACAGCAGCATCGAGCAGCAGGCCCAGCTTCTACAGGTTCGGCGGGAGAGGATCCTGCGGGATGCCGCCGCCTGCCTTCATCAGCACGAGTCCCGGATCGAGAGCGCGCAACAGACGGTGATCACCAGCCGGAGCTTCCTGCGGACCCGCTTGGATGAAAGCCTTCAGCACCTGGAACGGCTGATCCGCGAACTCACCGGAGTTCGCAGCGGACTGTTTCTGGCTGTCCTGAAGCGTGAGAACCGGGAGCTTGAACGGCTGCGGCGCGAGATCACCTGCCTGTTGCAGCAGGCGCTGGACCGTGTCGGTCTTGCTCTCGAGGGGCTTCACCGGGAAATACGCGCCCTCAGCGTCGAGGGCACCCTCGCGCGCGGCTTTGCCCTCGTGCTCGACCACAACCGCCACCCGGTTCGCCATGTTGCTCAGATCGGCGGAGCGCCTCTTACCTTAAGTCTCGCAGACGGA
>NZ_JAFBID010000163.1 GCF_016811235.1 Microvirga arabica
TGCGGATTTCGCTGATCGTGAGCGGCGATTTCACGCGATGGTGAGCGCCCGTTTCATCTGATCGTGAGCAAGTGTTTCGCGCGATCATGAGCGGCTGCTTCGGCCGACAGGTTGCATGGAGTCAGGAGTTGGACACGCCGTCAAGAGCCCGGCTGCGTCCGTTGCGTTTGCGCAGGCTCTCGCCGGTGAGCTCAAGCCGGTGAGCGTTGTGCACGAGGCGATCTAAAATCGCATCTGCGAGAGTGGGATCCCCGATCAGGTTGTGCCAGGTGTCCACGGGAACCTGGCTCGTCACGATGGTTGAGGCACGTCCATGCCGGTCGTCGAGGATCTCCAGAAGATCACGCCGCTCGGCCTGGGTGAGGACCGACAAGCCCCAGTCGTCCAGGATCAGGACCTGGACACGGCCGAGGGTCTTGAGCAGCCGGCCATAGCGCCCGTCGCCGCGGGCCAGCGCCAGCGCCTCGAACAGGCGCGGAACGCGGTGGTAGAGCACCGAGCGATTGTCCCGGCAGGCCTTGTGGCCCAGGGCACAGGCGATCCAGCTTTTGCCCAGCCCGGTCGCGCCGGTGATCAGCAGGTTCTCGCAGCGCTCAATCCAGTCCCCGGCCGTCAGCCGGGCAACCACCGCCCGGTCCATCCCGCGCGGCGTGCGCCAGTCGATGTCCTCGACACAGGCATTCTGGCGCAGCGCCGCAAACTTCAGCCGCGCCGACAGACGCTTCGTCTCGCGCTCGGCCGCCTCGCGGTCGACCAGAAGCCCGAGCCGCTCCTCGAACGACAAGGCATCGAGATCGGGTGAGCGACGCTGCTCGTCGAGGGCTTTGGCCATGCCGGTCAGGCCGAGCGCGAGCAGGCGCTCATGGGTGGGATGGGTCAGCATCGGTGGGTTCTCCTGGTGGGGTCAGTGGAAATAGCCCTGGCCGCGGATGTTGCCGTGGCGCAGCGGGGCGTGATCGGGAGCCTCGTCGAGGAAGGCGCGGTCGAGGCCGTTCTGAAGAATCGAGCGGATCGAGGCGACGGAGCGGGCCTTGATTGAGAGACCGCGCCGGCAGGCGGCGTCCAGGCGCTCGGGGCCATAGCTTTTGGCCAGCGACAGGATGCCCAGGCAGGTCCGGAAGCCCTGCTCCGGATGCGGCCGGTCGGCCATGACCGCCTCGAAGAACGCGGCCGTCGAGGGGCCGATCCGCGCGCCAGCAGCGATGAGGCCCTGCGGTGTCCATTGTCCGTGCCGGCGGTGCGCGCTGGGCATGTGCTCGGCAATCGTAGTGTGGCCGCGCCGGTTCGGTGCCCGGGCATGGCTGGCGACCCGCTGGCCCTTGTGGAAGATCTCCACCGTCGCGCCGGCGAGTCGCACGTCGACGAGCTCTCTGATCAGGCGGAAGGGCACGGAATACCAGTGGCCGTCGACCTCGACATGATAATCAGGCGCCACCCGGCAGCGCTTCCAGCGGGCGAAGACATAAGGCTCGTCGGGCAGCGGACCGAGGAGCGGCCGGTCGATCTCGGCAAACAGCTCCGCGCGGCTGGCGTTGAAGCGGCGCATCGGGCGGGCATTGAGCTCCCCGACGAGCCCGCCGATAGCCTGGTTGAGTTCGGCGAGGGTGAAGAAGCGCTGGTTGCGCAGCCGGGCCAGGATCCAGCGCTGGGCGATCTGCACCGCGACCTCGACTTTGGCTTTGTCCTTGGGCTTGCGCGGGCGGGCGGCCAGGATCGCGGTGCCGTAATGGCCGGCCATCTCGGCATAGGTGCGGTTGAGGCCAGGATCGAAGCGGTCGGGATTGGTCACCGCTGCCTTGAGGTTGTCGCACACCACCAGCTTGGGAACCCCATTCAGGAAGGCGAACAGGTTGGCGTGAACGCCGATCCAGTCCGGCAGGGTCTCGCTCGGGCAGGCCTCGGCATAGGTGTAGTTGGAGGCGCCCATGGCGGCGACGAACAGCTTCATGGGCTTGGCCTCGCCGGTGCGCGGATCGAAGATGTCGATGGTGTCGCCGGCAAAGTCGACGAAGACCTTCTCGCCCCCCTTGTGGGTCTGGCGCATGGCCGGCTGGGAGCGGCGCTTCCAGGCATCAAAGGTGGTGCAGAACCAGGTGTAGCCGAAGCCGTCGGGATGGGCGGCGCGATACTCTTCCCACAGCAGCACGCGGGTGACGCCGGGGCGGCGCAGTTCCTTGTCGATCAAGGCCCAGTCCGGCACCGGGCGGTGGGGTGTGTCGGCGGCCGGGGCTGGCGGTGGAAACAGGAGCCGTTCGAGGCCCCCATCATCAAGGCTCTCTGGCAGTGGCCAAGTCAGGCCGGCGAGGCGGGCGCGGCGGAGATAGCTGTGAACGACACCGTTACTGACCCCCAGCGTGCGGGCGATCAGGCGCTCGCTCAGGCCCTGGGCATGTCTCAAACGAAGAACGTCTCGGATGCGGCGCATGGACAATCTCTGGGTTGGCATCGGGTCTCCTCGTCGGTTGAACGAGGCTCCCGTAGCCTGGAGGGATTGTCGGCCGAAGTATCCCGGTGGTCGTGAAAGGCGCTCACGATCGCCTGAAATGGCTGCTCACGCTCACGCGAAATCGCTGCTCACGATCCTCTGAAATCCGTGCTCACGATGCGGTGAAATCCGTGCTCACCATCCCGCGAAATCCGCA
>NZ_JAFBID010000164.1 GCF_016811235.1 Microvirga arabica
TTCGGCACGATCCCGCCGCCTATCTGGCTGCTCTCGAACAGCAGGCCCGCCAGCTAACTTTGCCATCCTAGAAAAAACGGCTGCTGCGGTCCGTCCCGTTGCCGAAGGACGGTTCCCGATGAGTGTCGTCGCCGCGACCCTCGGGGTGGCGCGCTCCAACCTCGTCAAGCAGACAACGCCGCAAACCTCCCGCTCGCGTGGCCGGCCGCCCTTGCCGGATGCCGCCCTGGTCGAGGAGATCAAGGCCGTGATCGCCACCATGCCCACTTACGGCTATCGGCGGGTGCATGCCGCTCTGGCGCGCCGAGCGCATGAGCAGGGCCGGGCTCCACCTAACCATAAGCGGGTTTATCGGGTGATGAGGGCGCACGGCCTGCTCCTCCAGCGGCATGCGGGCGGCGCTGAGACACGCCGGCACGACGGGCGCATCGCGGTCGCGCGGTCCAATCTGCGCTGGTGCTCGGACGGATTTGAGCTCGGTTGTGACAATGGCGAGAAGGTGCGGGTCGCGTTTGCCCTCGACTGCTGTGACCGCGAGGCGCTGGGCTATGTCGCCACCACAGAGGGGATCAAAGGCGAGGATGTCTGCGATCTCATGCTCAGCGCTGTCGAGCATCGCTTCGGGCCTGTGAACCGGCTGCCGCACACGATCGAGTGGCTGACCGACAACGGGAGCTGCTATGTGGCGGGGCCAACCCGGTCGTTTGCCCGGGAGCTTGGGCTGGAGCCGCGCACCACGCCGCTGGAGAGCCCGCAATCGAATGGCATGGCAGAAGCCTTCGTGCGCACGATCAAGCGCGATTATGCCCGCGTGAGCTCTTGCCCGGATGCCCGGTCCGTGATGGCCGCGCTGCCGGGCTGGTTTGCTCATTACAATCAGCTTCACCCGCACCGGGCTCTCGGCTATCGTTCACCCCGCGAGTTCATCGCGGCCCGACAAACCAAGGAAGCCATGTCCGCTCTTTAAGGGGCAACAACACCAAAAGCGCTTTAGCTTAGAAGGGTGTGTCTGAACCTACCTTAGTCGGCCCTGAATAATGCGGCTGCACGCGGCAGGCGCTGGATTTCAGGCGACCTGAGAAGTATCGGGTTGCGCGGATGAACTCATCAGGGCTGCCAGGAGCCAGGCGATAAAAAGCCTGAGCCAGTTCAGGATCAGCCGCAGATTATGCCCAGCCGCCACCAGCAGCACATTCATGGCGTCGCCCGCAACTCCGAGCAGGTGATTGCGTCCCAGCCGCCCATCCTGCTTCCGATTATCGGCTCGATCGCCGACCCGCATGCGCCGCATCGGCCGCGCATGAGCATAGCGACCCACCTGCACGGCCGCCCGTTTGGCCAGACGGGTGTAGGCCTGACGCAGCTCGAGACCGCACTTCCTGGCCTGCCGCACGAGGGCGACGAGAGCTTTGAGATAGAGCTTCGCGTCAGTGGGATGAGTGATGGCCTTGGGCTGCACCGTGGTGTCGACGCTGATCCGCTCCAAACGGGAGGGCCGCACGGCGCCCTCTCCAGTCCTTCTGGCCCAAGCCGCTTGCGCCAGCGCCTGAGCGAACTCGAATCGCAGGGCACCTCATGCTGGAAATACTCGCAGCCGCAGAACCACTGCCAATACGGGTTCTCGATCCAGCGCTGCACCACCGCCTCATCCGACAGGTTGAAGGTGTGCTGGAGATACGACAGCCCCACCATCAGCCGGGTAGGTTTGGCAGGCCGAGCGGACGATAGAAGCGACCAAACTTTTGGTTGAAGCGGTGCCAGTCGATGAGAGTGGCAAGCCGGAACAACTCGTGGCGCTGATCAAGGATCTGGTCGAGACGGCTGCGGTAGAGATCGCCGGAGCTCGGCATCGTCGGCTTTGGTCCCATGGCAAACCACCGATTTTGAGCGGGTCATGAGACCTGTGCGCGGATAGCCTCGACCCAATGTCCTTTGGGTGATTGAATAGGGCCGTTGGACATGACGGGAGCGGTCTCATGGCACGCCGTCAGATTGGACAGGAAGTCTTCGCGTTTGCCGCAGATCCCACACCCCATCACTGCTCCGTGGACCGGTTATCGGGGCTGATCGACTGGTCCTCCCTGGATCGGCACTTGGCTGATATCTATGCCGCTGCCAAAGGCGAGCTCGCCTGGCCACCAGTGGCCCTGTTCCGGGCCCTTGCTCGCGCCCATTCCCTGGGCCGGGCGCGTCTGGGCCTTGCCAGTCCTGACGGCGCTGGCGCCCTCCGAGCGGTTCTGCCAGGAGCGGGGACGTCGCCACAAGACGCTCCTCGACTGGGGCCGGCAAATGGCCTTGCAGGCCCGCCGGTGGCTCCCCGAACGTGACCTCATCCTGGTCACCGACAGTGGCTTTTCCGCTCTGCTGTTCCTCGATGCCATGCGTCGCGGTGGGATCACGGCCATCACGCGCCTGCGCTTGGATGCGGCGCTCTACGAGCCGGCACCCATGCGGTTGCCGGGGACGCTCGGACGCCCGCGCAGGAAGGGTGCCCGTCTGCCCACACTGGCGGAGGTTCTTGCTGCCACGAGCACCCACTGGCAGACGGTGCGTGTGCCAGGTTGGTATGGGGCCGCAGAGCGCACGATTGAGATCACCTCGGCGACGGCTGTGTGGCAGCACGGCGGTCTGCTGGTC
>NZ_JAFBID010000165.1 GCF_016811235.1 Microvirga arabica
TGCGGATTCCGATGAAGCCGGACGCTTATTCCAAGGTGAAGCCGGACACCCATTCCGATTTCATTCCGGACAGTGTTCCGAACTGAAGCCGGACACTCTCCTCGTCTGACCCTGGGTCATGGGAGATGGTGGATTGGGATTGTCCGGTCGTCAATCGGACAATGAGGCGGCGGCCGGGGAGCGCTGCTTGCGCAGGCTCTCGCCGGAGAGCTCAATCCGGTAGGCATTGTGGACGAGCCGATCCAGGATCGCATCGGCAATGGTCGGATTGCCGATGATCTCGTACCAGCGCTCGACCGGGATCTGGCTCGTGACGATGATGGAACGCCGCTCGTACCGGTCCTCGACGATCTCCAGCAGATCTCGCCGCTGATCGTCATCGAGCTTCTCAGGTCCCCAGTCATCAAGGATGAGCAGATCCACGCGGGCCAGAGCCTTGAGCATCCGCGCGTAGCGGCCGTCCCCCCGCGCCAGAGAAAGCGCTGCAAACAGCCTGGGGGCGCGGTGATAAGCAACCGAGAAGTCCTCCCGGCAGGCCTTCTGGCCCAGAGCGCAGGCCAGCCAGCTTTTGCCGACCCCTGCGGGTCCCGTCAGCAAAAGCCCGCGTCGCTCTCGGATCCAGTCGCAGCCGGCGAGCTTGAGAAAGAGCCCGCGATCCAGACCACGGGTAGCCCTGAAATCGACGTCCTCGACATGAGCATCATGGCGCAGGTGAGCCGCCCGGGCCCGGCTCTCAAAACGCTTCTGGCGGCGCAGGGTCGTCTCGCGCTCGAGCAGGAGCGCAAGCCAGTCGCCATGCTCCAGAGCACGCGCCTCTGGCTGGGATTGCAGATCCTGGAAGCCTTTGGCCATGCCATGAAGACCAAGATCGGTCAGCATAGCGAGGGTAGGATGGGTCAGCATGGGATCTCCTTAGTGGAAGTAGCCGGGGCCGCGCAGGTTGGCGTGCTCCAGGATGGCGGTTGGCTCAGCGCCGCGGGCGGGTTTGGCGGCCAGGCGGTTGGCCAGGATGGAGGCAATGCTCTTGTAAGTGAGCGCGCCGATCTGGAGAGCGCGGGCCGACACCGCTTCAGCGCGGGAGGAGTCGAGATCGCGCAACAGGCGCAAAACCCCAAGGCAGGTCCGAAAGCCCTGCTCAGGATGTGGACGATGCGCCAGAATGGCCGTGATCAGCCCCTCGGTCTGTGGGCCGACGGACGTCGCCCAGCGGCGGAAGCGCTCCGGGGTCCAGTCGGCATAGCGCCGATGGGAACTGGGCATGTGGTCTGGGTCGGTGCCATGCCGGCGACCGCCGTAGCGCCGCTGATGGGCTGCCACGCGCTGGCCGCGGTGGAAGATCTCGATCGTGCGGCTGGTCGCCCGCAGATCCACCTGCTCGCGGATCAGGCCGTGCGGGACCGAATAGAAGAAGCCCTCGTACTCGACATGATAGTCGGTACCGACCCGGGCGAAGCGCCATTCGGCGAACTCGTAGTCGTCGCACGGCAGCGGCGCGAGCGCCGGGCGCTCAACTGTCTCGAAAAGATGACGGCGGCTGACGCCGAGGCGGCGAACGACATGATCGTTGATGCGCTCGCACGCGCCGGCAATCGCCGCATTGGCCTCGGCCAGGGAGAAGAAGGTCTGGTGCCGCAGCCGTCCGAGAATGCAGGTCTGGGCAAAGCGCACGCCATTCTCCACTTTGGCTTTGTCTTTGGGCCTTCGTGGCCGCGCCGGCAGAACGCCGACGCCGTAATGCGCGGCCATCATGCCGTAGCTGCGGTTGATCTCCGGATCGTAGAACGAGGCCCGGTTGACCCCTGACTTGAGGTTGTCCGGCACGATCAGGCGCGGAACGCCGCCAAAGAAACGGAACATGCGCCCATGCGCGCCGATCCAATCCGGCAGAGTTTGGGTCCAGGTCGCCTCCGCGTAGGTGAAGTTGGAGGCGCCGAGCACGGCGACGAAGATCTCGGCCTGGCGGATCTCGCCGGTGCGGGGATCGACGATGGCGATCTTCTTGCCGGAATAGTCGACGAACACTTTGTCGCCGGCGACATGGTCCTGGCGCATGGTCGGCGAGAGCCGGCCCTCGAACGAGCGGAAGAGCTCGCAGAAGCGGCTGTAGCCATAACCCTGGGGATGGACAGCCCGGTACTCCTCCCAGAGGATTTGCAGCGTGACGCCGGGCTTCTTTAGTTCGACGACGGCATCGCCCCAATGGGGCTCGGGTCGGCGGCGCAGGCCTTGTTTGACGCCGGCGCGGGCGAAAAGCCTGCCCTCCAGGGCCTCGTCGGTCAGCGCGCCGGGTAAGGGCCAGCTCAAGCCAGCCTGCTCGGCGCGCTTGAGGTTCTCCTGCACGGTGCTGCGGGCAATCCCGAGCCTCTCGGCGATGTCGCGCACGCTCATGCCGTCCCGGGTCAGGCGCAGCATGTGTCTCAAGTGTCTCATGGTCAGCTTCCTCTTGGCAGGCATCCCGTTCTCCTCGTGCGAGCTGAGGAAGGTGATGCCCGAGTTGCTGACCCAGGGGATCGTCAGAGTGAGGAAAGTGTCCGGTGATTGATCGGAACGGTGTCCGGCTTCATTCCGGAATGCTGTCCGGCTTCAAATCGGAATACCTGTCCGGATTGCGTCGGAATCTGCA
>NZ_JAFBID010000166.1 GCF_016811235.1 Microvirga arabica
ATCGCTGCTCACGATCCTCTGAAATCCGTGCTCACGATGCGGTGAAATCCGTGCTCACCATCCCGCGAAATCCGCAGCCTCATCACTCGCGCGCCAACACCATCGGTGTAGCCCTGGACGCGTCGTGGGACCTTCATTCCCCTGACCTTTGTTGTGGAGCAAGACCTCTCACGCGCAGCTCAGAGCGAACAGTGCGTAACTGCTCTCGAATCTCCTGTTCGCGCCGTTTGAACTCCTCCCGTAGGCGGGTCTGTTCAGCGGACAGGCGATGATACTCGGACAAGAGCTCAGCATCGCCCAGACCTGCAATGGTTGAGAGCGACTTGATCCCACTCTGAGTCAGTGAACGAAGTTTCCGAATGGTCGATGGACCAAACCCCGGGAGCTGACGCAGATGGGTCTCAGGGATGCTGGCGACTTCCAGCACAGAGGGGCGGCGACCGCCAAACTCTGCCAAAATACTCTCCTGAGCCCGCAACCCTAGCAGCTCAATGGGGAACAGATCGTCCTGTGGCACCCCAGCCTCATTCACAAGCCCATCAACCGCTACAGTAACCTCTGAAGGCCTGGTTAACAGGACTGCTATCCTAATATTCCGGTGCCTATCCGAAAGAATACCTGAGGTTTGGGCTGGTCAGTGTGGAGCAAGGCTTTTGCGCAAGAGCCAGGAACCGATGCTGGCTCTTGGTCAATCGCGATGCGGAGCCGAACGGGTTGATCTGCGACCGGGAAACGAAGTCGCTCGGAGCACAAGCAGGGAGGCGTCGATCATGCCCGAGGCACGCGTTTGCGTTCAAGTTGCTGCCAGCCGCGACACGGTCATCCAGAGAGGATGTGGCCAAGATCATTCGCATTTTGGGTGCCCACCTCGCGCTTCCTGCGAGCCAACAGGGGAAGCCAAGCTGAGGCACCCACGCGGCTCCTGGCGCGTTGTTCCAGGGGGCTTCACATCCCTGATCGGTCCCTTGGTGGTGGCTCTTGGGCTGAGCGTCCCTGGGGTGCTGATTGCAGTCCTGCTGGGGCTTGCTTGGAAATAACGGAACCCGCTCAGCAGACATATTGCCGTTTGCCGCGCGTCCGAGGCTCCAGCAAAGGTCAGTGCGCATAGGGGCCTAACCTTAGCAATGTCTGGCTAAGCTGGCCCGGAATTTGGCGATGAGCTCAGCAGGCACACCTGCGTTGCGGCCAAGCAGAGCTTTTTCTACTGAGTTTTGTCGGGCTCCCGACAGACAGACCTCTGACGATTGATTAATCCTTGTTAAGATTCGTTTGACAGCCTCATCAGCGGCAGGGGGCAACGATGCCTGCACGAACAATCCCTTTCCAACCGAAGCCGTTGCGTCAGACGGGGCGTCACTCAAATGGTTCTGAACCAGAGGTCACAACGGTTCTGATCGGTGACAACGGACTGCTGCGCGCTGGCCTTCAGCACGCCCTGCAGGGCACGCCATTTGTGCTGGTTGAGCCTGCGTCTGCGCCAGGGGCAGAATGGCTCCAGCCGTTGGCCGCACGACCTGCGCTAGCCCTCATTGACGCCAGCCAAGGCTTTGATGCCGTGCTTGAGGCGATCCGGCAAGTGCGAGAACGCTCGTCAGAGATCCGGATTGTGGCTCTGGCGGATCAGTTTGATCTTTGTTTTGTACAGCTCGGGCACGAGGCAGGGGTGGACGGGTTCTGTGTCACAGCACGTCATCCCGCGGTTCTGATCAAGTCTCTGGAATTGATCATGCTGGGCGAGAGTGTGCTGCCCCCTGCGGTCCTGCGCTTGATCTCGGATGAAACTTGCCAAAACCGAGAGCAGCCGCTCCAGAACACCACGGCAGGGCCGAAGCTGCTCGATCCGAAGGCTTGCAAGCTCTCGCCGCGAGAGGCACAAATCCTGGACTGCTTGATGCAGGGAGCGCCCAACAAGGCCATCGCGCGCAAGCTCGATGTCACCGAAGCCACCATCAAGGTTCATGTCAAAGGCCTCTTGCACAAGATCGGCGTGGCGAATCGCACGCAGGCGGCGATGTGGGCGTCCCAGCACCTGCCACAGCGCGAGGGACCAGCCCAACACATCTAGGTGCGGCTCCGAAGCTTACCCTCGATGCAAGGTCCGCCTCCATGATCATCTGGTCAGCCCTGGAATGTGGCTGTCAGGAGAAATGGAGGGGATCGGACTTGGTGCAGTCCCCTGGCGTGATGGTGAGGATGGACATGACTCCTCCGAATGGCCGCGTGCACTTTCGTGCCATCAGGAATAATGGCGGGGTTGAGGTTACCGTGAGGGTCGATGGCTGAACGCTTGCTGTTCTCCGATTCAGCCCCTCAGAGCTTGAGGACATGGTCAGGGCTATAGACGGCGCTCTCAGCGAAGAGCCTGACGGGGACGAAAACGGACCAGGAGACGACGCGGAATAATCCCCTCTTTCTCCGGTGTTCCAGGAGCGTGGTTGAGCGTCAGGATGGTATGGGCGAGCGCCGTATCTTCGGCCTCTAAGCGTCCGTGCTGTTTTACATCGCCTTTGGCGGATGAACGTGTTCCCGTATCTGGCGGGTAGCTCCCGGCACGAATGGGCTCTGTTCTTCTCATAGAGAG
>NZ_JAFBID010000167.1 GCF_016811235.1 Microvirga arabica
GATGAATTTCGAAAAATACACCGAACGTGCCCGGGGCTTCGTTCAGGCTGCGCAGAATCTTGCCATGCGGGAAGGCCATCCGCAGCTGTCGCCGGGCCATGTGCTGAAGGTCCTGCTGGACGATCCGGAAGGCCTCTGCGCCGGCCTCATCGACCGGGCGGGCGGGCGCTCCCGCGACGCCCATGCGGCGGTCGAGCAATGGCTCGCCAAGCAGCCGAAGGTCTCCGGCTCCGCCGCGCAGCCCCAGGCCACCCGCGACCTGATGCGTTTCTTCGACACCGCCGAAAAGGCGGCCGAGAAGGCGGGCGATTCTTACGTCACCGTCGAGCGGATGCTGCTGGCGCTGGCCGTCGAGAAGGACTCGGAGGCAGGCAAGATCCTGGCGCAGGTCGGCGTGACCGCTCAGGGCCTCAACACCGCCATCAACACCCTGCGCAAGGGCCGCACCGCCGATAACGCGACGGCGGAGAACGCCTATGATGCGCTGAAGAAATATGCGCGCGATCTCACGGAAGCGGCCCGCGACGGCAAGCTCGATCCGGTGATCGGCCGCGACGAGGAGATCCGCCGCACCATCCAGGTGCTGTCGCGGCGCACCAAGAACAATCCGGTGCTCATCGGCGAGCCCGGCGTCGGCAAGACCGCCATCGTCGAAGGCCTCGCTTTGCGCATCGTCAACGGCGACGTGCCGGAAAGCCTCAAGGACAAGCAGCTGCTGGCGCTCGACATGGGCGCGCTGATCGCCGGCGCGAAATATCGCGGTGAGTTCGAGGAGCGGCTGAAGGCCGTGCTCAGCGAAGTGACGTCGGCTGAAGGCGGCATCATCCTGTTCATTGACGAGATGCACACGCTGGTCGGCGCCGGCAAGGCCGATGGCGCCATGGATGCGTCGAACCTGCTGAAGCCTGCGCTCGCCCGCGGCGAGCTGCACTGCGTCGGCGCGACCACCCTCGACGAGTACCGCAAGCATGTGGAGAAGGACGCAGCCTTGGCGCGTCGTTTCCAGCCTGTCTTCGTGAGCGAGCCCACGGTGGAGGACACCGTGTCGATCCTGCGCGGCCTCAAGGAGAAGTACGAGCAGCATCACGGCGTGCGCATCACCGACTCGGCGCTGGTTGCGGCTGCCACCCTCTCGAACCGCTACATCACCGACCGGTTCCTGCCGGACAAGGCCATCGACCTCGTGGACGAGGCCTCCTCGCGCCTGCGCATGCAGGTCGATTCGAAGCCCGAGGAACTCGACAACATCGACCGCGAGATCGTGCGGCTCAAGATCGAGCAGGAAGCGCTGAAGAAGGAGACGGATGCGGCTTCGCGCGACCGCCTGGAGCGCTTGACCAAGGAGCTGGCGGAGCTCGAAGAGCAGTCGGCTTCGATCACCGCCCGCTGGAAGGCCGAGAAGGACAAGCTCGGCACCGCGGCCGATCTCAAGAAGAAGCTCGAAGAGGCCCGCAACCAGCTGGCAACCGCACAGCGCAACGGCGACTGGGCCAAGGCTGGCGAGCTCTCCTACGGGGTCATTCCGGGGCTGGAGAAGCAGCTGGCCGATGTCGAGGCTCATGCCGATGGCGGCGGGCTGATGGAAGAGGCGGTGACGCCCGACCACGTGGCTGGTGTCGTCTCGCGCTGGACCGGCGTGCCCGTGGACAAGATGCTGGAAGGCGAGCGCGAGAAGCTGCTGCAGATGGAGCAGGCGATCGCCAAGCGCGTGGTCGGTCAGGCCGAGGCGGTGGCGGCGGTTTCGACCGCGGTGCGCCGGGCCCGCGCCGGGCTGCAGGATCCGAACCGGCCCATCGGGTCGTTCATGTTCCTCGGCCCGACAGGCGTCGGCAAGACGGAGCTCACCAAGGCGCTGGCCAGCTTCCTGTTCGACGACGAGACCGCGCTCGTGCGCCTCGACATGTCGGAATACATGGAGAAGCACTCGGTGGCCCGGCTCATCGGCGCGCCTCCCGGCTATGTGGGCTATGAGGAGGGCGGTGCGCTGACCGAAGCCGTCCGCCGCCGGCCCTACCAGGTGGTCTTGTTCGACGAGATCGAGAAGGCGCATCCGGACGTGTTCAACGTGCTGCTCCAGGTGCTCGACGACGGACGCCTCACGGACGGGCAAGGGCGCACCGTGGACTTCCGCAACACGCTCATCATCATGACCTCGAACCTGGGCGCCGAATATCTGGTGAACCAGGCGGAGGGCCATGACACCGACGAGGTGCGCGACGAGGTCATGGGCGTGGTGCGCTCGCACTTCAGGCCCGAGTTCCTCAACCGCGTGGACGAGATCATCCTGTTCCACCGGCTGAAGCGCTCGGAGATGGGCGCCATCGTGGACATCCAGCTCGGCCGCCTGCAGAAGCTACTCACCGATCGCAAGATCACCCTGGAGCTCGACGACGAGGCGCGGGCTTGGCTCGCCGACAAGGGCTACGATCCGGCCTATGGGGCGCGGCCCTTGAAGCGCGTGATCCAGAAGCACGTGCAGGATCCGCTGGCGGAGCTCATCCTCTCCGGTGAGATCAAGGACGGCGAGACCGTGCCGGTGCATGCGGGCCCCATGGG
>NZ_JAFBID010000168.1 GCF_016811235.1 Microvirga arabica
AGGGGAGAGCAGCCCGACGGCGGCGGTTCTCGACAGGCTTGCAGCAGGCCTCGGCGTGACCTTGGCGTCTCTCTTTGCCCGGCAGGAGAGCGAAGCTGCCTCTCCCCTGTCCCGACGTGAAGATCAGCCCGTATGGCGCGATCCGGAGAGCGGCTACACCCGGCGCAACCTGTCCGCGTCGGGCTTCCGCTCTCCTATCGAGCTCGTGGAGGTGGTGCTCCCGCCCGGTGCGCGGGTGGCCTACGACACGGCACACCGGGCCGCCACGGTCCATCAGCAGATCTGGATCATCGAAGGCGCCATCGAACTCACGCTGGACGAGGAGATCTTTCGTCTCGGCGCCGGCGACTGCCTCTCCATGCGACTCGACCGGCCGACCCTCTTCCGTAATCTTGCCGATGCCCCGGCCCGCTACGTGGTGGCGCTCGCCACCGATCCGCATGCCGCTCACAACCCCTATCGATGAGACAGCGACTATGAACGAATCCGTCATCATCCGTCAGCTCACTCCACAGGAGGCCCGCGAGCAGATCGGCGCCCTGTCGGCCGTGCTGATCGATTGCGTTGAAGGCGGCGCTTCGGTGAGCTTCATGCTGCCCCTGACACAGGAGCGAGCCGACACCTTCTGGCAGGGAGTGGCCGAGGGAGTCGCCGCCGGGGAGCGGATCCTGCTCGTCGCCCAGGACCCGTCCAGCGGCATGATCGTCGGCACCGTTCAGGTGGTCCTGAAGCAGCCTGAGAACCAGCCTCACCGGGCCGACATCGCCAAGATGCTCGTTCACAACCAGGCGCGGCGGCGTGGCGTCGGCGCCGCCCTGATGCGGGCGGCCGAAGAGGCGGCGGCCAAGGCCGGCAAGACGGTGCTCGTGCTCGACACGGTGACCGGCGGCGACGCGGAGCGTCTGTATGAGCGGGTCGGGTGGGTGAAGTCGGGGATCATCCCGAACTATGCCCTCTGGCCGAAGGGCGGGTTCTGCGACACGACCGTGTTCTACAAGCAGATTTCCGCCGCCTGACCAAGGTTCGGCGACGGCGATTATTGCGCTCGCAGTGCGTCCGGCCTATGGCTGATATCTTGATTCATTCTGCCCTCCCGTCATCACCACCAGACCGATCATCATGGAATTGTCCACTGCGGCGCTGCTCGCCGCCTCGGGCCTTGCGGCCGGCCTCGTCAACGCCATTGCGGGCGGCGGCACCTTCTTCACCTTCTCGGCCCTGGTCGCCGCCGGACTTCCGCCGGTCGTTGCCAATGCCACCAGCGCGGTGGCCGTCACGCCAGCCAATCTTTCCAGCGCCTGGGCCTACCGGCGGGAGCTCGCGGCCAATGCCCGGCGCTTCGCAGCGCTTGGAATCGTCAGCCTCATCGGCGGCCTGGGCGGCGCCTATATTCTCACGGTTACCAATAACGACGCCTTCCGGCAGCTCGTGCCGTGGCTGCTGCTCTTCGCAACCCTGCTCTTTGCCGCAAGCCCGAAGATCGTGGCGCTCGCACGCTCCATCAGCAAGCAGGAAGGCAAACACCCTTCCACCCGCGCATGGGCGGCAGGCCTGGCGTTCATGACCGGCGTCGCCGTCTATGGCGGCTTCTTCGGCGCGGGCATGGGCATCGTCATGCTGGCGGCGCTCGCCATTACCGAAGGCGACGACTTCCACCTGATCAACTCCGCTAAGCATCTCTGCTCCACGCTGATTCAGCTCGTCGCCGTGGTGCTGTTCATGATTGCGGGTCTCGTGAGCTGGCCTGAGACGATCATCGTCGGCGCAGCCTCCGTGATCGGAGGGTATCTCGGCGTGGTCTTCGGCCGTCGTCTGCCGTCGAGCGTCATCCGCTGGCTCGTGATTGCGGTCGGCGCGGCACTGACACTGTATTTCTTTATCCGCTGAATTCGATAACCATATTCGAAATAGCGTGATCGCAAGCGGCTTTTTGCCGGCCGCTGCCCGATTCACGCCACAACCATGCTCCTTCCTGCACGTCTCGATTCTGAGCTTTTGCGAAAAGGAAATGACCGTGGCTGAATCCCCAAACATGTCAGGACTCGACGGAACGCAATCGGTGAGCGCCCTCGGCCTGCGGTGGGCTGCCTTGCGCGGCATGCTGAACTCGCCGCTGATCATGGTCGAGGAACAGCGGCCTTTGCGGGATGAACTGCTGCGCGAGTTGTCCACGATCGAGCAGGATTTCAGTGATCTGCCGTCGCGCAACACGATGGAAGTTTCGGCAAAGCTCGACATCGCCAAGTCGGCATTGCGCGAGCGCATTCAGAACGGAGAAACCTGGCTCGTCGACCTGATCGACAGCATCCAGGCCGATCTGCATTCGCTTCACGCGAAAACGCCGGCCGCGGTCACACCTTCGGCAAGCCGCTCGCCCGCTAATCTAAGCCGGCCTCAGCAGCAGCGCACGGATGAGACGGCCAATACGCCCTCGACCGCAGAGACGGCCACGTCGTCTGCCGCATGACGAGAAGATGCCGCGCCTGATCCGTTCAGGCGCGGCGCATAACTGAGCGCGATGTTGCTGCGTTACACGAGGCCTGGATCGATCCTGC
>NZ_JAFBID010000169.1 GCF_016811235.1 Microvirga arabica
GACGGGAGACCGTGGCGTGCGTGCGCTCACGGGTCGAGCCTCCAGCGCCGTAAGTCACGGAGACGAACTGCGGATTGAGCGGAGCCAAACGCTGGATCGACGACCACAGGGTCGCTTCCATCTCGGGAGTCTTCGGCGGGAAGAACTCGAATGACACCTTGATGGGACGGGAGGCCTGCCGGCTGGGGCGAAGGGTGAGCGGTGACATCAGGCGACCTCTCTGTCGGGTTCGTTCAAGGGCCAATCCGTAACCACGCGGCGATCCTGGCCAAGCCAAAGGGATACGGTCAGATGCTCCTCGCCCTTCTTGGGCGGAGCGATCTCTTGGGTAAGGGTGCAGTCGAGCCCGGCCTCGTCGAGCCAACCCGCCACTTGGGCGGGCGCAAAGCCGAGGCGGCGATGAGCCTGCGCCTCGCGAAGGAACTCGAGGCTGTGGGGCGCGAAATCCACCACGAGGATGCGCCCGCCCGGGGCCACGAGACGCGCCGCCTCGCGGATCGCCCGCGCCGGGTCGTCGAGATAGTGCAGGACCTGATGGATGACGACGAGGTCGAACGTGTCGCGCGGGAACGGCGGGGCATAGATGTCCCCCTGGCGCAGTTCGATGCCTCTCAGGCCAGCCTTCTCCAGGTTGGCGCGGGCCACCGAGAGCATGGCATGGCTGGCATCGAGGCCAACGGTCCGCTGGGTGCGCGGCGCCAGCAGCTGCAGCATGCGGCCGGTGCCGGTGCCGAGATCGACGAGGTTGCGGATCGTTCGCGTGCCCAGGGCATCGAGTACCGCGGCCTCGACCACAGCTTCCGGGGCATGGAGGGAACGGATCCGATCCCATTCGGGGGCCAAACGCGAGAAGAAGGCCTGCGCCGCCTGCGAGCGCTGGGCGCGCACCGCCTGAAGCCGCGTCCGATCCTCCAGCAGCTGCGGATCGGAGCGGTCGAGGCTTTCCAAGGTCGGGCGGATGATCCGCAGGGCGACGCCCCGGTCGGTGAGCCGGAAGAAGGCCCAGGCTCCCTCCCGATGCCGCTCCACGAGGCCGGCTTCAACCAGGAGCTTCAGGTGACGGGAGATGCGGGGTTGGGACTGGCCCAAGATGTCGGTGAAGTCGGATACGGAGAGTTCGCCCTCCGTCAAAAGGGCGAGCATCCTCAGGCGCGTCTCTTCCGCGGCGGCCCGCAGGACGTCGAGGGTCAGGTCCAAGGATGGAGACGGAGTGTCAGGCACGGCCAAATCTCGCTCTTACATATAAAGATATGTTTATATCTTTTCTGCGATTGGAGCAAGCAAGACCTTAGGACTTTTCTCGGCGGACCTTTGCGCGCCCTGACAAAACGACCAGCACGACGACGGCCCCGGCCACGAACCAGGCGGAGAGTGCGATGTCCTCGCGGTTGAGAATGGAGGCAATCAGCAGGGTCACAAAGGTCTGCAGGAGCTGAACTTGGCTCACATGGGCGATGCCCCCGATGGCGAGCCCCGCATTCCAGGCGAAGAAGCCCAGATACTGGCTCATCAGGGCGACATAGGCGAAGCCGATCCAGCTCCAGGCGTGCACGGCCCCTGGCTCAGCCGGCATGCTCCAGAGCGCCAGCGGGATCGTGACTGGCAGGGCGACAACCAGAACCCAGGAGATTACCTCCCAGCCGGCCAAGCCTGCGCGGGCGAGCTTGCCGGACAGCACATAGCCCAGGGCCGAGGACAGGGCAGCCCCCAGGAGAAAGACATCCCCTTGCCCCAGCGAGCCGCCGCCCTCGTGCAGGGTGAAGCCGACCACCAGGGCGGCGCCGGCCAAAGCCGCCAGCCAGAAAGCCGGGCTCGGGCGCTCACCTGCAATCAGGGTGCTGATGGCCGATGTGGCGAGCGGCAAGATGCCGAGCACCACGCCGCCATGGGACGCCGGCACGGTCTGCATGGCAAGCGCCGTGAAGCCCGGAAAGCCCGCGACCAGGCACACGGCCACGAGGGCCAGAGTGCTGGCCTGCCGCCTCGACGGCCAGGGCTTCCCGAGCAGAAGAAGCGTTGTCAGAGCCAGCAGTCCCGCCAGCGCTGCCCGCCCTGCCGTGATGAAGAGCGGGCTCAGATGCTCGACGGCAATATGCGTGAAGGGCAGCGTGCCGGCGAAAATGCACACGCCGACGAAGCCCAGAAGAAGGCCGAGACTCTCGCGGGACATTCAGCGAGAGCTTACCGGAAGGGCGGTTCGTCGAAGCTGCGGAGCTTGCGCGAGTGGAGCGAAGTCCGCTGCCCTCTCAGGATGTCGAGGGCCGCCAGACCGATCATGAGGTGCTCGCTCACTGCGCGCTCATAAAAGGCATTGGCTGCGCCCGGCAGCTTGATCTCCCCATGAAGCGGCTTGTCGGAGACGCAGAGCAGGGTTCCGTAGGGCACGCGCAGGCGATAGCCCTGGGCCGCAATGGTGCCGCTTTCCATGTCAACCGCGATGGCGCGGGAGAGATTGATCTGGCGCCGTTCCTGGCTCCAGCGCAGTTCCCAGTTCCGGTCGTCATAGGTCACAACCGTGCCGGTGCGCAGGCGCCGCTTCAGCTCCTCGCCG
>NZ_JAFBID010000016.1 GCF_016811235.1 Microvirga arabica
GACCGTGCCTGCCTCCACACTGCGACGCCTCGCGAGCGCGCCCCTCAACAGAGGCAGGTCTACACAACGATATAGCCAAGGTTAGAACAGCTGTCAAGAACAAAGTGAGAACATTGCCTCTTCGTCATGGCCGGCCTTGTGCCGGCCAACCACGTCTTTGCACCCTTTCGTCCTCCTCTGCCCTCATCCTGAGGAGCAGACGCAGTCTGCGTCTCGAAGGATCGTCCAGTGCCCGCTGGAGCCTCCTTCGAGACGGTCGCTGAAGCGACCTCCTCAGGATGAGGCTGGAGAAGCGGAAAACGACGGAAGACGTGGATCCCCGGACCAAGTCCGGGGATGACGCAGAGGGTGGCAGGATTGGAGGAGCATCAAGACTGTGAGGGTGTCATTCCCGGAAGGACGCGCAGCGGAGGGGAAGGGAACCCACTCACACGCTCCCCACCATGGATCCCTTTCCCGGCCTCACGGCCGCCGGGGATGATGCGCTGGAAGCGCGGGTTCAATCCTGCAAGGCAAGCTCGAACCGGTAAGCGATTTCGGTCACCATCTGGCCGCGCAGATCGAAGGATTGCTCGGCCCCGGCCCTGCCGCCCAGCGTTTCATAGAAACAGCGTGCAGGCAGGTTGTCCTTCAAAACCCACAGGCCGACCGAGCGAAAGCCATGGACGGCGAGATGGTCGAACACGCCCTGCATCAGCCTGCGGCCGATGCCCTGCCGCTTGACCCTATCGAGCAGGTAGATCGCATAAATCTCAGCTTCGGTTCCGAGGAGCTCGGATTCCTTGCCCCGGATCGGCCCGCCTCGAATGAAGCCGACAATCTCGCCGTCATCGGCTTCAGCCACGAGAAGCATGGCCCGAGGTTCCGGCTCAGCCAGAGCCCTTCGCCATAGCTGCACCCGCTCTTCGACGGAGAGGCCGGCGAGTGCCTCCGGCGAGAGGAAATCCTTGTAGGACTCGCGCCAGCCCTGCACGTGGGCCTTGGCGACCCCTTCCACATCGGCCTCAACGGCGTCGCGGATGCGGATCGTCACTCGGCCGCCGCCCCGATCTTCGCCCGGAACGGATCGGCCGGGTAGACGCCCAGGATGCGCAGCTCGCGGGAGAAGAACTCAAGCTCCTCGAGGGCGCGCTTGAGGTTGGCGTCTTCCGGGTGACCGTCCACCTCGGCATAGAACTGCGTCGCCAGGAACTCGCCCTCGAGCATGTAGCTCTCGAGCTTCGTCATGTTGATGCCGTTGGTGGCAAAGCCGCCGAGCGCCTTGTAGAGCGCGGCCGGGAGGTTGCGGACGCGGAACACGAAGGACGTGACGGTGGGGCCGTTGCCGGCAGGCGCCCATTGCGGCGTCTTCGACAGGAGGACGAAGCGGGTGGTGTTGTGCGCCTCGTCCTCCACGTTCTCGGCCAGGATCTTCAGGCCGTAAATGTCCGCCGCCATGCGGGGCGAGAGAGACGCGCGGGTTGGGTCCTTCCACTCGGCCACCTCACGGGCGGAGCCGGCGGTGTCGCCGGCCACGTGCGCCTTCAGCCCCAGCTTGCGG
Source organism: Microvirga arabica (assembly GCF_016811235.1). GTDB lineage: Bacteria > Pseudomonadota > Alphaproteobacteria > Rhizobiales > Beijerinckiaceae > Microvirga > Microvirga arabica. The sequence continues at coordinate 1,541 of NZ_JAFBID010000016.1, forward strand.
ATGATCTTGCGGCACTGGCCGAGCGCATGGACGTGGCTGTAGACGTCCTTGACGGTGCCGAGATTGGCCTCGGGGATCGCCATCAGATGAAAATGGATCGGCAGGAAATGCTCGCCGACGATGTGGAGCCCCGAGGCCGGCAGCAGATGATGGATGTCGGCCACGCGGCCGGCGATCGAGTTCTCGATCGGGATCATGGCGAGGCCTGCCGGCCCCTCGTTCACGGCGGCAAATGCGTCCTCGAAGGTCGGGCACGGCAGAGCCTCCCAGTCGGGACGCGCCTCCGAGCAGGCGGTGTGCGAATTGGCGCCCAGCTCGCCCTGGAATGAAATCAACTTGCTCATGCTGTCCTCCGGGCTGCAATAATCTCGCGCGCCCTTTCCAGATCGTGGGGGGTGTCGACGCCCAGCGGCACGTCGTCGACGACGACCGCATCGATGCGCATGTCCGCCTCCAGGGCGCGCAGCTGCTCCAGCTTTTCGCGTTGTTCGAGGGGCGATGGCTGAAGGCCGACGAAGCGCCGCAGCGCCGTGCGCCGATAGGCGTAGAGGCCGATGTGATGATAGAGCGGCCCGTCCCCGTAAGGCGCGGTCGCCCGGGTGAAGTACAGCGCCCGGAACCGGCCCGGCGAGACCGGGGTTCCCACCATCTTGACCACGTTGGGATTGGTCTTCTCCTCCTCCCGGGCGATGACGGCAACGAGGGTCGCCAGATCGACCTGCGAATCCGAGAGCGGCGAGATGGATGTTGCGATGGCGGCCGGATCGACCGTCGGCAGGTCGCCCTGAACGTTCACCACTACGTCGTGCCGGCCCTCCGGGTCGAGCTTTTCCACAGCCTCGAAGATGCGGTCGGAGCCGGAGGGGTGATCGGCGCGGGTCATCACCGCCCGCCCGCCGGCGCGCGTGACGGCCTCGGCGATTTCGGGCGCGTCGGTGGCCACCGCCACCGGGCCGATTCCGGCCTCGACCGCCCGGCGCCACACGTGGACGATCATGGGCTCGCCGGCGATGTCCGCGAGCGGCTTGTTGGGCAGGCGGGTTGCCGCGAGGCGGGCCGGAATGAGGACGAGCGGATCGGACATGGGCACGGGTTTTTTGAGAAAAAGCTGCGCGTGCTTAGCAAGGGAGGGACCTTTTGTCATGGGCCGCGGCTCACGTCCCGGCGGACCCGATGCCGATTTTCGAGCGTTGCAAACCCGAACTGCGACCACGAGAACGGCGAAAACTCCCGGAAACCCCATTGTCAAACCCCCATGACAACGGCTAAGCAACGCCCCGACGCGGGCACCCGCCTGCGGATCCTTTCTGCTGCGCTGGTTTCGCCGCTTTTACGAAGGCGAGGAGAGCCTCACTTATGAATATCGAGACCAATAAGATCGCGGGCGCCGTTTTCGGCTCGCTTCTCTTCGTGGTCGGCGTCAACGTCATCGCCGGCGGCCTGTTTTCTCCCGAGAGGCCCGCAGTCCCGGGCTATGACCTCCCGGCCCCCGAGGAAGGCGCCGCCGCCGATGCCGGGGGCGCTGCCGCTCCGGCCGAGCCGCTGCCGGTTCTTCTCGCCAGCGCGGACGTCGCGAAGGGTCAGGCTGCGGCCAGGAAGTGCGCCTCCTGCCACACCTTCGAGGAAGGCGGAGCCAATAAGGTCGGGCCGAATCTCCACGGTGTCGTCGGACGTGCTCTCGCCGCGCATCCCGGCTTCAACTATTCGGGAGCTCTCAAGGGCAAGGGCGGCGACTGGAACTATGAGGCTCTGAACGCCTTCATCCAGAACCCGAAGCAGGCTGTTCCCGGCACGATCATGGCCTTCGCCGGCATCGCCCAGGCTAAGGAGCGGGCGGACCTCATCGCCTATTTGAAGTCGGTCTCCCCCAGCGCTCCTCCGTTCCCGGAGGCATCTGCTGCCGCAGCTCCAGCAGCCGCTCCGGCCAACGCGGCGGCTCCAGCCAATGCTGCAGCGCCCGCTACCCCGGCCGCTGGCGGAGCCCCTGCGGCTCCCGCCGCTCCTGCGGCACAGTAGAGCGCATCACCTTCACATTCAGGAGAGCCGGGCCCCAAAGCCCGGCTTTTTCTTTTGAGCCGCCTCTCCTTTCAGACGTTGTCCCTTGCGCTCGCCTCAACGCGCCCAAAAATGTAGCGAACGACAGACGCCTCACGTCCTAGGAGACGCCGTGTGATCCGTACCCTTCTGCCGAGCTTTCTGGCCGCCTGCCTCGCCCTCAGCCCCCTCGCAGCCCAGGAAGCCCAATGGCGGCACGGATCGGTCCTGCTGGACGAGCCGAAATATCCCGCAGGCTTCAAGCATTTCGACTACGTGAACCCGAATGCCCCCAAGGGCGGGCTGGTGCGCCTGGGCGCCCAGGGCACCTTCGACAGCTTCAACATCGTGGTGGCGGGCGTGAAGGGCTCGCCCGAGCAGGGGATCGGGCTCGTCTATGAGGCCTTGACCACATCCGCCCTCGACCAGCCCAACTCGTCCTATGGTCTCCTGGCCGAGGCCTTTTCCTATCCCGAGGACTATTCCTCCGTCACCTTCCGCCTGCGTCCGGAAGCGCGCTGGCACGACGGGAAGTCGGTGACGGCGGACGACGTGATCTTCTCCTTCGAGGCGCTCAAGACCAACAGCCCCACTTACGCTTTTTATTATGCCAACGTGACGAAGGCCGAGAGGCTGAGCGACCGGGAGGTGAAGTTCACCTTCGACGAGAAGGGCAACCGCGAGCTGCCGCAGATCATGGGACAGCTCATCGTCCTGCCCAAGCACTGGTGGGAAGGCACCGCTCCCGACGGGCGCAAGCGCGACATCACGCAGACGACCCTCGAGCCGCCGCTAGGCTCCGGCCCCTACCGCCTCAAGAGCTTCGAGCCGGGCCGCACCGCATCTTATGAGCGCGTGAAGGATCACTGGGGCGCAAACCTCAACGTGAATGTGGGCCAGAACAATTTCGACGAGATCCGCTTCGAATATTACCGCGACGCAACGGTGCTGCTGGAAGCCTTCAAGGGCGACCGAATCGACTTCCGCACCGAGAACAGCGCCCGCAACTGGGCCGTCGGCTACGATTTTCCGGCCCGCCAGGAAGGGCGCGTGATCCGTGAGGAATTCCCAATCCGCGCGAGCGGCAGGATGCAGGCATTCGTGCTCAATCTCAGGCGCGACCAGTTCAAGGACCAACGCGTCCGCCGCGCCTTCAATCTCGCTTTCCCGTTCGAGGAGCTGAACAAGACGATCTTCTACGGGCTCTACGAGCGGCCCTCGAGCTATTTCTACGGATTGGACCTTGCATCATCGGGTCTGCCTGAGGGCAAGGAGCTGGAGATTCTGGAGAGCGTGCGCGACAAGGTTCCCCCTGCCGTCTTCACCACACCCTACAAAAATCCGGTCAACGATTCCCCCGAAGCCATCCGCAACAACCTGCGCGAGGCCGACCGCCTGCTGAAGGAAGCGGGCTGGGAGGTGAAGGGTGGCCGCCGCGTCAACGCCAAGGGCGAGGTCTTCAGCGTCGAGCTGCTCGGCAGCAGTCCCAACGACGAGCGCATCTTCCTGCCCTATGCGGATGTTCTCAAACGTCTCGGAATCGCCGCAACGGTGCGCACCGTGGACGACGTTCAGGAGACCAACCGCACCCGTGCTTTCGATTTCGACATCACCACCGGCCTCTGGCCTCAATCGTCCTCGCCCGGCAATGAGCAGCGTGAGTTCTGGGGCTCGCAGGCAGCACAGCGCGAAGGCTCTCAGAACCTCGCCGGCATTGCGGACCCTGCGGTCGACGCGCTGATTGATCGTGTGATCTTCGCCAAGGACCGCGAGGAGCTCGTGGCTGCCACAAAGGCGCTCGACCGGGTGCTGCTGGCACACGATTATGTGGTGCCGCAATGGACGTCGCTCAAGCAGCGCACCGCGCGCTGGGACCGCTACAGCCACCCCGACAACATGCCACGATACGGCGGAGCCGCCTTCCCGACGATCTGGTGGTACGATGAATCCAAGGCCGCCAAGACCGGAGCGCCGCGATGAGAGAGTTCAGCCGCCGCAGAGTTCTTCAGGCGGGAGCGGCAACTGCCGCTCTCTCGCTTCTGCCGCGTGCGGGCTGGACGCAGGAGGGCAACGGCTCTGAGTCCCACGGTCTCTCCAGCTTCGGGGAACTCAAATACCCGCCCGACTTCAAGCATTTCGACTACGTGAACCCGGCGGCTCCGAAGGGCGGTACGCTGGCAATTCAGATCAAGCAGACATTGGGCAACCAGAACTTCGACACCTTCAACACGCTCAACGTCTTCGTGCTGAAAGGCGACGGCGCAGCCGGGATGGCCGGCACCTTCGATACGCTGATGGCGGGCTCCGGCGACGAGCCTGATGCGCTTTACGGTCTTGTGGCGAAGAGCGTGCGCATCTCCGACGACAAGCTCACCTATCGCTTCACCTTGCGGCCCGAAGTGCGCTTTCATGACGGCTCGAAGCTGACCGCGAAGGATGCGGCCTTTTCGCTGAACATCCTGAAGACCAAGGGTCACCCAGTCTTCAGCCAAATCCTGCTGCAACTGGCATCGGCGGAAGCGGAGTCCGACGAGGTTCTGCGCGTCCAGTTCACGCCGCAGCGCAGCCGGGACCTGCATCTCGTCGTCGCCGGATTGCCGATCCTCTCCGAGCGCTACTGGCAGGGCAAGGATTTCGAAGCCGCCACGTTGGAAGCACCGCTCGGCTCAGGTCCGTATAAGGTGGGCCGCTTCGAGGTCGGACGCTTTATCGAATTCGATCGCGTGCCCGACTATTGGGCCAAGGACCTGCCCGTGAATGTGGGGCAGAACAATTTCGACCGCATTCGCTATGAGTATTTCCGCGACCGCACGGTGGCGTTCGAGGCGTTCAAGAACGGCACGCTCAACTTCCATGAGGAGGCAACGTCTCGGACTTGGGCCACAGGCTACGATTTTCCCGCCGTTCGCGAAGGCCGCGTCAAGAAGGAGGAAATCCCCAATACCCTGCCGGCGCCGATCCAGGGCTGGTACTTCAACACCCGCCGGGAGATGTTCAAGGACCCGCGCATCCGCGAGGCGATCGGGCTGGCCTTCGATTTCGAATGGACCAACACGAACATCATGTTCGGCTCCTATCGCCGCACGACGTCGTTCTTCGAGAACTCGGAGATGAAGGCCGCAGGCCGCCCGTCGAGCGAGGAGCTGGCGCTGCTGGAACCCTTCAGGGACAAGCTCCCAGCCTCCGTGTTCGGCGAGCCTCCCCTGCCGCCCGTCTCCGACGGCTCGGGGCAGGACCGGCAGCTGCTGCGCCGGGCGGACGAGCTTCTGCGGCAGGCCGGGTGCAAGCGCGAGGGCGGCGTTCTCAAGCTGCCAAACGGGCAGGCTTTCGTCATCGAGTTCCTCGATTCCTCACCCTTCCTTCAGCCGCATACACAGCCCTTCCAGAACAACCTGAAACGTCTCGGCATCGATGGCCGTTCGCGCATCGTCGATGCGGCGCAGTATCAGCAGCGGCTGAACGATTACGATTTCGACATCACCAGCCGGGCCCTCGTCGGCTCCTCGACACCGGGCGACAGCCTGCGGACCGTCTACGGTTCACAGGCCGCCCGCACGCCAGGCGCGCAGAACTTGGCAGGGATCGAGCACCCGGCGGTCGATGCACTGATCGAGACCATCGGCAGGGCCAAGTCGCGCCAGGAACTCAACATCGCCTGCCGCGCCCTGGACCGGGTTCTCCGTTCGGGCCATTATTGGATCCCCATGTGGTTCAAGGCCAGCGACTGGTATGCCTATTGGGACCAGTTCTCTCGCCCCGAAACGAAGCCGCGCTTCGCCTCGGGCGCGCCGGGAACCTGGTGGTACGATGCCGAGAAGGCGAAGCGGATCGGGCGAGGATAAAGCTTGGACACAGCTGCAACGAGACGAAGCGAGGTGGATATGCCCCACCTGCTTCTGCGCCTCGAGGGCTTGGCTCTCTTTATCCTGGCCACATGGGCTTTTGCCTATACCGACACATCCTGGTGGCTCTACGCGGCGCTGTTCTTCAGCCCCGACCTGAGCTTTGCGGGCTACCTGGCCGGTCCCCGGATCGGAGCGCTGGCGTACAATGCCCTGCACTCCACGCTCGGGCCTGCGCTCCTCGCAGGGCTTGGTCTTTTCCTCGATCACTCTATGCTGCTGGGTATCGCGGCCATCTGGGCCGCGCATATCGGGTTCGACCGCATGTTGGGATACGGCTTGAAATACGCGTCTGGCTTCAACGACACCCATCTCGGCCGCATCGGCCGGCAAGCGGCAGGCGCTTGATGCTGGCTTATATCGCGCGCCGCGTCCTCCTCATGATCCCTACCATCCTGGGGATCATGCTCATCTCCTTCGTGCTCGTGCAGTTCGCCCCCGGCGGTCCTGTCGAGCGCATCATCGCCCAGCTTCAAGGCCAGGATTCAGGTGCGACGTCCCGCATTTCAGGCGGGGGCGGCGACATGGCGGGCGGAGGCCAGGCCCCCGGAGGCGGCGGCGCAGGCGATGCCTCCTCGTCCCGCTATCGCGGCGCCCAGGGGCTCGATCCGCAGTTCATCAAGCAGCTCGAGGCGCAGTTCGGCTTCGACAAGCCGGCGCATGAACGCTTCCTCAAGATGATCTGGGACTATGCGCGGTTCGATTTCGGCAAGAGCTATTTCCGCGACATCTCGGTGCTGGAACTCATCAAGGAGAAGCTGCCAGTCTCGATCAGCCTCGGACTGTGGATGACGCTGATCTCCTATGCCATCTCGATTCCGCTCGGCATCAAGAAGGCGGTGCGCGACGGCTCCACCTTCGACATCTGGACCTCGGCCATCGTCATCATCGGCTATGCGATCCCAGGCTTCCTGTTCGCGATCCTGCTGATCGTGCTGTTCGCCGGCGGCTCGTTCTGGCAGGTCTTCCCCTTGCGCGGCCTCACCTCGGAAAACTGGGCCTTCATGCCGTGGTACATGCAGATCGCCGACTACTTCTGGCACCTGGTTCTGCCCATCACCGCTATGGCGCTCGGGGCCTTCGCCACCTCGACCCTGCTCACCAAAAACTCCTTCCTCGACGAGATCCGTAAGCAATACGTGCTCACCGCACGCATGAAAGGCCTGTCCGAGCGGCAGGTGCTCTACGGCCACGTGTTCCGCAATGCGATGCTGATCGTGATCGCAGGATTTCCCGGAGCCTTCATCGGGGCTTTCTTCGCCGGCGCGCTCCTCATCGAGACGATCTTCTCGCTCGACGGGCTGGGGCTCCTCTCCTTCGAGTCCATCGTCAACCGCGACTACCCGGTGGTGTTCGCCAGCCTCTACATCTTCTCACTCGTGGGCTTGGCCGTGAACCTCGTGTCCGACCTCACCTATACCTGGATCGATCCACGGATCGACTTCGAGACAAGGGAGGCGTGAGATGAACGAGAACGTGCCCGTCGTCTCTCCCGCCTCCTCACCCGTCGCCCCACCCCTGCCGCGTCAGGGCTTCATCAAGCTCTCGCCGCTCAACCGGCGCCGGCTTGAGAACTTCAAGGCGAACCGGCGCGGCTACTGGTCGTTCTGGATCTTCATGGTCCTGTTCGTGCTGAGCCTCTTCGCGGAGCTCATCGCCAACGACCGGCCGATCCTCGCCTCCTACAAGGGCGAGATCCTCTACCCCGCCTTCGTTGATTATCCGGAGGAGAAGTTCGGCGGCTTCCTGGCGGTCACGGATTATCGCGATCCTGTCATCCGAAATGAGATCCAGGACAACGGGTGGCTGCTCTGGGCGCCCGTCCGCTTCTCCTACAACACGCACAACCTCGACCTTCCCGTGCCGGCTCCGGCGCCGCCGACCTGGATGCTCACCGACGATCAGTGCCGCCCTATCGCGGAGCGCAACGGCGGCACCGGCTGCAACGACATCGAATGGAACTGGCTCGGCACCGACGATCAGGGGCGCGACGTGGTCGCACGCCTCATCTACGGCTTTCGCATCTCGGTGCTGTTCGGCCTGACGCTGGCCGGCATCTCGTCCATCGTCGGCGTGCTGGCTGGCGCCGTGCAGGGCTATTACGGCGGCTGGACGGACCTGCTGTTCCAGCGCTTCATCGAGGTCTGGACCGCGATCCCCTCGCTCTACCTGCTCATCATCATCTCGGCCGTGATCACGCCGAGCTTCTTCGTGCTGCTCGGCATTCTGCTGCTGTTCTCCTGGGTGTCGCTGGTGGGCGTGGTGCGCGCCGAGTTCCTGCGGGCGCGCAACTTCGAATATGTGCGTGCCGCCCGCGCGTTGGGCCTGTCGAATGCCACCATCATGTTCAAGCACCTGCTGCCCAATGCCATGGTGGCGACGCTCACCTTCATGCCGTTCATCATCAACGGCTCGATCACGACGCTGACCTCCCTCGACTTCCTCGGCTTCGGCCTGCCGCCGGGCTCGCCGTCGCTGGGCGAACTGCTGGCGCAGGGCAAGGCCAATCTGCAGGCGCCCTGGCTTGGTCTCGCGGGCTTCTTCGTAATCGCCATCATGCTCAGCCTTCTCATCTTCGTCGGCGAGGCCGTGCGCGACGCCTTCGACCCACGGAAGACGTTCCGATGACAGAACCCCTCCTCTCGGTTCAGGACCTCTCCGTCGCGTTCCGCCAAGGCGGGGGCGATATGCTGGCGGTCGACCGCGTGGCGTTCGATGTCATGCCGGGCGAGACGGTGGCGCTAGTGGGCGAATCCGGATCCGGCAAGTCCGTTACGGCGCTCTCCGCTCTCAAGCTTCTCCCCTATCCGTCCGCGCATCACCCTTCCGGCCGCATCCTGTTCAAGGGCCGTGACCTGATCCCCGCGGACGAGAACGAGATGCGGAAAGTCCGCGGCAACGACATCACCATGGTGTTCCAGGAGCCGATGACGTCCCTCAACCCGCTCCACACCATCGAGCGGCAGATCGGCGAAATCCTGAAGCTGCACCGCGGCCTCAATGACCGCGAAGCGCGAGCCCGCACGCTGGAGCTTCTGCAGCTTGTCGGCATCCGCGAGGCGGAAAGCCGCCTGGGCGCTTATCCGCATCAGCTCTCGGGCGGCCAGCGCCAGCGCGTGATGATCGCCATGGCGCTCGCCAACGAGCCTGATCTTTTCATCGCCGACGAGCCGACGACGGCGCTGGATGTGACGGTTCAGGCGCAGATCCTCAAGCTGCTCGCCGAGTTGAAGAGCAGGCTCGGCATGTCCATGCTCTTCATCACCCACGACCTCGGCATCGTGCGCAAGATCGCCGACCGCGTCTGCGTGATGTTCAAGGGAAAGATCGTCGAGCAGGGCACGGTGGCTGAAGTCTTCGGCAACCCGAAGCACCCCTATACACAGCGGCTGCTGGCGGCGGAACCCAAGGGCCGCGCCAACCCTGTTCCGCACGATGCGCCTGTCATCGTTGAGGCAGGCCCCATCAAGGTCTGGTTTCCGATCAAGCGTGGCTTCTTCCAGCGCACTGTCGGCCATGTGAAGGCGGTTGACGGCGTGTCCGTGCGCGTGCGCCGGGGCGAGACCGTGGGCGTAGTGGGCGAGTCCGGCTCCGGGAAGACCACGCTGGGCCTCGCCATCCTGCGCCTCGTGCAGTCGGAAGGACCCATCGTGTTCCTGGGCAACCGCATCGACGGCATGCGCGCCAAGGAGATCCGCCCGATGCGCAAGAACCTTCAGGTGGTGTTCCAGGATCCTTACGGCTCCCTGTCGCCGCGCATGTCGATTGCCGAGATCGTCGAGGAAGGGCTTCTCGTCCAGAACAAAGGCCTCTCATATGGCGAGCGCCGCAACATCGTGGCCAAGGCTCTGGATGACGTGGGCCTCGACCCGTCCACCATGGACCGCTATCCGCATGAATTCTCCGGCGGCCAGCGCCAGCGCATCGCGATTGCCCGTGCCATGGCCCTGGAGCCCCAGTTCATCATGCTCGACGAGCCGACCTCGGCGCTCGACATGTCCGTGCAGGCGCAAATCGTGGAGCTGCTGCGCGACCTGCAGAAGCGGCGCAACCTCGCCTACATGTTCATCAGCCACGACCTGAAGGTGGTGCGGGCTCTCGCCAACCATGTGGTGGTGATGCAGAACGGCCAGATCGTCGAGGAAGGCTCGGCCGAGAGCATCTTTGCGGCACCGCGCACCGACTACACCAAGGCGCTGTTCGCAGCCGCCTTCAACCTCGAAACGGCGGCGTCGAACGCAGTTCGCGAATAGGATCTGAACGCTGCAGCTATGCATGCGCATCATCACTCGCCCGACCATCACCATCACGGGCATGCTCATGCTCCGCAGGCTGGCCATGGACGCGCCTTCGCTATCGGCATCATCCTGAATCTCGGCTTCGTCGCTATCGAGGCCGGATACGGTTTCTGGGCCGGTTCCATGGCCCTGCTCTCTGATGCCGGGCATAACCTGAGCGATGTGCTCGGCCTCGCCATCGCCTGGGGCGCGGCGCTTCTGGCGCGACGCGGCCCGACGGAGCGCTTCACCTATGGCTTGCGCTCCAGCTCCATTCTGGCAGCACTTTTCAATGCGCTGCTTCTGCTCGTCGCCGTCGGCGGCATCGTGTGGGAATCCATCGAGCGCCTGATCAAGCCCGCGCCTGTTGCTGCCGTCACCGTGATGGTCGTGGCGGGCATCGGGATCATCGTGAACGGGTTTACGGCCTTCCTGTTCATGGGCGGTCACAACGACCTCAACATCCGCGGCGCCTTCCTGCACATGGTGGCGGACGCCGCCGTGTCCCTCGGGGTCGTGCTCGGCGGGCTCACCATCCTCTGGACGGGCGCGGACTGGATCGATCCAACCTTAAGTCTCGTGATCGCGGCGGTCATCGTCTGGGGCACCTGGAGCCTGCTGAAGCAATCTCTGACTCTGTCCCTCCACGGGGTGCCGCGCGGCATCGCGGTTCCGGATGTCAGGCAGGCTCTCGAACGCATGCCGGGCGTGGCCCGCGTCCACCACCTGCATGTCTGGGCCGTGAGCACAACCGATACGGCGCTGACGGCGCATCTCGTCATGCCGGACGGCCACCCGGGCGACAGCTTTCTCGCGGCCGCGCAACGGGAGCTGAAGGAGCATTTCGGCATCGGGCACGCGACCCTGCAGATCGAGATCGACCGTCCCGGTTCCCACGAGCACGGCCCGGACTGCCCCCTTGAGCCGCACGAGCACCCTCACGAGGGGCCATCGCATCTTTCGCCGCAATGACGTATCAGTCGTGATTCTCGTGGTTTGAGGGACTGGAACCAATGCCCCGCGCTCTTCTCATCGTGCTCGATTCCGTCGGTATCGGCGGGGCGGAGGATGCCGACGTCTATGGCGATACTGGCGCCGACACGGTGGGGCACATCGCCGAGGCTTGCGCCGAGGGACGCGGCGACCAGGCCGGCCTCCGTCAGGGGCCGCTTCATCTACCACATATGGCGGCGCTTGGCCTGGGCGTCGCCTGCGAGGCCTCGACCGGCCGCCTGCCGCCGAACCTTGCGCCGCAAGGACCGCTGAAAGGCGCCTGGGGCTACGGCGTCGAGACCTCCAAGGGCAAGGACACGCCCTCGGGCCACTGGGAGATCGCGGGCGTGCCCGTCACCTTCGACTGGGGCTACTTTCCCAACACGATTCCGACCTTTCCGGACAAGCTGACGGCGGAACTCATCGAGCGCGGCAACCTGCCCGGCATCCTCGGCAACAAGCATGCCTCGGGCACCGCAATCATCGAGGAATTTGCCGTGGAGCACCTGCGGACCGGCAAGCCGATCTGCTACACCTCCATCGACAGCGTGCTGCAGATCGCAGCCCACGAGGAGTTCTTCGGGCTGGATCGGCTCTATGAGCTTTGCCGCATCGGGCGCGAACTCTGCGACGAATACCGGATCGGCCGCGTGATCGCCCGGCCCTTCCAGGGCACGCCCGAAACGGGCTTCAGGCGCACCGGCAACCGCAAGGATTACGCCACGCCGCCGCCTTCAGACACCATCCTCGACACGCTCATGAAAGCCGGACACTCCGTCGTCACCGTCGGCAAGATCGGCGACATCTTCGCCCATCGCTCAACGGGCCGGGAGATCAAGCCCAACGGCAACGACGCCTGCCTGTCGGCGGCCATCGAGGCCATGGGCGATCTGCCCGATGGCGGCTTCGTGTTCGCGAACCTGGTCGACTTCGACAGCGAGTTCGGCCACCGCCGGGACATTCCCGGCTATGCGGCGGCGCTCGAGGCTTTCGACCGGCGCATTCCGGAAATCGAGGCTGCACTCCAGGCGGGCGATCTGGTCATCATGACGGCCGACCACGGCAACGACCCCTCCTGGCGCGGTTCCGACCACACCCGCGAGCACGTGCCGATCCTGAGCTTCGGCTCCGGGTTGAAGCTTGGCGCTATCGGAAGGCGGGAGAGCCTTGCAGATATTGGGGCCAGCGTGCTGGCGCATCTGGGCGTCAGGAGTCCGGGCAAGGGTATATCTTGGCTCTGACTCTCATCGTCATGGCCGGGCTTGTCCCGGCCATCCATGTCTTTAAGCGGCTTTAAGACGTGGATCCCCGGAACAAGTCCGGGGATGACGTGGAAGTGAACGCATTCGGCTCTGAAGCGGCTTAGCCGCACCTTCGCCCAGCACCATTGACGGCCCCGCAACTTTAGATCAGTCTTCCAAAGATCGTATGGAGGCTCTCCGGCGATCGGTCGAGGGAGTCTTCCCGTTCTCGCGTGGAAGATTGTTCATGAGCTCGCCCAACCGCTCGACGCATATCCGGCTCACCTCGCACCCCGAGCCGAACGCCGGCACCATCAAGCATCCGATCAAGTGGGGAGCCAAGGATCCCAAGGAACGCGGGCCGATCATCGGCAGCGTGACCAATCCGGCCGACCGCAACGTGATCGGCGCCCATGGCGGCTCCTATTCCCTCTATCGGGCGCTCGCCATCTCGGCCCGGGCCATGAACCCCCTGTCGCGGCCAGACCTGCACAACACCCATCCCACCGCGGAGATCGGCCCGCACCCGCAATGGTTCGACCCGGGCAAGATCGTGTCCCTCGACCCCTGGGGTCACATGGTCGGCCAGGTCTTCCAGGGCGACATTGCCGGCGGCGTCGACATCCGCCCCAGCATCGCGGTGACCAAGGCCCGCCTGAACATGCCGGAGATCCTCTCGGCCATGGGGGCGAAGCGCCTCAAGGCGGATGGCGGCTTCCTGCATGAATCCGGCGACATCTCGGTCACCAAGATCGCGGTCGATCCGGTGTGGTACCTGCCCGGCATCGCCGAGCGCTTCGGCTGCTCGGAGGGCGAGTTGCGGCGTACCCTGTTCGAGCAGACCGGCGGCATGTTCCCGGAGCTTGTCACGCGCCCCGACATGAGCGTGTTCCTTCCGCCCATCGGCAACACCACAGTGTATGTAGTGGGTGATGTGTCTCGCCTGAGCGATCCGAAAACGCGCATCGCTTGCAGGGTGCATGATGAGTGCAATGGCTCCGACGTGTTCGGCTCCGACATCTGCACCTGCCGGCCTTATCTCGTGCACGGCATCGAGGAGTGCGTGCGCGAGGCTCAAAGCGGCGGTGTCGGTGTCATCGCCTATAACCGCAAGGAAGGCCGGGCGCTCGGCGAGGTCACCAAGTTCCTCGTCTACAATGCGCGCAAGCGGCAGGAAGGCGGCGACCAGGCCTCCACGTATTTCGAGCGCACCGAATGCGTGGCCGGCGTGCAGGATGCGCGCTTCCAGCAGCTCATGCCTGACGTGCTGCACTGGCTCGGGATCCAGCGGATCGACCGGCTCATGTCCATGTCGAACATGAAGTACGATGCCATCACCGGCTCCGGCATCGAGGTGGTGGAGCGCGTGCCGATTCCGGCCGAGCTGGTGCCGCCGGACGCCCAGGTCGAAATCGAAGCGAAGAAGGCAGCCGGCTACTACACGCCCGAAGGAGCGCCAGACCCGTCGGCTCTGGATCAGGTGAAGGGCCGCGACCTCGAACGCTTCTGATGCGCAGGATCCCGAAGCGGGTGCCGGCTTGCCGCCGGTGCCCGCTTCGTTTTTAACCTTATCCCAAGCCGCCCTGTCCGCAGATGATGTGTTACCTCAAGTCTGTGCTATCGCATCACCGCCGGAGATCATCGGAGTCCTGAGTGACCGACCAGCCTGACCTGTCGCCCGACACCAAAGCCGCCAAAAACCTTCTCTCCGCTGCGGCGGTGCGGGAGCGGTCGCACCAGCTTCTGCAGGCGGGTCTCGAAGGCCGCCTTCAGCACTTCACGGTCGATCTCGGTCGTCTCGACGCTTGCGCGGACGAGGTCGTGCGGACGATCCGCACGGCCTATCCATCCCTCGACATCCCCTTCCACGCCCGCTGGCGCCACTTCGCCGCCGGAGGGCATGAGCGCTGGGGCGCGGTGATGCACGGCGCCCCCTGGGAGAAAGTCGCCGAAATGGCGCGATCCGCCTTCGACCTCGCCATCGTGTCCGTGCTGCTCGATGCAGGCGCCGGCGCGCAATGGCGCTACGAGGAAGGGCGCACGGGCGAAACCTATATCCGCTCTGAAGGACTTGCGGTGGCAAGCTTCGACATGTTCGTGAGCGGCGCTTTCTCCAGCCGTCCGGAGGATCCGTTCCGCGTCGATGCGGACGTGCTGATGACGCTCACGCCCGAGGATTTGGCTGAAGGATTCCAGGTCTCGGCCGACAACCCGCTGGTGGGTCTTGAAGGCCGCGCCGCGCTCCTCAACCGTCTCGGGCGCGTCGTCGCAACGAACCCGGACATCTTCGGACAGGTGGACGATCCGCGCCCCGGCGGCCTCTTCGACGTCATCGCCGCAGCCGCCGAGGGCGAGCGCATCAAGGCAACGGCGATCCTCGAGGCGCTGCTGACCCATCTTGGCCCCATCTGGCCCGGCCGCATCACGCTTGGCGGCGTCGATCTCGGCGACACGTGGCGCCATCCGCTGGTCGAGGCGCCGGATGCCACGAAGGGACTCATTCCCTTCCACAAGCTGTCGCAGTGGCTCTCGTATTCGCTCATCGAGCCGCTCGAATGGGCGGGCTTTTCCGTGGTCGAGATCGATGGCCTCACGGGCCTGCCGGAATACCGCAACGGCGGGCTGTTCCTCGACACCGGCGTGATTGCCCTGAAGGATCAGGCGGATGCGAGCCGCGCCCATGCGGTGGATTCGCAGATCGTGGTGGAATGGCGGGCCTTGACGGTCGCCCTTCTCGACCGCATTGCCGAACCCATCCGGGCGAAGCTAGGATTCGCCGCAGAGGACTTTCCCCTGGCCAAGGCGCTCGAAGGCGGCACCTGGGCCACGGGACGGCGACTGGCGAAAGAGAAGCGCGGCGATGGCTCGCCGCCTCTCAGCGTGACCAGTGACGGGACGGTGTTTTAAATGAATCAGCAGACGACGATCAAAGAGGGAAGAAACATGCAGGGCGTCACCGTGGTCGATCATCCGCTGGTTCAGCACAAGCTGACCCTGATGCGGGACAAGCAGCGCTCCACGAAGGGCTTCCGCCAACTCCTCAACGAGATCGGCATGCTCCTCTGCTACGAGGTCACCCGTGACCTGCCCATCGAGCGCATCGAGATCGAAACACCGATGACCAGGATGGAAGGCGCGCAGATCGCCGGCAAGAAGCTGGTGCTGGCTCCCATCCTGCGCGCCGGCGTCGGCTTTCTCGACGGCATGCTCACCCTCGTGCCGGCAGCGCGCGTGGCGCATATCGGACTCTACCGAGATCCGGAATCGCTCCAGGCGGTGGAATACTACTTCAAGGCACCGTCGGATCTTGCCGACCGCATGGTGCTGGTGCTCGACCCGATGCTCGCCACCGCCAACTCGGCCGTGGCCGCCATCGAGCGCCTGAAGGAGCGCGGCGCGAAGGACCTGCGCTTCGTCTGCCTTCTTGCCGCCCCTGAAGGCATCGAGCGGCTGCGCAGCGCGCATCCGGACGTGCATATCTGGACCGCCGCCATCGACGAGCGCCTGAACGACCACGGCTATATCGTTCCGGGTCTGGGCGATGCCGGCGACCGCATGTACGGAACGCGCTAGAGCCTGCGCGACTTATCCCCTCAACGCTCACAACAGGGGTTTCCAGCCTTGCGCTTCATCGTCGCCGACTGGGGAACGACCCGCTTTCGCGGCTACCTGATCGAGAACGAAACTGTCCTCGATCAGGTCTCGTCGGACGAGGGCGTCTCGGCCCTGCAAAAGGGGCAACATCGCGACGTTTTCCTGCGCCAATGCGGGCGCTGGCTCCAGGCCGAGCCCGACGCACCGGTGCTGCTCGTCGGCATGGTGGGCAGCCGCGAGGGATGGGTCGAGGCGCCCTACGCCACCTGCCCGGCGGGTCCGGCGGAAATCGCCCGGGCGCTCGTGCCAGTGGACCTGGAGAACGACCGCAAGGGCCACATCATCCCGGGCCTGTTCTGCGAGCCGGCTCCCGGAGCTGCTGACGTGATGCGCGGCGAGGAAACGCTGGTGATGGGCGCTGGCGTCGAGGATGGGCTGATCTGCTCGGCCGGCACGCATCCCAAATGGATCCTGATGAAGAACGGGCGCATCGAGCGCTTCGCCACCTACATGACCGGCGAGATGTATGCGCTGCTGCGTGAGCATTCCATGATCGGCCGTCCGGCGACGCAGCCCGAGGACCCAAAAGGGTTCGATCTCGGGCTCGATGCCGCCGAGCGCAACGCCGGCGAGGCCCGCGTCGGTCTGCTGCATCTTCTCTTCAGCGCCCGTGCCTCGGTCGTGTCCAACCGCATGCACAGCAGCCTTCTCGCGCCCTACCTGTCAGGCCTGCTCACGGGCGACGAGATCAACGGCGCGCTGGCGCAGTTCGGACGGCCAGACTCCGTGACCATTCTGGCCGCGCCCGAGCGCGCGGAACTCTACGTCCATGCGCTCAAGCGCCACGGCATCAGAGCGGAGATCAGGGATACACAGCAGGCGCTGATCGCAGGTCTCGCGCGGATCGTGCGGCAGCATGCATTGGGCTAAGAGATACAGGCGTCATCCGGACGAAGCATAGCGCAGATCCGGGATTGGGTTCAGGATAAGGCACTGTCATTCCGGGGCCGCGCAGCGGAGCCCGGAATCCATAAACACGGCATCTCAGGAAGTGGCGAGCAGCGTCACGCTTTATCCTGCACCGGCAGCGGTTATGGATCCCCGCCTGCGTGGGGATGACAGCGTCGAGCTACCCGCGTTTCATCCTGTCAGCGATCCCGGATCTCCGCTGACGCTGCGTCCGGGATGACACGCACTCCATTCGCCCTTAAGACTCACCCGAACCCTCGTCCTTGAACGTTAAGGTCAAGCCTCATGCCCCACCCTCTCCTCGCCTCCGCGAATGAAGCCTCGAAGCCCATCTGGCTCGTCACGGAGCAGACATGGCCCGAGATCGCCGGGGGCCTGCCGTCACTGGCGCAGGGCTTTGCGAAGGCGCAAGGGTTTGCAGGCAAGGCCGGAAGCCATTGTCTGCTGCCGGATGAGAATGGTGAGCTTCACGGTGTTGCCTTCGGCGTCAACGGCGCGGACGCCAAGCACAGCGATCCGTTCCTCCCCGGCAAGCTTTCCACGCTGCTGCCGGAAGGCGTTTATCGTTTCGAGACCGAAGCCGCGAACCCGACGCTCGCCACGCTCGCTTGGCTGCTCGGCACCTACAGCTTTGGCCGGTACCGCAAGCGCAACGAAAAGGCTGTTCGCCTGGTGGTGCCGAACGGCATCGATGGGGACGACGTGGCGCGCATCGCAAATGCTGTCGTCACAGGCCGCGACCTCGTCAATACGCCCACCAACGATCTCGGGCCCGACGGCATCGAAGCGGCGGCGCGCCAGCTGGCCGACCGCCATGGCGCCTCCTTCACCAGCATCGTCGGCGATGATCTGCTGAAGCAGAATTTCCCGATGATCCACGCGGTGGGCCGCGCCTCCATCACGCCGCCGCGCCTCATCGACTTCACCTGGGGTGATGCGAGCGCTCCACGTGTTACCCTCGTCGGTAAGGGCGTTGCCTTCGATACGGGCGGCCTCGACATTAAGCCCGCCTCCTCCATGCTGCTCATGCGCAAGGATATGGGCGGCGCGGCAGCCACCCTGGCGCTGGCCGACATGATCATGGGCGCCAAGCTCCCCGTGCGCCTGCGCGTGCTGATCCCTGCCGTGGAGAACGCAATCTCCAGCAACGCCTTCCGCCCCGGCGACATCCTGCCGAGCCGCAAGGGCATCTCGGTGGAGATCGGCAATACGGATGCGGAAGGACGCCTGATCCTGGCCGATGCCCTCGCCCTCGCCGACGAGGAGAGCCCCGATCTCCTCGTTGACTTCGCCACGCTCACCGGTGCGGCCCGCGTGGCGCTCGGCCCCGAGTTGCCGCCCTTCTACACCGACGACGATGCGTTGGCTGCCGACATCGCTCGGCACGGTGCAGCGGAGAACGATCCTGTCTGGCGCCTGCCGCTCTGGTATCCCTATCAAGCTCAACTCGACTCGAAGTTCGCCGACATGAACAACACCGGCGGGCCCATGGGCGGCTCGATCACTGCGGCCCTGTTCCTGCGCCGCTTCGTGGAGGCCGCGAAGTCCCATGTGCATTTCGACATCTTCGCCTGGAACAATGCCACCAAGCCGGGACGCCCTGAAGGCGGCGAGGTCCAGGCGGCGCGCCTGATGTATGCTCTCCTGAAAGAGCGCTATGGCGCCTGAGCCGCTGGCGTTTCGGCGCCGAAGCGACTAGGAGATTTGGTTACAGACCAAGGAGTTGCCCCGATGAGTTTCGACCGTCGCATCACGCCCGTCCGCACGGATCTCGCCGATGAGAGTCTGCGCGGGCAGGTCGAGGCAGAACGGTTCACAACCGGCACGGTGAAGCGCCTCGTCACCACCTTCTCCGCTCTGCACCGCCACCCCTCACTGGAGGCGCCCGTGGACACGCAGGCGATCTTCGGGGAAAGCGTGACCGTCTATGACGAGCACGAGGGCTGGGCCTGGGTGCAGCTGCACGACGACGGCTATGTGGGCTACCTGCCCAGCGAAGCTTTGGGCGAAGCCGGAACGGAGCCGACCCACAAGGTGCGGGCGATCCGCACCTTCATCTATCCGGGTCCGAACCTGAAGCTTCCTTACCAGAGCTACCTCACCCTGAACTCCAAAGTTTCGGTGATGGAAACGGAAGGCGACTATGCACAGCTTGCCACCGGCGGCTGGGTCTTCGCCGCGCATCTGAGCGGCCTCGATGCATTCGAGGCTGATTACGTCACTGTTGCCGAGCGCTTCCTGCACACGCCTTATCTCTGGGGCGGCAAGACAAGCCTCGGCATCGACTGCTCGGGGCTTGCACAGACTGCATTGACAGCAGTCGGCATCAAGGCACCGCGCGACAGCGATATGCAGGAGCACGGGCTTGGCACGCCGGTTGAAGTGAGGTCGGATTTGAGCGGGCTCAAGCGCGGCGATCTCGTGTTCTGGAAGGGCCATGTGGGCTTGATGATGGACGAGACGAACTTCATCCACGCCACCGGCCACAGCATGACCGTGATGATCGAGCCGCTTGCAGTCGCCGAAGAACGCATCCGCCTCAGGAGCTATGGTCCGATCAGCGCGATCAAGCGGCTGGGCTAGCTTGCCCTGTCATTCCGGGGCGAGCGGAGCGAGAGCCCGGAATCCATAACCGCTGACAATACAGGATGGGGTGAAGCGCCTTTTCGACAGACGTCGTGTTTATGGATTCCGGGCTCGGCCTATGGCCGCCCCGGAATGACAGAGTAGCGCTTCAATACCCCCGCTGCTTGTCCACCACAGCCTCGAACGGCTCTCCCGCCTCATGGCGGCGGATCTGCTGCGCGATGTAGCGTGCCGTTGCATCCGGCTCGCTGGTCGCCGAGTTGTGCGGCGTCACCGTCACATGCGGGTGGGTCCAGAGCGGTGAGTCCTCCGGCAACGGCTCTGTCTCGAACACGTCGAGGGTCGCGGCCCTCAAAGTGCCGTCGTCGAGGCAGGCGAGGATATCCGCCTCCACCTGCAGCTTGCCGCGTCCCGCATTGATCAGGATCGGTCCGCCGAGCCTGCCGTCGCGAGCAAGCTTTTCGAACAGGGAGCGGTTGAGCATGCCCTGTGTGTCGGGCGTGAGCGGCATGAGCGCGATGAGGATATCCGTGCGGTTCAGGAACGGCGTCAGCTCCTCCTCGCCCGCATAGATCTGGAAGCCTTCCACATCCTTTGGCGTGCGGCTCCAGCCGGCTACATCGAAGCCCATCATTTTGAGCTTACGGGCGGAGTCCTGCCCCAGAACGCCAAAGCCCATGATGCCGACGCGCACGTCGCCGGCAATCGGCGGAGCGCGATCCGGCTTCCAGCGTTTCGCCTTCTGGTCTTCGTCGAAGCGGCGCTGGTCGCGCAGGTACATGAGGCAGTGCAGCACCATGTATTCGCTCATGCGATGGGTGAGATCGTCCTGCGCCACGCGCACGATGGGCACATCCGGCAGGTCGGGATAGCTCATCAGGTGATCGACACCGGCACCGAGGGAGAAGAGCGCTTCGAGATTGGGCAATCCGGAAAGACTCCCCGGCTTCGGACCCCAGGTCGCCACATAGCGAACAGCGCTCCTGTCGAAATCCTCGCCGAGCACGACAATGTCGCGATCGGGCAGGAGCCGCCTGAAGCGCTCGACCCAGGGCTGCGTCTGCCACGTGACGGCAACGAGAAGGCTCATGCCGTTGCTCCTATCCGCTCGAGAATGCTTGGACCCGAAGCAGCCTTTGCATCACCAAGCGCATAAGCAGCACGCACGGCGTGGGCGGCTGCTTCGGCTGCGTCTTCATTGCGCGCATGCACTATGGCAAGCGGACGCGAGGCATCCACCGTTTCACCGATGGCGGCGAGATCCGTGAGGCCGACCGCATGATCGATGGGATCCTGCGGCCTCGTGCGGCCACCGCCGAGCGCCACGACGGCCACGCCCACATCGCGCGTGGCGATGCTCTGCACGATACCTGGGCGATCCGCATGAACAGGGCGAACGATGGGCGCGGCCTGCAGATGCTTCTCGTGATTATCGAGGAAGTCGGCGGGGCCGCCGAGAGCAGACACCATGTGCTGGAAGACCTCGGCGGCTTTGCCCGATGCAATTGCATGCTCGATCATCACGCGAGCTTCATCGATTCCGGCCGCAAGCTTGCCGAGCACCAGCATCTCGGCGGAGAGCTCCACGGTCACTTCATGGAAACGCTTCTCGCGGCGGCGGCCCGTGAGGTAATCGACGGCATACGCCATCTCGACCGCATTGCCGGCGGCAGATGCGAGCGGTTCGTCCATGTCGGTGAGCAGCGCGCTGGTGGGCAGGCCTGCGCCGTTGGCGACGAGGACCAGGCTTTCGGCGAGCTTTCGCGCATCCTCCGCATTGTCCATGAAGGCGCCGGAGCCGAACTTCACGTCCATCACGAGGCCCTGGAGGCCGGCAGAGAGCTTCTTCGACAAGATCGAGGCGGTGATGAGATCGATCGACTCCACCGTCGCCGTCACGTCGCGGATCGCATAGAGGCGCTTGTCGGCGGGCGCGAGATCCGCCGTCTGGCCGATGATCGCGCAGCCCACCTCGCGCGTGACACGGCGGAACGTGTTGAGATCGGGTTGCGTGACATAGCCCGGAATGGAATCGAACTTGTCCAGCGTGCCGCCGGTGTGGCCGAGGCCGCGCCCGGAGATCATCGGCACATAGCCGCCGCAGGCAGCGACCGCCGGGCCGAGCGCGAGGCTCACCGTGTCGCCGACACCGCCCGTGGAATGCTTGTCGAGCACCGGCCCCGGCAGGTCCCAGGCGAGCACCGTTCCCGAATTCATCATGGCACGGGTGAGCGCCACGCGCTCCGGCACGGAGAGGCCGCGAAAGAAGATCGCCATGGCGAAGGAGGCAGCCTGGCCCTCGGTCACGCGGCCTGCGGTCATTCCTTCGATAAACTGCTCGATGTGCTCCGCATCGAGGGTGCCGCCGTCGCGTTTGCGTCGGATGATTTCCTGCGGAAGAAGACTCATGTCAGTAGGCTCCGGTGGCCGCGATGCCTTCACGTCCTTCGGTCGCTGCAATCAGCGCGTCATAGACGCTGCTTGCGCCGATGCGGAAGGTGCGCGGCGTGGCCCAGCCGGGCCCCATGATGCGGTCGGCAAGATCGAGATAGATTTTCGCATCGTCCAGCGTGCGGATGCCGCCGGAAGGTTTGATGCCGACTGGGCGGCTCGAAGCCTTGATGGCCCTGAGCATGATCTCGGCCGCCTCCGGCGTGGCAGACACGGGTGTCTTGCCGGTGGAGGTCTTGATGAAGTCCGCATTGGACTCGATGGCGATGAGGCTTGCTGTCTCAATCAACTTCGGATCCTTGAGCTCGCCGGTCTCCAGGATCACCTTCAGCAGGCGGTCACCATCGACGAGCTCGCGCACCGCATCCACCATCTCCTTGGCAGCCCCGAGATCGGCGCGTCGCACGGCATTGTAGGGCAGCACGAGATCGATCTCGTGGGCACCGTCGGAGAGCGCCTCCTGCGTGTCGTCCGCGACACGGCTCACGTCCTCGCCACCGGCCGGGAAATTGACCACCGTGGCAATGCGCACGGAGGAACCCTTCAGATTCTCCTGCGCGCGCTTCACGAATTGCGGCCACACGCACACGGCCGCCACCGGCCCGCGCGGATCGAGGGCCTTCTTGCACAGGGCATCGATGGCCTGGTCGGTGCAGGTATCTGTCAGGTCGGTGAGATCGAGGCTGCGCAGGGCGCGCACGGCAATGTCCGCATCAGACATGAGAGAACTCCGCAATGAAGGACCGAACGAGACGCTTGAACTTCTCGGACGCTTCCGCCGCCGTGTCCTTGGTTTCCTGGTGCGAGGGCGACGCGCCTTCTATGCCAGCCGCGAGATTGGTAACGACCGAAATGGCAGCGACCTTCAGACCATAATAACGCGCGAGGATCACCTCCGGCACGGTCGACATGCCCACGAGATCGCCGCCGAGGATCTGCACCATCTTGATCTCGGCCGGCGTTTCGAAGCTTGGGCCCGACAACCAGGCATAGACTCCCTCCGGCACATCGATGCCGGTCTTCTGCGCCGCGCGCTGCAGCGTCTGGCGCAGGCCCTCGTCATAGGCGCCCGTCAACGAGACAAAGCGGCCTTCGGTATGATCGCGCAGCAGCGGATTGGCGCCGGACAGATTGAGGTGATCGCTGATCGCCACAAGGCTGCCGGGGCGGATATCGGCGCGCACGGAACCGGCGGCGTTGGTGGCAACCAGCACCGGGACGTCAAGCTCCTTCACGAAGGCCACGGGAATGCGCATGGCGCCCGCATCGCCCGTCTCATAGTAGTGCGCGCGGCCTTGGAACAGCAGAACGCGCTTGCCTTCAAGTGTGCCGGCCACCAGCTTGCCCGCATGGCCGGAGACGCCGCTCTTCGGGAAATGCGGGATTTCCGCGTAAGGCAAGCTCACCGCGTCGCTGACCTCGTCCACCAGGGTGCCGAGGCCCGTGCCGAGCACGAACGCTGCATCGAAGTGGCCATCGAAGCCGCGGCTGCGCACGAAGGCCGCCGCCTCTTGAATCATCTGCTGCATCGTCATCTCAGGCCTGACGTGCAGGCCTCCCTTTCATCAAAGCAAAACGCTTTACCGATCCGTCAAATTGTCGGGGCCGAAGGAGAAGGGCAACAGCTCGTCGAGCGTGAAGCTCTTGCGGATGCCTTCAGGACCGGCAATGTGAATCGGCGTGTCAGGCGAGGCGAACTCGCGAATGCGCTGGCGGCAGCCGCCGCAGGGTGTGACGAGGTTCTCACCCTCCCCCATCACGACGATCTGCGCGATGCGGCTCCCGCCACCGGCGATCATGGCCGAGACGGCACCGGCCTCCGCACAGGACCCTACCGGGTAGGCAGCGTTCTCCACGTTGCAACCTGTGAAAACCTGGCCATCCACCGTAAGAATAGCGGCGCCGACCTTGAAGCGGGAATACGGCGTATAGGCCTTGGCCTGGATCGCCCTGGCCGCCTCGAACAGGGTATCGAGCGATGCCATGCTCAGCGCTCCTTCACATAAGGCATGCCGGATGCGCGCGGCGGAATCGCCTTGCCGATCACGCCGGCGAGCAGGATGACGGTCATGAGATAGGGCATGGCCTGAATGGCCTGCACCGGCACCTCGCCGATTCCGGGCAGCGACAGCCCCTGCAGCTGGTTGGCACTGGCATCAAGCAGGCCGAAGAGGAAGCAGGCGCCAAGCGCCGGCCACGCCCGCCACTTGGCGAAGATGAGCGCCGCGAGCGCGATGAAGCCGCGACCTGCCGTCATGTTGGGCAGGAAGCCTGCCGCCTGTCCGACCGACAGATAGGCGCCCGCGAACCCGCACAGGATTCCGGCGATGATGACGGCGGTGTAGCGCAAGCCCGTCACTGAGATGCCGGCGGTGTCGACCGCAGCCGGATTCTCGCCGACGGCCCGCAGGCGAAGCCCGAAGCGGGTGCGGCCGAGAACGAACCATGTGACCGGCACGGCGAGGAGGACGATATAAACGAGAGCCGAATGGCCGAAGAGCACGCTGCCGAAGCGCTGATCGCCTTCCAGCGGCGGCGTGCGCCCGCCCTGCGCGTACCAAGCATTGCCGACAATGGCGGTGAGGCCTGCGGCCAGCATGTTGATGGCAACGCCGGAGACGATCTGGTTGCCGCGCTGGCTGATGGAAGCGAAGCCGTGAACGAGCCCGATAGCCACGGAGGCTATGATGCCGAGCAAGAGGCCGGCCCAGGCGGAGCCGAATGCATAGGCACCGGCAGCACCAGCAAAAGCCGCCACCAGCATCTTGCCCTCAAGGCCGATATCCACCACGCCCGAGCGCTCGGACCAGAGGCCGGCAAGGCAGGCGGCGAGAAGCGGAATCGAGAGCCGCAGAGCCGAGTCAAAAATCGTGACGAGAATGCCGAGATCCATGGCGTCACACCCTCGCCAGTTTCTGACGCGCGAACAGATGCGCCACCAGACGCCGGAACAATCCGTCCAATGCGCCTGCGAACAGGATGATGATGCCGCCGATCACCACCACCATGTCGCGGGTGATGGCCGGCTGCTCGAAGGCAAGTTCCGCACCGCCCTGGTAGAGAATGCCGAACAGCAGCGAGGCCAGGATGATGCCGGCCGGATGCGCGCGGCCCATGAGCGCCACCGCGATGCCGACGAAGCCGTAGCCTGAGGTGAACTCGAGCAGGAGGCGGTGCTGATAGCCCATGAGTTCGTTGACCGCGAGCCCGCCCGCCAACGCGCCGGAGATCACCATGGCGATGATGATGATCCGCGCCGGTGAAATGCCGGCATAAACCGCGGCGCTCGGGTTCGAGCCGACGACGCGGATCGCATAGCCGAGGCGCGAACGGTAGATGAGGAGCCAGACGAAATAAGCAGCAGCCAGCGCCAGCACCAGCGTGAGGTTAAGCTGCGAATTCGGGATCTCGATGCCGAAGGCGCCAAAGACGTCGTGCATGAACGGGATGTAGGACTGCTCCGGGAAGGCGCGCGTTTCCGGGTTCATGGATTGCGGCTCGCGCAGCACGTTCACGAGCAGGTAGACGATCAGCACGCTGGCAAGCCAGTTGAACATGATCGTGGTGATGACGATGTGGCTGCCGCGTTTGGCCTGCAGGTAACCCGGAATGGCAGCCCAGAGAGCGCCGAAGGCCGCAGCACCCAGGATGCCGAGCGGGATGAGCAGGAAGCCCGGCAGGAAGGTGAGGTTGTTGAGCACCAGCGCAATGCCGAGACCTGCCAGCGTCGCCTGTCCCTCGCCGCCGATGTTGAACAGGCCAGCATGATAGGCGACCGCAACCGCCAGGCCGACGAAGATGAAGTCTGTCATGTAGAACAGGGTGAAGCCGAGCCCCTCCCCGGTGCCGA
This sequence comes from Microvirga arabica, assembly GCF_016811235.1. GTDB lineage: Bacteria > Pseudomonadota > Alphaproteobacteria > Rhizobiales > Beijerinckiaceae > Microvirga > Microvirga arabica. The sequence continues at coordinate 27,438 of NZ_JAFBID010000016.1, forward strand.
GACTGCCCTGAAGCAGCCAGCGGGTGGCCGTCAGCGGATTCTCACCGATGGCGAGCACAACGAGGCCGGCGACGAGAAAAGCCGCCACAACGGAGATGGCGGGCACGAGAACCGTATCGGCCCATCTGGGCAGGTCGAGAGGAGCACTCACGTCTTAAGCATCCGGCAGGAACATGTGGCCCTGCTCATCGAGAGGAAAGGATGGATTCCAGGCGACTTCCCAGAGATGTCCGTCAGGATCGGCGAAATAGCCCGAGTAGCCGCCCCAGAAAACATCCTGCAGCGGCTTGACCTGTTTTGCGCCCGCCGTCACGGCCAGGGCATAAACCTCGTCGGCTTCCTCCCTGGAGCGGGCATTGTAGGCGAGGGTGATGGCTGCGAAGCCGGTGGGCTTGTCCTCGACACCAGCATCCTTGGCGAGGTCGGCGCGCCCGAAGAGGGCGAGTGCCAATCCGTTTGCCTGATAAAACGCGACGCTGGGCTGGCTGGCGGAGGACGCCTTCCAGCCCCAGGCCTCATAGAAGGCGCGGGATTTCGCGAGATCGGCCACGCCCAGCGTGACGAGGGTCAGGCGCGGCTGCATCACGCGGCCTCGTCCACGACGCCGGCCATGAGCAGACCGAGTTCCTGCTCGTTGGTCAGAGACGCTTTGCGCTCGCCCGTGATCTTGCCGCCGCACATGGTGAGGATGCGATCGGAGAGATTCATGATCTCGTCCAATTCGACGGAAACGAGCAGGATGCCGACGCCCGCATCGCGCAGGGCGATCAGGCGGCGATGGATGAACTCGATGGCCCCGATATCGACGCCGCGGGTCGGCTGTCCGACAAGCAGCACCTTCGGGTTGCGTTCGATCTCGCGCGCCAGCACGATCTTCTGCTGGTTGCCACCGGAGAACTTCGACGATTTCAGCCGCGGCGCGGGTGGGCGCACATCGTACTGCTCCATCTTTTTCGCAAGATCTTCGACCAGACGGTCGTGATCGAGGATGGGTCCACGGCCGAGATGCGGCTCGTGGCTGAAGCCGAGAATGGCGCTCTCGAAGGCCGGGAATGCAGGGACAAGCCCTGTGCGCAGACGATCCTCCGGCACGTGCAGCAGGCCAAGCTGGCGCATGCTGTGCGGGTTATGCTCGCTCGAATGAATGGCCTTTCCTTCGAGGCGGATCGAGCCGAGCACCGGCTGGCGCATGCCCGCAATGGCTTCCAGCAATTCGCTCTGTCCGTTGCCGGCCACACCCGCGATGCCGACGATCTCGCCGGCGCGTACGGTGAAAGAGGCATTGGCCACGCGCAGAACGCCGCGGCTATCGACGACGGACAGGTTCTCGACCTCGAGCAGCGGAGCGCCGGGAGTCTTCTCGGCTTTCTCGACGCGCAGGAGCACGCGCCGTCCCACCATCAGCTCGGCCAGTTCAGGCGGCGAGGTGTTGGCCGTCTCGACAGTGGCTACCATCTCGCCACGCCGCATGACGGAGACGCGATCCGTGATCGCCATGATCTCGCGCAGCTTGTGGGTGATGAGGATGACGGTCTTCCCCTGCTCCTTCAGGGAGCGCAGCAGGCCGAACAGCGCATCGGCCTCCGGCGGCGTGAGCACGGCCGTGGGCTCGTCGAGAATGAGGATGTCCGCACCGCGATAAAGGGCCTTCAAAATCTCGACGCGCTGCTGCAGACCGACGGACAGATCGCCCACCGTGGCATCCACGTCGATCTCGAGCCCATAATCCTTTGCCAGCCTTGCCAGTTCCGCGCGCACCTTGGCCTCGCCGGCCCGCAGCATGGCGCCGCCTTCGGCGCCGAGCATCACGTTCTCGACCACGCTCAGGGGCTCCACCAGCATGAAGTGCTGGTGCACCATGCCGATACCGGCACAGATCGCATCGATGGGCGAGCGGATGGCGATGGGATTGCCGTTGACCCGGACCTCGCCGGAATCGGCCTCGTAGAAGCCGTACAGGATCGACATGAGCGTCGACTTGCCTGCGCCGTTCTCGCCGACGATGCCGTGGATGGTGCCGCGCGCGACGGAGAGGTTCACGTCCTTGTTGGCGTGAACGGCGCCGAAGCTCTTGTTGATGGCAATGAGTTCAATGGCGGGGGACATCGGCCTCAAGGTGGTTGTCCAGCAGGGAAAACGCGCCGGATCTTATCGGAAAACGCAACGATCTAAAAACGGAAACGGCCGCAGGCTCTCTTCCGAGGCGCCTGCGGCCGGTCTGATGCGTCAGATTACATCGGGCACTTGGAGTCCGACATGTAGTCGTGGACCTTGATGGCGCCGGACTTGATGTCGGCGGCGGCCTTGTCGGCGGCAGCCTTCATCTCGGCGGTGACGAGCGACTTGTTGTTGTCGTCGAGCGCCCAGGCCACGCCGTCTTCCTTGAGACCGAGCACCGAAACGCCGGCCTTGAAGGTGCCCTTCTTGGCCTGATCGAAGGCGTTGTAAGTAGCCACATCCACGCGCTTGACCATGGAGGTCAGGATCTTGCCCGGATGCATGCCGTTCTGGTTCGAGTCGACGCCGATGCCGAGCTTGCCAGCATCCGCAGCAGCGCGCATTACGCCCACGCCCGTGCCGCCGGCCGCATGGTAGATCACGTCGGCGCCGCGATCGATCTGGCCCTTGGCGAGCTCGCCGCCCTTCACCGGATCGTTCCAAGCCGCGCCCGTGGTGCCGGTCATGTTCTGGAACACCTCGGCGTCCTTCTTGGCGTACTTGACGCCCTGGACGTAGCCGCAGGCGAACTTGCGGATGAGCGGGATGTCCATGCCGCCCACGAAGCCGACCTTGTTGGTCTTGGAGGCCTGGGCCGCCAAGAGGCCGACAAGGAACGAGCCCTCATGCTCCTTGAACACGACGGACTGCACGTTCGGCTTCTCGACCACGGCGTCGATGATGGCGAACTGGGTCTTCGGGAACTCCTCGGCGACCTTCTTCAGCGCGGTCTCCTGGGAGAAGCCCACGGCCAGGATCGGCGAGAAGCCGTCGCGGGCGAAGCGGCGCAGGGCCTGCTCGCGCTGGGCGTCGTTCTGCGGCTCGAAATCGCGGTAGTCGGTGCCCGTGTCCCTCTTGTACTTCTCGGCGCCGGTATGAACGCCCTCGTTGAAGGACTTGTCGAATTTGCCGCCGAGATCGTAGACGATCGCGGGCTTGAAGGCAGGAGCCTGGGCGAAGGCGAAGGAGGCGGAGAAGGCGAGGCCCGCGAGTGCGAGGCCAAACTTGGTAACTGTCATCGGCTTAGTTCCCTGTTAGACGCCGGCTTTTTGCCGGTTGCCCCATGACGATGGCACGGCAAGGGTCACAACGCCAAGGCCTCTGTCAAGGCGGCATGTTATTTCCTTCACGGAATGGTTGATAGCCATGGCCATTCCCGTAAGGTCACAGTATGTCCTTGAGCCCTGACGAAATCGACCGCTATGCCCGCCACCTCGTTCTCCGGGACGTGGGCGGACCGGGGCAGCAGAAGCTTAAAAGTGCTCGCGTTCTCGTGATCGGCGCCGGAGGCCTGGGTGCCCCCCTGATCCAGTATCTTGCGGCCGCTGGGATCGGCACCATCGGCATCGTGGATGACGATACGGTCAGCCTCTCAAACCTGCAGCGGCAGGTGATCCATGGAACTCCCGATCTCGGCCGCCCCAAGGTGGCGAGCGCCACGGATGCGGTCAGGCGGCTCAATCCGCATGTGGCGGTCGAGACCCATGCCGCCCGCCTGATGCCGGAGAATGCGCGGGGGCTGGTCGGCCGTTACGATATCGTCGCCGACGGCTCGGACAACTTCGAAACGCGCTATGCAGTCTCCGATGCCTGCTTTTTCGAGAAGAAGCCCCTGGTGACGGCGGCTCTGGGCCAGTTCGACGCCTCGCTCACCACGATCCGGGCGCATGAGAGCGAACCGGACGGCCGGCCGAACCCCACCTACCGCTGCCTCTTCCCCTCTCCGCCTCCCCCGGGCGCAATCCCCACCTGTGCAGAGGCCGGCGTCCTTGGAGCGCTCGCGGGTGTCATGGGGAGCCTGATGGCCATGGAGGTGATCCGGGAGATCGTCGGTTTCGGCGAGAGCCTCGTGGGGCGGCTGCTGATGGTCGATGCGCGCGCGATGCGGTTCGATACGGTGCGCTACGGGTGGGATGAGGCGAATCCGTTGAGTGGAACGTCTCGATAAACCCTCTCCCCTTTGCGGGAGAGGGGCTGTGCTCGACCTCCGACGGCCCCTTTCCCGCCCTGCTTTGCAGGGCACCCTCCCCCGCAAAGGGGGGAGGGTTAAGCGTTTTAGGACCTCAGCACCGCGCCAGTCTTCTTCGACACCTCGCCGACGATCTTGGCGGACACCGCCTCGATCTCCACGTCGGTGAGCGTCTTCTCCGTGGGCTGGAGGGTGACGGCAATCGCCACGGACTTCTTGTCCGGGTCGATGCCGGTGCCCTCGTAGATGTCGAACACGTCGACACCCACGATCAGTTGGCGCTCGGCCCCTTGCGCCGCCTTCACGATGTCGCCGGCCGCCACGTCGCGACCGACCACGAAGGCGAAGTCGCGGGTGAGCGGCTGGAAGTCGGGCAGGGTCAGCTTCGACTTCATTTTGGTGGGCTTGGCCTTGGGTGGCGGCAGCGCATCGAGATTGAGTTCGAAGGCCACCAGCGGCCCCTTCAGGTCGAGGGCTTTCAAGGCCTTCGGGTGCACCTCGCCGAAGGCTCCGACCACGTTCTTGGGGCCGAATTGTAGGGTGCCCGAACGGCCAGGATGAAACCAAGCCGGGCCCCCGGCCACGATCTGGAGACCGCCGGACGGGATGCCGAGCGCCGCGAGCAGGGCCAGCACGTCGGCCTTGGCATCAAAAGCGTCGACGCTCTGCGCGCCGCCGTCCCAGTGACGGCCCACACCCTCAGCACGCGCCGTGCCGCGGCGGACAGCCGCTGCCTTGATCGACTGGCCTTCCGGCTCGTCCGACGCGAAGGTCTGGCCGACCTCGAAGAGGGCTACATCACTGAACCCGCGATCTGCATTGCGCTGCGCCGCCTTTAGCAGACCGGGCAGCAGGCTCGGGCGCATGTCGGAGAGCTCAGCCGCGATCGGATTGGCGAGCGCAAGCCGTGCATCGCCACCACCGAACAGCTCCGCCTCATCCTTGGCGATGAAGGACCACGTGACGGCCTCCACCAGACCGCGCACGGCCAGCGTTCGGCGGGCAAGCCGCGTGCGCTTCTGAATCAGAGTCAGAATGGGCTTGGCCACCACGTCTTCCAGACGGGGCAAGGGCTTGGGCTCGATGCGGTCAACGCCGGCGATGCGGATCACCTCCTCGACGAGATCAGCCTTGCCCTCGATGTCCGGGCGCCAGGACGGAGCCGTGACGCTGACGCGCTCGCCAGCGCCCTGCACCTGGAACCCGAGCTTCTTCAGAATGTCCTCGGATTCCGAGGGCTTCACGTCGAGACCCGACAGGCGCGGAACCTCCGAATAGGGGAAGTCGATCACGCGCGTCGCCTCCGGTACCTTGCCGGCGATCACGGCCTCGCTCGCCTCGCCGCCGCAGAGGTCGATGACCATCTGCGTGGCGAGATCGAGACCGGGCACCGTGAAGGCCGGGTCGACGCCGCGCTCGAAGCGGTAACGGGCATCGGTGATGATCCCGAGCTTGCGGCCGGTCTGGGCGATGTTGAGCGGATCCCACAGGGCGGACTCGATCAGCACGTCCGTGGTGCCCTCGTCCGAGCCGGAATGCTCGCCGCCCATGATGCCGCCGATCGATTCAACGCCATTGTCGTCGGCGATCACCACAATGCTCGGATCGAGCTTGTAGGTGCGCGTGTCGAGGGCCAGCACCTCCTCGCCCTCCTTCGCCCGACGAACGGTGAGGTTGCCCTTCACCTTCTTGAGGTCGAACACGTGGAGCGGGCGACCGCGATCGAAGGTGATATAGTTGGTGATGTCCACCAGCGCATTGATCGGGCGAAGCCCGATGGCGAGCAGGCGGCGCTGCATCCATTCAGGCGACGGGCCGTTCTTCACGCCGCGCACGAGGCGAAGCGCGAAGGCCGGGCAGAGCTTCGCGTCCTCGTCCGAGAAATCGAGCGTCACGGAGACCGGGCAGGCCCCCTTGCCCTGAACAGGCGCGACAGCATCACCCTTGAGGGTGCCGAGGCCGGCGGCCGCGAGATCGCGGGCGATGCCGTGGATCGACGTGCAATCCGGGCGGTTTGGCGTCAGGTTGATCTCGATCACCGGATCATCGAGCCTAGCGTAAGATGCATAAGCCTGACCCACCGGCGCATCTTCTGGCAGGTCGATGATGCCGTCGTGATCGTCGGAGATCTCGAGCTCGGAGCCTGAGCACAGCATGCCCTTGCTCTCGACGCCCCGGATGGTGCCGACGCCCAGCGTGATGTTCTTGCCCGGAATGTAGGTGCCGGGCGGCGCGAACACGCTCTTCATGCCGGTGCGGGCGTTGGGCGCGCCGCAGACCACCTGGATCGGGTCGCCTTCGCCCGTATCGACCATGCACACGCGCAGGCGATCGGCATTGGGGTGCTGCACGGCGGAGATCACATAGGCGACCTTGTAGGGCGCCAGCGCCTTCGCCTTGTCCTCCACGCCCTCGACCTCAAGGCCGATGCGCGTGAGCGTCTCGACGATCTCGTCGAGGGAGGCCGAGGTGTCGAGGTGATCCTTCAGCCAGGAGAGGGTGAATTTCATGATAGCTCTCCCTTAGGAAGTCAGGCCGCTGACGAGGCTCGGGATGTCGAGCGGGCGGAAACCATAGTGGTTCAGCCAGCGCACATCGGCTTCGAAGAAGGGGCGCAGGTCCGGCATGCCGTATTTCAGCATGGCGATGCGATCGATGCCCATGCCCCAGGCAAAGCCCTGATACTCATCCGGATCGAGCCCGCAATTGCGCAGCACGTTCGGATGAACCATGCCGCAGCCGAGGATCTCGAGCCAGTCCGTGCCCTCGCCGAAGCGGATTTCGCCGCCCTTGCGCGAGCACTGGATGTCGACTTCGGCCGAAGGTTCGGTGAAGGGGAAGAACGACGGCCGGAACCGCATCTTCACTTGGTCGACCTCAAAGAACGCCTTGCAGAACTCCTCCAGGATCCACTTGAGATGCGCGATGTTGGCCTGCTTGTCGATGACGAGGCCTTCCACCTGGTGGAACATGGGCGTGTGGGTCTGGTCCGAGTCGTGCCGATAGGTCCGCCCCGGAATGATTACCCGGATCGGCGGCGCCTTGGACGTCATCGTGCGGATCTGGACCGGTGAGGTGTGCGTACGCAGCACCTTGCGCTCACCCTTCTCGTCGGGGGCGAGGAAGAAGGTGTCGTGCATCTCGCGGGCCGGATGACCCTCGGGGAAGTTCAGCGCCGTGAAGTTGAGATAGTCGGTCTCGATATCCGGCCCCTCGGCCACGGAGAAACCCATATCGGCGAAGATCGCCGTCAGTTCCTCGATCACCTGGCTGATCGGGTGGATGCGGCCGCGGGACTCAGGCGCTTCGGGCACCGGCAGGGTCACGTCGATGCGCTCGGCGGAGAGCCGGGCTTCGAGGGCCGCCTCTCCGAGCGTCTCTTTCCTGGCAGCGATTGCGCCTTGAATCTTGTCGCGCAGGCCGTTGATGAGCGGGCCGCGTTCTTTCCGCTCCTCGGGCGTCATGGAGCCGAGGGTCTTCAGCAGTTCGGAAACGGAGCCCTTCTTGCCGAGCGCGGACACGCGCACGGATTCAAGAGCCGCCTCGTCGCCGGCGGCTTCGACCTGGGTGAGCAGGTCACGTTCGAGATGGTTGAGATCGGTCATCGGTCCCTGGCCAGATGCAAGCGCCAAATTCAGGCGCCTTGAGTGAGGCGCGGCGCGGGAACCGTCAAGTCGTCCGAGCCGCAAAAAGGCAACCGACAGCGTGAGAGCCGTCAGCGCGGGTGGTCTCGGAGAAGGGGGAGGAAGGCGGTGCGGCTGAAAGCCAGCCGCACCGAGAGCTTAGTCTATCCGATTAGGCGGCCTGCTGCGGCAGGGCGGCCTTGGCGCGCTCCACGTAAGCGGCGAAAGCCGCCGGCTCGTGGATGGCCAGCTCGGACAGGACCTTGCGATCGACCTCGATCCCAGCCTTGCCGAGACCGTCGATAAATCGGGAATAGGTCATGTCATGCATGCGGACCGCAGCGTTGAGGCGCTGGATCCAGAGAGCGCGGAACGTGCGCTTCTTGTTGCGACGGTCGCGCGTCGCATACTGCATGCTCTTCTCGACCGCCTGCTTGGCAATGCGGATCGTGTTCTTGCGGCGGCCGTAGAAGCCCTTGGCTGCCTTGAAAACCTTCTTGTGCTTGGCGTGGGCGGTAACGCCCCGTTTGACGCGGGCCATGGAAAAACTCCTTCAAAATCCGGGATGTGGGAAGAACCGTCTCAGCCGTTGGGCAGGAAGTACTTCTTCACGTTGTAGGCATCACCCTCGAACATGGTCGTGGTGCCGCGCAGGTTGCGGATCTGCTTGTTGGTCCGCTTGATCATCCCGTGGCGCTTGCCGGCCTGGGCGTAAACAACCTTGCCGGTGCCAGTGATCTTGAAGCGCTTTTTCGCGCCCGACTTCGTCTTCAGCTTGGGCATTTGGCTCTCCTTTGGACAGGCTTCGGAAGCGGCTTAAACCGCCCTTCGGCCTTTTCATTGCTGCATTGAGCAAAACAAACCGCCACGGCAGCCCTAACAGCCGGGCGGTTCGATGAAGGCGGCCTTATGACAGAAGGCCGCCCTAAAAGCAATGGCCGCCGGTGCCCCGACGGCCATGAAATTTCTTGTCTGGAGAGGTCCTTAGCGCGGAGCCAGGACCATGACGACCTGACGGCCCTCGAAGTTCGGCTCCATCTCGACCTTGGCGATATCGCCCACGTCCGACTTGACCCGGTCCAGAACCTTCAGTCCGAGGGACTGGTGGGCCATTTCGCGACCGCGGAAGCGCAGGGTGATCTTCACCTTGTTGCCTTCCTCGAAGAAGCCCTTCATGGCCTTCATCTTGACCTCGTAGTCGTGGTCATCGATGCCGGGACGCAGCTTGATTTCCTTGACCTCGACCGTCTTCTGCTTCTTGCGAGCCTCGGCGGCCTTCTTCTGCTCCAGGAAGCGGAATTTGCCGTAGTCGAGGATCTTGCAGACGGGAGGGGTGGCGTTCGGCGAGATCTCCACGAGATCGAGGCCTGCCTCTTCGGCAACCTTCAGGGCATCGAAGAAGGCCATCACGCCCCGGTTCTGCCCCGTATCGTCGATCAGCTGTACTTCGCGAACACCGCGAATGTCTCGGTTGGCGCGCGGTCCGTCCTTCTGCGGCACCGGCATGGCTCTCATTGGTCTGCGAATGGCTCGTATCTCCTGTTAAGGGCTAGGTTGAGGACCGGAGATCCAGGGGACCCCTGCTGTGCATGCTCAGCCTTGCCACGAATGATTCGACATTTCGCGCAAACGCGCGGGAAGTCAACTTGTTCTATGGGTAAAACGGCCCTCAAGAAGCGCGGAATAAACATCCAGCGTGCCGGAGACCATGCGCTCGAGCGAGAAATGACGCTCCACATGGGCCCGGGCCCTGGCACCCAGGGCGATTCTCGCGCTCGCCCCAAGACCGAGGGCAGCACCGACCGCCTCGGCCAGCGCGTTCGCATCGCCGGCGGGGATGCGCCAGCCCGTCCGCTCGTGCGGCGGCACGGCCGGGGGCGACAGCACCGTCTCCGGCACGGCTCCGAGATCGGAGACGACCACCGGCGTCCCCATGGCCTGAGCCTCCACGGCCGACCGGCCGAAGGCCTCCGGCTCGGTGGACGGCACGGTCACGACGGACGCCGCCAGGAAGGCGGCCGGCATGTCGGTGCAGTGGCCGACCCGGCGCACGATGCCCTTCAGCCTCTTCGCCTCGATCAGGCTGTCGAGATCCTTCACATAGGATTCCCTCCCCTGCGGGTCGCCGGCAAGAATATAGGCGACATCGGTCAGGCCTGCGTCGCGCAGATTGGCGGCCGCTTCGATCAGCACCTTCTGGCCTTTCCAGCCCGTCAGCCGGGCGGCGAGCAGCACCACCCGCTCGTGGGGCGCCACCTCCCAGGCCTTGCGCAAAGCCTCGATCCGTTCCGGCGCCACGGCGTTCGGAGAGAACACGGCGAAATCCGTGCCCCGGTGGAGCACACGGATGCGCTCGCCGGCCTGGGGGTAGACCGAGCGGATCAGCTCGCCCGTGTAGTGGGAATTGGCGATGACCGCATCGCCGCGGGCCATCACCGAATTGTAGAGGACCTTTACCGAGGAGCGGCCGGAATAGCTGCCGTGGTAGGTGGTCACGAACGGGATGTTGAGCGATCGCGCGGCGCCCAGGCCCACCCAGGCCGGTGCCCGCGAGCGGGCATGAACGAGGGCAACCCGCTCGTCGTGGCAGATCCGGGCGAGCTTGCGCACGTTGACGAGCATGGAGAACGGGTTCTTCGATGCCGCCGGAAAGGGAATCCAGATGCCACCCTTGGTCTGGAGCTCGCCCACCAACCGGCCGCCCTCGGTTGCGACCAGTGCCCGCGCGCCGGCATGGACCAGCCCCTCGGCGATATCCACAGTGGTGCGTTCCGCCCCTCCCGCTTCCAGTTCGGGGACGATCTGAAGAATAGTCCGGCCCGCCAGCGGGTGCACGTGAGAGGACGGGAACGCCATCCCTCCGCCGGGTCGCGATGAAAAACTCACGGAAGTCAGAGCCTTCTCAAAAATCGTCCGACAGAATCGTCCGAAAGAATCCTATATGACGCTTGCTTCAAAGCAGTTGAGGATGAGTTAACCATGCCGCAAAGCGTCACGGTCGGACAGGATGCCCGCTCCATCGCCGTTCTCGCCCGGGAGGGCAAAGGCCCGCCTGTGGTCTGGCTCGGAGGCTTCAAGTCGGACATGCGGGCCACCAAGGCGACCGCCCTCGACGAATGGGCCGAGCGGAACGGCCGCGCCTTCGTGCGGTTCGATTACAGCGGCCATGGCGGATCGGGCGGCGCCTTCGAGGAGGGCACTATCTCCCGCTGGCTTGAGGATGCACTTGCCGTCATCGAGCACTTTGTCCGGGAGCGGCCGATTCTCGTCGGCTCGTCGATGGGCGGCTGGATCAGCCTCCTGGCGGCCCGCCATCTGATGGAGAAGCGGCCGGATCTCGCCCCGGCCGGCATGGTGCTGATCGCCCCGGCCGTGGACATGACCGAGCGGCTGATGTGGAGCCGATTCCCCGAGGATCTGAGGCGGAGCATCCAGGAGACAGGCGTCTTTCACCGCCCATCCGCCTACTCCGATGATCCCTACCCCATCACCCTGAACCTGATCGAGGACGGCCGCCGCCATCTGCTTCTCGACCGGCCGATCCAGACCGGCTGCCCGGTCCATATCCTGCAGGGGATGGAAGATCCCGATGTCCCCTGGAGCCATGCGCTGGAATTGGTGGAGCACCTGCCAGGGGACAGCGTATCGCTGACGCTGATCAAGGATGGTGATCACCGGCTGTCCCGACCGGAGGACATCGAGCGGCTGATCGCAGCGGTTGCGGCAATTGCTTGAGAAGAGAGGTGGTGAGCCTAATGCAGGCTCACCATCGTCAGATCATGCGCCCAGGCATTGGCCACGGCAGCGTCGTGGTTGTCGGTCAGCAGGATAGGCTCGCCGCTGGCGGACAGGAGCGCGAACAGCCGCATGCCGGGCTGAAGCTTGGGAGCCTGGGGAAACAGCCGGGCAACCTCGTCGGACTCGATCGGCTTAACATAAGCCATCTGGCCCAAGCCCAGGGTGGCGAGCTCGGACACATCGAGGGCCGGCTCGTAATGGTTCTTGATCTCGAAGTTCATGGACATCTCCTTGATGCGGATGCCGTCACACTTTGTCCGGAGCGCTGATGTCGATCTTGCGGACGATCCGCTCCGGCTCGGGCCGGACCAGATCAATCGACAACAGCCCGTTGGACAGGTCCGCGCCCATCACCTCCATGCCGTCGACAAGGAGGAAGGTGCGCTGAAATTGACGGGCGGCGATGCCGCGATGGAGGAAGTGCCTTGTCTTGTCGTCGGACTGACGTCCCCGGATGACGAGCTGGCTCTCTTCCAGGGTCACCTCCAGCTGATCCCGGGTGAAACCGGCAACGGCCAGGGTGATGCGGAGGCGCTCGGGGGCGCTTTCCGTGCGAGCCAGACGCTCGATGTTGTAGGGCGGATAACCGTCCCCTGCCGCCTTGGCGACCCGATCGAGCGCCTGCTCGATCTCATCGAAGCCTAACAGAAACGGATGCCCGAAGGGCGACTGACGCGACATGTTCGAAGCCCAAGGTTGGAGGCACTTCGGTTGGTTTTGAGCCCGCCGATGCGGCACTCAAGTGGCCCGGAACCGGGCCGCTGTCAGGAATATGGATATGGCGCCCGAGCCGATCAAGACCCCGGCCAAGCCGTCCTGGCAAGGGTCAGCGCTACGGTAAACGCCGCGTTTCAGGCTAGACCCGCTCGCGCCACCAAGCGACCTGCTCGGCCACCCGCACCGGGGACGTGCCGCCGAAGCTCGTTCGAGAGCGGACGGAGTTCTCGACGCCCAGCACGTCGTAGACCCCCTGATGGATTTTGGGCTCGACCGCCTGCATGGCCTCGAGCGGCAGTTCCTCCAGGGTGCAGCTGCGGCTCTCCGCCTCGGAAACGATGCGCCCGGTGATGTGGTGGGCGTCGCGGAAGGGGATGTTGAGGCTGCGCACGAGCCAGTCGGCCAGATCCGTCGCCGTGGAGAAGCCCGCGCCGGCCACCGCCGCCATGCGCTCCGGCACCGGCTCCAGATCCCGGATCATGCCGGTCGTGGCGGCGAGCACGATCTCGATGGTATCCGCCGCATCGAAGACCTGCTCCTTGTCCTCCTGCATGTCCTTGGAATAGGCGAGCGGCAGACCTTTCATGACGGTGAGCAGCGAGGCGAGAGAGCCGATGACGCGGCCGGTCTTGCCGCGCACCAGCTCGGCGGCATCCGGGTTGCGCTTCTGCGGCATCATGCTGGAGCCGGTGGTCCAGCGGTCGGGGAGCTTCACGAACCCGAAGGGCGCCGACATCCAGATGATGATTTCTTCCGCAAGACGTGACAGATGCACGGCGCAGATGGCGGCGGCGGCCATGAACTCGAGCAGGCTGTCCCGATCCGAGACGGTGTCCAGCGAGTTGCGGGTCGGCCCGTCGAAGCCCATCGCCTTGGCGGTCATGTGCCGATCGATGGGGAAGGATGTGCCGGCGAGCGCGCCGGCGCCCAGAGGGCACTCGTTCAGGCGCTTGCGGGAATCGCGCATGCGGCTGCGGTCGCGGCCGAACATCTCCACATAGGCCATGAGGTGGTGGCCGAAGGTCACCGGCTGGGCGCTCTGGAGATGGGTGAAGCCCGGCATCACGGTGGCGGCATGGGCTTCGGCCTTGTCGAGGAGCGCCTTGATCAGGCTGGTGAGCTGCTCGTCCGTTCGGTCATGGGCCTCGCGCACCCAGAGGCGGATGTCGGTGGCCACCTGGTCGTTGCGGCTGCGGGCCGTGTGGAGACGGGCCGCCGGATCGCCCACGATCTCGCGCAGGCGGCTCTCCACGTTCATGTGGATGTCTTCCAGCGCCGTCGAGAAGGTGAAGGAGCCGGACTCGATTTCGCCCAGCACCCGCTGGAGCCCCTGGTGGATGGCGTCCCGGTCGCTCTCGGCGATGATCCCTTGCTTGGCCAGCATGGTGCTGTGGGCGATGGAGCCCTGGATGTCCTGGGAAGCCAGTCGCTTGTCGAAGTCAATGGAGGCGTTGATGGCTTCCATGAGGGCGCTGGGCGAGGACGAGAACCGTCCGCCCCACATAGTGTTGGCACCGGGTTTTTTGGCTTCTTCAGACACGGGCTTCATCCGATCAAGAAATATCGGGGAGCCTTTGCCACAGTTTTCCCCTTCACGCCAACCCGAAGCCCCCTGCCCGTCCTTTGGGCATGCTGCGCGATGTTTACCAGTTGGTAACCAGTTAGTAGACTCGACAGAACCTGTGTGATTTGCATTCATACGGGCGCACAAGAAGCGCACCCAGCGCTGCGAGGGAACTGGCCTATGAAAAATCTTCCGAAATTTATCCTATCCGCCGCCATGGTCGCTGCGATGGCGACTTCTTTCTCTGCCGTAAAGGCAGCTACACCGCCGGACACCCTGGTTCAGGCTTGGCAGAGCGATGACATCATCTCGCTCGATCCCGCCGAGGTGTTTGAGTTCAGCGCGTCCGAGATCATGGGCAACACCTATGAGCGCCTGGTCTCCTACGACATCAAGGATGTGTCCAAGATCACCGGACAGGTTGCCGAGTCCTGGACCGTCTCTCCGGACGGCAAGACCTTCACGTTCAAGCTGAAGCCGAACAAGAAGTTCGCCTCGGGCAGCAACATCACGGCCGAGGACGTGGTGTACTCGCTCCACCGCGCCGTGTCCCTCGACAAGTCGCCTGCGTTCATCCTGGGCCAGTTCGGCCTGACGAAGGACAACGTGAAGGACAAGATCAAGCAGACCGGGCCGCTGGAGCTCACCGTTGAGGTCGACAAGGCCTACGCGCCGACCCTGGTCCTCTACTGCCTCGGCAACTCGGTTGCCTCGATTGTCGAGAAGAAAGTGCTCGTCCAGAATGAGAAGGACGGCGACTGGGGCTATAACTGGCTGAAGACCAAGTATGCCGGCTCCGGCCCGTATATCATGCGCGACTGGAAGGCTAACGAGGTCCTCGTCCTCGAGCGCAACCCGAATTACGAGAAGCCGACTCCCCTCGCCCGCGTGATCTTCCGCCATATCAAGGAAACCGCGAGCCAGCGCCTGCTCCTCGAGAAGGGCGACATCGACGTGGCCCGCAACCTGAACCCGGAAGAGGTCACTGCGGTGTCCAAGAACCCGGACATTAAGATTCAGAGCGCTCCCAAGGGCACGGTCTATTATCTCGGCCTGAACCAGAAGAACCCGAACTTGGCCAAGCCCGAGGTTCGTCAGGCCCTGAAGTACCTAGTCGACTATCAGGCGATCGCCGACACGATCATGAAGTACAAGGGCGACGTTCACCAGAACTTCCTGCCCAAGGGCTATCTCGGCGCCGAGACCTCCAACCCCTACAAGCTCGACGTCGCCAAGGCGAAGGAGCTTCTGGCCAAGGCCGGCCTGAAGGACGGCTTCTCGGTGACGATGGACACCCGCTCCACCGCCGAGATCACCGGCGTCGCCCAGGCCATGCAGCAGACCTTCGCCCAGGCCGGCATCAAGCTTGAAATCCTGCCGATGGACTCCAAGCAGGCTCTGACCAAGTACCGCGCCCGCCAGCACGACATCTATATCGGCAACTGGGGCTCGGACTATCAGGATCCGAACTCCAACGCCGACACCTTCGCGGCGAACGACGACAACTCGGACAATGCGAAGGCGAAGCCGCTGGCCTGGCGCAATGCCTGGGATCCGGGCCCGCTGACCGCCAAGACCCGCGCCGCCGTGATGGAGCGTGATGGCGAGAAGCGCGCTCAGATGTACAAGGAGCTGCAGAAGTCGGTTCTCGACGATGGCCCGTTTGTAATCTTCCTGCAGCAGACGGAAGTCGCCGCCGTGCGCAAGAACGTGGACAACTTCGTCCTCGGCCCGTCCTTCAGCGACAACGACGTGTCCCAAGCGAAGAAGAACTGACGCATCGATGGCCTCAGCAGTCATGAATCGGGGCGGAGGGCACGCAAGTGCCCTCCGCTCCTCCCTTAAGAACATCGCGCAGTTCGTCATCGTCCTGATGACGACTCTCCTAGGCCTTGCAGCCGTCACCTTCTTCATCGGCCGCGTCGTTCCCATCGATCCCGTGATCGCCATCGTGGGCGACCGGGCTCCCGCGCAGGTTTACGAGCGCGTCCGCCAGGAACTCGGCCTCGATCTGCCTCTCATTCAGCAGTTCTGGATCTACCTGAAGAAGGCCGTCACGGGCGATTTCGGCAACTCGGTTCTCACCACAAATCCGGTGCTGACGGATATCGCCAATACGTTTCCGGCCACCCTGGAGCTTGCCACCCTCGGCACCCTCATCGGCGTGATCATCGGCATCCCGCTCGGCATCCTGGCCGCCGTCAAGCGCGGCAGCTTCATCGATCAGTTCGTGCGTGTGCTCGGCCTTGCTGGCTATTCCATCCCGATCTTCTGGCTCGGCCTCATGGGACTGCTGGTCTTCTATGCCAAGCTCGGTTGGGTGGCAGGCCCGGGTCGCATCGACGTGACCTATTCCTACCTCTATACGCCAGTCACCAACATCGTGCTCCTCGACACGGCCATGCAGGGCCAGTGGGATGCGTTCTGGGACGCGGTCTCGCACATCATCCTGCCCGCCTGCCTGCTCGGCTATTTCTCGCTGGCCTATATCAGCCGCATGACCCGCTCCTTCATGCTCAACGAGCTGGCGCAGGAATACGTGATCGCCGCGCGCGTGAAGGGTCTATCGGAGATGCGCGTGATCTGGCGCCACGCTCTGCGAAACGCGGCCGTTCCCCTGATCACCGTGATCGCCCTGTCCTATGCCAACCTGCTCGAAGGCTCCGTGCTGACCGAGACGATCTTCGCGTGGCCGGGACTGGGCCAATACATCACCAATTCCCTGCAGAACGCGGACATGAATGCGGTGCTCGGCGGAACCCTCGTGATCGGAACCGCCTTCGTGTTGCTCAATCTCGTGTCCGATCTGCTCTACCGCCTGCTTGATCCGAGGACCCGCTGATGACCGGCGCCCCTCTTCCACTGGCCTCCCAGCCTTCCGGCATGCGTGCCTGGCTGCTCTCCCCGGAGCCGCATTCCCGCTGGCAGGCACGGCTCGGCCGCTTCTATCTCGGCTGGCGTGCCTTCTCTCGGAATCCACTCGCCGTCATCGGACTTGGCATCGTTCTTCTGCTGATCCTCGTGGCGATCTTCGCCGACGTCATTGCGCCCTACTCGCCGGTCGCCGGCGGAGACCTGCGTACGCAACGTCTCCTGCCGCCGAGCGAAACCTACTGGTTCGGCACGGACGATCAGGCGCGGGACATCTTCTCCCGTGTGATCCATGGCTCCCGCATCACGCTCTTCGTCGTCGTGCTGGTGGCCCTGATCGCAACCCCCATCGGGCTTCTGGTCGGCACCGTCTCCGGCTATCTCGGCGGCTGGGTGGACACGGTGCTGATGCGCATCACCGACATCTTCCTGGCCTTCCCGCGCCTCATCCTGGCGCTCGCCTTCGTGGCGGCCTTGGGGCCGGGCATCGAGAACGCCATCATCGCCATTGCCATCACCTCCTGGCCGCCTTACGCCCGCATCGCGCGCGCCGAGACCCTGATGATCCGCAACAGCGACTTCATCGCGGCCGTCAAACTCCAGGGCGCCTCGACGCCGCGCATCATCCTAGGGCACGTAGTGCCGCTCTGCCTGTCCTCGCTCATCGTGCGCGTGACCCTCGACATGGCGGGCATCATCCTCACCGCCGCAGGCCTCGGCTTTCTCGGTCTCGGCGCGCAGCCGCCGATGCCGGAATGGGGCGCCATGGTCGCGACGGGTCGCAACTACCTTATCGATCAATGGTGGGTCGCCGCCATGCCGGGCATTGCGATCTTCGTGGTGAGCCTCGGCTTCAACCTGCTGGGCGATGGCCTGCGCGACGTTCTCGATCCGAAAGCCGCCAAATGACGAAGCCGCTTCTCGACGTCGAGGACCTGCGCGTCCGTTTTCATCTGCGCACCGGCACCGTGGAAGCGGTGCGCGGCGTGTCGTTCCAGCTCGGCCGCGAGCGCCTCGGTATCGTGGGCGAGTCCGGCTCCGGCAAGTCGCAGACGGGTCGCGCCATTTTGGGCCTCACCCCTCCTCCCGGCGAAGTGACGGCCAAGCGCCTCGCCTTCGACGGCATCGACCTGCAGACGGTCTCGAAGCGGACCTTGCGCGACCTTCGCGGCGGGCGGATCAGCATGGTGATGCAGGATCCGAAATATTCGCTCAATCCGGTCATGACCATCGGCGAGCAGATCATCGAGGCCTATCGGGCGCACCGGAAGGCCAGCAAGGCGGAAGCGCGGGACAAGGCGCTCGCCATGCTGGAAGCCGTGAAGATGCGCGATCCCGGCCGCGTCTTCTCCCTCTACCCGCACGAGGTCTCCGGCGGTATGGGACAGCGCGCCATGATCGCCATGATGCTGGTCACCGATCCGGACCTGCTGATTGCCGACGAGCCGACCTCGGCGCTCGACGTGACGGTCTCGATGGAGGTGCTGCGCATTCTTGACGAGCTCGTCTCGGAGCGCGGCATGGGCCTGATCTTCATCTCGCACGACCTCAAGCTCGTCTCCTCCTTCTGCGACCGGGTGCTGGTGATGTATGCGGGACGCGTTGTCGAGGAGCTGGAGGCGAAGAACCTTCGCGAGGCCAAGCACCCCTATACGCAGGGCCTCATGCGCTGCCTGCCGACGCTTGCGGACGACGTTCGTCCATTGCCGACCCTGAACCGCGATCCCGCATGGGCGCTCTAACGATGCTCGATATCCAGAACCTTCAAGTCGTCTACGGCACCGGCCGCATGCGGGTCGATGCGGTCAAGAACGTGAGCTTCCATGTGGAGCCAGGGGCCGCCTATGGGCTCGTGGGCGAATCCGGCTCCGGCAAGTCGACGGTGCTGCGCGCCATCTGTGGGCTCGCACCGATCACCAGCGGCCGTGTGAGCGTCGATGGCGCTGCCGTCACCACGCCGCGCAGCAAGGCCTTTTACCGCACGGTGCAGATGGTCTTTCAGGACCCCTATGCCTCGCTGCACCCGCGCCACACGGTGGACCGCACGCTCTCCGAGCCGCTCGCCATTCATGGCGAGAAGGACGCGGAGGCGCGCATCCTCCAGGCTTTGAAGGAAGTGGGTCTCGGCCCCTCCTTCCGCTTCCGCTATCCGCACCAGCTCTCCGGCGGCCAGCGCCAGCGCATCGCGATTGCCCGCGCGCTGATCCTGCGCCCGAAGGTGCTGCTCCTCGACGAGCCGACCTCGGCGCTCGATGCTTCCGTGCAGGCCGAGATCCTGAACCTTCTCAACGACCTGCGCCGGCGCCTGGGGCTCACCTATATCCTGGTCAGCCATGACCTCGCCGTCGTAGCCCATCTGTGCGAGCGTCTGCTCGTCATGCAGCATGGTGAAGCCGTCGAGGAGACCACCGCCGATGCGCTCCGCTCGGGTGCGGCCTCGAACACCTATACGCAGTCCCTGATCCAAGCCAGCCAGGGCTTCACGCGGGTTGCTCCGCAAACCGCCCGAGCCCCTGCCGCTTAACGACGTTTTTCCGCCACCTATTTTTGATGTGAAACGATGCCCAGCTCTACTCTGATGCCTGTCTTCGACGGCCATAACGACGTGCTGCTGCGCTTGATGCGCGGCAAGATCCAGCCCGAGCAGGCTTTCCTGGAAGGCGACAATATCGGCCATCTCGACTGGCCGCGCATGAAGCAGGGCGGATTCGTCGGCGGATTCTTTGCCGTCTATGTGCCGTCCGAGAGCGTGGGCGTCGATGTGGATGAGCTGATGGCCCAAGCGCAATACGATGTGCCCCTCTCCTCGCCGCTCCCGCTCCCGACGAGCCAGCAGGTAACAGCGCACATGGCAGCGCTGCTCATCCGCATCGAGCGCGCCTCGAAGGGCGACGTGAAGATCTGCCGCACGGCCGCCGACATCCGCCAATGTATCGATACCGGCAAGCTCGCGGCGATCCTTCACATCGAGGGGGCCGAAGGCATCGACCCCGATCTCTACATGCTCGACGTGCTCTACGAGAGCGGCCTGCGCTCTATCGGCCCCGTCTGGAGCCGCCCGAACATCTTCGGCCACGGCGTGCCGTTCCGCTATCCCTCGACGCCTGACACAGGGCCGGGTCTTACGGATCGCGGCATCGAGCTGGTGCGCGCCTGCAACCGCCTGAAAATCATGGTCGATCTCTCGCATTTGAACGAGAAGGGTTTTTGGGATGTGGCGCGGCTCTCCGATGCGCCGCTCGTCGCCACCCATTCCAACGCCTGGGAGATCTGCAAGCACTCGCGCAACCTCACCGACAAGCAACTCGGCGCAATCCGCGAGAGCCGCGGCATGGTGGGCGTGAACTTTGCCACCTCGTTCATCCGCCCTGATGGCATGCGCAACGACGACACGCCCCTGGAGGAGATGATCCGCCACATGGATCACCTGATCGAGCATGTGGGCGTGGACGGCGTCGGCCTGGGCTCCGATTTCGACGGCGCGACGATCCCGGCCGAGATCGGCGATGTGCGCGGACTGCCCCGCCTCGTGGACGCCATGCGCCGCCATGGCTACGACGAAGCGACCCTGCGCAAGCTCTGCTACGAGAACTGGGTGAACGTTCTGGAGCGGACCTGGGGGCTGTAACCGGTTCGGATGCTCAACGATCCTCTTCTCTCATGGCCGGGCTTGTCCCGGCCATCTCGTTTTGAAGAGTGCCGCGTCTTTCCAATCGAGATCACCGGCACAAGGCTGGTGATGACGAGAACGGTGACTTACCGCTCTGCCTTCGAGGTGAGCGCAAACACGCTCGCGATGCCGCCGACGCCGAGCATGAGCAGCAGGCTCACCGCGTTGATCGCGGGCGATGCGCCCTCGCGCATCTGGCCGTACATGGCGATCGGCAGGGGCGCCTCGGAGCCCACCAGCATCAGGGTCGTGTTGAAGTTCTCGAACGACATCAAGAGCGCCACGAGCCCGGCTCCGATGAGCGCGGGACTCAGGAAAGGCAGCGTCACCGTTCTCAAGACTCTTGCGCGGCTGGCGCCGAGATCGAAGGCGGCCTCTTCCAGTGCGCGATCGAACTTGCGCAGGCGCGCCGCGATGATGAGCGTCGCAATGGTGAGGATGAAGGAGAGCTGGCCCAGTACCACCAGCGGCAGGCCGGGCCGCAGAAAATCGAGATCGGTCTGGAGCCAGTCCTCGAGCCCGTTCGTCACGCGCGAGAAGAAGGCCAGGATCGAGATGCCGAGCACCACGCCGGGGATGACCAGCGGCCAGAGCATCATCATGGCGACAAACGTCTTGCCGCGAAACTCCGCCCGCTCCAGCACCCAGGCATTTACCGTGCCGAGGAGCACGGCGAGCAGCGCCACGGGAATGGCCACCTTGAAGCTGTTGCCGATGCTCTCGAGCCAGATCGGATCCACCAGCACGCCGGGCTTTCCGAAAACAGCGCCAGAGCCGGTGAACCATTCCAACGTAAAGCCGCGCCAGGGCGGCGATGGGAACGGGCTCGCGTTGAAGGCGAAGATCGCCACGACGAAGAGCGGCGCGAACAGGAAGAGGTAGAACGCCGCGATGTAGAGCTTCCAGGTAATCGATGGGCGGTTCATGGGCTCACGCCTGCTTCAGGGTGGTGCCGAGGCTCTGGCCCGTCAGGCGCAGGCCCAGCCACACGATGGCCGAGGAGAGCAGCAGGAGCAGCATGCCGAAGGCGGCTCCTTGAGGCCAATTGAAACGCGTGATGAACTGCGCGTAGATCTGCTCCGTGAACCATAAGCCGTTCTTGCCGCCCAGCAGAACCGGCGTCGCGAAGTTGCCGACGGTGAGCATGAACACGATGATGCAGCCTGCCACGATGCCTGGCATGGCGTGGGGAATAACGATGCGGCGCAAAACCGTCCAGCGGCTGCCGCCGAGATCATAGCCAGCCTCAACGACAGCGGGCTCCAGGCTCTCCAGAGCGTTTGCGAGCGGCACGATCATGAAGAGAAGCCCGCCATAGACGAGGCCGAGGATGACCGCGCCGTCGTTGTAGAGAAGCTCCACCGGCTGGCTCGCGACACCCATGGAACGCAGCGCGTAGGAGATCACGCCCGTCTCGCGCAAAAGGATCATCCAGCCGAGGGTGCGCACCAGCTCCGACACCCAGAACGGCAGCAGGCAGAGCAGCAGCAGCATGGCCTTGAGGCGGCCTTGCGCCACGCGGGCGATGTAGAGCGCGATGGGAAAGGCGAGCACCAGGGTCAGCGCCGTCACGAGGATCGACATGAACGCCGTGCGCGCGAAGGTGCGCCAGTAGAGCGGTTCGGTGAAAAACTCGAGGTAATTGCCGAACCCGAAGGCATAGACCCGCGGCGCGACGCGCTCGCTGAAGGAGAGGACGAGGATTTCCACATGCGGCAGCACGATGAGAAGCCCCAGCCACAGGATGGCGGGAGCGAGAAGCAGGAAGAGCGTGAGGCGTGAGGCCTGCTTCGCGATCATGCGGCGAAGACCTTCATGGCATCCGCCGTCCAGCCGACGTGGACAGGCGCGCCGACCTGGATACCGGCAAGCGGGCCGGCCTGCGGCAGCACGGCACGGACCGGCTGCTCGAAACCTGTCGTGTCGATGAGCAGGCTCGACGCGGCACCGTCGAAGAGCACCGCCGACACGCGCCCTTCGAAGCGATTGGGGAGATTGCTCAGGGACGCAGGATCCTGCGCCAGAGCCACGGCCTCGGGCCGCACGAAGGCGAGAGCTTTCGCTGCGCCTTTCCCCTGCCCCTGCACGACGGCGCCGGACGGAAGTCGCACGGCAATGGTGCCGTTGGATGCCGCTGCCGCCTCGCCCTGCAGGCGGTTCGTCTCGCCGACAAAGCTCGCCACGAAGGGTGTTGCGGGATTGTGATAAAGCTCGCGCGGGCTGCCCACCTGCTCGAACCGTCCCTGGTTCATCACGGCGATGCGGTCGGACATGACGAGCGCTTCGGACTGGTCGTGCGTGATGTAGGCGAAGGTGGTGTTGAAGGTGCCCTGCAACTGCTTGAGCTCGATCTTCATGTGCTCGCGCAGCTTGAGATCGAGGGCGCCCAAAGGCTCGTCGAGGAGCACGAGGGTGGGCTCCAGCACGAGGCAGCGGGCGATCGCCACGCGCTGCCGTTGGCCGCCCGAAAGAGCCGTCACGCGGCGGCTCCCGAAGCCTTTGAGGCCCACGCGCTCCAGCATGCGGCTCGCGCGCTCATCGGCTTCCGCGCGTGACACGCCGCGGCAGGTGAGCCCATAGGCCACGTTCTCGCCGACGCTCATCATGGGAAAGAGCGCGAGGCTCTGGAACACCATGTTGACTGGCCGCTTGTTGGCCGGAACGCCGATCATCGATTGGCCGCGGATGCGGATGTCGCCGCTCGTCGGATGCTCGAATCCGGCGATCATGCGCATCAGGGTGGTCTTGCCGCAGCCGGAGGGTCCGAGGATCGAAAAGAACTCGCCGGGGGCGACGCTGAAGCTCACGTCATCGACGGCGGCATGCGAGCCAAAACGCTTGGTGACGTTGACGATATCGAGATCGGTGGAAGAGGCCATGACGCTGCCGATACAAAAAGTGTCGTCCCCCAGCGTGAGCCGGGGGACGAAGAGCCTGAGAGGGTGTTTACGAACCGGCCTTCAGGCGGTCGAGAACCTTGCCCTCGATCTCCTCGAGGCCTGCCGGCACAGCCGGGTACCAGCGAATGTTGTCGATGGCGGCCTTCGGGAAGCTCTCGGCGAACTGATCCTTCAGCTTGCCTTCCATGAGCTTGTCGGCGCCATTGGAGGCTGTGAAGTTGCCGGCAGCGGCCGCGACCTTCGCGGCGATCTCAGGACGCATGTTGAAGTTGATCCACTTGTAGGCGGCATCGTCATTGCGGCCCTTGGCGGGGATTGCGAAGGTGTCGACCCAGCCGAGCGCACCGGACTTCGGTGCGATGAACTTCATGTCCGGGTTATCGGCGTTGAGCTTCCACCCGCCCGTATCCCAGGCCATGGCGGCGACGATCTCGCCGGAGCGCACGGCATTGAGGAGCTGATCGTTGCCCTCCCAAAAGAACTTCACGTTCTTCTTGCACTCGGCGAGCTTGGCACCAACCTTGTCCATCAGGGCGGCATAGGCTTTTGCATCGCCGTAGGCCGCGAAGGGATCCATGCCGTTGGCGAACGCGAAAGCAATCAGCGCCGGGCGCTTGGCGCGGAAGCTGGTCTTGCCAGCGAGAGCGGGATCGCAGAGGTCGTTGTAATCGGCCACTTTCGGCGCGGCCTTGGTGTTCACCACAAGCCCGTCCGTGCCCCAGATGTGGGGAACGCCATAGACCTTGCTGTCCACACTGGTGTTCTTCTTCGTCGCCTCCAGCATCGATCCGATGAACTGGTCCGACTTGATCTTCGACATGTCGAGCGGCTTGTAGATGCCGAATTCCGTCTGCGGGCCGGCGATGCGGTCCTGGCTCGGCTGAGCGAGGTCGAAGCCAGCACCTTGCGTGGCGCGCAGCTTGGAGATCATCTCCTCATTGTTCGAGGTTGTCACCTCGACCTCGATGCCGGTCTCCTTCGTGAACTGCGCCACGATATCGGCCGGCGCGTAGCCCGACCAGGTCAGGAGCCGCAGTTTCTCGGCAGCCTGCGCCGATCCGGCGACCATGAGAGCGGCAAGAGCGGTTGCCAGCTTCAGGCTGGCGCGTTTCGTCAACATCCTCGTCCTCCAGTGTGGTTGGGCTTTGCCCTTGTTCCCCAGTTGCAAAACTACATGACAGTTGCACGACGCGTCTAGGGGTTTGAAAGCCGGCTTAGGAATTCAAGGCCATGCTGACAGGGACTGCTCCCCCGGCTATGGATTGAGTTCACTCTGCGGGAGCCCTTAAGCCATGCGCACATTCTACCCCGAAATAGAACCCTACGATCACGGCATGCTGGATGTCGGCGACGGACACCGGGTTTATTGGGAATTGTGCGGCAACCCGCAGGGAAAACCCGTGGTTTTCCTGCATGGGGGTCCGGGCGGCGGCTGCACGCCGGCTCAGCGCCGGCTCTTCGACCCTGAGAAGTACCGCATCCTCCTGTTCGATCAGCGCAGCTGCGGCCGCTCCACGCCCTATGCGAGCCTGGAGGCCAACACCACTTGGCACCTTGTGGCCGACATCGAGCGCCTGCGAGAAATGATCGGTGTGGACAAGTGGATGGTGTTCGGCGGCTCCTGGGGCTCGACCCTGGCCCTCGCTTACGCCGAGACGCACCCGGAGCGCGTCACCGAGCTCGTGCTGCGCGGGATCTTCACCCTCCGACGCTCGGAGCTGCTCTGGTACTACCAGGAGGGCGCCTCCTGGATCTTTCCCGACAAGTGGGAGGGCTTCCTCGCGCCGATCCCTGAAGAGGAACGCGGCGATCTCATGGCGGCATACCGCAAGCGCCTGATCGATCCCGATCCGGCCGTCCAGGCGCGGGCCGCGCGGGCGTGGAGCCTGTGGGAGGGCGAGACGATCACGCTCCTGCACAACCAGGAATACAGCGATATTTTCGGCGATGAGCATTACGCCATCGCCTTCGCCCGGATCGAGAACCACTACTTCGTTCACGAGGGCTGGTTCGAGGATGGTCAACTCATCCGCAACGCCCATCGGCTGAAGGGCATTCCGGGGGTGATCATCCAGGGCCGCTATGATATGGCCACGCCGCCCAAGACCGCCTGGGACCTGCACAAGGCGTGGCCCGAGGCGCAGTTCATCATGGTGCCGGATGCGGGCCACGCAGTGAGCGAGCCCGGCATCACCCATCATCTCATCGAAGCAACGGATGCCTTCGCAAGGGGGTAAGCCCCTCGCAAGGCTCGCCTCCTGATCTTACTTCGCCGTCCAGCCGCCATCCATCGACAGGTTGGCACCGGACATCTGGCTGGCTGCATCCGAGCACAGGAACACGGCGAGGCCCGCCACCTGATCGACGGTGACGAACTGCTTGGTGGGCTGAGCCTCCAAGAGCACGTCGTTGATGACCTGTTCCTTGGTGAGCCCGCGCGCCTTCATGGTGTCAGGAATCTGCCGCTCGACCAACGGTGTCCAAACATAGCCCGGGCTGATGCAGTTCACGGTGATGCCGTGCGTCGCCACCTCCAGCGCCACCGTCTTCGTGAGGCCCGCGATGCCGTGCTTGGCCGCCACATAGGCCGACTTGAACGGCGAGGCCACCAGCGAATGAGCCGAGGCCGTGTTGATGATGCGGCCCCATCCGCGCGCCTTCATGCCGGGCACGGCGGCGCGGATGGCGTGGAAGGCCGACGTGAGATTGATGGCGATGATCTGGTCCCACTTCTCGACCGGGAAATCCTCCACGGGCGAGACGAACTGGATGCCCGCATTGTTGACGAGGATATCGACACTGCCGAAGGTGCGCTCACCGAGGCGGACCATCTCTTCGATCTCGTCGGCTTTGAGCATGTTGGCCGGCGAATAGACGGCTTTCACGCCAAACTCGCTCTCGATCCCGGCGCGGGTCTTTTCGATCTCGGCCTCGTCACCCAGCCCGTTGAGGACGATGTTCGCACCTTCCTTGGCGAGCGCGCGGGCGATGGCCAGGCCGATGCCGCTGGTCGAGCCGGTGATGACGGCTGCTTTCGATGTCAAGGTCATGGTCTTCTCCGCTTGGGCCTGGGCTCCAGGCATCACATGGCATAGCGCATCGTGCGGAAAAGTGGCCCCGGTTTTCCGCTCTCAACGATGCGCCATTATAAAGAAGTATCGAATTGATCCCAAAAGTGGCGTCCACTTTTGGGTCCGATGCTTTAGCACAAAGGATGAGTCGGAGGTGAGCCTAGCAAAAGGGAGCATGGGAAGCAGCGCGTGCGCGAGTTCGCCCATGTGCCGGGCGCATGTCCCTTTCTCCTTCCCTGCCGTTGTCTGACCCGCGCCGATATGAGATGGATCGGATGCCGTTTCGTCAAACCGAATGGGGGCGTGGTGCCGACACCAAAGATTCTTCCCTGCGGAGACAGCGCCCTGACGGTCGAGTTCGGGAGCACGATCGACCCTGCCCTCAACGCCATGGTCCTGGCCCTCGACGAGATCGTCCGCACCCGCGCTCCCACCGGACTGATCGAGACGGTGCCGACCTACCGCTCCCTGACCATCCAGTTCGATCCTGCAGTCACCGACTATGACGCGCTTGTGAGGCTCCTCGACGAGGAGACGAAGGATCTTGCGCCTCGGCACAGTGTTGGACGGCGCTGGCGCGTGCCGGTGGTGTATGGCGGCGCATACGGGAGCGACCTGGAGGAGGTCGCGGAGATCCATGGCCTCACGCCGAACCAGGTGATCGAGATCCATTCATCGGCCGTCTACCGCATCTACATGATCGGCTTCCTGCCCGGCTTCACCTATCTCGGCGGCCTCGACAAGAGGATCGCTACGTCCCGGAGAGTTCATCCCCGGGCCAAGATCCCGGCCGGGACGATCATGATCGGCGGCGAGCAGGCCGGCATCGCCCCCATGGACATGCCGAGCGGCTGGCACAATCTCGGCCTGACGCCCGTGCGCCCCTACGCACCGGAGCGCGATCCGGTCTTCCTGTTCGCGGCCGGCGACGAGATCGTCTTCGAGCCCGTCGATGAATCACGCTGGGAGGCGATGGAGAAGGCCGTCCGCGCCGGCGAGCCGGTGGCCGAGGAGGTTCGCCCATGATCGACCTCGTGGTGAAATCCTGCGGCCCCATGACGGCCCTGCAGGATCGCGGCCGGATCGGCTATCAGGGCTTCGGCGTCTCGCCCTCCGGCGCCATGGACCGCCGCGCATTGGCGATGGCCAACACCCTTGTCGGCAACCCTCCCGACATGGCGGCCATCGAGTTCGTTAATCTCGGCGGTTCCTTCACAGCTGAGGGCGGCGACCTTCGCCTCGCCGTCGCCGGTGCGGGTGTGTCCGCCAGCATCGACGGAACGCCCGTCCCGCTCCTGACCTCGTTTATGCTGAGGGAGGGCCAAACCTTGGACGTGGGGCACCCGCGCACCGGCACCTTCGCGTATCTGTCCGTGGCTGGCGGCCTTGCGGTCGAACCGCAGTTGGGAAGCCTGTCGTTTCATCTGCGCTCGCGCCTCGGGGGCCTGAAAGGGGCACCGCTCAAGGCGGGCAACCACCTGCCCTGCCGGCTGGAGGCTCAAGCGGGCGAGCCCATGCAGCTGACCGTGGATGTCGTCGAGGAGACCGGCCCTCTCCGCGTCATGCTGGGGCCGCAGGACGATTACTTCACGCCGGAAAGCATTCAGTTGTTTCTGGAAAGTGAGTTCACCATCAGTCCCCAGGCCGATCGGATGGGCTTTCAGCTCACCGGGCCCAAGCTGGAGCACGCCAAGGGCTTCAACATCGTGTCGGACGGGATCGTCGACGGCCATATCCAGGTGCCGGGCAGCGGCCAGCCCATCGTGCTGATGCGCGACCGGCAGACGGCGGGCGGCTATCCGAAGATCGCCACGGTGATCAGCGCCGATCTCGCCCGGTTCGCGCAGATGCGCTCAGGCACAAAGGTGCGCTTCAGGACCGTGGAGCGGGACGAGGCCGTGGCGGCGGCGCGGCAGCTGAAGGATTGGATCGCGTCGCTTCCGTCAAAGCTCACACCCGTCCGCTTCGACCTCACCACGGAGCATCTTCTCAGCCGCAATCTCATCGGCGGCACGGTCGACGCGCTCTCCTCTGCATCGCACGAATGAAAAGGGCGCCGGTGCGGCGCCCTTTTCCTTATTGTGTTCTGACGCCGCTCTCGTCGATGCGGTCCGGAGCGCCTGCGGCCTTCGCCTCGCGGCGGCGCTCGTGCAGCACGTACTCGGTGTAGCCGTTGGGCTGTTCCGCGCCTTTGAAGACCAGATCGCAGGCAGCCCGGAAGGCAGGGCCATCGAAGTTCGGCGCCATCGTCCGATAGAGTGGATCGCCGGCATTCTGCCGGTCCACCACTTCGGCCATGCGGCGCAGGGTCTGCATCACCTGATCCTCACTGACGATGCCGTGGCGCAGCCAGTTGGCGAGGTGCTGGCTGGAGATGCGCAGGGTCGCCCGATCTTCCATGAGACCCACATCATGAATGTCCGGCACCTTGGAGCAGCCGACGCCCTGGTCGATCCAGCGCACCACGTAGCCGAGGATGCCCTGGCAGTTGTTGTCGAGCTCCTGCTGCACGGCATCGGGCGCCCAGTTCGACTGCGACACCGGAATGGTCAGGATGTCGGAGAGTTTTGCGCGCGAACGCGTCTTCAACTCTTCCTGCCGTGCCGGCACGCTCACCTGATGATAGTGCAGCGCGTGGAGCGTTGCGGCGGTCGGCGATGGCACCCAGGCGGTGGTGGCGCCGGCCTGCGGGTGGCCGATCTTCTGGGACAGCATGTCGGCCATCTTGTCGGGCGCGGCCCACATGCCCTTGCCGATCTGCGCCTTGCCCGGCAGGCCGCAGAGCAACCCGACATCCACGTTGTTGTCCTCGTAGGCCTTGATCCACGCGGTCGACTTCATGTCGTTCTTGCGGATCATCGGGCCGGCTTCCATGGAGGTGTGGATCTCGTCGCCCGTGCGGTCGAGGAAGCCCGTGTTGATGAACACGATGCGCTCGGCCGCCGCATGGATGCAGGCCTTGAGGTTGACGGAGGTGCGCCGCTCCTCGTCCATGATGCCCATCTTGAGGGTGTTGCGGGGAAGATCCAGCATGCTCTCGACGGCGGCGAAAAGATCGTTGGCAAACGCCACCTCGTCCGGCCCGTGCATCTTGGGCTTCACGATATAGACCGAGCCCGCGCGGCTGTTGCGCAGCGTGCCCGCGCCCTTGAGGTCGTGAATGGCGATGAGCGACGTGATAGCCGCATCGAGGATGGTCTCAGGGATTTCCTCGCCGTTCTCGTCGAGCACCGCATCGGTGAACATGTGGTGGCCCACGTTGCGCACCAGCATGAGGCTACGCCCGTGCAGGCGGATCTCGCCGCCATTCACTGACGTGTAAACCCGATCAGGATTGAGCCTGCGTTCGACGGTTCGTCCGCCCTTCTCGAAACTCTCGACCAGATCGCCCTTCATCAGCCCGAGCCAGGTGCGGTAGACCTCGACCTTGTCGTCGGCATCGACCGCCGCCACAGAGTCCTCCAGGTCCATGATGGTGGAGACGGCGGATTCCATCACCACGTCGGCGACACCTGCCGGGTCTTCGGCGCCGATGGGATGCGAGCGGTCAATCCGGATGTCGAGATGCAGGTTGTTGTGGCGCAGCAGCACGGATGAGGGGCTTGCCGCCTCGCCCTGGTAGCCCACGAACTGGGCCGGATCGGAAAGCCCCGTCTCGGTGCCGTCTTGAAGCGTGACGATGAGGGCCGTGCCCTGGATGGTGTAGGAGCCAGCATCCCTGTGGCTGCCGCCCGCCAAGGGCGCCGCCCGGTCGAGCACCTCGCGGGCGCTGGCCACGACCTTGGCGCCGCGGGCCTTGTTGTAGCCGCCCGAGCGGGTGGCGCCGTCATCCTCCGGGATCGCATCGGTGCCGTAGAGGGCGTCGTAGAGGCTGCCCCAGCGGGCATTGGCGGCGTTCAGCGCATAGCGGGCATTCGAAACCGGCACCACGAGCTGGGGTCCGGCGATGCGGGCAATCTCGTCGTCCACGTTCTGCGTGCGGACGGCAAAGTCCTCGGGCTCCGGCAGCACGTAGCCGATGTCCCTCAGGAACTGCTCATAGGCGGCCTGATCGAAGGGCTGACCCTTTCGGGCGCGATGATACTCGTCGATCTGCGCCTGGAGCCTGTCGCGGACCGCGAGCAGCTCGCGGTCTCGCGGGCCGAACTCCTTCACGAGACCGGCCAGCCCCTTCCAGAAGGCATCCGCCGAGACGCCGGTATAGGCCACCGCCTCCCGCTCGATGAACTCGTGAAGAACCGGTGCAACCTGGAGGCCGTTCGTCTGGACGCGCGTCATCGTTCCCGCTTTCGGTGGATGTGAAGATCCTGCCCTTAGCTTAAGGCGTCGCGACTAAAAATGAAGATGACAGCCCTTTCCATGAGACAAAGGGCTGATAACGGACGTCGCCAACAAAAAAGCCGCCCTGAGGGGCAGCTTTTTGGAAAGATTTGGTGGAGCCAGGCGGGATCGAACCGCCGACCTCTTGCATGCCATGCAAGCGCTCTCCCAGCTGAGCTATGGCCCCATCCGAGCCGCGGCCTATGGGGCACCGCGGCGATCTCTGTTCAAATCAGAGGCGTCTCTATAGTCGCCTCCGATCCGAGGTTCAAGCCTCTTCGTCGTCCTCCAGATCGCTGTCGATCAGATCGGACACGTCGTCGTCACCTTCTTCCTCGTCCTCGAGGAAGGTGTCGTCATCGGCAACGTCGTCGGCCACCTCGATGTCGTCATCGACCGGGATGTCCTTCTCGTTCTCGTCGGCCTCAACCTCGTCGAGGGAGACCATCTCCGGGCCGGCTGCCTCGAGCTCGGTATCGTCGTCATCGGCCACGGCGGCGGCACGGGCCGCCACGGGGGCGGCAACGCGGGTCATGGCTGTTGCCTGGAAGACGGTGCCGCATTTCGGGCAGACCGCCGGGTCCTTGTTGAGGTCGTAGAATTTCGCGCCGCAGCTCATGCACTGGCGCTTCAAGCCGAGTTCCGGTTTGGCCACGGGTGATTGCCTTGGATAAGTGTGAATGGTTGGGAAGGCTCCGTTAGTCGGCAGGGGATGGCTTGTCAAATAGGAAATTGCTGGGCCGAGGGCCTAGCTTGACCCAGCTTACGCGTGACGGCGGGAAAACCCCGTGTTAGGAGCCCGCCCTGACGAGAAGGCTTGAGGAACTCAAAACACGATGTCGCACGCGCACGGAATGCCCTCCCCGGTCGCCAGCAGGTCCGGAGCGCCCCTGAAAGGGCGCATCCGCGTTCCCGGCGACAAGTCGATTTCCCACCGCTCCATGATCTTCGGGCTCCTCTCTATTGGTGAAACCCGGGTGGAGGGCCTCCTGGAGGGCGACGATGTGCTGCGCACCGCCGAGGCCTGCCGGGCGCTCGGCGCCACCATCACCCGCGAGGCTCCGGGCCGCTGGCGGATCGTCGGTGTCGGCATTGGGGGCCTGACCGAGCCCAAGGATGTTCTTGATTTCGGCAATGCGGGCACCGGCTCGCGGCTCATGATGGGCGTCGCCGGCAGCCACCCGATCACCTCGACCTTCGACGGCGACGCTTCGCTCCGCAAGCGCCCCATGCGCCGGATCCTCGATCCGCTCGTCCAGATGGGCGTGACCGTGGTGAGCGAGGCCGAGGGCGGGCGGGTTCCCCTGACCCTGCGCGGCCCCCGCGAGACGCTTCCCGTCACCTACGAGACCCCGGCCGCCTCGGCCCAGATCAAGTCGGCCATCCTGCTTGCCGGCCTCAATTCGCCGGGCAAGACCACCGTGATCGAGCGCGAGGCGACCCGCGACCACACGGAGCGGA
Source organism: Microvirga arabica (assembly GCF_016811235.1). Lineage (GTDB taxonomy): Bacteria > Pseudomonadota > Alphaproteobacteria > Rhizobiales > Beijerinckiaceae > Microvirga > Microvirga arabica. The sequence continues at coordinate 59,619 of NZ_JAFBID010000016.1, forward strand.
TGCTGCGCCATTTCGGTGCGAGCGTTGAGGTTGCTCCCCATGGCACGGATGGCCGCGCCATCACCCTGCAGGGCCAGCCGGAACTGCGCGGCACCGATATCGTGGTGCCGACCGATCCCTCCTCGGCCTCCTTCCCCCTGGTGGCGGCGCTGATCACCCCCGGCTCGGACGTGGTGATCGAAGGCGTGATGATGAATCCCCTGCGCACCGGCCTCATCACGACGCTGATCGAGATGGGCGCCGCCATCGAGCGCCTGAACGAGCGCAACGAGGGCGGCGAGACGGTGGCGGATCTGCGCGTCCGGCACAGCCGCCTCACCGGCGTGACCGTCCCCCATGCCCGGGCTCCGGCCATGATCGACGAATACCCGATCCTGGCGGTGGCGGCTTCCTTCGCCGAAGGCACGACCCGGATGCAGGGCTTGCACGAGCTGCGGGTCAAGGAATCCGACCGCCTGGCGGCCGTCGCAGCGGGCCTCGCCGAGGCCGGCGTCGAGCACGAGATCGAGGGCGACGATCTCATCGTCCATGGCTCCGACGGCAAGGTCCGGGGCGGCGGCAGGCCGGTGGCGACCCACCTCGACCACCGCATCGCCATGTCGTTCCTGGTCATGGGCCTGGCGACGGCCGAGCCGATGACGGTCGATGACGGTGCCATGATCGTGACCAGTTTCCCCAGCTTCATCCCGCTCATGCGGGAGCTCGGCGCCACGATCCAGGATTGAGCCGCCCATGATCATTGCCATCGACGGCCCCGCGGCTTCCGGCAAGGGCACCCTGGGCAAGCGCCTTGCAGAGCATTACGGCTTCGCCCATCTGGACACCGGCCTGCTCTACCGGGCGGTCGCCCGCGTGCTCATGGACGGGAACGTTCCCCTCACCGACCAGGACGCCGCCACGGCAGTGGCGCAGAGCCTGGACGTCTCGCATCTCGACGACGATTCCCGCCTCAGGGGCGCTGCCATGGGCGAGGCCGCCTCGGTGGTCTCAGCCTATCAGCCGGTGCGCGACGCCCTGCTGGCCTTCCAGCGCCAGTTCAGCGTGCAGAAACCGGGCGCGGTGCTCGACGGACGGGACATCGGCACCGTGGTCTGCCCGGATGCGGATGTGAAGCTGTTCATCACCGCGGCTCCCGAGGAGCGGGCGCGGCGGCGCCATCTGGAGCTTTTGCGACGCGGCGAGCAGGCCGAGTACGAGACGATCCTCGCGGACATCCGCCGCCGGGACGAGCGCGACATGAGCCGCAGCACCGCCCCGCTCAAGGCCGCCACTGACGCGGTGACCCTCGACACAACCCATCTCGACCCCGACGCCGCCTTCCAGGCAGCCCTCACAATTGTAGAGGCTAAGCATTCTTAATGCTCCCCTCTGGTCCGGGAGCAGCCTTGCCTTAGTTCCAGAAGCTGGCACACTTTTCCGACCAATCCGGCTCCCGCACAGGAGATTCCGATGGTTTGTTCCGGCTTCACCCGCCTTGCCGCAGCCTTCGTCTGCCTGTGGGGGCTTCTTGCCCTCCCTGTTCAGGCCCAGACCGAAACCGAAGTCGATCTCGCCCTCGTGGTCGCGGTGGATATCTCCTTTTCCATGGATACGGACGAACAAGCCCTGCAGCGGGAAGGCTTCGCCCAGGCCTTCCGCTCCAAGCTCGTCCACGATGCGATCCGCGGCGGCATGTTGGGCCGGATCGCTGTGACCTACATGGAATGGGCGGGCTCGCCGGATCAGAAGGTGATCATTCCCTGGACGGTGCTCGACAATTCCGAGAGCCTGATGGCCTTCGCCGACAGGATCGCCTCCACGCCCTTGCGGCGGGCGCAACGCACCTCGATCTCCAGCGCCATCGACTTCAGCGTGAAGCTTCTGGAGGAGAGTGGCCTCAACGCCACCCGGCGCGTGATCGACGTGTCGGGCGACGGGCCCAACAACCAGGGCCGCCTCGTTCTGGAGGCCCGCGACGCAGCGCTGGCCAAGGGCATCACCATCAACGGTTTGCCGATCATGCTGCGCCAGCCCGGCTACCTCGACATCCCGGATCTCGACGTCTATTACAAGGATTGCGTGATCGGCGGCCAGGGTTCGTTCACCGTTCCGGTGCGGGAGCGCGACCAGTTCATCGAGGCGATCAAAACCAAGATCCTGCTTGAGATTGCCAACCTGATGCCCGGACAGCCCCTGATCAGCCGCATCCAGTCCCCTCAGCGCACCAACTGCATGGCCGGTGAAATGCAGTGGCGTGACCGCTGGAGCAACTGAGCTGTCTCTCCCATGACTCAACTGACCCTGGCGCTCGTGGCCCACGACGCCAAGAAGGATGACATGGCCGCGTTCGTGGCCCTGTACGAGAACGATCTTCGTCCCTTCACGCTTTTTGCCACCGGCACCACGGGCGCTCGCGTGATGGAGCGTTGCCCTTCGCTCTCCGTCACGCGGCTGAAGAGCGGCCCGCTCGGCGGAGACCAGCAGATCGGCGCGATGATCGCGGAAGGCAGGATCGACGCCCTGTTCTTCTTCGTCGACCCGCTCTCGCCGCACCCGCATGACGTGGACGTGAAGGCGCTGATGCGCCTCGCCCTCGTGTACGATATTCCCATGGCGTTGAACCGTGCCACGGCGGGACGGTTGATCGAGTCGTTCAGAGATTAAGCCCGGTGCGGCTTCGCGAAGAACCGGAGTTCTGCATCAGACGATGCTCTCCTTAGAGTGTGCGGATCGGGTGGATCTTTTTGATCAGTTGGAAACGATGAGATGGCCCAACCTTCAGAAGAGCGCAAGCGGCAATCGCAGGCCCGCCGGGAGGCGCACGAGAAAGAGCGCCGCGAATATTGGGAAATTTTGATCGAGGGAACACGGGACGCGCACGAGAAGACGCGGCTGCTGTTCGATCAGCGGCAGGAGAACCTCTACAGGCGGCTTGAAGACCTCGAACTGAACCTGAGAGAGGAAATCCGCGAACACGCACGAACCACCCGGATCTGGCTCATACTGCTCAATGTGCTGATCGTAATCCTGATCCTGGTATTCCTTTGGCTCTGAGTGGAAGCCAGAGCCGGGCCCACGCATCGGACGTCACGTGCTCCGCGGTTTGGCACGCCGAGTCGGCGGAGCGGACAGCGGATCCTCCGGCCAGGGATGCTTCGGGTACTGCCCGCGCATGTCGGCCCGCACCGCCGCCCAGGAGCCGCGCCAGAAGCCCGGCAGGTCGCGGGTGATCTGGATCGGGCGCTGCGCCGGCGAGAGCAGGTGCAGGATGAGCGGCACGCGCCCGGCTGCGATGGTGGGATGCTTGTCGAGCCCGAACAGTTCCTGCACGCGCACGGCAAGAACGGGCCCCTCTTCGGCGCCGTAATCGACGGGGATCTGCGACCCGGTTGGCACCTCGATATGGGTCGGCGCCTCCGTGTCGAGACGCCGCTGCAGGTTCCACGGCAGCAGGCTGCGCAGGGCCTCACTCAACAGGTCGGGACCGATCTCGCCGAGGCTGCTTTTGCCCACTAGGTGCGGCGCCAGCCACTCGTCCGCATTGCGCGTCAGCGCCTCGTCGGACAGGTCCGGCCATTCCTCACCCTCGGCTTTGCGAAGGAACATCACGCGCTCGCGCCACTGCGCCAGGGCTTTCGACCAGGGCAGCGCATCGAGCCCCAGCGAGACGAGCCCTTCGGCGAGTGCACGCGCCGCCTCTTCCGTTTGCGGAACCTTCAGGGGCCGCTCGTTCAACAGAAGAGCTCCCAGGCGCCGGACGCCTCGCGCCCGAAGAGCTTTTGCCTGCCGGTCGAAGGTGATCTCGTCGCGCTGCTCGATGGCATGGCCGAACAGCGCCTCGATCTCTTCAGGCGAGATGGCAGCGGCTGCGAGAATGCGCGCGGAGGCTGCGCCGCCGGCAATTTCGGCAACCGCCAGATAAGACTCCTTGGCCAGCCGCTCGTGGGCCTCAAGCGATGCGCCGCGCCCGTTGGCCATGAGATACTCACCCGGCTTGCCGCGAGCCTTGGCGAGGCGGTCGGGATAAGCGAGCGTCAGCAGCGCGCCGATGGACCGCGGCTCGCCTCTTGAGGCACCGTTGCTGCCCTTCGCCCAGCCCTGAGCCATACGCCGCATGTCCTCCGCCCGCTTGGAGCGGTCGCGGCGGAAGCGCTCGACGCGGTCAGCGAGATCCGCCGCATCGCCGCCGAGGCCGCGCTCGACGAGAACGGCCGCTACATCGGCGGCATCGCGCGCCTGCCCGCTCTCGCCGGCGAGCAGCACCATGCGGGCCAGGCGCGGCGGCAGCGGCAGGTCGCGCAACTTGTGCCCGACCTCGGTGATGCGCCCCTCGCCGTCGAGAGCGCCGAGCTGCTGCAGCAGTGTTCTCGCTTCTTTCAGGGCCGGTGCGGGTGGAGGGTCGAGGAACGCAAGTGTCGTCGGATCCGCGACGCCCCAGGCTGAACAATCGAGCAGCAAGGGCGCAAGGTCGGCGGAGAGGATTTCCGGTCGGCCGAAGGGCTCCAGCGCCCCGGTCGCAGCCTCCTCCCAGAGGCGGTAGCAGACGCCAGGTTCCGTGCGGCCCGCGCGGCCCCGGCGCTGGTCGGCGGCGGCGCGGGAGACACGCACCGTCTCCAGGCGCGTGAGGCCGATATTCGGCTCATAGACCGGCACGCGAGCCAATCCTGAATCGATCACAACGCGCACGCCTTCGATGGTGAGCGAGGTCTCGGCGATCGAGGTGGCGAGCACCACCTTGCGCCGCCCGGGTTTGGCAGGGCTCACCGCCATATCCTGCTCGCCCCGTTCCAGGGCGCCATAGAGCGGCGCGATATCGACAGCAGGGTCAGTAATGCGTTCGCGCAAGAGCGTCTCGAACCGGCGGATCTCTCCCTGCCCCGGCAGGAACACCAGGATGGATCCGCCTTCGACCCGCAGGGCACGCGTGACCGCATCGGCCACCTGCTCCTCGGTGCGACGGTTGGGATCGCGCCCGAGATAGCGGGTCTCGACCGGATAGGCGCGACCTTCGGACTCGACGACCGGCGCCTCGCTCAACAGCTTCGCCACCCGTGCGCCGTCGAGCGTTGCCGACATGACCAGAAGACGAAGATCCTCCCTTAAACCTCCCTGAGCATCGAGCGCCAGCGCGAGGCCGAGATCCGCATCAAGGGAGCGTTCGTGGAACTCGTCAAACAGAACGGCCGCGACACCTTCCAGAGACGGATCGTCGAGGATCATGCGGGCGAAGACGCCCTCGGTCACCACCTCGATGCGCGTCCTGCGGCTCACCTTGGAGCCGAGGCGCACGCGAAGACCCACTGTCTCGCCGACGGCCTCACCCAGGGTCTGCGCCATGCGGGCAGCGGCCGCGCGGGCTGCGAGCCGGCGCGGCTCCAGCACGATGATCTTGTCCCCGTTCACCCAAGGCTCGTCGAGCAGCACCAGGGGCACGCGCGTGGTCTTGCCAGCGCCGGGCGGCGCCACGAGAACCACATTCGGCCGCCTGCGTAGGCTCGCCGTCAGGTCGCCGAGGACCGCATCGATGGGCAGGGAGGTGTCGAAAGCGCGCATGCCGCGTGATGGCTCAAGCCGTGCGGAAGGGCAAGGGTGCTTGGCCACCTCCGCTGTCATTCCCGGCCGGAGCGCAGCGGAGGGGAAGGGAATCCATGGCGCTGAGCGTGCCGGTAGATCCCCTTCACGGCCGCCGGGTATGACAGCAGCAAGGTCAGACAGGGAAACCATACCCCCGCAGTTCAGCGGCCAGATCAATGCCTTCGACGCAATGGATCGCGTGCATGCCCATGTTTCGGGCCGCCTCCACATTGGGCTTGGAATCGTCGATGAACACGCAATCCCCCACTTTGAGCCCGTAGCGGTCGAGCAGGAGGTGATAGATGGCGGGATCGGGCTTCAGCAGACGCTCGTCACCTGAGACGATGATGCCGTCGAACCCCGCGAGGAACGGAAAGCGCTCTTTGGCCAGGACGAACTTGGGGCCTGAGAAATTCGTGATGCAGTAGTTCGGCACACCTGCCTCGCGCAGGCGGAGCAGCAAGGCCACATGGTCCTCGAACACGCCGGAGACGGTCTCGCTCCAGCGCTCGTGGAAGGCGCGGATATGCGGTTCGTGCTTCGGATGATCCTTGACGAGCAGGGCCACCGCCTCGTCCCAGTCGCGGCCCCGGTCCTGCTCCACGTTCCAGTCATGGGTGCAGACATTCTCGAGAAACCACTCCATCTCCACCTCATTGTCGAAAAGGGTGCGGTAGAGATTGCGCGGGTCCCAGCGCAGCAGCACGTTGCCGATGTCGAACACCACAGTGGTCGGCTTGGTCATGATCAGGCGTTTTCCTTCATGGTTACGCCCAGGGCTTTAGCCCCTGGCAGGCTCCCGCGCCACTCTCAAGATCGACAGGCTCGAAGCCTGGCGGGATCAAGCGCGCCCCTCCGGCGTTTGTGTGCGGGATTCGCATCATGCGGGGTTGGCAATGGCGGGGTGGCTGCAGTCGAAGACGGGCTTGAACTGGCGCGCCGCCGCGCTGCTCGGCCTGATCTCGAGCACCTTCTCGACCCTGGTGAGCCAGTTCCTTGCCGCCCGGATCGGCCGCGACGCGGTCGTGGACTGGATGGTGGTGGCCACCATTCCGTTCCGTGACGGGATGCTCCAGATCGAGCCCTCATGGCCGGTCATCATCGCCGGAATCCTGTTTCACCAATGGGCCGATTTCTCCTGGGCCGTCGTATTCTTCGGCCTGTTCGGTCGTTGGACGGCGGGATTGAGGCCGCGGACCATCCTTCTCGTTGCCCTGCCCTGGGCTCTCTTCACCTCGGCGGCCGAGTGGTTCGTCCTGGTGCCGCTCATCCCCTTCTGGCAGCCGATCTTCACCCTCAACCAGCCCTACTGGATCGGCTTTCTGGTCCACGCGGTCTCGGCTTCCATGTATCCGCTCTTTCCCTGGCTGCGCGACTGGCTCGGCAACCGCCTGCCCTCGCCGCACAGGCGCTTCACCGCCGTGTGGAGCGGGCTCGCCGCCGCAGGACTTCTCGTCCTCGGCATCGTGGCCTTCTTCGGCTGGCAGAACCGAGAGCCGCCCTGGATGGGCGAGAACCCCGGCTTCGACCAGAGCTATATGCGCCGCATGGCGGCCCATCATGGGCAGGGCGTGGAGCTCGCTCAGCTGGCCATCGACAAGGCGCAGGATCCATACTTGAGGAATCTCGCGCATCTGATGGGAGCGGACCAGAAGGGCGAGATCGCCATGTTCCGGCAATGGTGGCGCAGCTGGTTCGAGGGCGACCTGCCGCCGCCCTCTCCGCCGGAGCACGCCAGCATGCCGGGCATGCTCTCAGCCGAACAGATGGAGAGCCTGCGGCGGACCAACAGCGCTGATTTCGATCCTTTGTTCATCGCCCTCATGACCACGCATCATCAGGGTGCGGTGCTCATGGCGGATGAGGCTCTGCGCCGCGCGGAGGACATCCGCCTGCGTCTCATGGCCCATGCGACCCGCCATGCGCAGCGCGGCGAGATCGAGTTGATGCACAAGACTCAAGGCTGGCAGGCGGTGAAATCCGCCACCCGATCCCTCTTTGCTCCAGCAGGAGAAGTGCCCGCTGACCGGCGGGAGCAGGCTCCCTCAACGCATCGGCATTGAGGGAGCGGCCTCAAGGCATTCAGCCGCCGATGTTGTAGGCAGCGAGTGCCGCCATGTTGACGATGTCGTTGTCGGTGGCGCCCAGGGAGACGATCTGCACCGGCTTGTCGAGCCCCACCACGAGCGGGCCCAGCACCATCGCGCCGCCGAGTTCCTGCAGCATCTTGGTGGAGATAGAGGCCGAGTGGAATGCCGGCATGATGAGCACGTTCGCCGTGTCGGTCAGGCGGCTGAACGGGTACTGCGCCATGACGTCCCGGTTGAGCGCCACATCGGCCGCCATCTCGCCGTCATACTCAAAATCGACCCGCATGCCGTCCAGGATCTTCACCGCCTCCTGGATCTTCTCGGCCCGCTCCGCTCTTGGATGACCAAAGGTCGAGAAGGACAGGAGCGCAACCCGCGGCTCATAGCCGAGGCGGCGGGCGACGCCGGCGGATTCAATCGCGATCTCGGCGAGCTCCTGCGCGTTCGGCATTTCGTGAATGGCCGTATCGGCCACCAGCACCGTGCGGCCGCGCGCCAAGCAGAGCGAGACGCCGATCACCCGGTGGCCGGGCTTGGCGTCGATCACGTGCCGCACGTCGCTGAGCGCCGTCGAATAGTTGCGTGTCGCGCCGGTCACCATGGCATCCGCGTCGCCCAAGGCCACCATGGAGGCGGCGAAGTGGTTGCGGTCCTGGTTGATCATGCGCTGGCAGTCGCGGAACAGGTAACCTTTGCGCTGCAGGCGTTCGTAGAGGAACTGCGCATAGGTCGCGTTGCGGTTTGACAGACGCGCGTTATGGATCTCGATGCCCTCGCGGCCTTCGAGATCGATGCCGGCCTGCACCGCCGTCTCGTGAATGCGATCCTCGCGCCCCACGAGGATGGCCTTGCCGAGACCCTGGTTGACGAAGGACAGAGCGGCACGGATGACCTGCTCCTCCTCGCCCTCGGCGAAGACCACGCGCTTGGGGAACTTGCGCACGCGCTCGAAGATGCGGTTGAGCGTGCCGGCCACCGGATCGCGCCGGGCGGAGAGTTGCGCCTTGTAGGAGCGCATGTCGACGATGGGACGCCGGGCCACGCCGGTATCCATCGCGGCCTTCGCTACCGCCATCGGGATCGTGTGGATCAGGCGCGGATCGAACGGCACCGGTATGATGTAGTCGCGTCCGAAACGCGGGCGTGTGCCCTGATAGGCCGCCGCTACCTCGTCGGGCACATCCTCGCGGGCGAGTTCCGCAAGCGCCTGAGCGGCCGCGATCTTCATCTCCATGTTGATGGTGGTCGCCTGCACGTCGAGGGCGCCGCGGAAGATGTAGGGGAATCCGAGAACGTTGTTGACCTGGTTCGGATAATCGGACCGGCCCGTGGCGATGATCACGTCATCGCGGATGCGCGCCACCTCTTCAGGGGTGATTTCCGGATCGGGATTGGCCATGGCGAAGATGATCGGGTTCGAAGCCATGGAGCGGATCATGTCATCGGTGAACGCGCCCTTCGCCGACAGGCCGAACACCGCATCGGCGCCGTTGAGCGCATCGGCAAGCGTGCGAGCGTCGGTCTCCGCCGCGTGGGCCGATTTCCACTGGTTCATCCCCTCGGTGCGGCCCTTGTAGATCACCCCCTTGGTGTCGCAGAGGATGACGTTGTTGGGCGCGAAGCCCATGGCCTTCAGAAGCTCCGTGCAGGCGATACCGGCAGCACCCGCACCGTTCACCACGAGCCTGGTCTTCGCCATGTCGCGGTCGGTCAGGTGGAGCGCGTTGATGAGGCCCGCCGCCGCGATGATCGCCGTGCCGTGCTGGTCGTCATGGAACACCGGAATGTCCATGAGTTCCCGCAGGCGCTCCTCGATAATGAAGCATTCCGGCGCCTTGATATCCTCGAGGTTGATACCGCCGAAGGAAGGTCCGAGATAGCGCACGCAGTTGATGAAGTTGTCGGCATCCTCCGTGTCGACCTCGAGGTCGATGGAATCCACATCCGCGAAGCGCTTGAAGAGCACCGACTTGCCCTCCATCACCGGCTTCGAGGCGAGCGCTCCGAGGTTGCCGAGGCCGAGGATCGCCGTTCCGTTCGAGATCACCGCCACCATGTTGGACCGGGTGGTATAGTCGAAGGCGAGCGACGGGTTCTCGGCAATCGCCAGCACCGGCACTGCGACGCCCGGAGAATAGGCGAGCGACAGGTCGCGCTGGGTCGCCATGGGCTTGGTCGGGACGACCTCGAGCTTGCCGGGGCGTCCTTGGGCGTGGAATTGCAGCGCCTCCTGGTCCGTGAAGGTGGGGCGTTTGCGGCGAGTCGGGCGCTGATCGTCGGTCATGAGGGTCCGATTCTTGTGATGCAGGGCGTTTCCTAAGGGGGATGCGACCTTAAGACATAGGATGCGACTTCCTCAAGACTTGTCCACATGCGCCCTTCGGACCCCATGACACGGATGAACTGGGGCCTGAGCTTTGCTACACAGGACGGATGTCGTCCCAAGCCGCCTATAAGTCCCCCGAGACCGCCCCGTCGAACGCCGCGCCCGTGCAGGACAGCCGCGTCACGCCCATGATGGCGCAGTATATCGAGATCAAGGCCGCCAACCCGGACAGCCTGCTGTTCTACCGGATGGGCGACTTCTACGAGCTGTTCTTCGAGGATGCGGAGATCGCCAGCCAGGCGCTCGGCATCGTGCTCACCAAACGCGGCAAGCACCAGGGGCAGGACATTCCCATGTGCGGCGTGCCCGTGGAGCGGGCGGACGATTATCTCCAGCGCCTCATTGGCCTGGGCCACCGGGTCGCCGTCTGCGAGCAGACCGAGGATCCGGCCGAGGCCAAGAAGCGCGGCTCGAAATCCGTTGTGCGCCGCGACGTGGTGCGCCTCGTCACCCCAGGCACCATCACCGAGGAGCGCCTGCTGGAGCCGGGCCGGGCCAATTACCTGCTCGCCATCGCCCGGCGCCGGGCCTCCGATACGCAATGGTGCTATGGGCTGGCCGCCCTCGACATATCCACAGGCCATTTCGTCTTAAGCGAAACGGACGGCACCGGCCTCTCGGCCGAGATCGCCCGGTTCGAGCCCCGCGAGATCCTAGTGCCGGACGTGATCCACGACGATCCGGAGCTGAGGGGCTTCTGGCAGGAGACCCGTGCCTCGATCACGCCCCTGTCCCGCGAGGGCCTCGATCCGGCCTCGGCCGAGCGGCGGCTCAAAAGCTACTTTGGGGTCGCGACGCTCGATGCCTTCGGGGCCTTCAGCCCGGCCGAGATCACGGCAGCGGGCAGCGCCCTGTTCTATGTCGAGAAGACCCAGATCGACAGCCGCCCGGTTCTCAACCCGCCCTCCCGCGACACCTCCGGCGCGGCGCTCGCCATCGATGCGGCGACCCGGGCCAATCTGGAACTGACCCGCACCCTGTCGGGCGAGCGGGCCGGCAGCCTGCTTGCCACCATCGACTGCACGGTGACGCCAGGCGGCGCGCGGCTGCTGGCCGAGCGGCTCGCCGGTCCCCTCACCCATCCGGGCCTGATCCGCGACCGGCAGGATTCCGTTACGGCGCTCGTCGAGAACGGCGACCTGCGCGACCGGCTGCGGCGCATCCTCAAGCGCTCGCCGGATCTCGCCCGGGCCCTCTCGCGCTTGAGCCTGGGACGCGGCGGACCGCGGGATCTGGCCTGCGTGCGCGACGGCCTGTTCGCGGCGCGGGAACTCGGGCTTGAGCTGGCGATTGCGCCCAACCTGCCTCGTGAATTGTCCGAGGCCGCGCAGGTGCTCCAAGGTCTGCGCACGGACGTGGCCGATCGGTTGAGCGCCGCTCTCGCCGACGAGCTTCCGCTCTTGAAGCGCGACGGCGGCTTCATCCGCGCCGGCTTCGACCCGAACCTCGACGAGTTGGGCGAACTCCAGCAGGATTCGCGCCGCTTCATCGCTGCCCTCCAGGCGCGCTACGCCACTGAGACCGGCTGCCGGACGCTTCGCGTCAAGCACAACCACATGATCGGTTACTTCGTAGAGGTGCCGCAGAATGTGGGCGAGGATCTGCTGAAGGAGCCGTGGAAGGACACCTTCGTCCACCGCCAGACCATGGCAGGTGCCATGCGCTTCTCGACCATGGAGCTGGGCGAGCTTGAATCGAAGATCGCCTCTGCGTCCGACCGGGCGCTCAAGATCGAGCTCGCGCTGTTCGACGAGATGGTGCAGGCGCTCCTCGATCTTACGGCAGACATTGCTGCGGCGGCTGAATCGCTGGCCGTCATCGACGTAACGGCAGCGCTCGCCGATCTCGCCATGCGCCTCGATTGGACACGCCCCGTGGTCGACACCGGCCTTGCCTTCACCATCAAGGGCGGCCGCCATCCCGTGGTCGAGGCCGCCCTCAAGCGCGAGGGCGTTCCGTTCATCGCCAACGATTCGGATCTGTCCGGCAAGGATGCGGGGCACATCCTGCTGATCACAGGCCCGAATATGGGCGGCAAGTCGACCTATCTGCGCCAGAACGCGCTCATCGTCGTGCTGGCCCAGATGGGCTCTTACGTGCCGGCGAAAGAAGCCCATATCGGCATCGTCGACCGCCTCTTCTCCCGCGTCGGCGCCGCCGACGATCTGGCGCGGGGCCGCTCGACCTTCATGGTCGAGATGGTGGAGACGGCCGCCATCCTCAACCAGGCCACCGCCCGCTCCCTCGTGATCCTCGACGAGATCGGCCGCGGCACCGCCACCTTCGACGGGTTGTCCATCGCCTGGGCAGCTATCGAGCATCTGCACGAGACCAATCGCTGCCGGGCGCTCTTCGCCACCCATTTCCACGAGCTGACGGCTTTGGCCGAGCGCATGGCCCGCATCTCGAACGCGACCTTGAAAGTTACGGAATGGAACGGTGAGGTGGTGTTCCTGCACGAGGTGGTGCCCGGCGCCGCCGACCGCTCGTACGGCCTGCAGGTGGCGCGGCTCGCAGGTCTGCCGGCCCAGGTCGTTGAACGGGCGAAGACGATCTTAAGTGAGTTGGAAAGGTCCGACCGGGAGGCGCCGAAGCGCGCGTTGCTTGACGACCTGCCGCTCTTTGCCGTGCCTGTCCGCAACGAGCTCCCACCGGCACCGAAGCAGGATTCCTTACGGGAAGCGCTCGCACAGCTCGATCCCGACCAGATGACCCCGCGGGAGGCGCTCGACGCGCTCTACCGGCTCAAGTCGCAGGGGTAGCCGCTCAAGACATCTGGGAGCTACGCTGGCGGGTTGCCGGGCCGAAAGGGACGAAGGTCACCGTTCTCGCCTCCTGAGCTTCGCGCGGCTGACCGGCCATCACATAGGCGAGAGCCTCTCGTACGCCGCGCTCCGTATAGGGCTTGGCGATGACGCCCCAGGCGCCGGCAAAGTCCTCGGGAATACGCTTGGCGTTCGCCGTCATGAACAGCACCGTGACCCCGTGCTCTCTGCTGAGCTGGCGCGCCACGTCGATGCCCGTCGGGCCGTCCGACAGGTGGATGTCGACAAAGGCGAGACTAGGCTTGAGTTCCCTGCCGAGGGACAGGGCGTCTGCGGACGAGGCTGCGATTCCCACGACGTCATGCCCCAGGTCCTGGAGCAGGCTTTCGAGTTCGAGCGCGATCAGGATTTCATCCTCCACGACGAGGATGCGCAAAGGCTTATCGCTACTCAAACTTCGTCTCCTCCGCGACAGCGGACACTCCAGTCTCTGCACGTGTACCTGGCTTCCAATCGCACCAAGTCAACGGCCCTCTCAATCGACAGATCAGCATCGCGGCTTCAAGGGAATGGAATCGATCCGTGTCATGAATGGCCCCTCCCGAACGGTAATTTTCGGAGACTTAGTCGCCTTACGGCTTTCCCCGTGCAGTTCTACTCAACGTTTTTCCAAGCGTGTGGTTCCGCACGAAAATCGAGTCCTCCGCAACGAATATAGCAACACTATAGAGTTTCAAAAGATCACGCTAACATCCGGGCTTTAGGGGAGGTTTGGGCCGGATGGTGACGCGCGTTTCCACTGTTGCGTTCGAAGGAATCGAGGCGCGGGCGGTCGATGTCCAGGTTCAGATTTCCCCCGGCGCGGTCGCTTCTACCATCGTCGCCCTGCCGGACAAGGCCGTGGCGGAATCCCGCGAGTGGGTCCGCTCGGCCCTGATCGCCTCGGGCCTCGCCCTTCCGGCCAAGCGCATCACTGTCAACCTCGCCCCGGCCGACCTGCCGAAGGAAGGCAGCCACTACGATCTTCCCATCGCCCTTGGGGTCGTGGGGGCCATCGGGGCCATTCCGGCGGATGCCTTGGGCGGCTTCACGGTGCTGGGCGAACTGGCGCTCGACGGCTCGATCACTGCGGTCGCGGGCGCCCTTCCTGCCGCCATGGCAGCCCATGAACGCGGGCATGGGCTGATCTGCCCCGCGGCCTGCGGCTCGGAGGCTGCGTGGGCTGGGAGCGACATCGAAATCCTGGCGCCGCGCTCCCTGATCCAGCTCGCCAACCACTTCAAAGGCACCCAGGTGCTGGCGCGGCCGGAGCCTGCCATCATGCCGGCCTCCGGCATGATGCCGGATCTGAAGGACATCAAGGGACAGGAAAGCGCGAAGCGCACCCTCGAGATCGCGGCGGCCGGCGCCCATAACCTGTTAAGGTTATGCTACATAAATCTGCGCGTTGAACGTTTGTTTTTGGCAGATTTCGTTGAAAAAGTCGGCATCCAGACGGGCTGGGACAGCGATGCAGCTTGCCTGATGAAGTTGGGTCTGAGGTGAGGTGTGCCTTTCAGACTTTCTCAGGTTCCTTGGATCACCTGAGGCCCTGGTGAATGGGCCAGCTTGGCGAGCTTCCTCAGGTTCTGAGCCGTTGCCGCCAGCAGGAACTCATCCTGGGCCCCGCACGGACCTCTCAGCCGCAGACGTCCCATCTTGAGGATCCGCTTGAGATGCGCAAACAACATCTCGATGCGCTTGCGACCTTGGCGCGACCGCTCAAAGGCCGGCGTGCCCCTCAAGGAGCGCGCGACCTCCCGGGCATGTTCATAGATGCTGCGCGTGATCCTGCGGGCTGGCGTGTTGGGACAGCAGCGCTCTTTGAGATGGCACGGACCACAGACAAAGGTGCTGCCCAGGTAGAGCCTGTTCGTGCCTTCATTCACGATCCGGCCGCTGGTCGTCAGCGTCTTGCCCTCAGGGCAGGTGTAGGCATCCGCCTCAGGGTCATAGCTGAAGTCTGATCGCGAGAAGGTGCCATCCTGGCGCTCGGATTTGTCGATCACGGGAACATGCGGCTCGATCTTCTGCTCATCCACGAGCCAGTGCAGCATCTCGGCCGAGCCATAGGCGCTGTCCGCCGCCAGCCGCTCGGGCTTGAGGCCAAAGCGCTCAGCCGTGCGCTCCAGCATGGTGCGGGCAGCTCCCACCTCGGCCTGACGCACGGCCCGGGAGGCTTCCACGTCCACGATCACGGCTGCCTTGAGATCGATGAGGTAGTTGTCGGCATAGGCAAAGAACGCTGGGCCGCGCATGGCCCCGGTCCACTGGGCCGCCGGATCGGAGGGCGAGACGAACTTTGGCTTAACATCAGTGGCCGCACCCCAGGCGGCTTCGTCCAGCGTGGCGAGATACTCGCGCACAGCCCGCGGAGCATCCTGCGGGTGATCCTGCGCCTGCCAGTCGGATCCGGTCAGGGAGCGCTGCTTGTTGGCATCGGCATGGATCAGGCTGGCATCGACCGCAAAACCCTCGCCACCCACCAGCCCCTTGTCCAGGCAGCGCTGCACCACGGCCTCGAACAAGTGGCGGAACAGGTCACATTCACGAAAGCGGCCGTGCCGGTTCTTTGAGAAGGTGGAGTGATCCGGCACCTTGCCCTCCAGCCCGAGGCGGCAGAACCAGCGGTAAGCCAGGTTCAAATGGACTTCCTCGCACAGGCGTCGCTCGGAGCGAATGCCGAGGCAATAGCCGATCAACAGCATGCGGATCATCAGCTCGGGATCGATGGAGGGCCGTCCTATGGAACTGTAATAGCCGGCCAGATGCTGACGCAGCCCGGAGCAGTCGACGAAGCGGTCGATGCGCCGCAGCAGGTGATCGGACGGGACATGATCCTCGAGCCGGAAATCATAAAATAGGCTCTCCTGCATCACCAGACGCTCGCCCATCATGGCCCGATCCTCCGCTGAGAAGCCTCATCAGGGAATCACGATCCGCCGCCGATCACGAGGACTTTTTCAACGAAATCGGCTAGAACCAGACGCGAGAGGAAGGTCAATCTTGTGCCAGAGTGAGACATTCCTACAGAGCACAATAATTCAATGCCGCACTCATAGAGGCGGCGCCTCTATTCTGCAACGGGCTTCCCGGAGCTGATACGTTCAGGCTCACAAAAAAGCCGTCGATGTTTCGGATGGACCCCGCTCCGCATCGACCATCATGGAGGTACGAGATCCTTGAGCACCGGCATCGTCGCGACTGCAATCGTCCTGATTATCGGCTACATTATCGTGTCGAGGATCGTCGGCTTGGCGTTCCGCCTCGCGGTTCCCCTGGCCTTGGTCGTGCTCCTGGGTGGAGCCGGCGTGGTCTCCGGCCTGATGCCGGAGCGCTCCGCTGACTCCTATGCGCCATATGGGGAGGCCCAGCATCGGCCTGCCGCGGATATCGGCGACCTGCGCCTGCGCGATGTCGCCGACATGGCGGTGGATGGGGTCCGCTCCGTGCTTCGGGGCAGCCTCGACCTCCTGAATGGCCTCTCGGACCCCGAACCGGGGCGGGAGCAGCGCTGGCCGGAGGAGCCCGAGCCTACCCGGCACCACAGGCCCTATGAGCCGCAGCCCGGCTTCACCGATGATCCGCGCCGAGACGAGCCTCGATCCCGATAGTGATCGGGCCGGTACCCGGTCAGATCTTCCGACTGACGAAACGCGATCCTGCACGCGCAAAGCGCCAGAGCCTGTCGGTGGCGCGCGTGATCCCGATCCTCGGCCCTGCGGTCACCTGGATCGGCTCCTCCCGGGCGAAGACCTGGAAGGGCGCCTGGTCCAATGGCAGCCCGTTATGGGTGATCGTCACGCCTAAGGCCTGACAGAGCCGGCCGGGACCCGAGCAGAGAAGGCGAGGATCGTCGATTCCACGCCGCGCCATCATCGCCGCGTGCCCGATGATGGGCTCGAGGGCTCGGATCAGCACGGCGCTCCCCGGCAGACAGACGACGTTCAGGCACCAGTGGATCCCGTAGGACCGGTACACGTAGGCATGCCCTGCCGGGCCGAAAATGGCTGCATTTCGGGCGGTTGGGCCGCCGAAGCTGTGCGAGGCCGGATCGTCGCCCGTGTAGGTCTCGGTTTCGACAATCACACCGCCGACTCCATCGACGAGCAGGGTTGCCCCGACAAGATCCTGGGCGACGGCGACGGCATCCCGGGCGAAGAACGCCGCCGACAGGATCTCGGACTTCGGCAGTGACTTCAGCATGTGCACGGGCTCACAGGCCTTCCTGGGACCGGATCCGGTCATAGGCCCCGCGCACCGTCCCCTTGCCGTAGATCCGCTCCAGCCGGCGCACGGTGAAATGCCCGCGGGCCAGCGACTGGAAGTGATTGACGAAAGCGGCGTTGATGGCCGCACCGCCGATCGCCCCGAGCACCGGCACCGCTTGAGCGGCGACCTTCTGCGACACGACCACGCCGAAGCGGGCTCCGATCTGGGCCAGCAGGCGCACGATGGTCGAGGTGCTCTCGTCAATGACGCCGCGCCCGGCCATCTGCTGGAGGGCGCGGGTGACGGACTTTGCCATGGCGGCTCGTACGGCGAAGTAGCCGGCCTCGTGCAGGTTGTCCGAACCTGTATGTCCGCCCAGGGCAAAGACCTGCAGGCAGGCCAGCGCCGTCTCCGGATCCTGGAGGTCCTCGCCCTCGCTCTGGGCGATGCGGGCGATCGACCGCAGCATGATCGCGGTCGAGACCGGAAGCTCCACCAGAACCGCCGAAACGCCGAGCGCCCCGCCCATCGCGCCTGACAGGACCGCCAGCGCCTTGTGGACGCGGGTCTCAGGATCCCTGCCCTCCTTCGGGATCGTCTTCAGGGCGTAGCGCAGCGCGCGGGTCAGCGCCGCCTGCGTGGCTCTCGTGATGATGTCGGACGCCGCCTGGGGGAGCGCCTGCCCGAGCAGCTCGATCGGCCGGCCCGCCAGCGCCGACAGGCGCGCGACGTAGCTCGGCCCCTCGAGCGCGAGCACGGCCTGCCGCAAGGCCTCGCAGTCCTCGTCCGGGAGTGCGATCTCGGGTTGCGCTGCGCGGGTGGCCGTGGCCGGAAGGGGCTCCTGGCGGCGAAATTCCTGGCTCATGCACCCTATGTGGGGATCCGAGGCCCGGTCGGACAGTCCGCAACCCTTCAGCTCAGCTTGGCGTTGGTCTGCTGGGGACCGGAGGAGCCGATGTTGACCAGATCCGCCGCGGTCGTCATTCCCCTGATGATGGCCACCGTCGCCGTGGCCCAGCCTGCGCCACCTCTGCCGCCTCCACGGCCGATTGAGACACCTGCTCCCGCGATACCACCTGCCCCACGGCCTCAGGCTCCACTGGCGCCGACGGCGGAAGTGCCACCAGCGATCCCGGGAGCCGACGAATGCCTGGCCGGCCTGAAAGCGGCCGGGTTCGAGATCGAGCCTGCGGAGCCGCCCCAGGTCTCGAACGAGCTCTGCCGGATCGAGACGCCCGTGCGGCTCAAGGCCGTGCCGGTTCCGACAAAGCCCGAGACGGTTGTTCGCCTGGCCAATCAGCCGATCCTGGCCTGTCGGTTCGCCGGGCCGTTCGGCCACTGGATCGGCGATCTCGTGGCTCCGCTCGTCGCCGACATCAAGGGCAGCGAGTTGAAAGCTGTCCAGACCGGCCCCGGCTTTGAGTGCCGCAACCGGAACCGGGCGACCACGGGCAAGCTCTCGTCCCATGCGCAAGGGCTTGCGATCGACATCGCCGGCTTTGAGCTCGCCAACGGAGCGACCCTGCGGATCAAGCCTGAGCCCGACACTGCGCCGGATCCGGCGCTTGCCGCTCTCCGGACAGCGGCCTGCGGCTGGTTCACGACGATCCTCGGTCCGGGTTCGGACGAGGCGCATCACGATCACCTCCATGTCGATATCGAGCGACACGGATCCAGCGACCGTTATCGTATCTGCCAGTAGGCGATCATCCCTCCCGGGCGGCGACCTTATCCTGTGTCATGGTGTCGAAGTCCCTGGCATCATGGCGTTCGTGCAACTGCTCGGACGGCTCGCCTGAGGTGCGGTTCACGATCCGCCCCCGTTTGACGGCGGGGCGGCGGCCGATCGCCTCGGCCCAGCGCCGGAGGTGCCGGTACTCCTGCATGGACAGGAACTCGGCAGCCTCGTACAGCCGCCCCTGAACCAAGCCGCCGTACCACGGCCAGATCGCCATGTCGGCGATCGTGTACCTAGGCCCCGCCACATATTCGTTGTCCGCGAGCCGCCGGTCGAGCACGTCGAGCAGGCGCTTCGTCTCCATGGTGAACCGGTCGATCGCATACGCGATCTTCACCGGCGCATAGGCATAGAAGTGCCCGAAGCCTCCCCCCAGATAGGGCGCGCTTCCCATCTGCCAGAACAGCCAAGACAGGCATTCGGCACGCGAGCCGGCCTCTGTCGGGAGGAAAGCCCCGAACTTCTCCGCGAGGTAGAGCAGGATCGCGCCCGACTCGAAGACCCGGATCGGATCCGAACCAGAGCGGTCGACCAAGGCAGGAATCTTGGAGTTCGGGTTTGCCGCCACGAAGCCGCTGCCGAACTGGTCGCCCTCGCCGATCCTGATCAACCAAGCATCGTACTCCGCGCCGGAATGGCCCAGCGCCAGCAGTTCCTCCAGCAGGATGGTGACCTTCTGGCCGTTGGGCGTGCCCAGCGAGTAGAGCTGCAACGGATGATGACCGACCGGCAGTTCCTTCTCGTGCGTGGCTCCGGCGGTCGGGCGGTTGAGGCTTGTGACGGGGCTCCCGCCGCTGCCCTTGTTCCAAGTCCAGACCTTCGGCGGCACGTAGTCAGATGAATCGGTCATTCCTGCTGCTCCTGAAGCTATGGGGCATTCATCTGGATCGACGAACCCCGCTGCCGGACGGTTGTAGCGCAAGATGAGGCCATGCGCCTTAATCGGTGAAGTTGCGAAGGGTCGAACTCAGATCCGGTGATGAGTGCCGACGGCAAGGATCGCGTGAAATTGAACAGGCGCCTGAGGTTACTTGCCTCGACATCTTGAGACTGTGGTAAGCGGGTATTCACGCGACCTCACAATACACACGAACGACAACGAGCGCTGCCATGACCCAGCACCTGAAGATCGACTTTGTTTCCGACGTGGCCTGCCCGTGGTGCGTCATCGGCCTGCTGGGGCTCGAGCAGGCACTGGCGAGTACTGCTGATGCGGTGGAGGCGGACATCACCTTCCAACCGTTCGAACTCAATCCGAGCATGCCTGCAGCGGGACAGAACCTCGGGAAACATATCACAGAGAAGTACGACTCCACGGCGGAGCAGTCGGCCGCCAGCCGCGCGATGATCCGCGCGCGCGGAGCCGAGGTCGGCTTCACGTTCAACATGTCGGAGGAGAGCCGGATCTACAACACGTTCGATGCCCACCGTCTGCTGCACTGGGCCGGGACCATCGGGCGTCAGCAGGAACTGAAGCACTCCCTGTTTAAGGC
This sequence comes from Microvirga arabica, assembly GCF_016811235.1. GTDB lineage: Bacteria > Pseudomonadota > Alphaproteobacteria > Rhizobiales > Beijerinckiaceae > Microvirga > Microvirga arabica. Next base: position 79,895 of record NZ_JAFBID010000016.1, read on the forward strand.
CAACTTCACGGATAGCGCGAACGTGTCGGATCACCGCGTGTTGGTGAATGCGGCCGTCGCGGCCGGACTCGACGGGGATGTGGCCCGCGAGGTTCTGGCGTCGGGGCGCTATACCGAGGCGGTTCGCGATGCCGAACGGGAATGGATCTCCCGCGGCATTCGATCGGTCCCGGCCATCGTCATCAACGGGACGTGGTTGATCTCCGGCGGCCAACCCGCCACTGCCTTCGCGCAGGCGCTGCGCGGCATCGCCGCCGAGCTAGGACAAGCCTCGGCCGGCACCTGACCGTGGGTTGAATTCGGGCGGAGGCCGAGGGTTGGCACAGGCAGAACCTGACCCAAGCACCCGTTAGGCCGCCCGGAACAGTTCCGTCTGACGCCAAGAGGTGGACGACCGCCGCTCTCGAGGCCTTGCCAGTGCGATCCGCTCTTCGAAGCGTGCTTGCGCCTCCTGAAGCAGGCGCCGTTTCCGCGCGTATGGCTGCGTCGCCGCCGTCGCGTCCTGCACGATGGCAGCCGCGGCAGCGTAAAGATCGGCTGTTGCGGCATCCAGACCCGGATCGCGTTCGAACAAGGCAAGCAGGCTCGCCAAGTTCTTTCTCAGGAGCGTCTGCAGGTCGCCAAGGTAAGCCTGCTCTCCGCCGCCTTGTATGGCTTTCAAGGTCGGAGCAATCAGGTTGAGCTTCTCGTGGATGGCTTCGTTGAGGGTCTTCTCCGTCATGGGCATTCATCTCCAAATGAGGGGCCCACTCAGTCCCTGATTCACGCGCAGACAGGGTGCTCTTGCGAGGTTAACCGACCGTTTCGGTGGCGAGCCGCCCAGGATCGAAGGCTGTGTCTGCTCGGTGAATGCCCAGGGCCTCGGATCGAGCACGTCTGGGGACGGCAGCATTCCTGGGGCCATCAACGAACGCCGGGAGAATGCCGCCTAGCAGCGGTTGCTTGCCAATGCCCCATAACCAATCTGGCATGCAGCCCAACTTCGCAATCGTGGTCGAGGTTCGGGCTACCATGATGATTGTCGGTTTGACCGCACAATCGAAGATCGGTCCGAGCGTCTGTCCGACCTATGGAAATCGCATCTGGACGCGCTCCGGCTGCCGATGCCCCTTGATTTGTTCGGCTCGATCAAATGACTTGGCAGTTGGAGCGAATGCCTCGCGTACGACGACAAGAGCCAGAGCAACATCATGACATCTCTCGACGAAACCGACCGCCAGATCCTCGCGACCCTGGCACGTTCCGGTCGCGAACCCTTGAAGCAACTGGCAAGAGCCGTCGGCTTGTCCCGCAGCACCTTGACGGCTCGTCTTCGGCGTCTGGAGCGGGAGGGATTCATTCAAGGCTATTGCGCCATCCTGTCCGACAGCGTCTCGCCGAGGCCAAACCAAGCCGTCCTGCTCGTGAAGCTCGAGAGGACGCCCGCCTACGGCGTCGTCGATGCCATCAGGCAGATCGACGAGGTCATCCAATGCCGGTCCGTGGCCGGCGACATCGACCTCGTCCTGGATGTTGCCGCCGACGCGGTCGAGACCCTCAACAGGGTCCGGGATCGGGTTTCGACCATGTCCGGGGTCGCCGACGTCCGCACCCACATGGTCCTGGCCACCAATTTCAGAACCGTATTCTCCTGAGACACGGGCCCCCACCTCGTGACGTTGCCGCCCCTACAGGCGGCAGGGTTCCTCCCTGAGCACCGCTGAAAGCCGATCCAGGAGATGGGACGCGTCCTCCCGGGTAAAGCAGAGAGGAGGCCTGATCTTCAGCACATTGTCGAACGGGCCATCGGTCCCGATCAGAATCCGGTGCTCGCGAAGGCGGTTCACGATGTATGAGGCTTCCTTTTGCGCAGGCTCCAGGGTGTCGTGATCCCGGACCAGCTCCACGCCGATGAACAGCCCCGACCCTCTGACGTCGCCGATGATCGCGCCCTCGTCCTGAAGCCCGCGCAGCCCATCCAGCAAGAACGTGCCGACGTCCAGGGCCTGTGCCTGGAGGCCCTCGTCGTCGACGACGCGAAGGACCTCGCGGCCGATCACGCAAGCAAGCGTGCTCCCGCCGAAGGTGCTGAAGAATTCCATCCCGTTCGCGAATGAGGCCGCAATCGCCGGCGTCGTGATCACGGCGCCGATCGGATGCCCGTTTCCGATCGGCTTGCCCAGGACGACGATGTCGGGCACGACGCCTTGCGTCTCAAAACCCCATTGGTGGATGCCGATGCGGCCGAGTCCGGTCTGCACCTCGTCGGCGATGCACACGCCCCCGGCCGAGCGGACGGCCTCGTAGGCATGGCGGTAGTAGCCCGGCGGCGGGATGAGTTGGCCGCCGACGCTCGGGAAGATTTCGCAGATGAAGGCTGCGACCCTCCGGTCACGCACGTGGATCCGTTCGACGGCGGCGCGCACGTGATCGGCGTATTTGCGCCCGGCCTCCGGATCGCTTCCCTTGTACGGACCCCGGTAGGGATCGGCGACAGGCACGACCTCAACCCAGTCCGGTGCGCCCCGTCCCCCGGGACCGTCGAACTTGTACGGACTGATATCGATCGCTGTGTTGGTGTTGCCGTGGTAGCCGGCCTCCATGACGATCGTGTCGATGGCCCCGGTGTGGGCCCGCGCAAGCCGCAGGGCGAGTTCGTTCGCCTCGCTTCCCGAGTTCACGAAAAAGCAGACGCTCAACTCATCGGGGAGCCGCGACGTCAGCGCCTCCGCATACGCGACCTGCGCCGGGTGGAGATACCGCGTGTTGGTATTGAGCAGCCGGTTCTGCCGCTCTGCCGCGGCGACGATCCGCGGGTGGCAGTGACCCACATGCGGCACGTTGTTGTACCCGTCGAGGTAGGTCCGGCCATGCTGGTCGAACAGGAACTGTCGATATCCGCGAAGCAGGGTGAGCGGCGCGCGATAGGAGAGCTTCAGGTTTCCCGCGAAGCGCTTTTTGCGCTGGGGCAGGATCTCGCCGGAGTCGATGGTGACGGCGGCGGTCACCTCGTCGGCCAGGTTCAGGAGGGCCGCCCCGTTCGGGAACAGCTCCATCCATCCGGCGGCCTCGTCGGGATCGGCGACGCCGGGCCAATCCGCGCCGCGACCCAGCGTGGTCAGGCCGAGCTGGAAATGGACGTGAGGGGTCCAGCCGCCGTTCTCCGCCCGGTCGCCGATGAGGGCGATGACCTCCCCGGCGGCCACGGTCTGTCCCGCCGAAAGACGCGTGACGACGTCTGCCGCTAGGTGACCGTAGAGCGTGTAAAACCTGTCGCCCTCCGGTGTCGCGTGCTCCAGGACCGCGACGCCGCCATAGTCGAGTGGCGCGGTCCGCAGTTCTACGGCGTGGACGATCCCGTCCAAGGGTGCTCGGACTTCCGTGCCGGCGTCGATGAACACATCGACGGCGATGTGAACGGTGCGCCTGTGGGATCCTGCATAGGGAGTCTTCCTGAACTCGGGCCCGGTATAGATGAGACGCGGCTCGCCATATCGGCCGAGTCCTGCCTCCGCGCCCCTCATCGCTTCCGCGACCGCGTCGTCCAGGTCGTCGGGATCGAGCGCGAACGGGTTGCGCGGCGATGCGAGACTGGCGACGCTCAGGTCGATGACCGGAATCCCGTCCAGGCTCCGCCCAAACATCGGCGCGAACCGGCCCCGTTGGCTTGCGATCCAGCCCATCACGGCGTCGGCACGGGGATGTCCGCCGCGCCCGCACGAGACGCGAAGGCATGACAGGACCCAATCGCGCGGAAGGCTGGAATTAGTCTCCAGGAAGTTCCAGGCCGGCTGCTCGGACACCGTGACATAGGGGTCGTCGGGCTTCTCCCGCTTCACGATGGCGGAGTTCGTAACGCTCACGGCAAGCCGCGTCAGGACGAGAGGATAGATCAAGGCGAGTTCTTCATCGCTCAGCGGCCGTACGCTGTCGTATCCGGCGACGAGCGCTGCAAGGGCCGCAATGGGCCGCTCCTGGCCGAGAACCGCGTAGGCTCCGGCGATCGCGAGTTCCGCAACCGCCGGGCCATCGATCATGTCGCCGAAGTCGATGATGCCCGAGAGCCGCGGCTCTCCCGTGCCCGTATCCACGAGCATGTTGTAGTCGTTGATGTCGTTGTGGATCGCGGTGCTGGGAAGCGCGGTCAGGCGCCCCAGCAGGCCGCCTTCGAATTCGGCGGCGATCCGTTCGACGATCGCCCGCCTGTCGGCACCGTCGATCAGGCCGATCGAACCGCGGATCCATCCCGATCGTCGGAGATCCCATTTGATCTCCCGTCCGAGAGCAGGATGGGCGAAGCCCTTGAGAGCCCGATCCATGGCCGCCAGGGTCGCGCCGATCTCGCGCAGCAGGGACAGCGGCTGCGGGTTGGTTTGCGCGTAGACCCGGCCGGGAAGGTTCGTGATGAGCCAGACCAGCCGTTCCCGACCGTCCCGATCGGGAGCGGACACGAACAGGGAACCATCCCGTGGCCTCACGACGCGAGGCACGACCACCTCCGGACCGTGCTGCGCGACGTGGTTGAGCGCCTGGCATTGCACCTCGATGAGCGAGCTCTCGCATCCGGGCCGCATCACCTTCAGGACATGGGTTCTCCCTCCGTCCTGATGCACGGCGAAATTCAAGTCGTATTCCCCGTCCAGGGGAGTGAGGGAGGCCCGGATGCCATAATGCTCCAGGAGCACATTCGCCCACCACGTTGCGCTGTCCGCCTGGACGGGACACATCGACGATGCCTCCGGCATGTTCATTTCCTTCTTTGCGATCCTGCTCGCAGGTCCGACATCCCCGGCGGCGCGGGCCGAGTTCTCAGATGCGACATGGTCGGAGCACATTAGTCCCCTCCCAGGCGGCGGTCGCCAAGCAGGATTCGCCGACGGGCCGTCACTTTGTTCAACTCGACCGCCATTATGCCGGACGAGTTCGACCCGAAACCGACATCACCACGAGGCGATGGACCGCGGCTTGGCCCACCCTGCTAGAGGTGAACACGGTTTTCGTGAACATCCCGGACATGATTCCGATGTGAGCCGGGCACGGGAATCGCCGAGGGAGAGTCTGTACTGGGTGAGTTTGTGAAGTTTAGACCTACCGCTCAAGGTCCGCTCACTGCGGGAGACCAGACCTTTATTGCAATACATGAACAGGCTGAAAGTGGGCGGAGGGTAGGCTTTGAACGACTCACTTCGCTGTTCGCGCTCCTACGGTCGCCTCGACCTCGGACCTGAGCGAGTCCTGCCCGCCCCGACGTTTGGCTACAGGAGAGAAATGACGCAAAGGGCAGATGCCGTAACCCTTTGATATTGTTGGTGAGCGCGCTGGGACTCGAACCCAGGACCCTCTGATTAAAAGTCAGATACTCCAAGTGGGTTGGTGCACTCACAACCCACTCGACTGTTGACCCAGATTCCGTGATGCAACTAAATCACAATACGGTGGATCTAACCCGCTGATGAACGATCCGCCCGGTGCGGGCAAATCCATGCTGGCCCAGCGCCTGCCCTCCATCCTGCCGCCGCTCTCGCCACGGGAGCTCCTCGAAGTTTCGATGATCCAGTCGGTGGCGGGGCTGCTGGCGGACGGCGCCCTGTCGAACCGCCGCCCGTTCCGGGCTCCGCACCATTCGGCCTCCATGGCGGCGCTGGTGGGCGGCGGCCTCAATGCCCGGCTATGGCTCGACAATAAAGTTTGAACGAAATGAGACTCTAAGTCCTTGATTTTGGCTCCGCCGTAGAAGGCTGGTGCAGCTAAAGTTTTTACAATCCAGCCTTTCCGAACCAGAAGCGCCCCAGAGGGAAGGAATAAAGTTTGGTCGAACGCAATTTTTGCGCGAAGTACCATTCGGAACCTCCGCTGACGGTTTCCCTCGGGAGGAGCCGGATTTCGACGGGCTGAAAGCGGGGAAAACGGTCGAAATCGGGGGTATTCGGGCCTGTTTCCGCCAAATCTCCGCCAAGCCTTTCTGTCGTCTGGACGACATCTTCGAGCCAACGCTCAGTGACGTGATCCAAGCCTCAGGATCTGAGGTGCTCAGGTTCGCTCCCGATAATGCAGGTTATCGGGAGTGTCACGAGAACCCGCTCCGCTTTGCTATGGGTACCGGCGCTTGCCTCAGATCCTGCCAGCGGCCACAGCCGTGTACGTCTCGGCCGATGTGGTGACGACGGTGACGCCTCGCGCGTGGTCCGAGCGGGCTCTCTGCGCACCCTGCGAGCGCTATCAGCAGCCGCGATTGCGCCTTCCGGGCCCTCGGTCTCGGTTCCGCGCCGTGGCGAGACCATTGTCCCGTTCATGCCGAGTCAACCCGCCATCGCGGCCGCCCGCACGGCTTCGGCAGGCTCTGGCACAGGCATGGGTGATGTGCAGGAAGCCTTTGATCGTGCGACCGGTTTATGGGGCGCCAACGCCATCGATGTTGCGGTGGATCACCCTGCCCTACCCCAGCGCATCACCTGCCTCTCATCCAAGCGGGAGCAGCGTCCCTGAGCGCCAGCCGGTTCAGGGTCCACGCCTGTCATGGAAGCGAAATTTTGGCAGGGCTACATCCGGCATCTACACCTTCCTCTTGGAATAAGAGCGGGGCGTCCCATGACGCTCCTTCTCGAACCGGGAGGACGCTGCTCTTGGCAAGCCCGGTTTGTCGCACACGAGCATTCGGTCTTTAACGCAACGCAGTGAAAGGTTGTAACTAGAAGCCCTCTGTCAAAGGGAGGTCAGCGCAGTTCTCGCTCTGGCGCAGCCAAAGTGCGACTTTCAAGACAGAAGCAAGAACCTTTTCCTCATCCATCAGCCGGGATATACAATTGGTGCTAAGTTCGGGCCTATGACCCGAGCAAGGATTGGGTTAGGGGCAGGCTGAAGCATGGCGACCGATGGCGACGATACTGTCAGTGTCTATGACTACCAACTCGCAGGCGCTTACTTTGATGGCGGCTCGGGCCTAGACACCTTCCAACTCCTCGGCGGCGGCGCCTTCAGTCTGGCAAGTGCAGCCGGTTTTATAAACTTTGAGCAGATCATCGGGACCACCAGCAGCGACACCATCGGTATCACCGGCGCACAACTGGCAAGCGTCCAAATCATCGATGGCCGTGGGGGTTATGACTGGCTTTCGCTCAGCGGATCTGAGATCGATCTCAGAGGCAAGGCGGTCTTGGACTTCGATCGGATCGCGATCCAGTCGGATGGTACGACCGTGAAGACAAACGACCTTAGCCTTGCACTAAGGTTCGAGTCCTGGAGCACCGACAATGATGCGCTGGTCCTCGACACTGTGACGTTAACAGGCGAGCAGAGACTGCTGCTTCGCGATCGTGGCATTGACCACGTCACGGACGCCACGGGCGTGACAACCAGCAACGAAGCCGCTCTCGTTGAAGGATTGACGGGAGACCGGGTGATCGTTGCCGCAGGACAGTCAGTGCTGCTGGATGTCGGACAGAACGCAACGATCTCTGATGATCGAGGGACACTTCAGGGGCTTCAAGTCACGCTACAGGATAGTTTCGGTGCTCAGGAGGCCCTGCGGCTGACGGCTTCGGACCGGGTCACTTACAGCACCAATGGGTACATTCGAACCGTTTACGTCGATGGGGTCCAGATCGGCACCTACAGCGCCTTTGGAGCGTTCGAAACCCTAACGTTTTCGCTCAACGGCAATGCTACGCCTGAGCGAGTCACTGAGGTGCTGCGGGCAGTGACGTACCAGAATATGGAGACGGGCTATTTGCCGGTTGGCGAGAAGTCTGTTCAAATCCGTGTTATGGACGCTGGTGGGCGAGTCACCACGTCCTCCGTGGTGATTGAAAATGCCAACGATGCCCCCGTCGCGCTGACGCTCCATTGGAACAAGGTCGCTGAAGGATCAGACGCCGGAACTTACGTGGGTGCGCTGACAGCTGGTGATCCAAATTGGGGAGATACTCCGAACCTGCGACTCTCTCTCACGGATGATGCGGGTGGACGCTTCAAAATCGTCAACAGCACGCTCGTCGTTGCCGATCCGACGAAGCTCGACTTCGAGCAGGCGCAATCCCATCAGGTCGTCGTTCGGGCTACGGACCAGAAGGGCCTTTATCAAGAGAAGACCTTCACGATTCTGGTCACCGATGTGGTCAATGAGGGCAACCCCAACCCGCCAGTGGTCACACAGCCGGTTGACCAACGCCTGGTCGGGGGACGGGGCAAAGATACCCTGTCAGGCGGCACCGGCGATGATACTCTCGTCGGGGGAGCAGGTCTCGATACGCTCCGGGGCAAGGCCGGTCAGGACGCGTTCGTCTTTAGCACCAAGCCGAGCAAGACAGATTATGATCGGATCGCCGATTTCAACGTGGCGGATGACAGCATCCACCTGGCGCGCTCGGCGTTCTCCAAGATCGGCAAGGCTGGTGTCTTGAAGAAGGATGCCTTCTGGACCGGAAGCAAAGCCCATGATCGGGATGACCGAGTCATCTATGACAAAGCCAAGGGCATTCTGTACTACGATCCCGATGGCTCCGGCGCAGCAGCACAGATCAAGTTCGCGACCATCAGCAAGCAGCTGAAGGTCTCGCACAAGGATTTTTTCGTGATCTAACGCAGGCCGAAAGGGAGGACAGATGACCCAGGTCCCCGTCTCCTCAAGGTCGAGCCGTCGCGCCATGACTGTTAGGAAGACGGGTAGCCCGTCCCGTACGGTTGTTCGGATTGTTCTCAGCGCAGATCCGCAACCGTTCCCCATGTGGGCTGACACTAAACTGTGGTCACTTTCGGCGCTTAACTCCAGTTCGGCCCGCGGTTCGCTCACCGCCGGCACCTTGGTTCACATTGACGGTTGCGTTGCGGCCCTTGGTCTTACTCCCCATACTGACCGGCAGGAAGCCCTGGCGGCGATGAACCGCTGTTCGATGATCTGGCACCGGCCGCACCCTCCCTTGTGCCGCAACAGGGCTCCTGCGCGGCCCTGATGGTGTTGTAACCCGCGGCAAGATGCCAGCGCTCGATCTCCGTAGATCAGCAATCACTCTCTGATGTCCTTGCCGTTAAGGATGTTATGGTCCCCCTTGTGGAAATGCCGTTCAGCCCGGCGCATGGGGTGCATTTGTGAGCCAGTCGCTGAACAATCGCCTAGACGATCCGCACCTGCGCCGCACCAATGAACTCGACGCCCTCGCCGGCATTCTTCCGGCTGACCGGCGCGAGGCGCTGGCGGCGCTGTTGACGGATGAGGACGTCGCCACCCTCAAGCACTTGGCTGAAGAGGGCATGGGCGCGAACACCCTGCGTGCGCTCGCCTCGGATCTTGGCTATCTGGAGGGCTGGGCCCTCGCCGCGACTGGGCTTCCCCTCCCCTGGCCAGCGCCCGAGGGCCTCGCCCTGAAATTCCTCGCTCATCATCTTTGGGATCCGGCCCGGCGCGAGACCGAGCCGGGCCATGGCATGCCGGAGACGGTCGCAGCGAGCCTCAAGGCGGACGGCCTCCTGCGGGTGGTTGGGCCGCATGCGCCAGGCACCGTCCGGCGCCGTCTCGCCAGCTGGGCGACCTTGCATCGCTGGCGCGGTCTTGCGCCCGCCTTCGCAACGCCAGCGTTCAAGACGGCCCTCAAGTTCGCCATGCGGGCCAGCGCCCGGTCGCCTCATCGCAAGAGCCAGCGGGCGATCACCCGGGATGTGCTCGACCGGTTGCTCGCCACCTGCGTGCTTAACCGGCTTGTCGACCGACGCGACCGCACTCTCCTCCTGACCGCCTTCGCCTCCGGCGGTCGCCGACGCTCGGAGTTAGCCTCGCTGCGGGTCGAGCAGATTGAGGCTCTTCCGCCGGTGCCGGCCAACCCTCGTGATCCGGAATCGAATAAGCTCCCCTGCCTCGCAATCCGTCTCGGGCGCACCAAGCGCGGCAACGCGGATGACGGATCCCGCGTCCTTCTCATCGGCCGCCCCGCCGAGGCGCTCACTACCTGGCTGGACCGGGCGGGGATCAGCGGTGGAGCAGTGTTTCGGGCCATAGACCGTTGGGGGCGAATGGGCCAAGGCGCCATCAGCGCCGATGGGGTCAACGACATTGTCAAGAAGCGTTGTAGGCAGGCTGGGTTCGATCCGGCGCTGTTCAGCGCGCACGGGCTGCGCTCCGGCTATCTGACCCAAGCCGCTCATGCCGGAGTACCCCTGCCCGCAGCAATGCAACAGTCGCAACACCGTTCCGTGCAGCAGGCTGCCAGCTACTACAATGACGTCGAGAATCTAATGGGGAAGGCTGCACGGCTTTATTAGACAGTCACAACCAGAAAGTGATATCTGTAAGAACTTTATTATATCTGTCCAAACTTTATTCTCTTTGTAAGAACTTTGTTATCATTCCATACCGGCCCGGCGAGGCCTCACTCGCCCATCACGGGGTGCTTTTTCTCGACGAGCTGCCGGAGTTCCAGCCGCAGGTGCTCGATTCCCTGAGGCAGCCTCTTGAGGCAGGCGAGATTCTGATCGCCCGGGCCAATCACCGGGTCACGTATCCGGCCCGCTTCCAGCTCGTCGCGGCCATGAACCCCTGTCGCTGCGGACAGGCCACCGAACCGGGCTATGTCTGCCGCCGTCAGCCGAATGAGCGCTGTATCGCGCAGTACCAGGCGCGGCTCTCCGGTCCCCTCCTCGACCGCATCGATCTTGCCATCGACGTGCCGGCCGTCACCGCCGCCGACCTGATCTTGCCCGCTCCCTCTGAGGGCTCCGCCGAGGTGGCCGCCCGGGTATCCCTGGCCCGCGACCGGCAGGCCAGGCGCTATGCCGCTCTGAAACTCGATGGCGTGACGACCAACGCCGCCTGCCCGCCGGCGCTGCTGGAGGACGTGGCGCAGCCCGACCCGGAGGGACTGTCCCTGATCCGCGATGCCGCCAATGCCATGCGGCTCTCCGCCCGCGGCTTCCACAGGGTGCTGAAGGTGGGCCGCACCCTGGCCGATCTCGACGGGGAGGAGCGGGTCCGGCGCATCCATGTGGCTGAGGCCCTCTCCTATCGTTCTCACACGGACCGGCGCCCGGCCGCTGCGTGACAAGGGGACGGGGATCCCCTCACCGTGCTTGTGAATCTCCGGCCTGGCCCCGATATTTTCCACCGGAACGCATATGTTTTCTGTCACAAAACAGTTTGGAACAGGTTTTATGTCATAGCGGAAGCGGAGCGGCATTAGCCACGATCCGGCGCCGGAGAGACGATTCTGTGAGGCAGCGATGAGTCAGTATCCTTCGAACCATGCCGCGCCTGGCTTGGCTCCCATCGGTTCAGGTCTTCACGGGTTCAAGTTCATGCCCGGCGGCGACAGGATCGTCCGCGACTACGGCAGTCTCGATCCCGTGCTCGGCAGGATCGGCTCCCTCGAGGTTCGCCTCGCAACCACCGCCAAGGAGATCCGGCGCGCCCAGCGGCTGCGCTTCAAGGTGTTCTACGAGGAGATGTCGGCATCGCCCACTGGTGCGGCCCTGATCTCCCGCCGTGACGTGGACGAGTACGATCGGATCTGCGACCACATCCTCGTCCTCGATCATGACGTGAAGGCCAAGCCCTTCCGCCCGGCAACGCCCAAGGTGGTGGGCACCTACCGCCTGCTCCGCCAGGACATGGCCGAGCGCCACGGCGGGTTCTATACGCGGGGAGAATACGATATCGCGCCGCTCCTGAAGGCTCATCCCGGCTTGCGCTTCCTGGAGCTCGGCCGCTCCTGCGTGCTCAAGCCCTATCGCAACAAGCGCACGGTCGAACTGCTGTGGCACGGCATCTGGGCCTATGTGCTCCACCATCGCATCGATGTGATGATGGGCTGCGCCAGCCTGGAGGGCACCGACCCGCGGGCGCTGGCGCTTCCCCTGAGCTTCCTGCACCACTACGCCGCCGCGCCGGCCGAATGGCAGGCCAGCGCGCTGCCGGAGCGCTTCACCCCCATGGACATCCTGCCCAAGGAAGCCATCGATCCGAAGGCGGCCCTGCATGCCCTGCCGCCCCTGATCAAAGGCTATCTGCGCGTCGGCGCAACCTTCGGCACGGGCGCCGTGATCGACCGGCAGTTCGGCACCACGGACGTGCTCGTCATGCTGCCCGTCTCCGCCATCAACCCGCGCTACATCGACCACTTCGGCCCGACGGCGAACCGCCACGCGGCGTGAGTCTGGCGCGGCCGATAAGAGAACCCGACATCACACCCTCAACCCTCATCCTGAGGAGGCGCGTAAGCGCCGTCTCGAAGGATCGTCCAGTGCTCTCTGGAGGCTCCTTCGAGACGCCCACTGCGTGGGCTCCTCAGGATGAGGTCGGAGGATGATGGTTCGGTTCTTCGGGTCAGGCTACGGTTCTAGCGGCTGGCGCCATCGCCCTGCGCCATTCCTCGCGCACGTCCGGATCGCTCTCCCGATCCAGCCGCTCGGCGGCATGACGGGCCACCGCCTCCGCCGATAACAGGCGCCCGAGCGCCCAGACGGCCATGGCGCGCACCAGCGGCGAGGCATCGTCCAGCAGACGCTCGGCCTCATCGGCGAGGCTCGCATCACCCGCGTTGCCGATGGCGATCAGCACGTTGCGGATGAACCGGTCGCGGCCCGTGCGCTTGATCGGCGTACCGGCGAAGCGGGTGCGGAAGGCGGGATCGTCGAGGCGGGAGAGATCGGCCAGCGGCAAGGCGGCGAGATCGTCACGCTGCACGAGCCGCGCCTCGCGGCCCGCTTGCGCAAACTTGTTCCAGGGGCACACCGCCAGGCAGTCGTCGCAGCCGAAGATGCGGTTGCCGATGCCGGAGCGCAGCTCCTCGGGGATATGCCCCTTATGCTCGATGGTGAGATACGAGATGCAGCGCCGCGCATCGAGCTGGTAGGGCGCAGGAAAGGCGTTTGTCGGGCAGATGTCGAGGCAGCGGCGGCAGGAGCCGCAATGATTGCGCTCCGGCTCGTCGGCGGGCAGTTCCGCCGTGGTGAAGATGGCGCCGAGAAACAGCCAGTTGCCGAACTCCCGCGACACGACCACCGTGTGCTTGCCCTGGAAGCCGAGGCCTGCCGCTTCCGCCAGCGGCTTTTCCATCACCGGTGCCGTATCGACGAACACCTTCACGTCGGACGAGGCTTTTGAGGCGAGGAACCCTGCCGCCTCCTTGAGCTTGCCCTTAATCACGTCATGGTAGTCGCGGTTGCGGGCATAGACCGAGATGTAGCCGCGGTCTTTTTGCGCGAGTTCCGCGAGAGGATTGTCGGACGGGCCGTAGTTCAGCCCGAGCAGGATGACGCTGCGCACCTCCGGCCAGAGGGTACGGGGATCGGCGCGGCGCTCTGCCGTTTCCGCCATCCACTCCATCGAACCATGATGACCGGCCTCAAGCCAAGCTTGCAGACGCTCCGGCGCAAGCGGGATCGAGTCCGGCCGGGCGATGCGCACGGTGTCGAAGCCGAGCGCCCTGGCACGCTCGACAAAGGCGCGCTTGAGCGCTTCCCCGGTTAGAAGTCCAGATTGTCGTAATGGTCCGCCGGCGCCATGCCCGGCACCCGGTCCGCCAGGAGCGCGCGAAAGGACGGCCGGGACTTGATCCTGGCGTACCAAAGCTTCGCTGTCTCGTCCTCGTTCCATGGCACGTCGCCGAGATAATCCACCACCGACAGATGGGCAGCCGCCGCCAGATCCGCATAGGTCATCTGGTCGCCGGCGAGCCAATTCCGCTGGGAAATCAGAAAACCGATGTATTTGAGATGGTATCGCACATTGGTCTGGGCTGCGCGAATCGCACCCATGTCAGGCGGACCGCCTCCCAGTTCGCCCGGCATGAACCGCTTATAGATCTTTTCTGTGGCAAGGTAGTCCGACACCTCGCCGTGAAACTTGACCAAGAACCAGTCGAGCAGGCGGCGCACCTCGACCCGCCCGGCGAGATCCCCTGGCAGAAAGCGGCGATCCCGAAGATCCTCGCCTCGCGTCTCGTCCAGATATTCCGCAATGCCCATGGGGCCGGGCACCGCTAGTCCATTGTCGTCGCGGAACAGCGGCAGGTTGCCGGCCGGGTTGATCTCGAGAAACGGGATGCGCCGATCCCACGGCTTCTCCTCGACCACATCCGGTTCAAGGCCGAGTTCCGCAACAATGAGACGCGCGAACCGCGACTGCGGGCAAAAGGGATAGGAATGCAGGGTGGCCATGAATGATGCTGACGCGAAACAGGCGGCAAGAATAAGGCCGTGTTTCGTTAAGGGTTGGTAAGGAATAATGGTGAATCTCATGTCTCTGACGCAGAAGGGCCGCGCCTGCAGCGCAAACCTTTCTTGACAGAGGTCGAGGCGCTCCCGCATCTGGCGCCGTTCTCAGGATTTTCAACGATGTCGCAAATCATCGAGGCGCTCTTTCTCGGCCTCATCGAAGGGCTGACGGAGTTTCTCCCCGTCTCCTCGACCGGCCATCTGCTCCTCGTCGGCCACTTCCTCGGCTTTGAGTCGACCGGCAAGACCTTCGAGGTGCTGATCCAGCTCGGCGCGATCCTGGCGATCCTGTCGGTCTACTTCAACAAGCTTCTCTCCATCGCCAAGGCCCTGCCGCACGATCCGATGGCGCGCCACTTCGTCATCGGCGTGCTGGTGGCCTTCCTGCCCGCGGCTCTGATCGGCGCCGTGCTGCACGGCTTCATCAAGGAAGTTCTCTTCGACCCTTGGATCGTGTGCATAACGCTCATCATCGGTGGCTTCGTGCTGCTCGCCATCGACCGGATGCCCCTTGAGGCGACGAAAACCGACGCGACCCGTTTTCCCCTTTCGATGTACCTCAAGATCGGCCTCATGCAATGCGTGGCGATGATCCCCGGCGTGTCGCGCTCCGGCGCCACCATCGTGGGCGCCATGCTGATGGGAGCCTCAAAACGCGCGGCCGCAGAGTTCTCGTTCTTCCTGGCCATGCCCACCATGGCGGGCGCCTTCGCCTACGACCTTTTGAAGAACTACAAGATCCTCTCCGCCAACGATATCACGATCATCGTGGCGGGATTCATCTCCGCCTTCGTGGCGGCTCTGCTCGTGGTGAAGCTGCTGCTCGACTACGTGTCGCGCCACGGCTTCACGCCCTTCGCCTATTGGCGCATCCTCGCCGGAGCCGCGGGCCTCGCAGGCCTCATGGTCTACGGCTGATCGATGCTGCCGCGTGATGAGACTCTGGCCGTTACTCTCTCCATTGCGGTCGCTTTGCTGGTTGCAACATTGGCGATCCTCTTCGGCCTGAGCACGGAGCCTCAAGCGGCAAGGCAGGACGGCGCGCCGGATGCGACGTGCCTGGAATGGACCGACAGCTGCGTGGTCTGCAGCCGCACATCGCAAGGGCTCGCCTGCTCGACACCGGGCATTGCCTGCACGCCTTCTGCGCCGCGTTGCTTGAGGCGGTAGAGCATTTCAGCCCTCCCCCGTCATGGCCGGACTTGTTCCGGCCATCCACGTCTTCAGAACCACAGCGGTGCAAAGACGTGGATCCCCGGGACAAGCCCGGGGATGACGTGGAGGGTTTGAAAAGAATCTACGGAATCGTCTTGTCCGGATAACGGCACAGGTCGTTGACCGGGCAGCGCCAGCATTCAGGCTTGCGCGCCTTGCAGATGTAGCGGCCGTGCAGGATGAGCCAGTGATGGGCGTGGAGCCGGTACTCGTCCGGGATCAGCTTTTCCAGCGCCACTTGAGTGTCCAGCGGCGTCTTGGTGATGGCAAGCGGCAGGCGGTTGGTGACGCGGAAGATGTGGGTGTCGACCGCAACCCTCGGATCCCCGAACGCGATGTTGACCACGACGCTCGCGGTCTTGCGACCGACTCCCGGCAGGGTCTCCAGGATCTCGACGGAACGAGGGACCTCGCCGCCGAACTCGTCCACGAGGCGCCGGGCCATGGCGATCACGTTCTTCGCCTTGGTGTTGAAGAAGTTCAGCGTCTTGATGTGCTGGCGCAGGCCTTCCTCGCCGAGATCGAGCATCTTCTGCGGCGTGTCGGCGATGGGAAACAGGTTTTTCGTCGCCTTGTTGACGCCCACATCGGTTGCCTGGGCCGAGAGCGTGACGGCAACCAGCAGCGTATAGGGGTTCGTGTAGTCGAGCTCGCCCTTGGGCTCGGGATTGGCCGCGTGCCAGCGGCGGAAGATCTCCGCCATCGTGGCCCGGTCGACCGGCTTCGGCACGCGGGAGCGCACGGCCTTGCCGACGGCTTTCGCCGGCACGGCGGGCTTCTGTTTAGGCTTTGAAATGCGACGGGATGGCTGCTTCAGATCGGACATTCCTGCGTTATATCTGGGCTATGGCAGGCAGCAAGGCGACATTTGATGGCGCGGAACGGTTCGAGGAGCCGGTGTTCTCGGCCGTGATCCGGCCGCACCGGTCGCTGAGCCCGAAAGCGTTCAGGATCGTCATGATGCTGGTCTGCCTCACCTCCCTGGTGGCGAGCATCCCCTTCGTGGTCATGGGCTTCTGGCCGGTGGCCGGCTTCTTCGGCCTGGATTTCCTCGGCCTCTACATCGCCTTCCGGGTCAGCTACCGGCAGGGCGACGCCTTCGAGCTGCTGGAGCTGACCCCGATCCGGCTCCTGTTTCGCAAGGTGAGCCCCAAGGGCGAGGTGAAGGACTGGCAGTTCAACCCGCTCTGGACCCGCCTCGACCGGGAGATCGACGACGAATACGGCATGCAGAAGCTCTCGCTTGCCTCCCGCAATCAGCACGTGGTGATTGCCCGCGACCTCTCCCCGCCAGAGCGCGAGACCCTGGCCGAGGCGCTGGGCCGCGCCCTTGCGGATGTGAAGCGGGGCTATTGAGAAAGAGCCAGCACCGTGTGGCCCGCAGCGTGAGCTGCGAGCCTGTGGGTGAGATCGAGGGTGGCGCGTTGGGCAGCCCGGCTCGATGTGTGGTGGTGAGAATGGAAGAGCCAGGGTGCCTCTTCGCGC
>NZ_JAFBID010000170.1 GCF_016811235.1 Microvirga arabica
CTGAGCTGAGTTCAGGATCCTGCTGTTCGACAGGTTCAGTCTCTGGCGTAAGCGGCTCTTCTGTCTTGAGCGGCTCTAGCTCAGGAGGGGATGCGCTCGGGATGGACCGGATCGCGCTGACAACATCCCGCAGGCCGCCGGCAATCCCATCAGCCGATTGAACCATCAGGGGTGCGAGCCGCGCAATGGCCTCGATCTGCTGGCCGCCGAGAGCCACCAGCTTGCTCATCTGCTCCGCCATGCCCTCCATGGTCGAGCGCAGGTCTCTCAGTTCTGCGGCCATTCCCGTCAGGGCCTGTTCCACCTCGCGTGACAGGATGGGGGCTGATCCGGTCTGCGGGGACGCCTCCGGAGCGGAGGGGCGAGGGGGCTGCACCGGCTTGGGGCGGAAGACCTCGGCGGCGAGCGCCTCGGGCTTGCCCAGGTGGCGCGCCAGGATATCAGCCGTATCCCGGGACCGCTTGTCCGCCGGGGCGCTCGGGCGGCTGGGAGGATTGGCAGCCTCTGGCGACCTCTGGGGGCCTACGTCGTTGGACGGCCGAGGCTGCCGCTCCTCCCGAGGTTTCGACAGGCAAGCCGGACATAAATCATAGGCCCGGTCGCGTCCGAGAAGCCATCCACGCTCTTTGAAGTAGCCTTTAACAAGGTCATCGCTGGCAGGCCTGCTAGCTTCGTAGGTGTCTGTCTTGGGGCACGTGGAGCATCGGGCGGTGAAACGGTACGTGGAGGGGGCTCCACCGGTACGGGTGATCTGCGGCTCGAACTGACGTGCGATGCCCGGCATCTGGCGTGTCCTATGTTAATCGCGATGAGCCTTCCGACTGAGAACGAGTCTCAGGGCCGAGTGTCGGTTTCGACGGGAAAGCTGCTGAAAGAGTGCGAGAACAAATAATGCCCTGCTGGAGATTTTCCAAGACCTCTCACGAGCGAGCAACCATCGGTGGCCAAGGGAGGCCATTCTGGACCCTTCCGCCCCACGGGTGGCGCCATCTCTCCGAATAAAGGTGAGCTTGCCTGACATTTCAGGTGGGTAACAGCTCATTAACCATACTTGCCCATTGTTCTCTCATGCTCTGAGGCGGTCACAGAGCTGTTTCCCACAAGGCAAGCAGATGATGTTCAAGATCCTCACCGATGCAGTCGATGAGAAGCTCGCGTTGATTGCACCCGTCTTAAGAAGGATCGAGCAGGATGGTCAGAGTGCTGACCTGCGCGACCTCGGCTCTCATCTCATCCGTGCTCTACGCCTGTTCGAGCGCAATCCCGGCATTGAAGCAGCTGCGGACGATCTGTATGCGGCAGCGGCGGCGCTGGTTGGAGAGAACATGAAGCTCACGCAGCCCAGTGCAAGAGGGCGGCGCCTTCTCGACGATGCTCATCGACGCTTTTGCAGCCGGCTCGAGGCGGCCGCGGATCGTCTTAAGCCTTATGAGTACCTGGTTGTCCCGGATTTCTCCATTCGCCAGGCGGCCTGACGAGACAGGCTCTGCCGCTCGCAGCTGTTCCTTCCGGGTTCATCTCGTGTGCAGGGGGAAGTGAGATCAAGCCAGGGTGTCAGCGGCTTTTTCGAGCAGAGCCTGAAACGAAGGCTGGTTCTTCTGCCCAACCACAACAGCGTAAAGTCGGAGGCTGGAAGCTGTTGCTTCATCCTGCTCACCTCGAGCGAGCTTGGCCGCCGCTCGGTCCAGCAGTTCAGCCCAGTCTTTCTCACCCTGGCCCAGCAACACCGCTGACCACAGGCCCAATTCACCGGAGAGCATCTTGTGGTCAGGCACGGGCGCCCTCGCTCGCATGTGCGGCCTCGACGGAGAGCCATCACGGCAAATCCAAGAACGCCTCGGCTGAATGAACCGGGCGGGGTTCTCAGCCGAGGCGTGTGCGGTGCCGGTTGCAACACCGCCGGAGGACTTTGGCAGAGTGTTGGTAAAGATCTCGTTCCTGGTACTGTTTCCGATCAAGCGGCATCGGATGTTTGCCAGCAGCATCCAGCAGGGTAGAGGCTGATGATGCGCCGAGTTATTGAACAGCAGAGACAATGTGGCCTCGCAGAGCCTCAAGCGTCGCTGGTCCAAGCTTTCCCGTGACAGGCAGCCCTTTGGCACGCTCAAAAGCTTCGACCGCTTTGCTGGTACTGGGGCCAAACACTCCATCCGCCTCAAGACTGCCGTAGCCGAAATCGACGAGCGCTTCCTGTGCGGTACGGATCTGCTCTTTCGACGGTGGAGTTGCTGATGTCGAGCCTGTCGTAGAGATGTCGATCCTAGTGATCGGCCGGTTAGATGGTCCTGTGAGCTGAAGCCGCGCCTGCTCGATGGCTTGGCTTACGCTGGCACGCAAAGCATCCAGCTCCTGGAGCTCCTGCATCGCGGCTTGGGCCTTCTGCCGTGTAGCATCTAAGTCCTTCCCTACTTGGAGCGCCTGTGCCTTATCGTGCGCGAACTGGTCGCGTTCGGCCGTGACTGTCTGGATCTGCTGATGAAGCCGCGCAATTTCAGCTTGAGCAGAT
>NZ_JAFBID010000171.1 GCF_016811235.1 Microvirga arabica
GGGTTGATGTTGGCCGCATCCACGTCCTGGTTGGCCGACAGGTAGGCATTCGTGTTGAAGAAGGCATTCGGGTTGCGACCCTCCTGCCAGCCATACGCCGCATAGTGAGCATCCGGATCAACACCGGCCGCCCGAACATCCGCGTAACGTGCCAGGTAGAGCACATCATCCACGAGTGACTGCGCATCGGCAGAGGCTTCATCCGGTGTATAGGTGTAGCCTGGAACCGAGGTTGGACCTGAGGCTGTACCAAAGATGCTGTTGCCGGAGACCTGAGTTCCTGTCGGGCCACCATTTAGATTTGTGACCTCCTCCCGGACTCCATAGCGGGCATCAATTGCACCGTTGGAGTAGATCGCATTGTTGATGATCTGGGTGTTAGTTGAGTAATAATTGACTGCTGGGACTGTTGTCGGGTTATTGTCCGGATTGCCATCTGGGTAATCGTTGCGCAGACGGATCTGAACTTCATCGTACCTTTCAGTTGCCGTTTGCCCTTGTGCATTGTTGAATATTTCGCTGTTCCTCAATATTGTGTCTGTAGAGCCTTCAATGCGCACACCTTGGCGCATATTGCCATGCGCGGAAGCGCCATCAATCGTCACATTGTCAGAGAGTTTTACGAGGATACCTTCGCGCGCGTTGCTGTAATACTCACCCCCGATGATTTGGATGTTATCAACCCAGTCGATCGTGCTCGCACCTTCACGCAGAACATCGCCACGCTGAACGACGATGCCAGCGCCACCGGTTGCCCCCGAGCCATTGCCATATGCGACGTTGTTTTCCAAGACGAGGCTGGTGGTGGCATTTTGGATATTGAAGCCATGGCGGTCGTTGGCGAAGGAAATGTTATTCTTGTAAATACCACCCTCCACACCATCGGCTACAAATCCGTCGAGGCCGTTGTGATGAGCCACGGAATTTTCAATTGTAACATTGGTGGTAATCTCGTGCGGGTTAAAGCCATAGCCTGTGCAGTTTTGGATCTCGACCCCGGAAACAGTAATGCCAGAATGCGTCACCCCTTCCCCAGCCTTTGCGCCGGAGATGAAGCCAGCCTGGTGACCCGTGTTGTTGGCTCGGTTCCCGTCAATGGTTAGATTGGCTAGAGTGACATTCTGAACGCTCTCTTTTACGTCAGTGCGCACAATTCCATTGATGCGGGCATTAAAGTTGTCAGCGAGCTTGACGGTTGTCACTCCCATCCCGGCGCCGATCAATGCCACACCGGAGAGCAACTCAACCGGACCAACAGAAGGATTCGTTGGATCACCTGTGACGATGTAGGTGCCGACGGAAAGTTGGACAGTGATCTGCCCAGCCGATGGGTTCGCCTGATACGCCGCGTTCGCTTTTTGGATAGCGTCGTTGATAGCAAAGGTATCCTGCACGGCATCCCCTGTTGGGGCTGCAACAGTAAACGCCTGTGTAGCCATGAGTCACTGTCCTTATTGAGGGCCGATAAATGGATTGATTGCCACTACCCTCGCTGGAAAGATCATCCTCTGCAGCTGAATTGAAGATTAATGGCTTCGAAGAAAAGACTTTCCCAGTGAAGAAGAGACTGCCATCCTAAACTCAAGGAAGTTCGGTCCGTATGGTTACCTAAAATCTCAAATCTGCAGCAAGAAGCTTATTCTAATGCTTTCATATAATTCGCAGCTACATGTGTGAGGCGGAGACAGCTTTTGCTTGCCCACCTCCACATACAATATATAGAGGTAACCGATATTTGTACTGAATGATCTTGTATAGACTTCAGCGATTTTGTTGTATGCCTGCTAACCCGATAGCATGACATACCTACTTTGGAGTACCGCCAAGCCTTGGCTGAGAACCCGCGAAACCCGCTCCCACAGACCGATGGACATTATGGTCCAGGTTTGATCGGCCAACCTGTTCCATGCGTCGCAACAGTGATCGAGCATTTCCCTGTACGATGTACGTGTTCCGCGTGATCGTGAGCACCTTTCCGGAGGTGCCGAGTCGCTTTGGCCGACAACTCAACCGGTCTACGGGATGCCTCGTTCAACCCACGAGGAGGCCCGGTGCCAACCCAGAGATTGTCGATGCGCCGGATCCAAGACATTCTTCGTTTAAGACATGCCCAAGGCCTGACCGAGCGCGTCATTGCGCGCAGCTCGGGGTCAGCAATGGCGTCGTTCATGGCTATCTGCGCCGCGCCCGTCTGGGTGGGGCTGACCTGCCCCCTGCCTGATGGCCTTGATGACGAGGCGCTCGAGCTCCTGCTGCTTCCGGCGCCATCCTCAACTCAGAACGATCAACCCCCAGTCTCCGCTGTCACAGAGAGAGCAGCTTGCCTTTTGCATCGTGCAAGCCGCTTTCCGTGATCTCACGAGTGAGGTTCATCCGATGATGCTATCACCGAATGCCTGGCGGCCTTCGTAGATGCCGAACTTCAGGTAGTGCGCCAGCGGGTTGATGTTGGCCTGCGCCAC
>NZ_JAFBID010000172.1 GCF_016811235.1 Microvirga arabica
TAGGATCCTTCATGGCGCAAATCCTGGTGACTTGCCGGTGGAACAGCCATCCAAGTACAACCTTGTTATAAATCTGAGGACTGTCCGCGCTTTGGGCGTCGACGTTTCACCGCTCCTCTTTCGCGCTGATGAGGTAATTGAATGATGGGCCGAGGATAGTTAGGCGAAGCGCCATAGCGGGGGCGGCGATTTATCCGCGCTCGCCCCCGCCTGACCGTCAGAGGCTCACCGGGCGCTTTGCGTGGACGTGTGTTCACCCTGCGAGTTCATCGCAGCCCATCATACCAAGGGAGCCATATTCACTCTTTGGGGGACAGTAACAAATGGTAAGCGATGTTCTCAGGCCACGGCCTTGGGGTCTGACGCGGTGGCGTAGGCCCACGGTGGACTTGCTTCAGGAAAGATACTGCTGGCGAATGTGCCGGAGCCCTTGAGGCACGGATCAGCGTTCTAGGTTTGAGGGGGCAGTACCACCATCCCGGAGGTCCTCATGTCGCTCCGCCCGATCCCGTGCCGTGATATCCCAGCCGCGACGGTAGCCATCGCCGCGTGCCGCGTTCCCGCATGGCAGCCCCTATTTGCGCCTGCGTGACCACCTTGGGACGATCTTTACCGATGCCCAGTTCGCGTCCCTCTTTGCCCCTTGCGGGCAGCCAGCCGAATGCCCGTGGCGACTGGCGCTGGTGAGCTTGCTGCAGTTCGCTGAGAACCTCTCTGATCGGCGGGCGGCTGATGCTGTCCGCAGTCGCATCGATTGGAAGTACCTGCTGGGCCTGGAGCTGACCGATCCTGGCTTCGATGCCTCTGTTCTGAGTGAGTTCCGCAGTCGTCTGGTGGCAGGAGGCTTAGAAGAGCAGCTCCTTGATACGCTTCTGGCCCTGTGTCGGGAGCACAAGCTGCTGAGCGCCCGAGGCCGTCAGCGCACTGACTCGACCCATGTGCTTGGAGCCGTCCGTTCCCTGAACCGTCTCGCCTGCGTGACCGAGACCATGCGGGCGGCCCTCAATGTCTTGGCGTCTGCGGCTCCCGCATGGTTGCGCGCCCATGCCAATCCCGCCTGGATCGAGCGGTATGGCAGGCGGGCCGACGACTATGATGTCCCGCAAGGCGAGGCGAAGCGGCGCGCCCATGCCGAGCAGATCGGGCACGATGGTCATCAGCTGCTTGCTGCCATCACGGCTCCTGGTGCACCAATCTGGCTGCGTGAGATCCCGGCCATTGAGCTGCTGCGGCAGGTCTGGGTGCAGAATTTCTGTCTCACCGACCAGTCTCAGACCGGAGAACCTGAGGCCGGCCCATTCTCTGAGACCACTTCCCGGGTGCAGTGGCAGACCGACCATGAGGGATTTCCGCCCTCCCTGCTGACGGCCGGATCACCCCACGATCCAGAGGTCCATTATGCCAATAAGGGGACGACAACCTGGATTGGCTACAAGGTTCATCTGACCGAGACTTGTGACGAGGGCGGTCCGCACCTGATCACGCATGTGGAGACCACGCCGGCACCGGTCGTGGATCGCGACGCCCTCAACACCATTCATGATGGGCTCAAGGCCAAGGGTCTGCTACCCGACATTCACCTCGTCGATGCTGGTTATGTCGCTGCCGATCAACTCGTCGCCAGTCGCCGGACCTATGGCGTCACGCTCCTGGGGCCGGCTCCCCAGAATTATCAGTGGCAGACCCAATCCGGTGAGGGCTTCACCTTGCAGGACTTCATCTTCGATTGGGATCGGCAAGTCGCAATCTGTCAGGCCGGGCACGAGAGCCGGAGCTGGCGTCCCGATTACTGGCAGGGACGAACCGCCTTCAAGGTGCGTTTCTCGACCACTCACTGTCGTCCCTGTCCGTTGAAGGCACAGTGTACCCGCAGCGATCGGCGGTTCCTGACGCTGCGCTCATAGGAGGAACATGAGACCCTTGCAGCGGCTCGCGAGCGTGAGGCGCAGCCTGTCTTCGCCAAAGAGTACCAGAAGCGCGCTGGCGTCGAGGGAACAATCTCCGCCGGGGTCCGTGCTCTGCACCTGCAGCGCTCCCGCTACATCGGACTCGCCAAGACGCATCTGCAACACGTGCTGACGGCGGCTGCCATGAACCTCATCCGACTAGGTGCTTGGTTCGCGGGCACGCCGCTCGCACGAACCCGGCAATCCGCCTTTACCAAGCTCATGCTGGCTCCCGTCCCAGCATGATGAATTCGCCAGCAGTATCTAAACCGAAGCAACTCCAAGAGCGTTATTAACCGTTTAAGAGCCTGTTTGAGAATGTCGCACGGGGTCGGATTGGGATAGTCTCGAGTCCACAGGAGCCGGATGTGGACCAAAGAGCATCGCGAGCGCCAGAAGGCCTTCGAGCGGCGGCGCTATCCAACTGACCTGACCG
>NZ_JAFBID010000173.1 GCF_016811235.1 Microvirga arabica
TTGCTCCTGTCGCGCCACACGGCGTATCACCGGCCAAGACTCTAACAGCGGCTGGATGAAACTTCAGGGGCAGGTCATGGACGAAACAGGTTCGATCTGCCGGGAGACGAAAGTCCCCAGTCATCCGGACGATCTCGCTCGCGCTTTGCAGGATCCGACCTGGCGGCTGGCCCGGATCGGGCTTGAGGCCGGTCCCTTGTCGCAGTGGCTGTTCAGCGGATTGGCGCAAGCAGGTTTGCCGGTGATCTGCATCGAGACGCGGCATACGAAGGCGTTTCTCAAGGCGCAGGTGAACAAGACTGACCGCAACGATGCCCGCGGCATTGCCCAGATGATGCGGGTCAACCTGTTCCGGCCGGTCCATGTCAAGACGCTGACAAGCCAGCACCGCCGGGCTCTGCTAACTGCCCGCAAGCTGCTGCAGGAAAAGGCGATTGCGATCGAGAACGACATTCGTGGTCTGCTGCGCAACTTCGGTCTCAAGGTTGGCATAGTCGGGCCAGTGGGGTTTGACACCCGGATCCGGGAACTCGTGGACGACATGCCCGAACTGGCGCAGATCGCCGTATCCCTGCTCGCCGCCAGGCAGACGCTGCGGGAAGAACTGTCCCGCCTTCACCGGAAAGTACTGGCGATCGTCAAAGATGATGGCACCTGCCGGCGCCTGATGACGGTTCCGGGTGTCGGACCTGTCGTTGCCCTGGCGTTTACCAGCACCATCGATGTGCCGGCCCGCTTCAGGAACTCGAAGGCTGTTGGCGCCGCCCTGGGGTTAACGCCAGTGCTCAAGGAATCAGGAGAAAGCAAGCGCATCGGATGCGTCTCCCTGTGCGGAGACGGAATGATGCGAACGCTGCTCTATGAAGCAGCGCAGGTTATGCTCACCCGCGTGAAGAAGTAGTCCTAGCTGAAAGCCTGGGCAATGAACATCGCCAAGCGAGGCAGCCTGCGCAAGGCGATCGTCGCGTTGGCCCGGCGCCTGGCCGTCATCATGCACCGGATGTGGAGCGATGGGACAGAGTTCCGCTGGAGCAGGGATGACGCTATGGCCTATGTCTGATCCGACGGCGAGGTCTCAACGATAGAGGGAGTATTGCAAGTTCCACCCTCCGGTGGACAGGTGTCCTTCGCGGGACGAAGGATGAGGCCAGAGCGTGCCGGGACTTGGTCGGGCGTGTCACCACGTTCAGACTGCTGTTTAGATTGCTCGCCTCATTCTCCTGATCCCATGCTGGGACGGCTTGAGAGCCGATCCCGAAGAGAAGCAAGGCCTCGCGAAGAACATTGGACACTGTTGTGTCGGACAGTTCGGAAGGCGCTTGACTTCAACCCGCCGAATAGAGAAGGCTCGCTTGTAAAGATTTTGCAGATGTACTCGTAGGGGGTGAGGCCGCGCAGGGTCTAGAGCCTTCGGGCGAAGTTGTAGGCGGCGAGGAAGTCGCCCAGGTGACCCCGCAGCTGGTCATGGGTGTCGTAGTAGTAGCGCCTGACGGTGGCGTCCTTGAGGGTCCGGTTCATGCGCTCAACCTGTCCGTTCGTCCAGGGATGGCGCGGTTTGGTCAGGCGGTGATCGATGTCGTTCTGGGCACAGGCGAGCTCGAACGAGTGTGCCCGGAAGATCTCGCCGCGGGCCATCGCTTCTTTGATCAGAGGGGCGGCTGAACTGATGTCGCCCGGTGTGGTGAAGTGGGTGCCGTTGTCGGTGAGAACCGTGTGGATCTTGTACGGCACAGCCGTAATCAGCGCGCGCAGAAAGTCGCCCGCCACACTCCGGGTGGCTTTCCCATGCAGTTGGGCAAAGGCGAGCTTGGACGTGCGATCAATGGCGACAAACAGGTAGAGCCTCCCTTCTTCCGTGTGCACCTCGGCGATGTCGATATGACCCGAAGGGCCGCGTCAGCGAATGTAGCCGATCGGGTAGCTCTTGAACTTCTTCTTGGCGGGCTTGTCGCCGGTCACCTCGGGTAAGCGGCTGATGCCATGCCGCTGCAGGCAACGATGCAGGGAGGGGCGCGTCAGGTGCGGGATGGTGGGCAGGAGGGCGTACAGGCAATCGTCCAGCGGCAGCAGGGTATGCCGGCGGAAGGCGACGACGATCGCCTCTTCCTGGACCGAGAGCACCGTGGAATGCGGTGCTCTCGGCCCCGTCGGGCGATCTGCGGAGGTCTCCCGATCATTTCCAGAAGGTCACGCGCAGCTATCGACCCGGCCTGTTCCACACCTATGCGGTGCCGGACCTGCCGCGCA
>NZ_JAFBID010000174.1 GCF_016811235.1 Microvirga arabica
TAGATCACGCGCTGGTCACGTCCGGCGGGCCCGATCACCGGCAGGGAATCCGGGATCGAGGGACGAAAGCCCATCCATCGCCTTGCGGCCGGTTCGGATTGCAGATGAGGCAGGAAGCGCGTCAGACGCTGCACCATGGCGTCGGTTCGACTGTGGTTGGGCGGCGCCTCAAGGCCGGCGAACTCCACTGCGCCGCCGACCCGGTCGCCCGTGTCGAGAGGCGTCGTGACGAAGCCCTCGCCTTCGAACATGATCGGCCGGCCGATCTCGAACGTGCCCTTCGGATAGGTCGCGTTGTAGCCTCGCTCGGTGTCGAGCGGGATCCGGTCTCCGAGTTGGGCGGCCAAGCCGCGCGACCAGATGCCGGCCGCAATCACAACTTGATCGGCGGTCACGGCCGGGCCGGTCTCATCCATGTGTACGCGAACGGCCTCGTTCTGCAGTTCGATTCCTGAGGCATGCGCCGCCACAGGAACAGCGCCGCGCTCCAGAGCCAGTCTCAGGAGGTCCGCAGCCAGAACAGCCGGGTCGGAAACATGGCAGGCGTCCGGGTAGAGCACGGCGGCTTCCACGTTGCGAAGCGCGGGCTCAAGCTCTGCGAGTTCTTCAGGGCGCAGGGCTTCAGCCCCGATCCCGAAACTGCGCTGATGTTCGATGATGTCCTGCGATCGATCGAAGTCGCCCTGATGCCTCCAAACGGAGAGAATGCCGTTCTCTCTAAGATGCCCGTTCAGATTCAAGGACGACAGAAGGCTCTTCCAGGCCGGTAGCGACTCCGCATTGATGGAGCGGATCGCCCCAATGCTCGACTTAATGCGTGAGGGCGACGAGGCCAGCAAAAAGCGCGCCAGCCAGGGTGCCAGATGCGGCAGGTAGCCCGGCCGGATGGTCAGCGGCCCGAGCGGATCCCTGAGCCAGCGCGGCAGGTTCCGCCACGCCTTCGGCGAGGCGAGCGGCATGATGTCGGTATGGGCTATCCAGCCGGCATTGCCGTCCGTCGGGCGTCCCTGCTTTCCGCCGGGCTCGATCAGAACGACCTCATGGCCCCGGTCGAGCAAGGCATGCGCCGTGGCAAGCCCCACAACGCCGGCTCCGATAATCGCAACCCGCATGTTACTTCCCTAGAACAGGCTTAAGGCCTAGCGGCTCTGGTCGACAACCTGGAAGCCGTTGGCGAAGGGGTCCCGATCGTCGATGAAGATGGTATTGAACCCGGTCACGCGGGCCCAGCCTTCGATGGACGGGATGATCGCATCGCGGTCACCGACCTTGGTCCGCCCTTCTATGCGCCCGGTGAAGGTCGAGCCGATGATGCTCTCATGCACGAAGGCATCGCCCTCGTTCAAAGCGCCGCGAGCGGCCAGATGCGCCATGCGGGCGGAGGTACCCGTGCCGCAGGGCGAGCGGTCGATGGCCTTGTCCCCGTAGAACACCGCATTGCGCGCCGTGCTGCCCGGATTCTGAGCCTTCCCTGTCCACAGCACGTGCGTCAGGCGATTGATAGCCGGGTTCTCCGGGTGCGCGATCTGGTAGCGCGCATTGAAGGTTTCACGCAGCTTCGGGCTCCAGCGCAGGATGTCGGACGGGTTCACGTCCGCCAGATCCCTGTAGAGCGTCTGCGGCTCCACGATGGCATAGAAGTTGCCGCCATAGGCGACATCGACCATGAGATGCCCGAGCCCTTCGACCTCAACCTCGTAGCCGGTGCCATAGAGGAACGACGGAATGTTGGTGATGCGCACCCGTTCCACGAAGGGACCGTTCTGCTCGTAGCGCGCCTCGACGACGCCCGCTGGCGTGTCGAGCCGCAGCAGGCCTGGGGTCTTCGGGTGGATGAGACCGTTCTCGAGTGCGATGGTCACCGTGCCGATGGTGCCGTGGCCGCACATGGGCAGGCAGCCTGATGTCTCAATGAACAAGATGCCCACATCGCAATCCGGCCGGGTCGGCGGATAGAGGATGGAGCCTGACATCATGTCGTGCCCGCGCGGCTCGAACATCAGGCCGGTTCGGATCCAGTCGTATTCCGCCAAGAAGTGCTGGCGGCGCTCGAACATCGTGTCCCCTTTAAGCTGAGGAATGCTGCCGCCGCCCACCACGCGGACCGGGTTGCCGCAGGTATGGCCGTCGATGCAGAAGAAGGTGTGGCGCGCCATGGCCTCACTCGCTGTTCACAAGAG
>NZ_JAFBID010000175.1 GCF_016811235.1 Microvirga arabica
TTGATCTGTTCATCGGCACCGCCACGACCACAGGCTTTCCAGCAGAGGCGGTGGCCGGCGGCTCGCCGTTCAACGTTGCCATCGCGCTCGGGCGCCTCGGCCGCCCGGCAGCTTTCCTGTCCACCCTGTCCGAAGACGTTTTCGGCACCTTCCTGGCGCAGAAGCTCGCCGAATCCGGCGTGAGCTCGGCCTATATCCGGCGCGTCCCGAACGTCACGACGCTGAGCGTCGTGGCCACCAGCCCATCCGGGCAGCCGCAATATTCCTTCTACGCGCCGAACAGCGCCGACCGCGCTCTTACGCCCGAGGCACTGCCTGCCGAACTCCCGGCAGACGTGAACGCCATTGCGGCGAGCTCCTATGCGCTGGGGGTCGAGCCCATCGCCAGCGCCATCGAGACCCTGCTGCGCCGGGAGGCCGGATCCCGCGTGATCTCGCTCGATCCGAATGTCAGGCCGCGTGTGGTGGGCGATCTGAATGCCTATCGCGAGCGGTTCGAACGGCTGCTCGCTTATGCCGACATCGTGAAGGCAAGCGACGAGGACATCGAACTGCTCTACGCAACGCACGACCTCGCATCGGCCGCGCGAACCTGGCTACGACGCGGTCCCAAGCTCGTGATCATCACCCGCGGCGAGAGAGGTTCGCTCGCGGCTTTCGATGATACAATTCTGGAGCGCCCCGCGCCGAAGATCGCGGTGGTCGACACTGTTGGCGCAGGCGACACGTTCCACGCCGGGCTGCTGGCCTGGCTTGATATGAACGGCCTGCTGACGCCTGGGGGTGTAACAGGATTGAGCGAGGCGCAGGTCACCGCAGCCCTCGATTTCGCCACCGCGGCAGCCGCCATCGTCTGCACCCGGCGCGGAGCCAATCCGCCGTCATGGCATGAGGTCGAGCGCTTCATGGCTGAGCGCACCGAAGCCAGAGGGACAGCATCATGACGAACGAGCCTGTTCTTCCACCGCTCGGGACACCCTGGCGCTTCAACCGCTTTCATCGGGAATGGCTGCTCGAGCAGGCCAGCAACCTGTTCGACTTCTTTCAGCACGGCGTCATCAATCCGGCCGGTGGCTTCTTCGATCTCGACGATGCAGGCGAGCCCATTGCTGCCGCCAATCCGGTCCGGCAGATCCACAACACGACCCGCATGGTGCATTGCTTTGCCATCGGCACGCTCCTCGGCCGGCCCGGCTGCGATGCCATCATCGATCACGGCATGGAGTACCTCTGGAAGGCGCATCGCGACGCGCAAAACGGCGGCTATGTGTGGTCACTGAACAACGACGGACCGAAGGACGATACGAAGCAGGCCTATGGCCATGCCTTCGTGCTGCTGGCGGCCTCCAGCGCGAAGGTGGTGGGCCATCCGCTGGCGGACCGCCTGCTGGCAGACATCACGCAAATCCTTGACGAGCATTTCTGGGAGGAGCAGCACGGGGCCGTGACCGAGGAATTCACGCGCGACTGGCAGCCTTTGAGCCAGTATCGCGGCCAGAATTCCAACATGCACCTGACCGAAGCCCTGATGGCGGCGTTCGAAGCCACGGGCGAGCGCACCTATCTCGACCGGGCGGAGCGGATCGCGGGCCTCATCATCGGCCGGCATGCAGCCTCCCTCGATTACCGGGTGGCGGAGCACTTCCACGCGGATTGGAGCCTCGACCGGCACTACCGTGGCGACGACATGTTTCGGCCCTACGGTACGACGCCTGGCCACTGGCTGGAATGGGCGAGGCTCCTTCTCCAGCTCTGGTCGCTGGGCGGGCAGCGTCATGCCTGGATGCCGGATGCGGCCCGTCAGTTGTTCCGGCAATCCATCGACCTGGGGTGGGACAGGGACAAGGGCGGGTTCTTCTACGCCCTCGACTGGGACGACAGGCCAAGGCTCTCCTTAAAGCTCTGGTGGCCTTGCGCGGAGGCGATCGGCGCAGCGGCGTTTCTCGCTGAGCACAGCCCGAGCGACTTCCACGAGCAATGGTACCGC
>NZ_JAFBID010000176.1 GCF_016811235.1 Microvirga arabica
CGCACCTCCTCACAGGCACAGAAGACCCCCACCACCGCACTCTATCAGACAGCCGGCTTTGCCGTCCTAGTTTTTTTGAGTCCACCACCTCCAAGGCTTCCTTGAGCACCTCGGCCTCGAGCGTCTTCTTGCCCAAAAGCCGCTGCAGCTCGCGCACCTGGTTCTGGAGGGCGCGGTAGTCGGAGGCCGGCACGACCTCCTCGCCATGTCCGGCCGCCGTCAAAGCGCCCTGGGTAGCCAGCTTACGCCAGTGAAAGAGCTGGTTTGGAGCAATGCCGTGCCGGCGGGCGACCAGGCTGACGGTGACGCCCGGCTCGTAGATTTCGTTGACGATGGCCACCTTCGCGGCCGTCCAGCGGCGGCGCCGTTCCGGGCCACTCAGGATGTCAATTGGAGGGTTGGTGTTAGGCATAATCACAACAGTAAGCCTACCACTTAGCTAAGTGGGAAGCCCTGTCTGCTCAATTCGGGGGCTGCAACAGTCGCACCGAGAGTCTAACCGGAATATCTTAGTTTCACTGGCCCAGTTTCCTGGAAGAGGACTATATTCAGGATATCGAGTGTCTCTGGACTAGGCTGAAGGAGTGGTGAGCCGTTGCAACCCGCACAATCCTTTGTGAGCGTCCTCTGTCTCGCCGCTGCTCTTGACTGGATCAAACGCTAACAGGCCCAAAGTTAGGAGTCTCTCACGGAACGATGGGACGATGTAAACCTACGGGTGTTCGAAATATGCCGTAAGAGAGTTCTCAGTGCGCAGGAGTCTCGCGCGGCCAAAATTCCAACGACGGTAAGTGCCAGGAGGCTCGCCCCGAGGGGAGTGCCGGCAAGTGCAATGAATATTCCGAACGGCCAGAGCACGACAGCTATGATCAAACCACCGGCTAAAGCAGCTGCCATTACCAAAATCAGCATGTGGCCAATCCCTATTTGAGGTACTCAATTAGAAGAATAAAGCGATCGCGAAGTTACAGAAAGGCCAAAGTACATGCCAGAGAGAACTTTCATATGGCCGGTGCCCTCACTAAGGTATGCATCGTAATGCGGTCTGCCTGCAGATGGCTCGCAGCTTAACGCGCCGAGCGCCTGCACTGGTGCCATACCTGTAGCGCCCGAAGGTACGGGTGAACCGCAGTTGGCTGAGCGCCATGTCGCTGGCCAGCATAATCTGCTATACCATGACATAGCAAAGAGGCCCTCCTCGACCTTCGGGAACCGTCACGGCCTGTGCCCGCCACCACGAGCGGGTCTGGGGTACACCTCATTCCGTGGGCAAAGACAACTTTTACGGGATCGGGTGTGTCCTCAAGGAAGGTGCGCAGCATCGACCAACTCACATCCCGGGGCGCTTTGTCGGCGCCCAACGCGCTTCGCCAAGGGATGAGTTGCTGCTGACAAACACGGCACCGGCGCGGTTGACCACAATCCAGGTGACCTTGTGAAGCGCGTCCGTTCTCCGCTTCGGGCAATCCGGGTTCGTGAACAGGATCTAGCCGAATGAGTGGACCGTTCGCGGATTGGGGTGCAGTCCTTCCAGACCATCTTGGTGGTCTTTGCGAAGGAGGAAGGGACTGCCACACTCCTTCCAGGTCGTGGTCCCGGACGCAGGCGTCATTGCATCCTTCCCGCGACAACTGAACGTCAGATGAGCAGGTTCGTAGTCCAGTTTGGTCCGTGCATCAGATATATCTTCACAGTTACCAAGGTTCAAGACGACGTTGGTGCTGCATTCGCCACCTGCGCCTGTCCGTCCCCTTCCTGAAGGAAGAGCACCTTTGACTCGTTTTTCCTAGCCTTGATCATGCCAGTTGGTCGGCCATCCCCGCTGGCGTATGCCGCACGGACTTTCTAATTGCTCCCTCTATACGTTCCGGTTAGCCCAAGCTTTGGACGACTGAACCCGCAGGGTCTGATTACGCGCTATCCGATC
>NZ_JAFBID010000177.1 GCF_016811235.1 Microvirga arabica
CGCAGCCCATGCCGGACAAGAACCGCCAGAGGAGCAAAAACAGCGCGCCCGATACCCATCGAACCACCACAGCTCTTGGCCAAACCCAAAAACAGAAAAGGAATGGCCGAAGCAAACGCTTCAGACCGCTCAAACCCGCTCTGTTGGGAAAAGAACACCCTCAGGCCCAACCAGCCCGAAGGAAGTGCCCATATAAACACCACATAGCTTTTTGCAAGAGGTTTGTTGATGTGGTCGTGAGAGAAGCCGCAGAGACCGGGCGCTCTGCCTTTATACATATAGGAATTGTGCGCCTTGCTTTGAAGGGGAGGGCTGGGGACAAATTCCGGATGCTGCATATGGTGCGTCCCTCCTAAGGCTCTTTTTACCTTTGGCAGGCGTAATCAGGGAGACCTCTTCTCCCCGGGCTGATCCGATCAGTCCCAACATCATAATAGACAATGCACTTCAAACGACGGCCCTCATCTTCCGCCGCTCATGGCTATGGCTCCCTCACGCAAGGTGAGGATTACAAGACTGAGCTGGATAATCACGAGCCGGACCCTTCCGGCGTTTCGATGCCGAGAGGCCATGCAGGTCATCGGGCCAGCGAAGTTCCATCCGACGGATCCCGTGTGCAAGGGAACACCGCTCCCGCGAGCATCCCGTCCGGCACACGATCCTCCAATGCCACCGCAGGGAAGGGAGGGCAGGGCCGGGGGGCGAATGGTGCTCCGCGTGGAGAAGTATGGGAACAGTCCTTTTCCATGTCGCCGGAGGTTCGGTTCACGCGCACGCCTGAGCGCGTGCTGAAAGAACGCCGGATGAAGGGGGGTGCCCACCCATCCGATGGCGGAATTCAGGAGCAGGCGAGACAGATTGCTGCCACACGCATGGATGATCCAGCGCCGGCCGTTCAGGAAAGGCTGCAGGCCCTTCGCAGCAAGGCGGCTTCCCAGGAAACCGGCGCCGGTAGTGGCCGCATTTTCAATCGGGCTCCTGCGCCCGAGCGTGGGCGAATCACGCGGGCCGCAGCTCCGGCTTCGACGGTAGAGCCTGAGCCTCGACATGCACCGCGTGCCGAGCCAACGCCTCTGCAGAGAAGGGGCGAACAACCGGCGCAGCCTGCGAGGAGCAATCCTGTGGCGCCGCTGCCCTATGAGCTTCAGACAGTTCAGCAATCCTACAGCTTTATGTGGCAGCCGGGGACTTACCTCCTGGACCCATCGCTACAGCCTGTTTCTGCCATACCCGTTCAGGCAATGGAGGAGGACGCTCGGCCTGTCAGGAAAGCCGCGCCGCAGGTCAAAGCTGCGCATCCTGCCGCCCCGGTCGCGCGGAGGCCCTCTCGAGCCCCGTTACCGATCCAGCCAGAGACTGCGCCATGGGATGACGAAGAGGATCTCGTTGAAGAGGGCCTTCTCGACGAAGAGCTTGTTGAAGAGGAGCTTGTCGACGAGGAGTATGTCGAAGAGGATTTGGACGACGAGATCATCGTCGAGGAGGCGCCTCGCCGCGCAGCTGTTGTCACTCAGCCGCGGGTGAGCCACGTGCCTGCGGCTCCGGTCCCGGCAAACGACAGCTTCCGCCGTGACAACTACGCGTCGGTTTCTGTCGGCGTCACAGCGCCGGCCAGAGCCTCGTTCGATTACGAACTGCCGCCGCTCGACCTCTTGGCTGAGCCCAAGATCTGGAGCAGCGCGGAGGTGCCTGTCCAGGTGCTGCAGGAGAATGCAGCGACCCTCGAGAACGTGCTGTGGGATTTCAACGTCAAGGGTGAGATCATCAACGTCCGTCCCGGCCCTGTAGTCACTCTCTACGAGCTTGAGCCTGCGCCTGGGACGAAGTCGTCTCGTGTGATCTCGCTGGCGGACGACATCGCCCGCTCCATGAGCGCGGTGTC
>NZ_JAFBID010000178.1 GCF_016811235.1 Microvirga arabica
TCGCCCGCAGCCTCGGCCCGCATCCAGCCGGTCTTGCGCCGCTCGGGGCCGAGCACCCCATCGAGGAAGGCGGCGGCTGAGGTGGCCACACTGGGATGAGCAAACAGCGACTTGAGATGCTTTGACCTGACGCAACTCCACACACCAGAGTTCGAGCATCTGCTCGATGGCCACGCCCGTCATGGCAGCCTCCCGGGTCAGATCAGGAGATTATGAACCCATGCGCAGGAGGTGCAACTGTAGTAGTAGGCCTCCGGGAGCCCTGCAGCACCGACCCGAGATGATCGTCAGGTTCTTTTGCCGGGCCAACCTCTTTGTTGCAGGCTCTCCGTGGGGATCATCAATGCCTCTCTGTTCGCAGAAACAGACCTACCCGCTCCATCGAACTAAGAATTCCTTTGATCGGAAAAGAGTAGAGATATTCGGAAAACGCCAAGCGCTCTCGCAACTGCGCTGCAGTCCAGCAGATACACATCGATCCTGCAAACGCCGATCCCGTAAGCGCCATCGCTGAATCCATGCCCAGCCAGAGGAAGAGCGCCATGAAGATGTAAATAGCTGGGTAGTGAATAACAAAGAACACGACCGAATTACGACCAATGAAGTTCAGTTCTTCTGACCAACCTGTGCGAGAAATCCGCTGAGCTAGGGCGATTAAAACTATTGTGCCAGCTAGGGCTGGAATCAGGTACTCAACTTTATAGTTGATGCCTCCAGTTGCCACTGAAACGAGAGAAAAGCCGATGCTGATCGGCACTGCCCAAATCAATGCCCTAGGGGAGGTGAAATTGCTCAGGATCATCTGCCTAGAGCTCAGATAATGCCCAAGGAAGAAAAAACCCATTAAATAGAGATAGTTCTCCATGTATTTCGTGCCATCAGGCGAAATCAGTGATAGTGAAAAACTCAAAACGAGAATAATTGATGTTGGAATACGCGCGACAAGGACGGCGATCATATAATAGCTAAACAAAAATAAAATAAACCATAAATAAGTTCCTCCGATCCATAATATAGGCGCAGTTACTCCTGCCGGATGCACAATAAACCCGTAAGCTGCCGTCCAGATCAGGTACGGGTATAGTAAGGTAGCGACTTTGCGCAAAGTGTACTCAAGTAGTGGCCGGCATAGAGAATGGGCTAATAACATACCCGACAGCAGCATGAGCAAGGCCATGCGGTATGGAGAAAAAAGGCGATTGAGGTGAACCAATGGTTCCCAAGGCGCCTTATCGAAAAGCTCCGTCATAAGTGATGCATGCAGCAATATAACAAGGAGAATGGCCGAGCCTCTAAGTGTGTCCATCCAGACTAGGCGATCGCCAGATCCTTGCTCTGTCTGGCTGTAGCGCTTCTCAGAACTTGCGGGAGTAGCCCTGTCAATGCCGCTGATAGGAAGAAACATCTGGAATCCTAATTGAAAATATATACTTCTCTGTATCGGTCAGCACGACATTAGCAGTTCAAGTTTATATTTCTCCTGATTTACGCGTTCGCCGAAATGTACTTGTGAATCGGAGGCGCTATAACACTTACATCGGCCTGTCTTCACACCGCCAATATTCTGTAAAACCCTTGCGCTCAAATCCGTGAGGGCATACACAAAAAATCACCAACTTGACCCCACATCAATTTAGCAATTTTGGTTACTCCTGTTGAGTTCAATGGATTAGTCCATGCCTTTACTTGGCGGTCTGGCCGGACTTGCAAGCTCTTGTAGCAGGACGCTTCTAGAGATGGTAGGTCAGCGCGGGTTCTACCGCAAGACGGTTGTGCAACGCATCATCTGGTGAGGCGTCCTTAACTGTCTGGATGCGACACTTCCTTGGCGTGAGCGACGACCTGGAGGGCTGGCGGCAACGCGTCTGAATCAGG
>NZ_JAFBID010000179.1 GCF_016811235.1 Microvirga arabica
TTCGCAAATGTGCCAGGAGCGGTCGTTCCACATGGTGCCCGATCAGAGCTGTCCGGTCCCGAGCAAGCTTCGTCTCTTCGCCAGTAGACTTATTGTCTTGGAGGACCTCGTCCAGGTTATCCCGCGAGGATTGTCGGCTCCAGGCCGACATGATAATCAACAGGCTCTCTTCTGATCTCGTATGAACCTGGAGCCGTGGCATGGGAGCCGAGCCCTCATCGGACAAGTAAGCCGCAACAACGCTTTCCTTGTTGTTGCGGCGTCTGTCGAACCGATCCCAGCCCATGCTGACAGCCAGATCGCCGCCGAATGTTCCTCATTTGAGCGGATGCCTCATCATGTCTCCAAAGCCCTCCGTGTGGGCCTATTCCCTGCCGACAGCGCTCCTGCTGATGGAACCCTTCGATATCCTCGCCTCCCTGGCCATGGATATCTATCTTCCCATCGTTCCGGCTATGCCCGGCATTCTCGGCACCAGCCCGGCCATCGTCCAGCTCACGCTGAGTCTCTACATGGTGATGCTCGGTCTCGGCCAGATCATCTTCGGGCCGCTCTCCGATCGCATCGGGCGGCGGCCGGTGCTGATCAGCGGCGCGATCCTGTTCGCAACAGCATCTTTCTGCCTGGCCTTATCCTCGTCTGCTATTCCCTTTGTGGCCCTCCGCTTCCTGCAAGCGGTCGGGGCCTCGGCAGCCATGGTGGCCACCTTCGCGACTGTCCGGGATGTATATGCCGACCGCCCGGAAAGCGTGGTCATCTACAGCCTGTTCAGCTCCATGCTGGCCTTCGTGCCTGCGCTGGGGCCGATCGCCGGGGCGATGCTCGCGGACAGCTTCGGCTGGCCCTCGATCTTCGTCACGCTGGGTGTTCTTTCCGTTCTCGCGGTCCTGCATGCCCTGCTCCGCTGGCATGAGACCCGGCCGGTGACGACCACCCCGTCACGACGATCGTTCCTGCCCATGCTCCGCAGCCTTGCGTTCTGGACCTATACGCTCGGGTTCAGTGCCGCCATGGGAACGTTCTTCGTGTTCTTCTCGACGGCCCCCCGTGTTCTTATCGACAGGGCCGGCTACTCCGAGCTGGGATTCAGCTTCGCGTTCGCGACGGCAGCAATCGTAATGATCGTCACGACACGCTTCGCCAAGCGGTTCGTTGCCCGGTGGAGGAACTCAGGCAGTCTCACGCGCGGCATGATGATGCTGCTCCTGGGCGCAGGGCTCCTGAGCATGGGTCAGGTTTTCGGGGTTCCATCTTTCTGGACGTTCATCGTCCCCATGTGGATCATGGCGATCGGTATCGTCTTCACCGTGTCGGTGACGGCGAACGGCGCTCTGGAGAAGTTCGGGGACATCGCCGGTTCGGCCGTGGCGCTGCATTTCTGCGTGCAGAGCCTGATCGTCAGCGTCGGCGGAACGCTGGTCGTGATCTGGTTGCAAGGCGACAGCGCATGGCCGCTTGCAACCTTCTCCTCGATCATGGCCATTCTCGTCCTAGGCGCCCAGGGATGGTTGCACCACCGAGGTCATGTACGGACGTGATCCAACGTGAAGTCGGGCAATATGCCCGACTTCACTGACAGATCCCAGAGAGATCAAGAGCCTCGGTCGCGGCCCAACTTCAGCAGGAGCCAATCCCGGGAGGCCTCCATCCCCGGCGACAGGGCCTTGGTTTTGAGTCACGTCAGCCACTAGGAGCCGGCCGAATTTTCGACGTTGAAGGGCTGCTTCGGGTCAAAA
>NZ_JAFBID010000017.1 GCF_016811235.1 Microvirga arabica
GCTAAGATCATTATCTCGGGCGGGCGATCGCTGGGTTCGGCCGATGCCTTCAAGCAGTACATCGAGCCGATCGCCGACAAGCTCGGCGCCGCCATGGGCGCCTCGCGCGCCGCGGTCGATGCGGGCTATGCTCCCAACGACTGGCAGGTGGGCCAGACCGGCAAGGTGGTGGCGCCCGACCTCTACATCGCGGTCGGCATTTCAGGCGCCATTCAGCACCTCGCCGGTATGAAGGACTCCAAGGTGATCGTGGCGATCAACAAGGACGAGGAAGCCCCGATCTTCCAGGTGGCCGATTACGGCCTCGTCGGCGATCTCTTCACCATCCTCCCTGAACTCAAGGACGAGTTGACCAAAGCCGGTCACGGGCAAGCGGTGTAAGGCTGGGTGGACAACGAGATGTCCGATCTGCCGGCTCGTGAATCGATGGAGTTCGACGTCGTCGTCGTGGGCGCGGGTCCGGCAGGTTTGGCGACCGCCATCCGGCTCAAGCAGCAGGCTGCCGAGGCGGGCTCGGACATTTCCGTCGTGGTGGTGGAGAAGGGCTCCGAAGTCGGCGCGCATATCCTCTCCGGCGCGGTGATCGACCCGATCGGCCTCGACGGCCTCCTGCCGGAATGGCGCTCCGATCCCGACCGTCCGCTGAAGACCGAAGTGACGGCCGACGAGTTCATGTATCTGGGCCATGCCGGCGGTGTGACGCTGCCCAACATGTTCATGCCCAAGCTTATGAACAACCACGGCAACTTCGTGGGCTCCCTGGGCAACGTCGCCCGCTATCTCGGCCGCAAGGCCGAGGAGCTCGGCGTCGAGATCTATCCCGGCTTCCCGGCGGCCGAGGTGCTGATCGAGGACGGCAAGGTGGTGGGTGTGGCGACCGGCGACATGGGGATCAGCCGCAACGGCGAGCCCAACGCCAACTTCACCCGCGGCATGGAGCTGCGCGCCAAGTACACAATCTTCGGCGAGGGCGCCCGCGGCAACCTGACGAAGCAGATGGTCGAGCGCTTCGGGCTCAACCAGGGCCGCGACCACCAGAAATACGGCATCGGCATCAAGGAGCTGTGGCAGGTCAGACCTGAGCACTTCCGGCCGGGCCTCGTGCGCCATTCCATGGGCTGGCCGCTGCCGAACAATTCCGGCGGCGGCTCCTGGCTCTACCATTTCGACGACAACCTGGTGTCGGTCGGCTTCGTGGTGCATCTCAACTACAAGAACCCGACCCTGTCGCCCTTCGACGAGTTCCAGCGCTTCAAGACGCACCCGATGGTGCGCGACGTGTTCGAGGGCGCAAAGCGCATCGGCTACGGGGCCCGGGCCATCATCGAAGGCGGCTGGCAGTCGGTGCCGCGCCTCTCGTTCCCGGGCGGCTGCCTCGTGGGCGACTCGGCCGGCTTCGTGAACGTGCCGCGCATCAAAGGCAGCCACAACGCGATCCTGTCGGGCATGCTCTGCGCCGACCATGTGTTCGCGGCGCTCCAGGCGGGCCGGGCCCATGACGAGGTCGCCGCTTACGAAGAGTCCTGGCGCTCCTCGCCCATCGGCTACGACCTCAAGCGCGTGCGCAACGTGAAGCCACTCTGGTCGAGATACGGCACGGCGGCAGGCGTGGCGCTCGGCGGGCTCGACATGTGGCTGACCGAGATCTTCAACTGGTCGCCCTTCGGCACCATGAGCCACGGCAAGCCCGACCACAGGTGCCTGCTGCCGGTCTCCCAGGTGAAGCCGATCCGGTACGACAAGCCCGACGGCGTGCTCACCTTCGACAAGCTCTCCTCGGTGTTCCTGTCCAACACCAACCACGAGGAGGACCAGCCGGCCCATCTCAAGGTCAAGGACATGAGCCTGCAGAAGGGCTCCGAGCACGATGTCTTCGGCGGTCCCTCGCAGCGCTACTGCCCTGCCGGTGTCTATACGTAGCCTGATACAGAATTCTTCTTGGAGTGACCTAAATGACCCTCTCGTTTGACCTGTTTTGGTCTTTTCGAAGCTCCTATTGCTACTTGGCCTTAGATCGCATTTTGGATATGACGGCGACGTACGATCTCGAAGTGAACGTGCGTCCGGTCTGGCCGCTCGCGATCAGGAATCCGGAGTTCTTCACACAGGTGCATCCAAATCACCTGCGCTATCACCTCCTAGACAGCAAACGTATTGCCGAATCTCTGGGCATTCCTTACCGACGGCCGAATCCAGATCCGATCATTCAGGACATGGAGACCGGTCGAATTGCACCGGATCAGCCCTACATTTTCCGCCTGACGCGGCTGGGGATGGCCGCAGTGCTGGCGGGGCGCGGACTGCCCTTTATCGACCAAGTCTCCCGCATTCTATGGGATGGCTCCACCGATGGCTGGAATGAAGGCCCGCATCTTATCGCTGCGGCCGCACGTGCTGGATTGGATCTAGGCAGGCTGGAGCAAGTAATCGCGTCCGATCCATCCCGATTTGATGCACTGATCGAGGCCAACCAGAAGGCATTGGAGGCGGCCGGACACTGGGGCGTGCCGACCATGGTCTTCGATGGCGAGCCGTTCTTCGGTCAGGATCGCCTCAATGTGCTCACCTGGCGGATGCGACAGAATGGGCTCCGGGAGCGAGTCCTGGCCTGACGGACCGGAACTTTGCAAACTTTTCAGTAACTCAGTTCAGCATACGCCTCCGATAACCTCCAGAGGTGCATGATGTTCAAAGGTCGCCATTTTGATCTATCAGTGATCCTGCTGCGCGTGCGGTGGTACCTAGCCTATGGTCTCAGCCTGCGGAACTTGGAAGAGATGATGGCCGAG
This sequence comes from Microvirga arabica, assembly GCF_016811235.1. GTDB lineage: Bacteria > Pseudomonadota > Alphaproteobacteria > Rhizobiales > Beijerinckiaceae > Microvirga > Microvirga arabica. The sequence goes on from NZ_JAFBID010000017.1 coordinate 2,790, forward strand.
CGGGGCATCTCTGCCACCCGCGCCACTATCCATCGTTGGACCGTCTACTATGCTCTGGCACTTGGACGGGGCAGTCATCAGCATCGCTGGCAAGAAACATTAGCTGCGGCGGGCCGTCCCGACCAGGATGGGTCCGTGCTCAACGAGTTAGTCAAAGCCACCGCAACGCCAATGCGGCTAAGCGTCTGCTGGGTAGGCTAATGAAGATGCAAGGTATGGCGCCCACACACAACATCACGGACAAACTACCCTCGTCCAGTGCCGCCAGGACCGGTCCTACAAGGACCTGAACATCAGGGCCGTGAACTCGCATGTGCCACTGAGGAAGCGGGAGCGGACGATGCAGGCATTCGGTCCCTGGGAGGCCTGCAGCGATTCACCTCTGTCTTTTCAGCCGTCAGAAACTTGCTCGTTCCGCCCCGCTCGCACCGGATTGCCCTCGCCACGCACCTTCACCGCCCCAAGCCATGGCGGAATGGTAGGCTGCATCAGGCTCACACGTATCAAAGAACCACGACAGGGCTGACTGCCGCCTTCTCAGGTTAACGTAACTTCCCTCATTTGAGGGATCATGGATCCGAGCGCCCGACAAGTTCATTCAGCAGTTCCTGACGCCGCGCGCGGCCGACAATCCAGCGGTGAAACTCCCGCGCGCCCTTCTTGCTGAACACAGGACCGTTCCAAGCAAGGAAGTAGGGCGAGGATAGCCGAAGCTTTTGGGAGAATGGCGCGACGAGACGTCCCGCGCGCAGATCTTCGGCAATCATCGCACACTGGCCCAGGGTAATGCCTCGCCCCTCGACGGCCGCCTCGATGGCGACGCTGGAGAGCGAGAACACGAACGAATGGCGGAGGTCGTTGCAGTCGACGCCGAATTGCTTCAGCCAATCCTTCCATGTCGGCGGGGACTGGAACTGAGGCTGCCAATCGATGCTCAAAAGAGGGTAGGCCAGGAGATCTGCCGGAGCCCTCAGTGGTGGGCCGGATTCCAATAGTTTCGGGCTACAGACGGGAATCACGCTGTCGGTGAACAGCATAACCGAGCTGTCGTAACTCCTCACCCGATCCCCATAGGTGATACGGAAATCCGTACAATCCTCCTCTAAACGGGGTTCGAGGTGGGTCCCCTCGAGGTGAACGCTCAGATCAGGGTGCTCGTGTTGCCACTCAAAAATAAGGGTAGCCAACCACTTGCTGGCAAGCGACGGCAGGGCACTGATAACCAGTCCGCTGGACCAGCGCGCCCGTTCCATCTCGGCCTGGGCCCGGCGGAACTCCTCAAACCCCTTCGTAATCGTTCTATAGTAGCGCCTCCCGACGTCGGTCAGCGCCAGACTGGTGGTGCTCCGGACGACAAGCTGCAGACCAAGCTTTTCTTCAAGAAGGCGGATCTGCTGGCTGATGGCGCCGGGAGAAACGTTCAGCTCACGGGAAGCCTTGGTCATGTTCCCGCAACGGCCGACAGCCTCGAAAGCCTGGAGGGCACGAAGAGGGGGCAATTCAACCATTCGCATCACCGGATTCTAGTTCCGCCTGGCGCGGCTTCCTTCAGGTTAATGTTTAATTTTTCTAAAAACAATCACAGCAGGCGCCCGATTGCTGGCGGGTCTCCTCACGTTCATTCTCTGCGACATAGCAAGGGTTCAGCACAAAGGGATGACGCCGCGATGTTTCTTAGGAATTCTTGGTACGTTGCCGCATGGGACCATGAGGTAGCCCGCTCGTTGCAGCGGGTCGAGATGCTCGGCGTGAAGATCGTTCTCTACCGCAAGGAGAATGGAAAGCCGGCCGCGCTTGAAGATGCCCGCCGTCAATTGTAGCTTCCATTGTCCATGGCCCGGATGAGGGCGATCAGGCTGATTGCGGCTATCACCGCTTGACCTTGGGCTACACTTGCACCAGCGCGCCCGGCGCCGAACGCATTCCGTACGTTGCACAGGTCTGCAGCCGCTGGACCGTCGAGCGCTAAGGATTGCTCTGGGCAGGCGCAGAATAGAGAAGAACATTACTTCACGCCAGACAGGGTCGCTTTCTGAACCTTCCACTGTCTATATGGTCCGTTCTTCTTTACAGAGGGCGGATAATCTTGCTCGTATCTTTATTGCAGCGACACGTCACAAGGAGTTTGCATGCCTAGGATCAACGGAGATCGCATGCTGCGAGATCTGCGCCGGCTCGCCGAGTTTGATGGATACAAAACGGGCGTGCATCGGCCCACGTTTTCGCAACCTGATCTAGAAAGCCGTCGGTGGCTTGCTGACCAGTTCGCATCCATAGGCCTCGATCCGATGATCGACGGGGTCGGCAATGTGTTTGGACGTAGCAGTGCACCCGGGCCGAAGCTGCTGATCGGTTCTCACTCTGAGTCTCAGAACTATGCCGGATGGCTCGACGGAGCTCTTGGCGTGATCTATGGCCTTGAGATCGCCCGCGCGTTTCGTGAGAGCCCGGATTGCGGGGGGCACGTTATCGAGCCTGTTGCCTGGTCGGATGAGGAAAGCCATTTTACCCCGTTTCTCGGGAGCCGCTCCTTTATTGGTGATGTCACGGATGCTGAGATCGATGCCGCGGCGGACAGCACAACCGGGCAGCCGCTGCGCGAGGCAATCCGACAGGCAGGTCTCATCGGTTGCCCGCGAGCGGAGATCGATCCGAGACGCTATATTGGCTACCTTGAGGCACATATAGAACAGGGCGACTCGCTGGAAGCATCTGGTCTTCGCATCGGTGTTGTCACCAGCATCGTCGCAATCTGGCAATATCGCATCACTTTCAAAGGTGTACAGAACCATGCGGGTACAACTCGTATGGCGATCCGTAAGGATGCCGGTGTGGCGCTCGTTGATCTCTGCTCTGCCATCAAGCGTGAGTTCCCCGCTGTTGCTGGCCCGCGTTCAGTTTGGACGACTGGCCGAATTGTGCTTGACCCAGGTGCCCCGAGCATTGTGCCAGGTGGTGCCGAGATGCTTTTTCAGTTTCGTGATGATGACCCAGAACGCCTGAGCGCAATAGAGGCTAGGCTAAAGGAGCTCGTTGAGGCGGCGAACCGCTCCGGGTTGTGCGAGGTTGAGCTTGAAGTCCTCGCAAAGTCTACACCATCCATGATGGACAGCGCGTTCCAAGCGGCGATTGAAGCGGCGGCAGAGCGTCACGCGCCCCATAGCCATGTCCGAATGCCGAGCGGGGCCGGCCATGACGCCCAAATTATCGCCCAGAGGGTCAGGGCAGGGATGCTATTCGTGCCGAGCATTGGCGGAATCAGCCATCATTGGACTGAGAATACGCTCGATGCTGACATTGTATTGGGGTGCCAAGTTCTTGCCGATGCGGCGGAAGTCATACTCCAACAGGTATCCGCACAATAGGCCTTGGGGTCGGCAATTGCCGCACCTCATTGGCGGCATTCGGGCTCCCTTTCGATGATCGCTGTTTCCAAGTGGCGACAAAAGGGCTGGTAGGCCTCCTCGACCCAGTCGACCATCTCCCATTCCGCCTGGCGATTACCTTGTAGTTGTAGGCCGCTGCTGTCAGGAACGAGGTTGCAATCGTTCTTTGATCGCGATGCTTATCGCGAGCGCAACAAGGTCAAGCGGCTAATCAGCTCGCCGCGTCGCGACTTGTATTGAACTCTCTCATCGCTGGTCGTGAAGGCGTGCGGCATCGTAAATGATCCGAGCGCGCCTGAGCTTTGGAACATGCGAGCAGGAGTAGACCTGTGCATCGGCTTGACTTTGGGTGGCAAAAAACTAGCCTTACCGCACCATGTTTGGACACTGGTTGCATCATCGGCGGGAGTTCCCGTTCATCAAACCGGGACTGTAGCCCGGACACGACGCATGCTCTCGGCTCCGCGTCCGGGACGGTTGTATGTCTCCGAGACCATCTCTTCACCTTTTCGTTCAGCGGCAGCGATCAGCCCTGCATGTGCTCGATCATGCGGAACGCGGACCAACACTGACTTCAGTTTCCGAAAGGCGCTCAAACCATGTCCACAGGCATGTCCTATGCTCGAGTCCCAGCTCACCCGTCATACGTCTCCAGTCAAGATACAGCGGCTTGGGACATGTTCTTGGAGCAGGTCACCCGAGTTGAGCCCCACCTTGGCCCACTAGCCCGCTGGGCCGAAACGCTTCGCCGGCCAAGGCGGATTCTGACGGTTGATGTACCGATCCACATGGATAACGGCCAGATCATGCATTTTGAGGGCTTCAGGGTCCACCATAATACGAGCCGGGGCCCGGCAAAGGGTGGCATACGCTTTCATCCCGAGGCGACAATGGCGGAAGTGATGGCGCTCAGCGCGTGGATGACAATCAAGACGGCCCTCGTGAATGTTCCGTTCGGTGGAGGCAAAGGAGCTGTTCGCGTAGATCCAAGCCAACTGTCAATGTCAGAGCTTGAGCGCTTAACGCGTCGCTACACTGCGGAAATCAGCTTGATCCTCGGTCCTGACCGTGACATCCCCGCGCCTGATGTGAATACCAACCCGCAGATTATGGCTTGGATCATGGACACCTACTCGATGACTGTAGGGTCTCTTACCACCGGCGTCGTAACAGGAAAGCCGGTCAATCTCGGCGGCTCCCTGGGCCGAGCCGATGCGACAGGACAAGGCGTCTTCATTGTGGCGAGCCGGACTGCCCAGAAACTCGGAATGGACATAGCTGGTGCCCGCGTTGCGGTGCAAGGGTTTGGCAACGTCGGTGGATCCGCTGCTCGCTTTCTCCACTCTGCAGGAGCCCGGATTGTGGCCGTGCAGGATGTGGGTGGCACATTGTACTGTGAGAAAGGAATAAATCCATTTGCTCTCACGCAGCATCTGAAAGCAGGTTTGAGCCTCACCGATTTCCGAGGTCCTGGCGTTCTGGGAAGAGCTGACTTCTGGGACATCGAATCGGACATTCTCGTACCGGCGGCCCTTGAGAACCAGATCGACGATGTGGTGGCGCGGCGGCTTCGGACGCGGATCATTGTCGAGGGCGCCAACGGCCCGACGACTCCGGCCGGTGATGACGTTTTGCGCGAGCGCAATATCGTCGTTGTCCCGGATGTGCTGGCCAATGCTGGCGGCGTCATCGTATCGTACTTCGAATGGGTCCAAGATATCAGCGCGCTATTCTGGGACGAGCATGAGGTCAGTGTGCGACTGAGGAGACTTCTCGAAGCGGCCTTTGAGGCGACCTGGGACACACATCTCGAGAAGCGGATTGACTTGCGCCGGGCGGCATATGTGTTGGCCTGTCGGCGGGTGCTGGAGGCGCGAGAGCTACGCGGCCTTTATCCGTGAACTGCATTGCACGGAGGGCCGGCGAGCTACGGTTGGCTTTGCAGCGCTAATTAGGCAAGCAATTTTAATGCTCGCACGGGAGTTGCGACCAAGGAGCGGGCAGGCACTGCGGCAAGGCGGTTGCGATCCGGCTCGTCAAGCCACGTCCTAGGAGAGTGACTATATCGTCGCATGCTCCCGAGGGAGCACCCGCAGCTCTCGCCTTCCTTACGGCGATCCCTTGAGTATTTAGTTTTTCTAAAAACAATCGCAGCGGGCGCCTAATTGCTAGTCGGTCCTCTCATGTCCATCCTCTGCGGTGCAGCAAGGGTTCAGCACAAAGGGATGACCTCGCGATGTTTCTTAGGAATTCTTGGTACGTTGCCGCATGGGACCATGAGGTAACCCGCTCGTTGCAGCAGGTCGAGATGCTCGGCGAGAAGATCGTTCTCTACCGCAAGGAGAATGGAGAGCCGGTCGCGCTTGAGGATGCTTGTCCTCACCGGAAGCTTCCGCTCTCGATGGGGCGCTTGAAAGGTGACCAGGTCGAGTGCGGGTATCACGGGCTCACCTTCGATTGCACCGGCACCTGCACGCGCGTACCGGGCGCGGAGCGTGTCCCTCACGTCGCCCAGGTCAGCAGCTACCCGATCGTCGAGCGCTACGGGCTGCTCTGGGTCTGGATGGGCCAGCCGGAGCTCGCAGATCCGACGACGATCTTCCAGGTTGAGCATTGGGGCGACCTTGCTTGGGGCGTAAACCGTGGTGAGTCCATGGTCATAAACTGCAACTATCTCTACATGACCGATAATCTCCTGGATCCGTCTCACGTCGCCTGGGTCCATCAGTCATCGTTCGGAAGCTCCGCCTGCGAGGAAACACCGCTTCAGACGGAAGTGACCAACGACGGCGTGATCGTCTCCCGCTGGATGACGGACGTGGAGGTTGCTCCCTTCTACGCCAAGTTTGTGAAGTTCAAAGGGAACTGCGACCGCAAGCAACACTACGAAGTCAGATACCCGAGCAACGCCATCATCAGGGCGATCTTCACACCCGCTGGCACGGGTGGCCCGAATGGGCCGCTCCATGAGGACGTGTTCCTGATGGACTCGTACAACTTCATGACCCCCGTCGACGAGAACCGGACGCGTTACTTCTGGTTCCAGATGCGCAACTTCGATGCCGGCAATGAGGAAACCTCGCGGGAGTTCGCCAAGTCCGTGCGTGGCGCCTTCGAAGAGGATCGTGCCGTCCTGACAGCTGTCCACGAAGGCATGGCGAATAAACGCACTCCTAACCTTGACCTCAAAATCGACGTAGGGCCGCTGCGCTTCCGCAAGCGCCTCGATCAGCTAATCAGCGCCGAGGCGGTACAACCAATGGCCGCTGAGTAGAGATCCACAAGCATTCTGACCACGGCGGGTGCATCCGCGCCTTCCGTGGTCGCTCGGCACCTGATCGTTCCTCCACACCTGGCTGACCTGATGATTCCTGACTCGGCAGAGAAGTCCTTCTCCAACTACAAAATCGTTGGCAAGCATCGCGAAAGCGAAACGATCATGTCGCTTGAACTCATGCCTGTGTGCGGATCGGAGGTCACGCCCTTTACCCCCGGGCAGTTCGTCATTTTGCGCTTACCCGACCCAAGCGGCTCGGGGTCCCTGCTTCGCCATTACAGCATCTCCAGCAGTTCCAGGCTCACGCAAAGCCTCCGGATCAGCGTGAAACGTGAGATGCCGCCGCCGCACCTGCCGAACGTACCGGAGGGTGCAGGATCAAGCTATCTCCACAAAGCAGAAGTCGGAACCATCCTATCGCTCCATGGACCACGTGGTGAATTCATCCTGGATCGCACGAGCCCCAGACCGGTGCTCCTGTTGAGCGGTGGCGTCGGTCTGACGCCGCTGGTCAGCATGCTGCACGAGCTTGCGCACGGCACCGAGAGGCGCGTGTTCTTCGTTCACGCGTGCGAGAACGGCAAGGTTCACGCTCTTAGGGATGAGGTGCTCACCCTGGCATCGAGACGCCCGGGGATCACAACTCACTTCTGCTATCGGGTGCCAACCGACGCGGATGAGGACGTCCGCGCCTACGACAGCAAGGGCCTGATCACAAGGGACACGTTACAGGCCCTCCTTCCGCTGGACGACTATGACGTCTACATGTGCGGCCCCACCGGTTTTATGCAGGCAAACTACTCAGTGCTGCGAGGCCTCGGAATTCCAAAGCACCGCATTCACTACGAGTTCTTTGGGCCAGCCACGGTTCTCGTCACCGACGATGATCGTGCCGCCCCAGCCAAGACCATCGTCCAGGAGGCTCCGCCTCTTCCGAAGCCTGAGTCCGTCGAACGCGGCCAAAGTGCGGGAGTGACCGTAAGCTTCAACGGTGCTGCCGCGCCCACAACATGGCCGCATGACGCACGCTCACTCCTAGAACTCGCGGAATCCATGGGGCTTGAGCCGCCTTTCAGCTGCCGTGCGGGCGTCTGTAGTACGTGCACGAGCCGCCTCATAAGCGGGGAGGTGGAGTACTTCGAGGAACCCTTAACCCCCCCCGCGCCCGGGGAGCTTCTCCTGTGCTGCTCCAGACCGAGAACGTCCGTCGAGATCGCTTTCCCTTGACGGAGTTTACTGGCCGCCTGAAAGGCCCGTTATCGAAGTCTCGGTTTCCTACAATCGGAGGATCTAACGCCGACCGCTGCCGTCGGAATACTCAACGAACAACAGACAGTTCGCCTAAAAAGAACTGCGTCAGACTGCAAATGTCTATTCAAATGGGAGGAAAGAGAATGCAAGATCACTGCGGAATCAACAGGCGTGGATTGCTCCTGGGGGCGAGCGCCCTGGGACTGGCAAGCTCATTACCATTACGTGCCAGCGCCCAAACCCCTCGTAAAGGCGGCACCCTGCGCATCGGCATGGCGGACTTCTCGACGTCGGAGACGCTCGATCCAACCCTGATGGACTCACAGTTCCAGCAGAACCTGCATTGGCAGCTTCGGAACAACCTCATCGAAGTCGGGCCTGGGGGCGTCCTAATCCCGGAGCTTGCGGAGAGCTGGGAAGGCTCGAAGGACGCAAAGACCTGGACGTTTAGGCTTCGGAAAGGGGTGACGTTTCACAACGGAAAGCCCTTTACCGCGGATGATGTCATCTACTCGTTCAACCTGCACCTGAAGGAGGGATCCAAGTCGCAGGCCCGACCGCTCCTGGCGCAGGTCGAGTCAATGAAGGCGGACGGCCCCGAGGTTGTGGTCTTCGAACTGAAGGACGCGAACGTCGGGTTTCCGGCGATCACGAGCGCCGTTGGGCTCTACATTGTGCCGAATGGTGAGACGGACTTCGACAAAGGCATTGGTACCGGCGGCTACATTCTTGAGCACTTCCAGCCAGGCGTGAGGTCGGTCGTGAGACGCAATCCAAATTACTGGAAGGCAGGTCGCGCACATTTCGATACGGTCGAGATGATCTGCATGAAGGACGCCACTGCCCGCGCCAACGCGCTTCTGACAGGCCAGATTGACGCGTATAACTCGGTCGATGCGAAAACAGTTTCCTTGCTCCAGCGTGGCAACGCGATCCGGATCAACCGGGTCAAGAGCAAGGCTCATTTCGCATTCCCGATGATGGTGAATCAGGCACCCTTCACGAGCAACGACGTTCGACTAGCGATGAAACTCGCCATTGACCGGGAGGATATCGTCAAGCGCGTTCTCAGCGGCTTCGGCTCAGTCGGCAACGATCATCCGCTGTCTCCGGCTTATCAAATGTATAGCGCGGACATCCCGCAGCGCGCGTACGACCCGGACAAGGCGAAGTTCCACCTGAAGAAGGCTGGCGCTTCGGATCTGAGAGTTCAGCTGCACGTCTCCGATACCCCATTCACGGGCGCGACGGACGCTGCCGTGCTTTACAAGGCCCATGCGGCCAAGGCGGGCATCACGATCGATGTGGTCAAGGAGCCCGAGGACGGATACTGGAGCTCCGTCTGGTCGAAGAAGCCATTCTGCGCGACCCGGTGGAGCGGGCGCGTCAACGAGGATGTCATATTCAGCCTCGTCTATTCGGCAGACGGGATCAAGGCAGGCTGGAACGAGACCAGGCTGAACGATGATCGCGTCAACCGCCTCGTCGCGGATGCCCGCCGCGAGTTCGACACTGAAAAGCGTCGTGCGCTTTATGGGGAGCTCCAGAGGATCGTGCACGACGATGGAGGATCGAACATCTTCGCCTTCTCCGACTTTATTGACGCTGTCAGCAACAAGGTAACACACGGCGAGTTGTCGGGTGAATACATGCTTGATGGCAGCCGGGCCGCCGAGCGCTGGTGGTTCGCCTGACCCGCCGGGTCTTTCGCGCCACCGCGTCGGCTGATGCCTGCGGTGGCGCGATTTCTCGGAACGCAGTCGAGGTGGATGACACCTGCTCCGAAGGGGTGGCGTAGATGCACGTAGTACTGTCTATTTCAGCCAAGCGACTGGCCCTCGGGCTGGCGACGCTGCTGGCTATTTCGCTGATCGTGTTCTTTTCTGTAGAGCTTTTGCCCGGCGACCTCGCTGAGGCCGTCCTTGGGCAGGGTGCGACGCCGGAGGCCGTAGCCGCGCTGCGTCACGAACTCGGCTTGGACCGTCCCGCTGCAGTGCGCTATATGGCATGGGTGCTAGACCTGCTCCACGGTGACCTCGGGCGCTCTCTGGCGACTGGCCGCTCCGTGGCAGAGCTGGTTGCCGACCGACTGGGCAACACAGTCGTGCTCGCCCTTGCCGCTGCGGCCATCGCGATGCCGCTTGGGGTCGGACTCGGCATCCTTTCCACGGTGTATCGCGGCCGTGCCTTCGATCGCGTGGCGTCGACGGCATCGCTGGCCGGCATTTCCTTCCCGGAGTTCTTTACCGCCTACATGCTCGTGGCCATCTTCTCGGTCAAGCTCGGATGGCTGCCGGCTGTCGCATTGGTCGGGACCGGGGAGAGCTGGCTGCAGAGGCTCGTGGTCCTGACCTTGCCGGCCTTGACCTTGGCCCTGGCCGTGGTTGCCTACGTGCTGCGCATGACCCGGGCGGCTATCGTCGGCGTCATGGCTGCGCCGTATATCGAGATGGCCCAACTGAAAGGCATTTCACCGGTTTCCATCGTTATTCGGCATGCCCTGCCGAATGCGCTGTCGCCTATCATCAACGTGGTCATCCTGAACCTGGCCTATCTCGTTGTCGGGGTGGTCGTCGTCGAGGTGGTGTTTGTCTATCCGGGACTGGGACAGCTTCTGGTCGACTCGGTCTCCAAGCGGGACATCCCGGTTGTCCAGGCCTGCTGCATCATCTTTGCGGCGACCTATGTCCTTCTGAATCTGCTCGCCGACGTTCTGTCGGTTCTGTCCAACCCCAGGCTGAAACGGCCCCGACAGCAGGTGTGAGATGAACATTCTTGGCAAGCTCAATCGTGCGCCACTGTCGGCCAAGATCGGCATCGGCATACTAGCGATCAACGTGATATGCGTCCTGTTCGCACCATGGATCGCTCCTTATGCGGAGGGACAGGTCGTGGGCGACCCCTGGGCGCCGGGTCTCGTGGGAGCACCAGAAGGCGATCTGGCTCCGACCACTTTGCTCGGAACCGACCACCTGGGGCGCGATGTGCTGTCCCGGTTGATCTTCGGAGCGCGGAACTCAATCCTGATTGCCCTTCTGACGACAACGATCTCGTTTTCGATCGGCATCACCTGTGGCCTTCTCGCGGCAACGATGCGCGGCACCGTCGATCAGGTACTCAGTCGGATCGTCGACGTGATGATGGGCTTCCCGACGCTGATCTTCGCCTTGATGGTTCTGGCGATCCTTGGATCGTCGATCCCGGTCCTCATCGGGGTCATCGCCCTTCTTGACGCCACGCGTGTCTTTCGGATCACTCGGGCCGTCGCCATGGATCTCGAGGCTCAGGACTTCGTCGAGGTCGCCAGACTTCGCGGCGAGAGCATCGGCTGGATCATGCGCCGGGAGTTGCTGCCAAACGCTGTTTCTCCACTGGCGGCGGAATTCGGCCTGCGGTTCTGCTTCGTGTTCCTCTTCATTGCGACGCTGAGCTTCGTCGGATTGGGGATTCAGCCGCCCACGGCGGATTGGGGATCCATGGTGCGGGAGAATGCGGCCGCGATCTCGTTCGGCATCCTCATGCCGCTGTTTCCAGCGTCCGCCATCGCGCTGCTGACAGTCGCCGTCAACATGATCGTGGATTGGGCCGTGGCGTCGACGAGTGGAGTGCGCAATGACAATTGAACAACGAGTCATTTCGATGCACCCAGCCGTGAATCGCGAAGTCATTCTCGATATCCGTGGACTCGAGATGGAAGGCTTCAGCGGCGGCTCCTGGCATAAGATCGTGCATGGGCTCGACCTGACGCTACAACGGGGCGAAGTCCTCGGGCTTATCGGCGAGTCGGGCGCCGGCAAGTCGACGGTTGGCTTAGCCGCCATGGGTTACGCCCGTTCCGGCTGCCGTGTCACCGGTGGAACGGTCCTCTTCAAAGGGCAAGACCTCCTGCGCATGCCCGCCGCGGAACGGCGTAGGCTGAGAGGCTTAAAGATAGCGTACGTCGCGCAAAGCGCGGCTGCGTCCTTCAATCCCGCACGGCGGCTCATGGATCAGGTTATCGAGGTCGCCGTGACCCGGGGAGGGCGCTCCCGGGACGAGGCCGTCCGGGACGCCCAGGACCTGTTCCACCGCCTGGCCCTCCCGAATCCCGAAACAATCGGCTTCCGGTATCCTCACGAGGTGTCAGGCGGCCAGCTCCAGCGGGTCATGACCGCCATGGCAATGGCATGCCGCCCCGACATCATTATTTTCGATGAACCGACGACGGCCCTCGACGTCACGACACAGGTGGAGGTCTTGGCCGCGATCCGCAGGATCGTGGAGGAGTTCCAGACCGCAGCGATCTATATTACCCATGATCTTGCCGTCGTCGCCCAGCTCGCCCACAGGATCATGGTGCTGCGGCACGGCCGCCTGATCGAAGAGGCTCCCACGCGGGTGATGCTGGCGCATCCGCAGCATGAGTATACCCGGTCCCTGTGGGCCGTGAGGAAGCTCGCGAAGGATCCCGAGCCGAGAGGCGACGAGCTTCTGAAGGTGAGGGGGCTCCTGGCTCATTACGGCACGGTTCCTGTCCTCGAGGACGTCACGGTGGAGGTCGAACGCGGCCGAACGGTCGCCGTCGTTGGGGAGTCCGGCTCCGGAAAGTCGACACTTGCCCGGGTCATCACCGGTCTCCTCAAGCCCGCCTCGGGCGAGATTACGTTCTTCGGCGAACAGCTCCCGCGTGCTGTCAAGGACCGGAGCAAGGAGCAGCTGCGCCGCCTGCAGATGATCCATCAGAGCCCGGACGCCTCACTCAATCCCCGCCATACCGTCCGCGAGGTCATCGGCCGGCCTCTTGAGTTCTATTTCGGGCTGAGCGGACAAAGGCGCGAGCAGCGCATCGTCCAACTGCTCGACATGATCGAACTGAGCTCGAAGTACCTCGATCGCTTGCCTTCTGCGCTTTCCGGCGGGCAGAAGCAGCGTGTTTGCATTGCCCGCGCGCTCGCAGCGAATCCGGAGTTGATCATCTGCGACGAGGTGACCTCTGCGCTCGATCAACTCGTCCAAGAGGAAATCCTGAAGCTCCTGCTGAGACTGCAGGGTGAGCTGTCGCTCTCTTACCTTTTCATCACTCATGACATTGCGACCGTCAAAGCCATCGCGGACCGGGTTGTCGTGATGCACAAGGGAAGGGTCGTTCAGCAAGGCACGAAGGCTGAGGTCCTCACCCCGCCTCATCCTGCCTATACGAAGCTCCTGCTATCGTCGGTTCCGGACGTCGATCCGGATTGGCTGAACCGACTTCTGGCCGCGCGTCAGCCCGCAGTCTCCAGTGTCGCATCATGACAAGGCATTCTCATAACCAAACAACCGGGGCCCTCGCATGACGCGCGCACAAGACATCGTTGAATTGCGACGCATGACCGGCTTACGCTCTGTCCAAGGACGATGTGAATTTGCCGAGCGGGATCCGGGATGGGATGCTGGAAACCTTGAGGCATTTGCTGCCGTTCGGCCCGATTCGCCTGCTGCTGTTGCGGCACTCCTACGCTGGTGCCATTCGAGGGGTATTCCGGTGGTCCCACAGGGCGGGCGAACAGGCTTGGTCGGCGGCGCCATCACGGACCCAGACTCGCTGATCTGCGACCTGGGCGCACTCGACCGGATCGAAGAGATCGATCCTGTAACGGGCGTCGCTGTTGTCCAAGCAGGCGTAACGCTGAGCGCGCTGCAAGAAGCCGCACGGGCGTTCGGGCTGGATCCCGCCATTGACCTCGCAGCGCGCGGCTCGGCGACGGTCGGCGGCCTCATCTCGACCAATGCCGGGGGCATCATGGCATTCCGAGCCGGCGTCATGCGTCACCGCGTGCTTGGGCTTGAGGTCGTGCTCCCGGATGGAAGTATCTTCTGCGATCTGACACGGGTTATGAAGACGAGCGCCGGATACGATCTCAAACACCTGTTCATCGGCGCGGAGGGAACGCTGGGAATAGCGACCCGTGCGGTTATTAAGCTGGAGCCGTTGGTCCCCGCGCGCGCAACCGCTCTGGTGGGCGTGGACAACGCGGCTGCAGCCCAGAGGGTGGTGCAATACTTCTTGTCGCGCGGCGGCATGAGCCTGCGAGCCGCGGAAATCATGTGGCGCAGGTACGCGCAGACGACCAGCGCGGCGCTGGGATTCGATCACGACCAGCTCCCTCTCGGCGCCAACTGCCTTCTGGCGCTCGAAGTCGGAGGGGATACTTTCGAGGCCGCTTCCGCGGCATTGGAAAGCGGATTGGCGGAGATTTACGACGAAGACGGGCTCAAAGACGGCGTTGTTGCCAGCTCCATGCAACAGGCTGATCGGATCTGGCGGGTTCGCGAGGACACCGAAATCCTCTACCGCCTCCACCCGCAGGCGCCGTCGTTCGACGTCTCCGTCCCAGGAGGAGCGATCGACGGCTATGTCGAGCGTCTCGGACCAACGCTCAAGGCCATCGACCCGCAACTGGATCCGTACATCTTCGGGCACCTCGCGGATGGCAATCTCCACATCGTTCTCAATGTCCAAGGTCCGTTGCCGACGCCTGTCCAGCAGCGCGTCGAGGACGTACTGTATGCACCTCTCGGAGAGCTCGGAGGGTGCTTCTCGGCGGAGCATGGAATTGGGCTCAAAAAACGGGCGGCCTTCGAACGTTATGCGGATCCCGTCAAGCAGACGCTCTCACGTGCCGTCAAAGGCCTTCTCGATCCGAAAGGCTTGCTCAACCCCGGGAAGGTGGTCGATCCGTTCTGAAACCGGCTCATTTCGGTGCGTCTTCCGTCATGCGGGCTTCGATTGGTCCGGAAACTGGCCTGCCCCGGCAGGTGAGAACCGTCCGACAAGCCGGTGGCGCTCGCCGGGGTAGCTGATGCGGGCCTCCGTCATGAAGATGCCAGCCTGCCATGTCCGGCGTTCCAGGAGCAGGCACGCCGTACCGGAAGGGACTTGAAGATGCTTGTGAAGCTTGGCGTCGGCGCTCACCGCCCGGATGACATGCTCCGCGTCCGTCCAAGGCACCCGATTCAGCAGCCATGTTCCCGGGGGCATCTGCTTGAACGGCTCCTTGCGGGCTTCCGGCACGGCCGCGAGATTGATGATGCGCTCCTCGTATGCTTCCGGCTGTCCCTCCACGAGGTGCAAGGTCGTGACGCAGAGGACCTTCGATCCAGTTCGGGCGCCGGTCCGGGTTGCGGTGGCGGCATCAATCGCCTCGACGGCCCGGTGCAAGACGCGGTGCTGGTAGGTCTTGCCGGCACGCTTGGCTTCGAGCGCGAAGTCCTGGATTTCGAGAACGGCGCGATCGGCCCTTGGGGCGGCGACAACGGAACCGGCGCGACGCTTCCTGATGATCAGTCCTTGGTTGGCGAGGGCAGAGAGGACCTTATTGACGGTCATGCGTGAGCAGCCGTACTGCTCCGCCAGTTCCGTTTCGAAGGGCACGCGGTCTCCCGGCGCCCATTCACCTGACATGATCCGACTTTCGATATCGTCCCGGATCCGCTCATAGATATGCATAACAAACTCGTCCCGTACGCCGGATTGTCCTTGTGGGACCTTCTTTACTCGCGAATCCGGCATCGGGATATAGTGTCCGACCGCGTAGCCCAGATCAGGAGCCTAATGTCTCCCGCGGTCGGGTGGCTATCCGCATGGGCGGCTTAGACTGGAGGAGCCGTGCCGACCGTCAGGGTCCGCAAGGCAAGGAGCAGCCGATCGTTTTCGTCGGGATGACCGATCGTGACACGCAGGAAGCGCTCGTAACCCTCTTCCCGCCACGGCTTGACGACGACACCCTCTTTCAGAAGGCGATCGGCGGCGATGGTGCTGTCGCAATGACACTGGAAGAACAAGAAGTTGGTCTGCGACGCCGCAGGCCCATAGCCCATGTCCCGCAGGGATGACGCGACCCGCTCTCGCTCGGCACGGGTGCGCGCCACCGACGCCTTCATCCATGCTTGGTCGCCCAACGCGGCGATTGCGGCCGTTTGAGCGGCAACGTTGACGTTGAAAGGTGTCTTCGCCTTCCGGATTCCGTCCGCAATCTGGAGATCGGAGCAGACGGCATACCCGACCCTGAGCCCCGCCAAGCCATAGGCCTTCGAGAAAGTCCGGAGCACGACGTAACGGACATCCGTCGCGGCGAGGGTCGCAACGCCGTCCACACGCGTTGCCTCGTCGGCGTATTCGAAATACGCCTCATCGAACACGAGCACGGTTTCGCGTCCCATGGTTGCGAGAATGGCGTCCAAACCCGCAGGGGACAAAGCGGGGCCGACAGGGTTCCAGGGAGAGCTGAGCATCAGGAGCTTTGGTCGCCGGGACAGGGCTTCGAGGATCGCAGGCAGGTCGAAGTTCAGATCCGAGGTCATGGGGATTTTTAGCACCGGCGCTCCCATCGCACGCGGCTCGATCTCGTGGAGGCCGAAGCTTGGCGTTACGGTCACCACGTGCTCCCCCGGCAGCAAAAGGGCGCGCGAAAGGGCCCCGATCATCTCCTCCGACCCATTCCCGACGACGATACGGTGGGGATCGGTCGCAAGATGCTCGCCCAATGCCTCGCGGAGAACGGTGCACGCCGGGTCCGAGTACCGCCACGGCTCCAGCATGGCCGGGGCAAGGGCAGCCAGAACCGCGGGGGAACAGCCGTCAGGATTCTCGTTGCTGGCCAGTCGGGCGATAGAGTGATGGCCGCTGGCACGGCGTGCCGCACCAATACTCATGCCGGCATTGTACGGCGGCAGCGCAACAATGTGAGGGTTAAGGCTGATCGAGTCTGTCACGTTAAGTCCGCCATATGTCAATGATGTTGAGATTCAGAATTCCCTGCGGAGTGACGCGGAGGAACGCTGCCTCCGCTGCGTCAGGGGCGATGATCGTGTCACCGTTCCTGGCTTCGATCGTCACGTCGGTCGCACACACCGTCGCGTCGGACCCGGTCACGAGCATGAGCGTGATGTCACCACGTCTGATCACATCGGCTTGCTCTGTGATTCTCATCCGCGTCATGGCATGCCCATAACGCCCCCGCCGGGTCATCACGTTCAAATCCATAACAGGGTCATCCACCAAGCTCGCCTCGGCCGGGACATCGCCCGGGAACGCAACGGGACCAGTGTCACGGCTGACGAGAGCCTCAGCCCTCCCTGCGATAGAAAGTCGGATCCCGTTGCCGTCGAGCACGGCGAGCGTACGGTCAATCTCCGGGAACATAGAGAAGGGGCCGGATGATGCGACCTTGGCCATGCTGACCCGCCACTCGAAGGTGTCGAGGGTGGAGCCCTCGGGCGAGACGAGGATCTCGATGGTCTCGCCACCGCCGTTTTTCCACGGCATGCGGCGATAGCTGGTCGAGGGTACGACGCGCATTGCCGTCGGCCTAGCCGAGGCTCGGGAGGTTGAGCCCGTGTTCGCGGGCGCAGTCAATGGCGATGTCGTAACCGGCATCCGCGTGGCGCATCACGCCGGTCGCCGGGTCGTTCCAGAGCACGCGCTCGATGCGCTTGGCCGCTTCCGGCGTGCCGTCGCATACGATCACCATGCCCGAATGCTGCGAGAAGCCCATGCCGACGCCACCGCCATGGTGGAGCGAGACCCAGGTGGCGCCGGACGCGCAGTTGAGGAGCGCGTTCAGCAGCGGCCAGTCCGAGACTGCATCCGAACCATCCTTCATCGCCTCCGTCTCGCGGTTGGGCGACGAGACAGAGCCTGAGTCAAGGTGATCGCGGCCGATGACGATGGGCGCCTTGAGTTCGCCTTTGGCAACCATTTCGTTGAAGGCGAGGCCGAGGCGGTGGCGGTCGCCCAAGCCCACCCAGCAGATGCGGGCGGGCAGGCCTTGGAACTTGATGCGCTCCTTCGCCATGTCGAGCCAGTTGTGTAGGTGCTTGTTGTCCGGCAGCAGCTCCTTCACCTTGGCGTCGGTCTTAAAAATGTCCTCCGGGTCGCCCGAGAGCGCGCACCAGCGGAACGGCCCGATGCCGCGGCAGAATAGCGGGCGGATATAGGCCGGCACGAACCCGGGGAAAGCGAAAGCATCGGCAACCCCTTCCTCCAGCGCCATCTGGCGAATGTTGTTGCCGTAATCCACAGTGGGAATGCCCATCTTGTGGAAGTCCAGCAGGGCGCGCACGTGCTCCGCCATGGATTGCTTGGCCGCCTTCGCGACAGCCTTGGGGTCGGCCTCACGCTTGGCTTCCCAATCGCCGACACTCCAGCCCTTCGGCAGATAGCCGTTGACGGGATCGTGCGCCGACGTCTGGTCGGTCACGCAGTCAGGGCGGACGCCGCGCCTGACCAGCTCCGGAAAGATTTCCGCTGCATTGCCGAGCAGCGCGACAGAGATCGCCTTCTTCTCCTTGCAGGCTTTGTCGATGATCGCCAGAGCGTCATCGAGGTCTTTGGCCTGAACGTCCACATAGCCGGTGCGCAGGCGGAACTCGATGCGGCTTGCCTGGCACTCGACCGCAAGGCACGAAGCACCCGCCATGGTTGCGGCGAGCGGCTGGGCGCCGCCCATGCCGCCAAGCCCTGCGGTGAGGATCCAGCGGCCCGAGAGATCGCCGTCGTAGTGCTGGCGGCCCATCTCCACGAAGGTCTCATAGGTGCCCTGCACGATGCCTTGGGTGCCGATATAGATCCAGGAACCAGCCGTCATTTGGCCGTACATCATGAGCCCCTTGCGGTCGAGCTCGTTGAAGTGATCCCAAGTGGCCCAGTGCGGCACCAGGTTGGAATTGGCGATCAGCACCCGCGGCGCATCGGCATGGGTGCGGAACACGCCGACCGGCTTGCCGGATTGCACGAGCAAGGTCTCGTCGTCATTCAGGTTCTTCAGCGCCGCCACGATGCGGTCGAAGCTGTCCCAATCGCGGGCGGCACGACCGATGCCGCCATAGACGACGAGCTCGCCCGGTCTTTCGGCCACGTCCGGATCAAGGTTGTTCATCAGCATGCGCAGGGGCGCCTCCGTCAGCCAGCTCTTGGCGGACAGCTCGGTGCCGTGGGCGGCGCGGATCACGCGGGTGTTGTCGATGCGGGTCATAGGACGGATCCTCAAGCTTTGGATTGGGCGAAGGTGAGACAAGTCTGTAGAATGAGGCTGAGCGCAGAACGCATGGGCGCCGCATAGTCCTCGTCGTAAGGTGTCGGCCACTGGCCTTTCGAGACTGGGCCGAGCGGCTCGCGCATGTAGCCGCGGCAGGCGAGTTCCATCTGGACGGCATGGACGCCTGCCTCGGGCTTGCCGAGGCTGCGCGTGATGTAGCCGCCCTTGAAGCGTCCGTTAATCACATGGCTGAAGCCGCTGCCGATGAAGATCTTCTCGATGGCATCGCTCAAAGGTTGAGCGCAGGTCGCGCCGCCGTTGGTGCCGATGTTGAAGTGGGGCAGGGTGCCGTCGAACAGGCGCGGAATGACAGAGCGGATCGAGTGGCAGTCATAGACCACTACATTGGAGTGCTTTGACCGCAGCCGCTCGATTTCGGCACGGAGCGCCGCGTGATAGGGATCGAAGAAGTGGGTGCGGCGCTCGGCGATCTCCGCCGTCGTGGGCTCCGTGCCCGGCTCGTAGAGCGGCTCGCCGTCGAAGGTGGTTGTGGGGCAAAGCTCCGTCGTCGCCTGTCCGGGATAGAGCGACACGCCGGACGGGTCGCGGTTCACGTCGATTACCGTGCGGGAGACGGTCGTGCGGATCACGGTCGCGCCGAGACCGGCGGAGAAGTCGTAAAGCTGCTCGATCCACCAATCGGCGTCCTTGCGCGCGAGCCAGGGCGATACGAGGCCGCGTTCGTACTCGGTCGGGATGTCGATGCCGGTATGCGGCAGGCTCACCACGAGCGGCGCATCCCCCCGGATGATCGTGAGCCATTCCGGCAGCTTCGTGCTCATTACCTCGCCTCATCCGTGACAAGCGGCAGCACATCGTCGCCAACGGCATCCGCCAGAGCGCCCGTGGCGACGAGAGCCGTGGCCACCTCCATCTCGGGGGCCATGTGCCGGTCGTCGTCAAGGTGCGGAATCTGGGCACGCAGCAAGGCCCGGGCGCGTTCCAGGCGCTCGCTCGACGTCATGGGCGCGTGGAAGTCACAGCCCTGGACGGCGGCCAGGTATTCGATGCCGATGACGTTAGCGGTGTTCATCGCCATGGGCAGGAGCCTGCGGGCGCCATGGGTGGCCATGGACACATGGTCCTCTTGGTTGGCGGAAGTCGGGATTGAGTCGACGCTCGCCGGATAGGCGCGCTGCTTGTTCTCAGACACGAGGGCTGCGGCCGTCACCTGCGGGATCATGAAGCCGGAGTTGAGCCCTGGCTTTGGTGTAAGAAACGCGGGCAGGCCAGAGAGCGTTGGATCGACCAGCATGGCGATGCGCCGCTCGGCCAGCGAGCCGATCTCGCACAGCGCCATGGCGATCATGTCGGCGGCGAAGGCCACGGGTTCGGCATGGAAGTTGCCGCCGGAGATGACCTCGCCCGTATCCGCGAACACGAGCGGATTGTCGGAGACGCCGTTCGCTTCGGTGGCGAGGGTCTCACCCGCCTGCCGCAGCAGGTCGAGCACCGCGCCCATCACCTGCGGCTGGCAGCGCAGGCAGTAGGGGTCCTGCACGCGGTCGTCGTTGGTCAGATGCGAGGCGCGGATCGCGCTTCCCGCCATCAGAGTGCGTAAGGAGGCCGCCACCTCGATCTGCCCACGATGACGGCGCAGTTTCTGGATGCGCTCGTCGAACGGGCCGTCCGAACCTTTCGCGGCATCCGTCGCCAACGCTCCGGTGACAAGGGCCGCCTGGAACACGCGCTCGGCCTCGAACAGGCCTGCGAGCGCGAGCGCAGTCGACACCTGCGTGCCGTTGAGAAGTGCGAGACCCTCCTTGGGGCCGAGGACAAGTGGTGTGAGACCGGCGCGAGCAAGGGCCGCCTCCGCCTTCACCCGCACGCCATCGACGAAGAACTCGCCGACGCCCATGAGGGCGGCCGTCATGTGTGCCAGCGGCGCGAGATCGCCCGAGGCTCCCACTGACCCCTGGCCTGGAATGACCGGAACCAGGTTCGCCTTCACGCAGGCCGTGAGATGCTCGATGGTGGACCAGCGCACCCCGGATGCGCCCTGTGCGAGGCTCGCAAGCTTCAGCGCCATCACCAGACGAACCACGGAAACAGGCAGCGGCTCGCCGACGCCAGCGGCGTGCGAGAGCACGATATTACGCTGGAGCGTCGCAAGATCGGCAGCGCCGATGCGCACGCTGGCGAGTTTTCCGAAGCCGGTGTTGATGCCATAGACCGGATCGCCCTTGGCGACGATGTCATCGATGGTTTTCGCGCTCGCCTCGATGGCGGAGCGGCAATCCTGATCAAGCGCAATATCGGCACCGAAATAGACGCGGCGCCAATCGGCGAGCGCAACGGAGCCGGGGTGAAGCATGATGATTTGTGTCATTGTCCTCTCCAGACACGGGCGTGAAGCGGGTTGAAGCCGATGCGGTAGACGAGCTCCGCCGGCCGTTCGATGTTCCAGATGGCGAGATCACAGCACTTGCCGGGTTCCAGCGTGCCGATCTCGTTGAGCTTTCCGAGTGCACGGGCCGCTTCACGGGTTACGCCCGCGATGCATTCCTCGACAGTCAGGCGGAACAGGGTCGCGCCCATGTTCATGGTGAGCAGGAGCGAAGTCAGCGGCGAGGTGCCGGGATTGCAGTCGGTGGCCAGGGCCATGCGCGTGCCGTGCTGGCGAAAGGAGGCGACCGGCGGCACCTTTGTCTCACGCAGCATGTAGAAGGCACCCGGCAGCAGCACGGCTACTGTGCCGGCCTTCGCCATGGCAGCCGCACCCTCTTCGTCCGTGTGTTCGAGATGATCGGCGGAGAGCGCGCCGTAATCGGCAGCGAGCTTCGCGCCGTGCAGGTTGGAGAGCTGGTCGGCATGGAGCTTGATCTTGAGACCCAACGCTTTGGCGGTGTCGAACACGCGGGCGGTCTGCTCAGGCGAGAACGCGATGCCCTCGCAGAAGGCGTCCACTGCATCGGCCAGCCCCTCGCGGGCGAGCACCGGCAGCATCTCCCGGCAGACCTTCTCGATAAAGGCATCCTTGTCGCCGTTCGCCTCCGGCGGCAGGGCATGGGCACCGAGGAAGGTGGTGACGACGGAAATGGGGCGTTCACGCCCCAACCGCCGTGCAGCGCGCAGGGAGCGGGCCTCCGTCTCCCGGTCGAGACCGTAACCCGACTTGATCTCGACGGTCGTGCAGCCCTCGGCGATGAGATGGTCGAGCCGGGGCAGGGCGCTCGCAACGAGGTCATCTTCGCTCGCCGCGCGAGTCGCCTTTACGGTGGAGACGATGCCGCCTCCGGCCCGGGCGATCTCCTCATAGCTCGCGCCCGTGAGGCGCAGCTCGAACTCGTGCGCCCGGTCGCCGCCATAGACGAGATGAGTGTGGCAGTCGATGAGGCCAGGCGTGATCCAGCGCCCGTCGCAGTCAGTGCGCTCGGCGGCATCCCAGCCGGTCGGGAGGTCCTCAATCGATCCAGCAAAGGCAATCCGACCGTTCTTCGCCGCGATAACGCCGTCGTACACGACACCGAGACCGCTTACGGCTGGGTCCAATGTAACGAGGCGTGCGTTGTGCCAGACAGCATCGAAAAGCATGGGTCTACCCCGCTCAGTCCGCAGTTTTCATGACGGCATATACGTCTATACATATTCGGTATAAGATGTCTATACATATTCGTGGTTCTATGTCTATACATAATCTTCAAAGTCGGTATTATCCTGTTGGAGTTGGGCGACTCGGCGAGCGCAGAGAGCAACCGCTCCGTGGCTTGGTGAAGAGTCTCCGGCCGATTTGAAGACAGTAACGCGCTCGCTCCTCGCCGGCGTCCTCTCCGGTCGGGTTCGATCGAACTACCCTGTGGTGGCAAGACGATGGTATCATCAACACGCAAACTAACATTCGACCACGCACTGCTCCCTACTGGATGGGCGACGGATGTCGGGATCGACATCACCGATGGGAGCATCCGCGCCGTCCAGGCAAATGCTCCATCCGAAGGCCGTGAGCGCATAAACGGGATTGCGTTGCCAGGTTTGCCGAATTTGCACAGTCACACTTTTCAGCGCGGCATGGGGGGGCTTGCAGAGACACGGGGGCCACGAGGCGACAGCTTCTGGACATGGCGCCAGGTCATGTATCGATTTCTCGGAAGCCTTACACCTGATGACGTCGAGGTGATCGCCGCAGCGGCGATGGTGGAGATGCTGGAAGGAGGATTTACGGCATTGGCCGAGTTCCACTACGTGCATCATGACGTCGATGGAAAGCCCTACGACAACCCTGCCGAGCTATCGGCGCGTATAGCCGCGGCCGCGCATGAGACAGGCATGGGGCTCACACTCCTTCCGGTGCTGTATTCTTCCGGGGGCTTCGGAGGGGTGGCGCCCACCGACGGCCAAGTCCGATTCGTCAACGATGTTGCGAAGTACGCCACATTATACGACAGGGCGAAGGACGCGGTCGCAAATCTCGACGACGCTGCGATTGGCATCGCGCCCCACAGTCTACGGGCCGTTTCGCCGGAAGCCCTGAAGGAACTACTGGCAATTGCTCCATTAGGGCCTGTCCATATCCACGTCGCGGAGCAGGTCAAAGAGGTCGAGGACTGTCTTGCCTGGTCGGGGCAGCGCCCCGTTGAATGGCTGCTCGACCACGCTCCCGTGGATGAGCGGTGGTGTCTCGTGCACGCGACCCATCTGACGCCGGAGGAAACCCAACGATTGGCCCGGAGCGGCGCCGTGGCCGGTCTTTGCCCGATCACCGAAGCCAATCTCGGGGACGGGATCTTCGACGGAGTGGACTTCCTCAGGGCAGGGGGAGTGTTCGGAGTTGGATCCGACTCCAACATCGAACTCACCGCCCCGGGTGAATTGAAGCAGCTGGAGTACAGCCAGCGTCTCAAGCACAAGGCACGGAATGTGTTGCCAGGTGATGAGGGAGAGTCGACGGGCCGCGTGCTCTACGATGGAGCAGTCGCCGGAGGCGCACGAGCGGTCGGTCGCCGCGTCGGCGCCATCGACACTGGTTATAGAGCCGACTTTGTCATACTTGATCCCAAACACCCTCATCTCTCGATGGTCTCCGGTGATCGCTGGCTCGACTGCTATGTCTTCACGGCCGGGACAGCAGCCATCGACAGTGTCATCGTTGCAGGTCAAACCGTCGTATCGAAGGGCCGTCATCAGAAACGGGAAGCCATCATGGACAAATACGTGGCTACCATGAGGCGGATCCTAGGCTGAAAATCAAGAATCCAATGTAGGGGCCAATCGGCCCGCCTCGGGTCGATGGAACCGAACTTGGTGACTGTCGGCGCTTGTCAGAATGCAACTCATGCCCGGAGGAAACAAATTGATCAATACTCGAGCTGCTGTAGCGTGGGAGGCTGGCAAGCCGCTCACCATCGAGACCATCCGCATCGAGGGCCCCAAGGCCGGCGAGGTGCTCGTGGAGGTGATGGCGACAGGCGTTTGCCACACCGATGCTTATACCCTCTCGGGCCTCGATTCCGAGGGCAAGTTCCCGGCGATCCTCGGCCATGAGGGTGCGGGCATCGTGCGCGAGATCGGCCCCGGCGTGACCACGCTGAAAGTCGGCGACCACGTGATCCCGCTCTACACACCCGAGTGCCGCAACTGCAAATCCTGCCTGTCGCGCCGCACCAATCTCTGCACCGCCATCCGCTCGACTCAAGGTCAGGGCGTGATGCCGGACGGAACCTCACGCTTCCGCTGCGACGGCGAGACCGTGTTCCACTACATGGGCTGCTCGACATTTGCGAACTTCACCGTGCTGCCCGAGATCGCGCTCGCCAAGGTGCGCGAAGACGCGCCGTTCGATAAGATCTGCTACATCGGTTGCGGCGTCACCACCGGCATCGGTGCTGTGATCTACACCGCCAAGGTGTGGCCTGGCGCGAACGTGGTGGTGTTCGGCCTCGGCGGCATCGGCCTCAACGTGATCCAGGGCGCACGCATGGTGGGTGCCGACAAGATCATCGGCGTCGACATCAACCCGGCCAAGATGGAGATGGCGAAGAGATTCGGCATGACCGACTTCATCAACCCGAAGGAGGTCGGCAACGACAAGGTCGTGCAGGCCATCGTCGATCTCACGGGCGGCGGCGCCGACTTTTCGTTCGATGCCACCGGCAACACAGACGTGATGCGCCAAGCGCTCGAATGCTGCCACCGCGGCTGGGGCGAGAGCATCATCATCGGCGTGGCGGAAGCAGGCCGAGAAATCGCCGCCCGGCCGTTCCAGCTCGTCACCGGCCGCGTCTGGAAGGGCACGGCTTTCGGCGGCGCGCGCGGGCGCACGGACGTGCCCAAGATCGTGGACTGGTACATGGAGGGCAAGATCAACATCGACGACCTGATCACCCATAAGATGCCGCTCGACGAGATCAACACGGCCTTCGACCTCATGCACGAGGGCAAGTCGATCCGCTCGGTCATCGTGTACTGATCGGGAGAAGGATGTTGAGCTTCGAGACCGTCTCGCAATCGCGCTGCTTCGGCGGCACACAGTTCGTCTATCGCCATGTTTCCCGTGAAACATCCACGCCCATGCGGCTGGCGGCCTTCGTGCCGCCACAGGCGAAGGACGGCAAGGTGCCGGTGGTGTGGTTCCTCTCCGGCCTCACCTGCACGGAGGAGAACTTCACCGTGAAGGCGGGCGCGCAGCGGGTCGCCTCGGAGCTCGGCCTGATGCTGATCGCGCCCGACACCAGCCCCCGCGGCGAGGGCGTGCCGGATGATCCCGAGGGCGCGTACGACTTCGGCCTCGGGGCCGGCTTCTATGTGGATGCCGTGCAGGAGCCGTGGGCGAAGCATTACCGAATGCGCTCTTATATCGAGCAGGAACTGCCGACGCTCGTGGCCGAGAACCTCCCGGCGGACATGAGCCGCCAGGGCATCACCGGCCATTCTATGGGCGGGCACGGGGCGCTGACCATCGCCTTGCGCAATCCGGATCGCTTCAAGGCCGTTTCGGTCTTCGCGCCCATTGCCTCACCCATGAACTGCCCCTGGGGCGAGAAGGCCCTGTCGGGCTACATCGGCGCCAACCGTTCGGCCTGGCGCGACTACGATGCTTGCGCGCTGATCGAGGGCGGCGCCCGCCTGTCCGACCTTCTGGTCGACCAGGGCACCGCCGACAGTTTTCTCGATACCCAGCTCAAGCCTAGGCTGCTGGAACAAGCCTGCGCCAAGGCAGGTCAGCCCCTGACCCTGCGGATGCAGGAGGGCTACGACCATTCCTACTTCTTCATCGCGACCTTCATTGAGGATCACCTGCGATGGCATGCTCAGCGTCTCGGCGTGTCGAACCGTTCTGAATAGGGGAGGAACGATGATTAGAACTACTGGATCAGGCCTCACGTATTTGATGGATTCCGCAATGTTGAAAGTACCCGTGAGACGCAATAAAGCGCATATCTGCCGCTTTAACCCAAATGTCGGTTGCGATCCTCGCGGCAGAGTTCTTAACTCGTATGGCGCAGAATCTGCAGCCTGATCAACCGAGCGCTTCCGAGCAATATTTGGGTGAGGACATGACCACATACATCCAGTGGAACAACGACCGCGCAAGGGAGATCATAGCAGCTCACGCATTGTTCGACGGCGCTGCACTGCCAATTCTCCACGCACTGCAGTTTGAGTTCGGATTCATCCATGAGGAAGCGATCCCTCTGATAGCGGACGCGCTTAACCTTTCCCGGGCAGAAGTCCACGGAATAGTTACATTCTACCATGATTTCCGCCGTGATCCGGCGGGGCGCCACGTGCTCAAGCTTTGCCGTGCGGAAGCGTGCCAGTCTATGAATGGCACCGGGGTCGCGCAGGACCTCCTCGCAACACTCGGCATCAGCTGGGGTGAGACGACACCGGATGGCAGTCTGACGGTTGAGGGTGTCTACTGCCTGGGTCTTTGCGCTTGCGCCCCGTCGGCCCTTTATGACGGCGAGCCGATCGGGCGGCTTACCCTAGATACCCTCGCTGATGTCGTGCGGGAGGCGAGGGCGCCATGACCAAGGTACTCATCTCCACCGATGCCATGTCGCTTGCGCTTGGCTCTCGTCGGATCTGCGCTCTCCTTGCCGAGGAGGCCTTCCGCCGTGGGCTGGCGCTCGACATTGTCATGATCGGATCCCGGGGCTTGTTCTGGCTCGAGCCACTGGTCGAGGTTGAAACATCCAGTGGGCGGGTCGCCTATGGTCCGCTCAAGCCAAGCGACGTCGGTGGGCTGTTCGAGGCCGGGTTCCTAGAGGGCAAGGATCACCCGCTTCGCCTTGGCCTGTTGAAAGATCAGCCTTATCTCGCACGGCAGACCCGGCTGACTTTTGCCCGTTGCGGCATCGTCGATCCCTTGTCGATCGAGGATTACCGGACCTATGGTGGCTATGTTGGCCTTGAGCGCGCGCTTGGCTCGCAGCCTCAGGAAGTTGTGGACGAGGTCAAGCTCTCTGGTCTGCGCGGTCGCGGCGGAGCAGGCTTTCCGACCGGCATCAAGTGGGACACGGTTCTCCACGCGGAGGCGGACCAGAAGTACATCGTCTGCAACGCGGATGAGGGCGACAGCGGCACCTTTGCCGACCGCATGCTGATGGAGGGCGACCCTTTCACTCTGATTGAAGGCATGACGATCGCGGGCTTGGCGGTGGGGGCCACTAAGGGTTTCATCTATATCCGCTCCGAATACCCGCACGCCTACCACACGATGTCGAAGGCCATCGAGGTGGCCTCGAACGCAGGATACCTGGGTTCGTCCGTCATGGGCTCCGTCCGCGCCTTCACGCTGGAGACCCGCCTTGGCGCGGGGGCCTATATCTGCGGCGAGGAAACCTCTCTTCTGGAAAGCCTCGAGGGCAAGCGCGGAATGGTGCGGGCCAAGCCGCCCTTGCCGGCCCTGAAGGGGCTGTTCGGCAGGCCGACAGTCGTCAACAATGTGCTGTCACTCGCTACCGTCCCGTGGATCTTGGCCAATGGCGGACAGGCCTACGCCGATTTCGGCATGGGCCGCTCGCGGGGAACCCTGCCGATCCAGCTTGCCGGTAACGTCAGGCGTGGAGGCCTCATCGAACTCGCCTTCGGCACGACTCTGCGCGACATCATTGAGGATTTCGGCGGCGGGACAGCGACGGGGCGGCCAGTGAAGGCGGTTCAGATCGGCGGGCCGCTCGGAGCTTATTTCCCGGCGTCGATGCTGGACATCCCATTGGATTACGAGGCGCTCGCCGCCGCCAAAGGCATGCTCGGACACGGCGGCATCGTGGTGTTCGACGACAGCGTCGACCTATCGCGTCAAGCCCGCTTCGCATTCGAGTTCTGCGCGGCGGAGAGCTGCGGCAAGTGCACGCCTTGCCGTGTCGGCGCGGTGCGGGGCGTCGAGGTGATGGATCGGATCATCGCCGGAATCGAGCCGCAAAAGAACTTCGACGTGCTTGAGGATCTCTGCACTCTCATGACCGACGCGTCGCTTTGCGCTATGGGCGGCCTGACGCCTCTGCCGGTGATGAGCGCCCTAACTCACTTCCCCGAAGATTTCGACAAGTCCCCGCGCGTTGCCGCGGCGGCAGAGTGAGGGAGAAGCGGCATGCCTATGATCCAGGAGATCGACTACGGCACTCCCGTTCCGGTTACAGACAAGACAGTGTCTCTGACCATCGACGGCGATCCGGTCACTGTGCCCGCCGGCACCTCGGTCATGGCGGCGGCCATGATGATGGGAACGGCAATCCCGAAGCTCTGTGCCACGGACGCCCTTGACGCTTTCGGCTCCTGTCGGCTCTGTCTCGTGGAGATCGAGGGTCGGCGTGGGACACCTGCTTCCTGCACAACGCCCGTGGAAGAGGGAATGGTCGTTCACACGCAGACGCAGCGCCTTGCTGATCTGCGTCGCGGCGTGATGGAGCTCTACATCTCGGATCACCCCCTCGATTGCCTGACCTGCTCAGCCAACGGTGACTGCGAGTTGCAGGACATGGCGGGCGCAGTCGGGCTGCGTGAGGTGCGATATGGCTATGCGGGCGAGAACCACCTCGAGGCTCCGAAGGACACTTCGAACCCGTACTTCACCTTTGAAGACTCAAAGTGCATCGTCTGCTCGCGCTGTGTGCGGGCCTGCGAGGAGGTCCAGGGTACCTTCGCGCTGACGATCGAGGGCAGGGGATTCGACTCCCGCGTATCGCCAGGCGGCCTGGATTTCTTCGGCTCGGAATGCGTCTCCTGCGGCGCCTGCGTGCAGGCTTGCCCCACGGCGGCACTGAACGAAAACAGCATCATCGAAATGGGCCAGCCGGAGCACTCCGTTGTCACGACTTGTGCCTATTGTGGCGTGGGCTGCTCGTTCAAGGCGGAGATGAAGGGCAGCACGGTGGTGCGAATGGTGCCCTACAAGGGAGGCAAGGCCAACGAGGGCCATTCCTGCGTCAAGGGGCGGTTTGCCTGGGGCTACGCCACGCACAAGGACCGCATCACCAAGCCCATGATCCGCAAGACCATCACGGATCCGTGGCGCGAGGTGTCGTGGAAGGAGGCGCTGGACTACGCCGCGAGCGAGTTCAAGCGCATCCAGGCATCGTATGGCCGCGACGCTATCGGCGGCCTTACGTCCTCTCGCTGCACGAACGAAGAGACGTTTCTGGTCCAGAAGCTCGTTCGCGCGGGTTTCGGCAACAACAATGTCGATACATGCGCCCGCGTCTGCCACTCGCCCACCGGCTATGGTCTAAAGACGACGCTTGGCACCTCGGCGGGCACGCAGGACTTCGCCTCCGTAGACGATACGGATGTAGTCGTCGTCATCGGTGCGAACCCCACCGACGGGCATCCGGTCTTTGCCTCCCGCATGAAGCGGCGGCTGCGCCAAGGCGCCCGCCTCATCGTCATCGATCCGCGCCGGATCGATCTCGTGAAGTCACCCCATATTCAAGCAGATTACCATCTGCCGCTGAAGCCCGGCACGAACGTGGCTATGATCAACGCCCTCGCCCATGTGATCGTCACGGAAGGGCTGGTGGACGAGGACTACGTGCGCGAGCGTTGTGACCTCGGTGACTTCGAGAGCTGGGCCCGCTTCATCGCCGACGAGCGCCATTCGCCAGAAGCCGTGGAGGATTTGACCGGCGTTCCGGCTGCGGATGTGCGTGGCGCCGCTCGGCTCTATGCCACGGGCGGCAACGCGGCGATCTACTATGGGCTGGGCGTCACCGAACACAGCCAGGGTTCCACAATGGTCATGGGCATGGCCAACCTTGCCATGGTGACCGGCAATATCGGCAAAGCCGGCGCCGGGGTAAACCCGCTGCGCGGGCAGAACAATGTGCAGGGCTCCTGCGACATGGGTTCCTTCCCGCACGAGTTCTCCGGCTACCGGCATGTCTCGGACGACGCCACCCGGGAGATGTTCGAGACGTTCTGGGGTGTCCCGCTGCAGAACGAGCCAGGCCTGCGTATTCCCAACATGCTGGATGAAGCTGTGGCCGGAACCTTTAAGGGCTTGTACATCCAAGGTGAGGACATCGCCCAGTCCGATCCCGATACCCAGCATGTGACAGCAGGCCTGAAGGCCATGGAGTGCGTCGTCATCCAGGACATCTTCCTGAATGAGACGGCCAAATACGCCCATGTGTTCCTGCCAGGGGCCTCGTTCCTGGAGAAGGACGGCACCTTCACCAATGCGGAGCGGCGCATCAACCGGGTGCGCAAGGTGATGCCGCCGCTGGGCGGCATGGCGGATTGGGAGGTCACCATCGCGCTCGCGAATGCGCTCGGCTTCCCCATGAACTACGAGCACCCGAGCGAGATCATGGACGAGATTGCCCGGCTCACGCCAAGCTTTGCGGGCGTGTCGTACGAGAAGCTGGAGGTGCTCGGCTCAATCCAGTGGCCGTGCAACGAGGCCGCTCCCACCGGAACGCCGATGATGCACGTGGATCGCTTCGTGCGCGGCAAGGGCAAGTTCATGATCACGGAGTTTGTGCCGACCGAGGAGCGTACGGGACCGCGCTTTCCGTTGATCCTCACAACGGGCCGTATCCTGTCGCAGTACAATGTCGGGGCGCAGACAAGGCGTACGGAGAACAGCCGCTGGCACGAGGAGGACGTGCTGGAGATCCACCCGTTCGATGCGGAGAACCGCGGTATTCTGGATGGCGACCTTGTCTCGCTGGAGAGTCGCTCAGGCGACATCGCCCTGCGGGCCCTGATCAGCGAACGGATGCAGCCGGGGGTGGTCTACACCACCTTCCACCATGCCAAGACCGGCGCCAACGTGATCACGACCGACTACTCCGACTGGGCGACGAACTGTCCGGAGTACAAGGTGACAGCCGTGCAGGTGCGCCGCACGAACCGGCCTTCCGATTGGCAGGCCCGGTTCTATGAGGAAGATGTAGCCCTCAAGCGTATCGAAACCCATGTCAACGCAGCTGAATAGGGGCGCGCCATGCATCTCTGACGCGGAGGATGCACCCGCCACTGTCCTGCCCTTTGCTGGAGGCCAACCTGCCGAAGCGGTGCGGGCCGTGCCGGCCGAGGTGCCGGTGAACCTCACCTATGGCGGGATCCCGTTTGCCGTCATGATGGCGACACCGGCTGAC
Organism: Microvirga arabica; assembly: GCF_016811235.1. Classification (GTDB taxonomy): domain Bacteria; phylum Pseudomonadota; class Alphaproteobacteria; order Rhizobiales; family Beijerinckiaceae; genus Microvirga; species Microvirga arabica. The sequence continues at coordinate 34,303 of NZ_JAFBID010000017.1, forward strand.
CTGGAAGATTTCGCAATAGGCTTCAGCCTGACCGAGGGCGTGATCCAACGGGCAGCGGACATTCGCAGTGTGCGCCTTGAGACCGATGTCAGGGGATTGAGACTCGCCATTGACTTGACCCCTGACCGGCTCCACGAACATCTAGCGCGCCGGCGGGTCTTGTCGGGTCGTACAGGCTGCGGCGTGTGCGGCATTGACGATCTGAAGGCTCTGCCGCAGGCCTGCCAGACCAGTGAGGCTGCACCGAACATCCCGCTGGCGGCGGTTCACCGGGCACTGACCGCACTTGAAGACCGGCAACCCCTGAACAGGCTCACGCATGCAGTCCATGCGGCGGCTTGGGCAGGCCTCGATGGCACGATCACTGACGTGCGCGAGGATGTCGGTCGCCACAATGCACTCGACAAGCTGATCGGAGCCCTTTGCAGGGCTGGCGCGAGCCCAAATAATGGCTTTGCCATCGTCACGAGCCGCTGCTCGTTCGAGCTTGTCGAAAAGGTTGCCGCATTCGGAGTAAAGACATTGATTGCGATCTCGGCACCGACGTCGCTGGCGCTTGAGCGGGCACGCCATCTTGATATCACCCTCATTGGTGTCGCACGCCACGACAGTATCACTGTGTTTCATGGCTTAGAGCGAATTTGCAGACAGGATGTATCAGCATGAGTACCGAGAAGCTGGTCCGCATGGCCAACCAGATTGCATCCTTCTTCCGGTCCTACCCGGACGATCAGGCGATCCATGGCATTCACGACCACCTAGTTGCATTCTGGACGCCGAACATGCGGGCATCGCTTCTCGCGCTCGTCGATCACGGCAACCAAGAACTTGACCCGCTTGTGACGAAGGCGCTGCTAAGTGTTCCAGGGGGCAAGAGCCCGATCGAGAAGGAAGTCGCTGGTCCTGAGCAGGTTGGCGATCTGGGTAGCGATGCTGGCTAAGGACCTCAAGCGCAAAAATGTTCAGCACCACGGGGTGGTACGGATAGTTCCTCGCGAAGGGACAAGCCATTTGACATTTGAGCCGAACTGAATCATGAACCAGACATCATGCTGAGCTTTGCAACCTTCCGCCGTGGCCTGCACCGAGCAGGGAATCTGATCGCGGGCAATTAGCCCCGAGCTCAACACGCCGTTGCGTCCCGAGCTCGGGGCCAAAGATAACCTGATCCTCACGTCTGTCCGGCACCAATCGTCGCCGAGCGTCCAGCTCGCAAAGATACCCGGCTGCGGTTCGACCCAATCGACATCCCACGTCCGGCGATGAACGTTGCGGCTCCCGAACCGAGCTGACGGTCGATTCCAGAGCGCTCGGTGCTGCGGCACCCTAAAGCGGGGATCTGGTGGCGTATGCCGAAATGGCGATCCAACAAACCATGCCCCGGATGCCCAAACGCAGTCATCCCGCGTGAAATCCTCTTGCCGCCTCCAACAAGGCGCCACTCATTGCGAATGGATATATCTCAAATGAAGAACGACACCTCGCCCGTTCATGGTCGCATCACCGGCCCAATCGTGATGATCGGCTTCGGCTCGATCGGCAAAGGCATGCTGCCCCTGATCGAGCGGCATTTCGAGTTCGACAAGAACCGCTTCACGGTCATCGATCCGGTCGACACCGACCGCTCCATGCTCGATGTGCGCGGCGTGACCCTCATCAACAAGGCGCTGACGCCGGACAATTATCGCGAGATCCTCACGCCGCTCCTGACGGAAGGCGGCGGGCAGGGCTTCTGCGTGAACGTGTCGGTGGACACCTCCTCCCGCGCTATCATCGAGCTGTGCCGGGAACTCGGCGCGCTCTACATCGACACCGTGGCCGAGCCCTGGGCCGGCTTCTACTTCGACAAGAGCGCAGGCCCGGAGGCCCGCACCAACTACGCGTTGCGTGAGATCATCCTGGACGCCCGTCGCAAGAGCCCCGGTGGCCCCACGGCCGTGAACTGCTGCGGCGCCAATCCGGGCATGGTGTCCTGGTTCGTCAAGCAGGCGCTGCTCAACATCGCCAAGGATAGCGGCATCGCGCACGACGAGCCCAAATCCCGCGAGGATTGGGCGCGCCTCATGCAGCGCGTGGGCGTGAAGGGCATCCACATCGCCGAGCGCGACACCCAGCGCGCCGAGAAACCAAAGCCCATGAACGTCTTCGTGAACACCTGGTCCGTGGAAGGCTTCGTGTCGGAGGGCCTGCAGCCGGCGGAGCTCGGCTGGGGTACTCATGAGAAGTGGATGCCCGAGAACGGCCGCACGCACGACAGGGGCTGCGGTGCCGCAATCTATCTGCTCCAGCCTGGCGCCAACACCCGTGTCCGTTCCTGGACGCCAACGGCCCAAGCCCAGCATGCCTTCCTGGTGACCCACAATGAGGCGATCTCGATTGCCGACTACTTCACAGTGCGAGAGGGCGACAAGGTGGTCTACCGGCCGACCTGCCATTACGCCTATCACCCGGCGAACGATGCCGTTCTCTCCCTGCACGAGATGTTCGGCAAGGCTGGCAAGGCGCAGGATGCATTCCACATCCTCACTGAGGACGAGATCGTCGATGGCATTGATGAGCTCGGCGTGCTGCTCTACGGTCATGGCAAGAACGCCTATTGGTACGGTTCGCAGCTCTCCATCGAGGAGACCCGCAAGCTCGCGCCCTACCAGAACGCCACCGGCCTTCAGGTGACCTCCGCCGTGCTCGCCGGCATGGTATGGGCGCTGGAGAACCCGGAGGCCGGCATTGTGGAGGCGGACGATATCGACTTCCGCCGCTGCCTCGAGGTGCAGACGCCCTATCTCGGCCCGGTTGTCGGTGTCTATACGGATTGGACGCCGCTCGACGACCGTCCCGGCTTCTTCCCGGAGAACATCGACACCTCCGATCCGTGGCAGTTCCGGAACGTCTTGGTTTCCTGACACGCACAGCGTCACTTGGCCACCGCATTCATGATCCGGCAGCCGATTATGTCGGTTGCCGGATTACGCCGTCACGGGAACGGCTAATGGGAAACCCGCACGCATTGTTGGTTGATCGGGAATGGGGCAACGCCCGAACACCCTTAGCTGGATTGGGCCCCAGTACAGCTTGACAATGCGGCTAGGCCTAGCGAGGGCGGCCACTGATGCCGAACTGGCAAAGCCACGGATCAGCCGGTGCTCGGGATTTCCTTTGTGCCCGTTCGTCATAGAGAGGAAAGCGATCCCTACGGGATGGGATAGAACGCCCGTCGCGAGGCATCGTCAGTGGACGCGCAGGCTTATCTGCCAGCCTGCGCCTTAGGATTTTGCCAGTAGGATTCGGCAAAGCAGGATGCCACATCCGCAGGGGCGGGAGCTGTGAGACGCGGGGAACTCTCGCACTCCCGGCAAGTTTCCCAGCATTATGACCGGCCGTGCGAAGGAGCGTCTCTGGTTGTGTCTCCCACTCGGGCTGGCTGGAGACGGTAGAGGAGAAAGCCATGGGAGGGCAGATCCCACTCGACCCATCGGGACGTGCGGATGACCCTGGGCACGAGGCAGCGCGGGATGACAGCACTCACGAGATTGCCCCGGACCTCGCCTATCAACGGCTTGCCATTGCCAATGTGGCATTCTTCGGTAGGCCCGGCGCAGGTGATCGGCATTGGGTGCTGATCGATGCGGGGGTTATGGGCCCCGCGGGCCTGATCACCGCAGGAGAGATGGGCAGCTCGGCAGCGATCACCGCCGCTGCCGAGCAGCGCTTCGGGCCGAACGCACGGCCGGCGGCGATTATCATGACACACGCGCACTTCGACCATGTGGGCGCGCTCGAAGAGCTTGCAGAGCAATGGGAGGCTCCAGTCTACGCTCACGAGCTGGAGCGGCCCTATCTTGACGGCAGCGCGTCCTACCCGCCGCCCGATCCGTCAGTCGGCGGCGGCCTGATAGCCCGGCTGTCGCCCCTTTTCCCGCGCGGGCCAGTGAACGTGGCCCGCTGGCTGAAGACACTGCCGGCGGATGGCAGCGTGCCGGAGATGCCAGGATGGCGTTGGCTCCACACGCCGGGGCACAGCCCCGGGCACGTGTCGCTCTGGCGCGAGGCCGACCGGACCATCATCGCAGGAGACGCGTTCATCACGACACGCCAGGAATCGGCCTACGCCGTGGCGGTTCAGAGCCCGGAGATGCATGGGCCGCCCATGTACCTCACAACGGACTGGCAGAAGGCCCGCACCTCGGTCGAGCTGCTGGCAGGGCTCGAACCCGAGCTCGTGATCACCGGGCATGGCAGGGCCATGCAAGGAGCCGAGATGCGAGCAGCGCTCCATGAACTCGCCCGCGACTTCGACCGCATTGCCGTGCCAAAGCAGGGTGAATACGTCGAGAGACCGGCCCGGGCTGAGGATGGCAGCGCGTACAACGATAGCTGAGCTGTCGCAAACAACGCCAGAGCTCCTTCGGCAGGCGAGGAGAGCATAGCCGGGGGCAGAAGGCTGCTTCCCTCGGTTTCTTTGGCCTCATGCCGAATGGACAGGAACTCTATTCCGGCACGTAGCGCGGGTAGGTGGTCTTGCTGGCCCGTGCAAAGGCGAGGTCGATGGCCACGGTGGCGTAGGGCGCCTCCGGGGTGGTCTCTGCCAGCACGTTGCCCTCCGGGTCCACCACCCAGCCGAGCCCGCCGCAATTGGCCTTGTATCCTTCAGGCGCCCAGAGGTTGGACGACAGGCAATAGGCGCCCGAGCAGACTGCCGCCGCCTGGCCGCCGGCCAGCCACTTGCGGGTGGATCCATGCGGCGTCGCCCGCGGAACGCACAGGAGATCGGCCCGACTCGCCGCGTAATGGCGCGCCCACTCGAAGAACCACATCTCGGTGCAGATCTGCACGCCGATGCGCATGCCCAGCGCCCGTGCGATGTCGAAGGTGCCCGGACCGCGCTCGTACCAGGTATGCTCGTAATAGCCCTCCTCGTCGGGAAGGTAGTATTTCTGGTGCACGGGCACGGCGCCCGTCTCCTCCGTCCAGAGATAGGCCTCGTTGCGCCGGCTGCCGTGCGGCATGACGATGGGCCTCGTGCCCATCACAGCCTTGGAGTTCAACGTGGACATGCGCGCGATGCGCGCCTCATGCAGAGCCACGGCCTTCTGCCACTGGTCCGCATCCGGCTCAGGGTCGGCGGCCAGCCACTCGCCGAAAGACATCTCCGGCACCAGCAGGAAATCCGACGCTTCCTGGGCCACATGCGCGGCCAAGCCCTCCAGGGTGGCGTCCAGATGATCCGGGCGACAATCGATTTGGCAGACGGTGACCTTCATGGCGTCTTAAGCCCCTCATTCTCTGAAAGCGGCTGCAAGCTTGACACTGCTGGCTCTCAGCAGAAAGAACCTCTCACTGGACAAATCGTTCAGAAATGGAGCAATTTGTGCAGCCCTCCTGACGATATGCGCCATGCTGGACCGTACTGACCAAGAGCTGCTCCTTCTCCTCGCCGACAATGCCCGCAAGCCAGCGGTCGAACTGGCGCGCAGGCTCAAGATCTCCCGGGCGACGGTTCAGAGCCGGATCGCCAGGTTGGTCGATCTCGGCATCATCCGCCGCTTCACGGTGGAACTGGGAGCAGAGGAGGCCGAACGGCTGATCGAGGCCTTTGTGCTGGTGCGGCTGACGGCGAAGGACAGTGCTCCAACCATCAACGCGATCCGGAGGATCGAGGCCGTGACCTCCATTCACACCCTCAACGGGCGCTTCGACCTGATTGCCGACATTCGCGTCCGGACCATGAGCGAGCTTGATGCGGTCCTGCTGACGATCCGCAAGCTGCCTGACGTGGTGGAGACCGAGAGCAGCGTCAGGATGACAAGGCGCAAGTGAGGAGGCGCCCGCCGAACTTTCCATGCTGCCTCATGGCTTCGGGCCGAGCCGGCAACCAGGTTCCTACGATGAGCCGCATCACGCGGCGGGGCACGGCGCCACACGGAGCACGGACCCGACTGTTGCCAGGATCAGGGATGGGCTCGGCTAGCGGTAATAGAAGTAGAGCACCCACGCCAGCAAGGCGACAACGATCGCCAAACCTGCGTGCCATCGCACCGCCTTTCTGACGTCTTCCGCAGTCGTCCGGGATTGTCGTCGCAAAGCTCGTGGTAGTGGCCGGTAGAGGATCCGGTACATGGATTTCATGGCAGATTTCCAAGGGTTCAAGAGGGTGCGGGCAGGCCGTGCCAGCCCTATGTGCTCGCTTGCGGAACGATGGTGATGCCGCCGCTGACCTCGACGATGGCGTACTTGATCTGCTCCAGACGCTCGATGCCGTGCATGCGACGCGCGGCCTCCATGACGTCGTCCCGGCTCACGCGGGCTGTGCTCATGCGCTCCTGCATGAGACGGCCATGCTCCACGATGATCGTCGGCACGCCGTCCATGAGCTTTTCCATGGTCTTCCAGCGGTTTTTGACCAGCGACATGCCGATGTTGATGAACAGCAGCGTGATGATCACAAGGGCCGCGTGCACGACCGACGGATCATCGCCGAGCAGCACCGGCTCGGTCGCTTCGCCGATGATCAGCAGCAGGACGAAGTCGAACGTCGTCATCTCGGAGAGCGTGCGGCGGCCCGCGATGCGGAACACGACCAGCAGGAAGAAATAGATGAAGGCGGCTCTGAGCACCGAGTCCATGATCGTGGCTCCAGGGCTAAGGATAGATGAACTGGGAGAGGCGGGCCGGCTCGCGCCCACTCAGACGAATCTCGGCGGAGTGGGAGCCGACCTCCCGCAGCTTCAGCGCGAAGCGGATCGTGACCGGCTGGCCCGGTTGCGCCAGCGGGAACACGTACTCGACGTCACCGCCGAGGCTCCTGGCCTCCCGGGGTTCGGGCGCGATCCCCTTCACCTCGACCGCATCGAGGAAAGTGCCGCTCACGCGAAGCGGGATGGCGTTCTCGGCCGTCGCTTCAGGCGCGACGTCCACCCGCAAGGTGAATTCGGAGCCTTGACGCTGGAAGCGCTCGTATTCGATCCTCACCAAGCCGACCGGGTCGCTCGCCTCCTGCCAGCTTACCGGGCCGTAGCCAAAGACGCCGGTCAACGCGGTCAGGACAAGGCCACCCATGGCGAACCAGCCGAAGCGCTGGATGGTCCATGTCCTCCGCTGCCAGGCCATATCCTCGTCAACCTCAATCGAGCGTGGATCTTCTCCGGGCTGACGGCGTGCGTTCTCAGGCTTTGCGTTCCGATTCACGGCGCTTACACGCGCGTTGTCGCTGGCCAGTGAGGCCAGTTCATCATGGCGAGGTTTCATCTGACCCTCACATGGCCTCGCATCGTGCCCGCACGGAAGCGCCGTTAATCAACGACGGCTACCGTACGCCTATGGCGAGGCGCTGGATCAATCGCGGTTGTTGGGGAGAGCATGTCCGCCCGACTGGGAGGGGCCTGTGAGGCGCGCCTCCCCAGCCGGGCTATGAGCCCGTTTGGAGGCTCCCGGCGCGGGTCAGGTATCGTTTCTGCGACAAGGGTCCGAACATGATCCTGATAACATGGAGCCGCGCCCCTGGGTTTCAATCGGAATTGGGGATGGGCTGGCCTTTGGCCGCACGTCGACACCCATGCTATTCCGGCTGCGGCCTTCTTCCTTCGAATTCAGTTGATCTATGTGAATGCTGGCCCTTCCGTCTGGGGGTATGGCCCGATCCATGCTGGACAAGCCCATTCTCTGGCCGCTTTCCTGAATCGATCCCCGGATAATCACTGAGCCTGTCAGCTGTTCCGGGTCTCCAGGGACGAGATCGATGGCGACGCAAACCTCGTAACCCTCCTGCACATGGTCTTGACGGGCAGGGCCAAGGCGGCCGAATGAAGACGTCACCACGTGATCGATGGCATGGGCCGGATGGCGGCGGAGGCTCCAACCACCAAACAGCAAGAATGGGTGAAATGCACCACAGCCAGGATGCAGGCGATACACCGAGCTTCCTCTCCGGGGGCGGAGCTATGGGCGCTCTCATGCGGGCGCACGACTGGTCGGCGACGCCGCTCGGAAACGCCGCCCGATGGCCGCGGGAGCTCAAGGCGCTTGTCGGGGTCGTGCTGAGCTCCAGGCAGCCCATGTATATCGTTTGGGGACCCGAGCGCACATTGCTCTACAACGATGACTTTGCCTACATTCTTGCACGAAAGCATCCTGCCGCGCTGGGCATGCCGATCCTGGAGGCATGGTCCGAGATCCGCGACGTCCTCCTGCCGCTCATTGAGCGGGCCTATGCGGGCGAGCCGGTTCACATTGAGGACCTCGCCCTCAGCCTGGAGCGGCGGGGCTATCCGGAGGAGACACATTTTTCGCTCTCCTACACACCCGTGCGTGACGAGACCGGAGCCGTCGCCGGGTTCTTCTGCCTCTGCACCGAGATCACCGGCCAGGTCATGGCCGAGCAGCGGCTGGCGGCCGAGACCGCGCGGCAGCGGCGCCTGTTCGAGCAGGCGCCGGGCTTCATCGCGATCCTAAGCGGGCCCGAGCATGTGTTCGAGTTCGCCAACCACGCTTATAGGCGCCTGTCCGGCGATCGTGAGCTTGTCGGCAGGACTGCCCTGGAGATTTTTCCAGAGGCTACTGGCCAGGCCTTTCTCGAATGGCTCGACCAGGTCTATGCGAGCGGCGAGCGGGTCGTGGCCCACGATGTTCCGGTCCGCCTGCACCGCTCCGCCGGCGCTATGACGGAGGTGCGATTCCTCAACTTCATCTACGAACCGGTGACCGATAGGGCCGGACGGGTGACCGGAATCTTCGTCCAGGGCCACGACGTCACCGAGACGCATCAGGCCCAAGCCGCCCTTGCGGCGAGCAACGCACGCTACACGAGCGTGCTGGCGGCCATGAGCGAGGGCTTCATCATTCTCGACCAGGACTTCCGCATCACCGAGATCAATGCCGAAGGGTTGCGGCTCGACGGCCGTCCCGCCCGCGAGATCCTCGGGCGCAGCCACTGGGAGGTCTTCCCTGCCGTGGTTGGCACCCCGGTCGAGGCCGCCTACCGCCGCGCCATGAGCGAACGCGTGCCGGTCGAGCTCGAGCACCGCTACGGGGACGAGGCAGGCGGGCAGGAACTCTGGCTGGCGCTGCGGATCTACCCGGTCCCGGGCGGCGTCGCCGCCTTCTACCGGGACATCTGTGACCGCAAGCGGGCCGAGGCGGCCCAGGCCGAGGCCCTGCGCCGGGCCGAGGAGTCATTACGTCAGGCGCAGAAGATGGAGGCGGTGGGCCAGCTCACCGGCGGCATCGCCCATGACTTCAACAACCTGCTCACCGGCATCATCGGCGCGCTCGACCTGATGCAGACCCGCATCAGCCAAGGCCGGATGGAGACGGTCGGACGTTATGCGAACGCGGCGATGGATTCCGCCCGACGCGCTGCGGCACTGACCCATCGCCTGCTCGCTTTCTCGCGCCGCCAGCCGCTCGACCCGAAGCCGGTCGATGCCAACGAGCTCGTTGGGTCGATGGAGGATTTGCTGCGCCGGACCCTCGGCCCGCTCCATGCCCTGGAGATCGTCAGGGCGGACGGGCTCTGGACGACCCGGTGCGATCCCAACCAGCTCGAAACTGCGATCCTCAACCTGGCCATTAATGCCCGGGACGCCATGCCGGACGGCGGCCGGCTGACCATCGAGACCGCGAACGCGCTGGTCGACGGCGCCTCTGCGGCCTCCCTTGGGATCACCCCAGGGCAGTACGTGGCAGTCTCCGTCGCCGACACAGGAACCGGCATGCCGCCGGACGTGATCGCCCATGTCTTCGAGCCGTTCTTCACCACCAAGCCCGAAGGGCAGGGGACGGGGCTGGGACTGCCGATGGTGTACGGCTTTGCCAGACAGAGCGAGGGGCACCTGAAGATCGAGTCGGAGATCGGCAGGGGCACGACGATCAGGATCTACTTGCCGCGGCACCATGGCGCCGCAGCTGAGGAGGTTCCGGACACAACCCTTGCCGCGGTGCCGAGGGCCGGAGCAGGAGAGACCGTGCTGATCGTCGAAGACGAGCCGGTGATCCGGGATCTGATCATCGAGGTGCTCCAAGACCTCGGCTACCGGACGCTTGCGGCCGTGGACGGGCCGGCGGGCCTCAGAATTCTGCGATCCCAGCAGGGACGCATCGACCTGCTGATCACGGACGTTGGTCTGCCTGGAATCAACGGGCGCGATCTCGCCGACGAGGCACGGGAAGCCCGGCCCGATCTCAAGGTACTGTTCATCACCGGATATGCCGAGACCGCGCCGTTGGCGAGCGGCTTCCTGAAACCGGGAATGGAGCTCGTCACCAAGCCGTTCGCGGTTGAGGCATTGGCGGCCCGGATCAGGAGCATAATCGAGGGCATATGAGCAGTCGGGCCGGAGCGGACCCCTCCGGACTGTGGGTCAGCCAGTTCGCTGCGCCCTTTTGCCCGGAGCCTGGTCTCGAACTGACCATCCTCACGACCGTTAGAGCGGTACCATGAACTCACGCGTATCCCTCCAGCGGCTCTTGATTCACGCAGGTCGCGTTCAGACGGGCGGGTAAGCCCGTGACGGCGCGGCACCGCCGCGTCTGTCCGGGCTCGCGTCGCTTCATCTCTTCCATGAAAGCTGTGTGGCGGCCCAGGACTTGGGCTGCAAAGGATGCGTGACCAATGCCGCGCGTAGAGATCGTGTCAGATCACAGGATCAAGAACAGCCAAGGCCCCCTTATCCTCATCGGAGGTGCGGAGGACAAAGAAGGAGACCGGAAGATCCTGCGGGAGGTGGCCCGTCGCCTGAACGGCGGACGGCTTGTCCTTGCCACCGTCGCATCGCACGAACCGAACGGTTACTTCCAGACCTATCAGAAAGCGTTCCAAGGGCTGGGCGTAACGGACGTCATGGAGCTCTATGTGAACGGCCGCTCCGAGACCTTTGACCCGGACAAGCTGCGGACCATTCGACGGAGCGGCCGGGGTCTTCTTCGAGGGCGGTGGCCTGATCGCCGGCACATCGGCGGGAGCATCGGTCATGAGCGAGACGATGCTGGCACAAGGCAAAAGCAGCCAGTCCTACAGGATCGGCGACTTGCGGATGGCACCGGGCCTGGGCTTCCTCCCAGATGCGATCATCGATCAGCACTTTGCCGAACGTGGACGCTTCGGGCGCCTGTTCGGCGCCGTGGCCCACAATCCGCGGGTCCTTAGGATTGGCCTGGATGAGGATACGGCGCTTGTCGTTGAGGGTGGGAGCTTCGAGGTGGTTGGAAGCGGCTGTGCCTATGTGGTCGACGGTGCCGGAATCACCCACTCCAACACCGCGGGGGCGCGGCCCAGCCGGGCGTTCTCCATGTACGACCTGCGCCTGCACGTCCTGTGCCCCGGCGACACGTTCGATGTCTGCAAACGCCGACCGACCGGGGCGCCGGACATCGAGACAAGCCAAAGACTGGAGATGAAGGCCTCGGATCAACCTTAGCGCACAATGGTCCGAAACTTCATGGTCACTTCATCGTCATCGTCCTGGGGAGGGATCTCCCGCCCTCCAGAAGACGGCCACCGAATGCCGGGCTCTTCGAGATGGAGCCGTCGGAAAAGTCTTCACGTCGGGCATCGTTGCGGTGCGAAGAGGTGACCATGGAACGCCTGCGAACACATTGGGAGTTCCTGCGGACGAGCTTCTGGTTCGTCCCCAGCCTCATGGCGGCTGGCGCTGTCGGATTGGTGGCGCTCACCATCACCATCGAGCGGTCGATGACCGCGGTCGGCCCGGACACGCCCTGGTTTCTCTACGTCGGGGATACGGCGGACGCGCGGGCCGTGCTGTCCACGATCCTGTCGTCGATGATCACCATGGCCACCCTGGTGTTCTCCATCACGATGGTGGTGCTGACCCTGGCGGCAAGCCAGTTCGGACCGCGCCTGATCCGCAGCTTCATGGCCAATCCGCAGACACAGGTTGTGCTCGGCACCTTCGTGATGACGATCGTGTACTGCCTGCTCGTCTTTCCGGTGGTCGGATACCGCGAGAGTTCGGGCAAGTTGCCCTTCGTCAGCGTCAGCATCGCCCTGGCGCTGACGGTCCTCAGCACTGGGCTGCTTGTGCTGTTCCTCCATAGTCTGGCCCGCTCCATCGTGTCGGAGACCGTGATCGAGCGGGTCGGCCTCGAACTGGACGAGCTCCTTGATGAGCTCGCTCCCCTCGACGCGGCCGGGCCGAACGAAGTGCCCACCGAGCAGCTGCTTCCCGCCGACTTTGATCGACGGGCAGCGTTCTTCGGCTCGAGGCAGCCGGGATACGTCGAGGCGATCCAGTTCGAGCGGCTCTTGGCCACCGCCGAACAGGCCGACCTGCTGATCGTCCTGTATTTCCGCGCCGGCCATTACGTCGTGCCTGGTTCCCGCGAGTTTGCCGTGTACCCGGGTGAGCGCCTCAACAAGAAGCTCGTGGCCGAGATCCAGGACGCCATCCTCACCGGGATCTACAGAACCCCGGTTCAGGATCCTGACTTCTCGCTTCGCCATCTTGACGAGATCGCCGACCGGGCGCTGTCGGCGGCGGTCAACGATCCGTACACGGCGGTGGCTGTCATTGACCGGCTCTCGGCCTCCCTGTGCAAGCTCATGGGAAGGGCGCTGCCGGAGGGCGTGTTCAGGGGCAAGGACGGGGCCGTACGTCTTGCCTGCACCCAGCCAACCTATGCCGGGCTGATCGCGGCCGGCTTCAACCAGATCCGGCAGAACGGCGCCGGCATGCCCATCATTGTCCTGCACCTCCTGGAGGCTGTCGAGCGGATTGCCGAGCACGTCCGGCTGCCGGAGCAGCAGGAGGCGCTGGCCGAACAGGCCCGGGTGATCGTGGAGGCGGCCCGCTCCCGCATCAGGGATGAATTCGACCGTCAGAAGATTGAGGAGCGCTATACCACCGTTGAGCGCACGCTCGATCGGACGGCCATGGGCCGATCGCGGCGGACGGGCAGCGTCTCGTCCACAGCGCCTGCACCATGATGGTTATCTTGGGCATTCACCGCCAGGAGACCGGACACAGGATCACTTCCGGCTTCGCTTCATTGGACCTGCTCCAGGTCGAAAGCCCCGTTTCAGGCAGCAGGCGAGGGCGCCCCGCCGCTCACGACTCGCCCCAGCACCACTACGTCGATCTATCCGCCTCGCCTGACGGATGATCGCGTCTTTTGGAGAACACCATGGCCGCAACAAGCCCAGCGATGGCAGCGATCAGAGCGGCCGGGCCCGACACCGCCATGAAGCCGAATGCGTCGTACAGAAAGGCTCCCACCGCGGCGCCAGCGGAAAAGGCGCACCACAGCAGGGCATGCGGAGACCAGCCCCGGAGCCCGCCACGTCCGAGAAGGACCCTGCCGAGGCCCTGACCGAGGCTGACGAGGGTGCCGGTCATGAAGGTCACGCCCAAGCGCACGCCGTTGACGGGCCGCAAGGCCGTGTTCTGAACCCCCATGGCCGCCGCAACGGGAAGAATGGCGACGGAGGCGCCCCATCCGGTCCCGGCAAGAACAGCCGCGCCGGCAAGAAGGCTCCCTTCCAGCAACAGCACGGCCGGCAGCGCCCAAATCCCGGTGACATCAGCCAGGATGGTTGCCATGGTCGTGCCTGCAAGAAAGACGGCGATCAGAACAGCCCCCTTGTACACGGCGTCCCAATGGCCCTCGCTGATGCCAACCCCGAGCGAGATGCTGGCGCCGCTCATGAACGAGGCAAAGAGGCCGCCGAGTTCGATGTAGCCGATGGCATCGACATATCCTGCAACGGCGATCAGCACGACACCCAAGCCAACCTGCGCATCTGGACCGATCAACGGCTGGACGATACCGCGCGGCAAAGCCTTCGCCCCGGGGCCGGACGCTCCCTTGACGGGTTCAGGCGTGCTGGTTTTCGGCTCAGGCATGATGTTCCCAGCAAGATGAATTCCTCTAACTCCGAAACCCGCAGCGTGGTTTGCTTCAATCCTCGGGGCTGCTCTTTGAGAGCCCCATACTCGGAACGGCGTCTCGTGCCCGGGATTGGAGGGATATTGAAGGAGTGAAGGAGCAGGGCCTTCGATCTTGCTCCCGCAACATCCTGACGGAGAAGCACCGATGCCGCTCATCCACATCAAGGCCGGCCCCTTCGATTTTGAAGCGAAGCTTGAGCAGGAAGCTGCACCGGAGACCTGCGAACGGTTCCTGAGCCTGCTGCCCTACAACCAGCGGATCATCCACGTGCGCTGGAGCGGGGAAGCCTGCTGGATTCCCCTTGGCAGTACGGATTTCGGCCTCGGCTCCGAGAACGCGACAAGCTATCCGGCGCCTGGTCAGTTCCTGCTCTATCCCGGCGGGTTCAGCGAAACCGAACTGCTTCTGGCCTACGGCGGGGTCCGTTTCGCGAGCAAGATGGGCCAGCTCGCGGGCAACCATTTCCTGACGATCAGCAAGGGGCAGGACAATCTCCTGGCACTCGGCACGAAGACCCTTTGGGAAGGCGCACAGGATATCCTGTTCGAACGTCTAGAATGAATTCTTTTCCTATGGCCGATCTGCGCCCGTGACAGGCACAGCCAGGCGACCTTGTAGTGCTCACCCTTACCGACAACTGCGAAGGAACTCGCTTGCCTCCTGAAGCAGACGTGCTTGCGCCATGAGGTCCGCCAGGGGCCTGTCTCACCGACTTGTTCAGGCCGAGGGAATTCATTGTTTACGCGGCTGTCTCCTGCACCATGATGGCCCGGATGGCGCTCAGGTGGTCGAACATCGCCTGTCGGGCGGCCGCCGGATCCCGGGCTGCGATGGCGTCCACGATGGCCAGATGCATGCGCCCCTGCTGCGCCGCGTATTCCTTCTTGCGTGCTCGGCGAAAGGCGAGGTCATGCTGCCGCTGCCAGCGGGCGCGCCCCCGCACCGATGACAGGACATCAAGAAAGGCGATCAGCAGCGGATTGCCCGTGATCCGCGCGATCCCTTTGTGGAAGGCGTCGTCCGCCTGCTCGTAGGCCTGCCAGTCGGGCGCTACGCTGCTCTGGATCGCATACCTGCGGAGGAGGGTAATCTCGTCGACTGACGCACGGATCGCAGCCTCACCGGCAATTGGGGGCTCGATCAGCAGCCGAGCGGCAAGCACGTCGGCGGGGGAGGCCATCTCGGCCAGCACAGAGGGGCGGATCGGCTCCTGAGCGGGGCGCGGTCCTACGAAGGTGCCCTGGCCGACATGCCGCCAGATCAGGCCTTCCTTCTCCAGCACATCGAGCGCCGCCCGTAGTGTCTCCCGGCTACAGCCGATCTTGGGTGCCAGGACCCGCTCTGGCTCCAACCTGTCCTGCGGACCATAGGCCCATTGCCGCAGATGGGCGCGAAGGCGGCGGATAGCCTCGTGCGCCGTCAGCCGTTCGTGCGGCATCTATCCAGACCAATTTATAGACCAATCGTTGACGGAGGTATGTATCAGGTCTGTGCCCGACACGGAAGCTGTGGGAGCGGCAGGAGAGGAAGGAGAACGTCTGATGAGAGTTACGATGGTCTATCGGCTTTTTGGTGATGGGCCCACTCATGACACGGCTGTCCGCATGGGCCGGCTCATCGGCACCAGCATCGGGCTCGCCCTGTATCCGATGTTCGTCTGGATCGTTCTTGATGGTCTCTTTCGCGTCCTGTGAGCCATGCCAGACAAAGGCGAGCATCAAACCTCGGTCACGTTGCCGGAAGCGATTGTACGGGGAACGCTTCTCACCGGAGTGGCTGGATTTGTTGTCGAAGGCGACGTTCCGGAGATCAAGATCGGCCGTTGGTGCGACCGTACTCCTGACTGCATCCGCACGCACTTCATCACACCGGAATCACCTATGCCTAAGATAGACCTATTTCTCCTGCTGATCACGGCGGCCGTTGCCGTGGCCAGTTTCATCCCGGCTCAAGGCACCAGTGCCGAGGTCCTCGACACTCTGGGGGGCGTCGGCATCGCGCTGCTGTTCTTCGTGCATGGCGCAGCTCTTCCGCGAGAGGTGGTGCTTCAGGGGCTTGTGCAATGGCGCCTGCACCTCTTCATCTTTGCCATTACGTTCGTGGTGTTCCCGATTGTCGTGATGCCATTCGGAGTACTGCCAGCGGCATGGATGCCGGCCGATCTGCTCCTGGGCTTCCTTTACTTGGCGGCGCTGCCCTCGGCGGTGTCGTCTTCCATTGCCTTCACCGCCATGGCGAGGGGCAACGTGCCGGCCGCCATCTGCAGCTCGGCGGCGTCCAACGTCTTTGGCCTGCTGCTGACGCCCGTGCTGCTGTCTCTGATGACCCGAACCTCGGTCGAGGGCGGCTTCGACCTCACCCGGGCCTTGGGCGACGTGGTTCTCCAGCTTCTGGTTCCGTTCGTGGCCGGCCACATCGCCCGTCCGGGGTTAGCGGGGATCATGGCCAAGCACGAGCGCCGGATCGGCCAAATTGATCAAGGGATTATCCTGCTGATCGTCTACACGGCGTTCTCGCAGTCGGTGGTCGACGGCCTCTGGTCCCGGCTCCCGCCCGCCAGCGTAGCCTTAACGGCCGTTCTGTGCCTGGTGCTGCTGGCGGTCGTGCTGGCCGTGACCGCCTTCATTGCTCGCCGCTTTGGCTTCTCCCGAGGAGATGAGATCGCCGCGGTGTTCTGCGGCTCGAAGAAGAGCCTGGCATCCGGCCTGCCGCTGGCCAAGGTGCTGTTCGCGGCCGCGCCAAGTTTCGGGATGATTGTGCTGCCGATCATGTTCTACAACCAGATCCAGATCCTAGTCGGCGCGGTGCTCGCCCGCCGTTATGCCCGGATCGGGACAATGCCGGCTGTTGCCGGATAAGGGGCTGCTTTGACTGCTGTGTCCTGAACTTACCTCGGGTGGCTCTGTTATCCCCGTTTTGTGTGCTCCCTGAGGTAAAGAGAATGGACCAGATTTACGAGAACGTGCGTGTGGCGCTGGGCCTGGGGCTGGAGAGCAAGGATATCAGCGTGCTGCAGATGGGGCTGCGCGCGGCCATTGTGTACGTTGTCACCGTCCTCATGGTCCGGCTCGCCAAGAAGCGCTTCATGGGGCGGGCCACCGCCTTCGACGTGATCCTCGGCATCATGGTCGGGTCTATCGTCAGCCGCGCGGTGACCGGGAACGCGCCCTTCCTACCCGCCCTTGCGGCAACCGCGGTGCTGCTCGCCATGCATTGGCTGTTTTCAGGCATCGCCCTGCGCTGGCATGGGTTCGGGACTATGGTCAAAGGCAAGCCCTGCGTCCTGGTCAGCAAAGGTGGGGTCGATACCTCGGCGTTGCGGGTGACGCACATGACCGAGCATGACCTCTGGGAGGACTTGCGGGCCAAAGGCATCTCGCGCCTGGAGCAGGTGGAAGAGGCTCGCCTGGAGCGCAGCGGCAATCTCAGTGTCATCAAAGCGCATGCGGAGCCTAAGGTGTTGGACGTAACGGTGCAGGATGGCGTGCAGACGGTCCGGATCCAGATCGGCACCTCATGATCGTCGTCCGGTCTGGAGCGGTCGTCGGCTCTTGCCTTGCGACCGAGGAATCCGCCAGAGGGTCAGCAGCACGGCCGCATAGCCCCCATCTCAGCGGCAAAGGTCCCGAAGCGGCTCTGGCGCTAGGCTCAGGACTCGTTAATTGAAGTAGAAGGCGACGGCCGCTGCGATGCAGATGGGTAAGAAGAAGTTGTGGGCGCAGCGGTCATAGCGCGTCGCGATCCGGCGCTAGTTCTTGAGCTTGGCGAACATGTTCTCGACCTTGTGCCGTTGCCGATGCAGCGTCTTGTCATAGGCAACCGGCACCTTGCGGCTCCTGGTCGGCGGAATGCACGGCGTGATGTTCTTCTCGGCAAGAGCCTCCCGGAATCAGTTGCTGTCGTAGCCCGGGCAGCAATCAGCGCTGCGCCCGCTGGCAGCGCCTCCAGGACGAGCCGAGCGCCTTATGGTCGCTCATCTGGCCTTCGGATAAGAGCAGGATGATGGGTCGACCCACCTCGTCGCAGACGGCATGGAGCTTGGAGTTCAGGCCGCCCTTCGGTTGTCTCTTCTGTAAGCCGACAACCGGAACGCGATATTGAGGAGCCCCGGCTTGTCAGCGGGGGCTTCGTCGGGTGTAGACGTCAGATCAACGCACACCCATCCACCCCACCAGGGTCGGTGGCGGCGGCATGGGCCTGATTTTGATTGATCTTGACCATCACCAGCCTGTCAGAGCACATACAATCCAGCTTGTGAATACATTCATTTCGGTATTCTCCGCCGACGACAATGCCAATGGCCGATTCTGGCACTCCTGAGACGTAAGCGGTCGGTTCGCTTTGGATCGGAACATCGGACTTTCCCGTCAGTGAGCAAAGTTCACTACCTGACCCAGACCTAACAAGCATGCTACGGTGCTGAACCCGGCCACTCCGCCAAAGAGTCCTGACCGATTTTCCCTATAAGGGCACCCTGCATCTGATGTGATGACCCGGTCTGCCCGACGACATCCCAGGAAATCGACCATCGTTATGACGAACTCACAGAACATGGATGCGGCCCTGACCTCTCCATCGGTGGCGCGGAACCGGGATCCAATCCTGGCCGCCCTGCAGCCGGTTCTTCCAGCCAGCGGACTGGTTCTGGAGATTGCCAGCGGGACCGGCGAGCACGCTCTTTATTTCGCCTCCGCTCTGCCGCACCTGATGTGGCAGCCCACCGATCAGGACGAGCAGGCCCTGAACAGCATCGCCGCTCATCGCGCAGCTTCAGGGCTGCCCAATCTTCTTGCGCCGTTGAGGCTCGATGCCTCTGCCCCGGACTGGCCCGTCGAGCGGGCTGACGCTCTCGTCGCCATCAACATGGTCCATATCTCCCCCTGGCGGGCGACGCACGGGCTCATGGCCGGGGCGGGACGGGTGCTTCCGCCCGGCGGCGTGCTCTTTCTCTACGGGGCCTACAAGGAGAAAGGCGCCCACACGGCTCCCAGCAATGAGGCCTTTGACCAGGACATCAGACGCCGGAATCCGGAGTGGGGCGTCCGTGACCTGGAAGAGGTGGCTGACCTCGCAAGGGCGCATGGGCTGGACCTCGCCGAGCGCATCGCAATGCCCGCCAACAATCTCAGCCTCGTGTTCCGAAGGTAGGCGGGCTCGGACCGAAGTTGCCCTGCAGCGCCCTCTCGCTCATTCAGCGCACCGAGTCCGATGCAGGGCAGCAATCCCCTTGCGAAAACATAAGCATATACTAAATTAGATTTGACTTATAGATTGCAGGTATGCGTATGCCCCGTCTGAAACTCGACCTGGAGACCTTCGAGAAGCAGGCGACGGAGGTCGCGGACATCCTGCGGGCGCTCGCCAACGAGCGGCGGCTGATGATCCTGTGCAAGCTGGTGGAGTGGGGCGAGGCCAATGTCACCGCGCTGGCCGAAGCCGTGGGCCTGTCGCAATCGGCCCTGTCGCAGCATCTGGCCAAGATGCGGGATGAAGGCATCGTCGCCACCCGGCGCGAGAGCCAGACGATCTGGTACCGCATCGCCGACCCGCGCATCGAGCAGCTGTTCGCAACCCTGTACAGCCTGTTCTGCAAGCAGGCGAAGGAGGGCGGGTCTGCCTGACGTTGGGTTGGTGCCACCTCAACCGGCCCGTCACGACCTCCAGCCACACGCAGGTTTTGCAACGCGCGATTTGCATTGTGGCCGGGAGCAGGGGCACGGCCTTCGATCTTCCTATGCGAGGGTGAAGACAAGGCGGAGGAGCAGGGGAGGCTGCGGCGCAAGGCGCCTCTTGGGCGGTGAGGGGCTGGCGCCAGCCCACCATCGCAACTCAGCTATTCCGTCAGCAACCGGTTCAGCGTGCCCGTCAATGCCTCACGAGAAATCTCGCCAACGTGGATGGATCGGAGCTTTCCGTCCGCGCCGATGAAGAGGGTGACCGGCAAACCTGGCGTGGCGTAGTGGCGAGGCACGTCCATGCGCGTGTCGAGCAACACGTTCGACAGTGTGAGCTTCTCATTGTTCAGGTAGCCCTCAATCGTTGTGCGCCTCTCGCCCTGGTTCACGAACAGGAACGTGATGTCGTCTCCCGCTGCTGCCATCTCGGCCATCATCGGCATCTCCCGCCGGCACGGCGGACACCAACTCGCCCAGAGGTTCAGGACGACGGGTTTTCCCGTGAACGCCGTCAGGGATGTGCTGCCTCCCCTGATGTTCTCCAAGGCGACGTCCGGCATCGGCGTCGCAGGCGTGGCGTTGGTCAGTTGCCACACGACGTTCCACGCGAACAGCGCTATGGCGAGACTGACCACTGCACCAATGGCGGCGCGGCGCGTGCGCGCCAGGGCCACGGACATAGCGATGATGGAGCCGGCTGCCCATGGCCAGGAGAAGCCTCCCTGCCAGACGGCCAGGATGCGCCAAGGCTCAGTAGCGAAACTGGAGGCGTTCTCGATCACGTGCCCGAGACGCGCCGTGATCAGGCCTGCGATAAGGGACCAGGTCGACCATCGCCCGATGTAGGGATCCAGGCGGGAGGACAGGACCGACGTTACGGCCATGAAGACACCGATGCCAACGATGGCCGCGAGGCGATCACCGGCGAAGATGAAGGGACCAATTGAAACGGCTTGCATGCGTCGCTGGTCCGGGATCCAGCTTAAGGCAGCCTTAAGAGTTCAGGATCGGTCGCAATGAGATGAAGCATCCCTGCGCTTGCTGTTGATGATCCAGCTTCAGCCATCCACCACCCCGGGATCGTTGCTTTTTAACCATGCATCCTGGGTGCGGAGGAGAATTGCGGCGCGTTGGGATCTGCATCGATCATCCGATCAACCAGACCCTGATGACCAGGCTCACCGCTCCGGTCGTGCCGACGCCGGCGGCCCAGAGACCGACGAACCACAGCCAGCGGCTCGCGGCGGAGCCTTGTTCGAGATCGCCGCCCATCAGTGATACCCCTCGTGACCTGTCTTGCCGCGGAACACCCAGTACGAGTACCCGGTATAGACAAGGATGATCGGGATCAGCACGCTCGCGCCAACCAGCATGAATTGGAGGCTCACGTTCGGGGCAGCAGCTTGGTGAATGGTGACGGCGTTCGGCACTACGTAGGGGAACATGCTCACCCCCAAGCCAAGCAGGCAAAGGCCGAACAGCCCCAGCGTCAGCAGGAACGGCCAGTACTCCCAGCGTCGCATCAGGCTCACCAGCAGCGCCCCGGAGGTGATGCCCACGAGCAAGGGCACCTGTGCGGTGAACAGCACCTGCGGCCAGGCAAACCAGCGCTCGTAGTAGGCGCCACTCAGGAACGGCGTCGCCGCACTGACCGCACCGATACAGACAATCAAACCGATGGCGAGCTTACCGGCGAGACGGAAGCTGTGGTCCTGAACCGCACCTTCAGTCTTCATCACGAGCCATGTTGCGCCGAGCAGGGCGTAGCCGACCACGAGGCTGACCCCGACCAGGAGGCTGAAGGGCGTGATCCAGTCCCACCAGCCGCCGGCGTAGGAGCGTCCCTCGACCGCAATGCCCTGGAGCAGGGCGCCGAGCGTGATGCCCTGCGCCAGGGTGGCGACGATGGATCCCATCGTGAATGCGAAGTCCCAGTAGCGGCGATGGCCAGGATCGCGCCAGCGGAACTCGAAGGCGACCCCGCGGAAGATCAGCGCCAGCACCATGGCGATGATCGGCGCGTAAAGAGCCGGCAGGATGATGGCGTAGGCCAGCGGGAAGGCCGCCATGAGACCGCCGCCGCCGAGCACCAGCCAGGTCTCGTTGCCATCCCAGACCGGGGCGACGGAGTTCATGGCGCTGTCGCGTTCCGGTCCCGGCGCGAAGAACGGGAACAGGATGCCAATGCCGAGATCGAAGCCGTCCATCACGACGTAAGCGAAGACCGCAAACGCGATGACAAAGGCCCAGAGGGTCGGGAGATCAAAGACAGAGATCATGGTTCAGGCCTTCGCGCCGATGGTGCGGGCAGGGTCGACCGAGGGTGCCGGGGTGATGCCGGCAGTCCGGATCGGCTCGCGTCCGGCCTCGGGCCCGGTCTCGCCCGGATGCGGGGCCTTGCCCATGAGCTTGAGAATGTATCCGGTGCCCGCGCCGAACACGATGAAGTAGACGACGATGAAAGTCAGCAGCGACGCGGCAACCGCTGGAGCCTCAAGAGGTGAGGCCGACTGTGCTGTTCTAAGCAGACCATAAACGGTGAACGGCTGTCGCCCGACCTCGGTGGTCACCCAGCCGGCGATCACGGCGACGAAGCCTGCAGGCCCCATGGCCAGCGCGAGCCAGTGCAGCGGGCGCCAGTCGTAGAGCCGGCCGCGGAAGCCCGCCCACAGGCTGAGCAAGCCAAGAGCCAGCATCGCGAAGCCCAGACCCACCATGATGCGGAACGACCAGAACACCACCGGCACATAGGGCCAGTTGGCGCGGTCGACGGTGTCGAGTCCGTCCATGGGCGCGTTCAGGTCATGCTTGAGGATGAGCGAGGACGCCTTCGGGATTGCGATGGCGTTGCGCACCGTGCCGGCCTCCTGATCGGGAATGCCGAACAGGATCAGGGGTGCGCCCTCCGGGTGGCTTTCAAAATGCCCTTCCATGGCCATGACCTTGGCGGGCTGGTGCTCAAGCGTATTGAGGCCGTGCATGTCGCCGGCGAAGATCTGGAGCGGGGCGACAACGGCCACCATGCCCATGGCCATCGAGAACATCACCTGGGCACCCTTGTTGGTACGCTCCCGCAGCAGGTGCCAGGCACCGACGCCGCCCACGACCAGAGCGGTCGTGAGATAGGCCGCCATCACCGTGTGCACCAAGCGGTAAGGAAAGGACGGGTTGAAGATGATCGCCCACCAATCCTCCGGCACGAACTGCCCGGCCTCGTTGATGCCGTAGCCGACCGGCGTCTGCATCCACGAGTTGGCGGACAGGATCCAGAAAGCCGAGATGAAGGTGCCGACCGCAACCGCAAGCGTCGCGGCGAAATGCAGCTTGCGGCCGACCCGGCCCATGCCGAACAGCATGATGCCGAGAAAGCCGGCCTCCAAGAAGAACGCGGTCATGACCTCGTAGGCCATGAGCGGCCCGATAACCGGCCCGGCCTTGTCGGAGAACACCGACCAGTTGGTGCCGAACTGGTAGGACATGACGATGCCCGAGACCACGCCCATGGCGAACGCTAGGGCGAAGATCTTGAGCCAGTACTTGAACAGGTTGAGATAGACCTCGCGCCCGGTCCACAGCCAAAGCCCCTCCAGCACCGCAAGATAGCTTGCCAGCCCGATGGAGAAGGACGGGAAGATGAAATGGAAGGAGACCGTGAACGCGAACTGAAAACGCGCCAGGAGCAGCGCGTCGAACTGGTCGAACATTTCTACTTGTCCTTGGGGTCGTCCCGGCGGCTCTTCTTCGATCCTGGCACGACGAAGAGGCGGTCCTTCATCTCCAAGATCTTCTGTACCTTCGAGCCGAGCGTCAGGAGCTGAACGAGGCGCTCGGTGTCGAGCCGCTGCACGTCGGCGTACCAGCCTGTGAGCAGCTCGAAGAGGTCGTGCATCTCGCGCATGCGCTCCTGCGCATGGCGCTCCTCGGCGCTGGCGGGCTCCTGCATGAGCACCTCGCGCAGGAGGGTCATGGTCGGGTCGATTTCCCGCTTCTTCCGCTCCTCGACGAGCGTGCGGACAATCTGCCAGATGTCGTCGGGCGTCGAGAAGTAGTCGCGCCGGTCCCCGGGCTTGTGCTGAAGCCGGACGAGGTTCCAGGCCTGCAACTCCTTGAGCCCCATGCTGACGTTGGAGCGGGAGACGCCGAGCCGTTCGACGATGTCCTCGGCGTTCAGCGGCTCCTTCGAGATGAACAGCAGGGCGTAGATCTGGCCGACGGTACGGTTGATGCCCCAGCGCGAGCCCATCTCGCCGAAGTGGAGCACGAAGGTCTGGACGAGGGGAGGGAGGTTCACGGCATCTCCTGAAATTTCAGAATATTCTGAAATATCGGTATGCATTGATGTAAGTCAAGTGCGCTGGGGATGCCCGACGCTCCCCATATTTCTTTCCGGCCGGGCCGCGGTTGCTACCGGATGCACGGGGCGTCTGCAGCCAGCGGCGGTCGCCGGATCCTTTCGGAAACTTCCTGCAGACCACCCTGCCGTCCCGGCCCCAGTTCCATGACAAACCGATTGGTCCGGGGTGAGGTGACGGTGGCTGAGACAGATTCAGTTGTTGGCGGACGGGGCTATGCGTGCTGAACCTGTCTCTGAATACGCCCCGACCGAGCCCATTGCGAACCCAGCGCGCACTCCGGACCGATCCTGCCGGTTGCGGAGAGCGAAGGAGGCCTTGGCCCGCCTGAGCGCCGCGTCCACGATGGCAAGACCGAGACCGCTGCCGACGGCGCTGCGATGGCGTCCACGGAAGAACCGATCGGTCACTTGGCCGATCTCGTCCTCCGGGATGCCGGGGCCCTCGTCTTCCACGGCGATCACCGGCGGGCTCGCGCTACCGTCGAGGAACCACCGCACGCGCCCGCCCGCCGGCGAGTGCTGCACGGCGTTCTCATGCAGGTTGCGCACGGCGAGATGAAAGAGCTCCCGGTTCATCCGGATCGTCGTGCGGTGGAGCGCGGGGTCGATCTCCACCGCAACATCCGTGTGGCTGGCTCTGAGACTGGCGGCGATGTCCTCGATGGCGCGCCCGACCGCGATGTCCTGCGGCTCGCCCTCGTCCGGAACGGCATCGAGCTCGGACATGGCGAGCAGCTGGCGCACAAGCCGGCTGGTGCGGTCGACGGCCACCAATGTTTGCCTCATCGCCCCTTCGCGTGTCTCCGAGTCCCTCGCCGCCAGGGCCACCTGGACCTGGGTGCGCAGGCCGGCCAGCGGGGTGCGCAGCTCGTGTGCGGCAAAGGCGGTGAAGCTGCGCTCGTGCTCGCGGGCCGCCGCGACCTTGCCGAACAGGCCGTTGAGGGCGTCGACCACGGGACGGATCTCCGAGGGCGGGCTGCCGACGCTGACCGGGCTCAGGTCCTCGGGGCCGCGCGCCTTGAGCCCCTGTGTGAGGCGGCGCAGGGGCCGCAGCCCGCTCCCGACGCTGGCCCAGATCAGGAAGGCGAGCAGGGGGACCACGACGATGGCCGGCAGAACAAGTCCCCGGACGAGGTCGGTGACGAGGCGGTCGCGCAATCCGAGCCGGTCGCCGACCAGCACACGAATGCCTTTTTCACGGTCGGCGACGGCGTAGACCCGCCACGGCTCGCCACCGACCTCCTGCTCCGAGAACCCGCTGGACTCGTTCGACAGCGCGGCCTCCGGCGCGCCGCTGGAGCGGCCGATCAACCGGCCGTCGAACGACCAGATTTGGCACGAAAGCTGGCGCTCGTACCCCACATGCGTTGGCTCCGGGAGCGGGATGGAGGCCGGGGCTTCGCCGGCGCGGGCCGACAGCGCGATCTCGCCGCTGGTGACCAGCGAGCCGACCATGCGGGCCGCCTCCATGAGGCGGGTGTCGAGCACGTGCTGCAGCTGCCGCTTGGTGTCGAGATAGATCCAGGCGGTCGCGAACAGCCAGATGCATGTCGTGGCGGCGATGAGGATGATGAAAAGGCGAGTGCGGATCGAGCTCATGTCAGGCGCTCCGGAGACGGTAGCCGAGGCCGCGCACGGTCTCGATGGCGTCGCGCCCGATCTTGACCCGCAGGTGATGGACGTGGACCTCGACGGCGTTGCTCTCCACGTCCTCCTCCCAGCCGTAGAGCCGGTCGGCGAGTTGGTCCTTCGACAGCACCGCGCCGGGATGCCGCATAAGAGCCTCCAGGATCGAGAACTCGCGGCGGGAGAGGCCAACCGGATTGCCGTCGATCTCGACGGTGCGGCGGCCTGGATCGAGTTCAATGCCGTTCCAGGACATGGTCGGCGTTGCCCGCCCGGCGGCCCGGCGGGAGATGGCGCGCAGACGGGCGGCGACCTCGTCGAGATCAAAGGGTTTTCCGAGATAGTCGTCCGCGCCGCTGTCGAGGCCGCCGATCCGGTCGGCCACGGTGTCTTTTGCGGTCAGCAGCAGAACCGGCGTCGCGTCCTGGCGCCGACGCAGCTCGCGCAGGATGTCGAGCCCGGAGCCGTCCGGCAGCATCAGGTCAAGAACAAGAGCGTCGAACTCGGCTGTGGCGAGCGCGGCCCGGGCGTCGCCGCAGGACGCCACCGCATCGACCGTGAAGCCGTGAATGCCAAGGCCGACCTTCAGCCCGTCGAGCAGCATCGCATCATCTTCAACCACAAGAATACGCATCGAGCACCTCCGCGGGCTCTGTCGCCCGCTACCCTTAAGGCTGCCTTAAGGTTGGCCGGGAGTTTGGGGGGACACTGTCCTGGTCGCGAGGATTCGCTTGTCCCACAACCTTATCCGAATTGTGTTCGCGCTCGCTGTGCTGGTCCTTGGCTCCGCCGGGGCGCGGGCGCAGTTCAACATCCCGAAGGCTGACGAGGTGTTCAGGCTCAGCGCCTCGAAGAGCGCCGATGGCGGTATCGTCCTCGATTGGGCGATTGCGCCGGACATGTATCTCTATCGCGACAAAGTGATCGTCTCGGCCTCTCCCGGCGACGCCCAGCCGATGCCGGTCGAAACCAGCTCCGGCCAGAGGAAAGACGATCCCACCTTCGGCGAGACGGAGGTCTACCATGATGCGGCCCGCGCGACGGTGTCGGCCGGCTCGCTGGCCGCCGCCGGCTCGCCGCGGATGGTCCATGTCACCTATCAGGGCTGCGCCGAGAAGCTCGGCATATGCTATCCGCCTGAGACAAAGGCCATCGAGCTTGCCACGCTTCCGGTGGCGGCAAACCAGGGCGCGGCGGCTTCGAACGGCGGTTTACCCTGGAGCACCGTGCCAATCGGCCCCTCGCAGGCGGTTGAGACCACCGCGTCGGACACGGCCGTGCCGGCGACACCACAAACGGTCCCGCAACGCGATGCCTGGATGAGCGGCAGCCTGGCGTCGGTCTTGGCGACCTTCCTCGGCTTCGGCCTTCTGCTGACCTTCACACCCTGCGTGCTGCCGATGATCCCGATCCTGTCGGGCATGCTCGCCCGCAGCGGAGGCCAACTCTCGGCGGGGCGGGGCTTCGCGCTCTCGACTACCTACGTGCTCGCCATGGCAGCCGCCTATGGCCTGCTCGGCATCGCCGCGGCCTGGTCCGGGCAGAACCTGCAGGCCGCGCTTCAGACATCGTGGGCGCTGGGCGCCATGAGCCTGCTGTTCATGGTCCTGGCACTGTCGATGTTCGGCCTGTTCGAGCTCCAGCTCCCCAGCTCCTGGACCAGTTTCATCTCGGGTCGCACCTCGGGGATGGGCGGCTCGCTTCCCGGCGCGGCGGCCCTCGGCTTCACCTCGGCCCTGATCGTCGGCCCCTGCGTGACACCTCCGCTGGCCGGGGCTCTTCTCTACGTCTCGCAGACCGGTGACATGATGCGCGGCGCGGCGGCCCTGTTCATGCTGGGCCTCGGCATGGGCCTGCCGCTGATCGTGTATGGCACCGTTGGGGCCAAGGCCCTGCCGAAATCCGGTCTCTGGCTGGTGCGCGTCAAGCAAGCCTTCGGCGTCGTCTTCCTCGGCGTCGCCATCGCGATGGTCTCGCGCATCGCACCGCCTCAGGTGTCGCTGGCGCTCTGGGCGCTGCTTGCCATCAGTGCCGGCGTGTTCCTCGGCGCTTTCGACCCGGCGCCCGGCTGCGCGATCCGCCGGGTCGCGAAGGCAGCGGGCATTGCCGCGGTTCTCTACGGCGGAACGCTGGTGGTGGGCGCCGCGTCCGGGGCGACGGATCCGTTGCAGCCTCTGGCCACCTTGGCACGGGGCTCGGCGCCCGCCGCAACGAGTGAGCTTGCAGCCACCCGCGTCACCACGCCGGCGGAGTTCGACGCCGCGGTCGAGACGGCCCGGGCGCAGGGCAAGCCGATCCTCGTCGACTTCACCGCCGAGTGGTGCGTGACCTGCAAGCAGATCGACCGCGACGTCTTTGCCGATCCCACCGTGAAGGCAAGGCTCAAGGATATCCCCTTCATCCGTGCCGACGTGACGGAATACAACGAGGCGAGTCGCAATCTCATGCGGCGCTTTGGCGTGGTCGGGCCACCGACGATCCTGTTCCTCGACCCAACGACGGGACGAGAGCTCGCCCCGGCCCGCACCATCGGCATCATTGATGCGGATGGTTTCCTCCAGAAGCTCACAACGGCAGGCGCATGATGGCTGCCGGATCTTTCCGTTCCCGCGCCCCCACGCGGACGGACGCATGGTCGCGCAGGACATTCCTGAGGTTTGCAACCCTGTCGTCAGGATTGGCGCTCCTGCCGCCGATAGCGGGAGCGCAGGCCGCGGAACTGGCATTCGCACATGTCACCACACGAGAGGCATTCAAGGCGGCGGTCAGGCGCGCGCTCGCCCGGAGGAAGCCGGTGCTGGCGTACTTCACAGCGGAGTGGTGCCCGATCTGCAAGAGCATCGACAGCCGCGTGTTCTCCAATCCTGTGATCAAGAGGCGGCTTGAGCGCATCGCCCTGGTGCGGGCGGACGTGACGGCTGCGGATGCCGGCAACCGGGCGCTCATGGAACACCTTCGGGTCGTGGGCCCGCCGACGATGTTCGTCATCGATCCGAAGGATGGGCGGGAGATGCCCGGAACCCGGCTGACCGGGGCCGTCGACGCCAACCTCTTCCTCGACACGATCAATCTCGCAGGGCTTTAGGCCCGCGACCGTCCTTCATCGCATTCCAAGGAGTCAACAATGCTCTTCCTGACCAGATCTCTCTTCGCCGCCGTTTTGGCTGCATTGTCTGTCGCTTTCGTCATGCCGGCCGCGCCGGCTCTGGCCCAGGACATCTCGGTCGACGCAATCCTGAACGATCCGCAGGCGCCCTTTGCCGGCAACCCGAAGGGCGATGTCACCATTGTGGCTTTCCTCGATTACAACTGCCCCTTCTGCAAGAAGTCGGCACCGGACCTGGAGAAGCTCGTCAAGGCCGACGGCAAGATCAGGCTCGTCTACAAGGACTGGCCCTTTCTCGCGCCCACCTCCGTTCATGGAGCGCAGCTCGCGCTCGCCGCCAAGTACCAAGGCAAGTACGAGCAGGTGCATCATGCATTGATGGGCATTCCGGGCAAACGGGTCGGCAAGGAGACAATGACCGAAGCTGTCCAGAAGTCCGGCGTCGACATGGAGCGGCTGAACGCGGACCTGAAGCAGCACGGCACCGAGATCCAGGCGCTGATCCAACGCAACCTCGACCAGGCCGATGCGCTTGGGCTGACGGGGACGCCGGTCTACCTGATCGGCCCGTTCAAGGCGTCCGGAGCGCTCAGCTACGAACAGTTCCACAAAGCAGTCGCCGAAGCCCGCGCTAAGGGCAAGCAGTGACCCGCATCCGCATCCCTCTGTTTCCGATCTCGCTCGCTCACAGGCCATCCATGTTCAAGCTCGTAAGGCCGGCAGGCCTGCTCCGTCTTCTTGCCCTCATCCTGCCGGCCGCTCTGGCCGCCTGCAACACGACCGCAAGCGCGCCGCCTCAACCGATGGCCGCGGCGCCGGCTGTCGATCCGGTGACGGCCGAGCGCTATGCCGCGGTGACCACCGACAAGCATCCGGTGCCCGGTGTCGATCCCACCACGCTCAAGCCGCGCAACGTGCGCCAGCTCGTGGATTACGCGACTGCTGAGAAGCCAGGTACCATCGTGATCGATACGAACGCCCGCTTCATCTACCTCGTGCAGGAGGGCGGCAAGGCGCTGCGCTACGGCGTCGGCGTCGGCAAGGAGGGGCTGGAGTTCAAGGGCACGGCAACGGTGAATCGCAAAGCGCAATGGCCGCGCTGGACGCCGACGCCCGACATGATCAGGCGCGAGCCGGAACGCTATCGAAAGTGGGCCGGCGGCATGGAGGGCGGTACCGATAATCCGCTCGGCGCGCGCGCCCTCTACCTGTTCAGGGACGGCAAGGACACGCTCTACCGCATTCACGGCACCAATGAGCCCCAGACCATCGGCCAGGCCATCTCCTCGGGCTGCATCCGCATGATGAACCAGGACGTAATCGACCTCTACAGCCGCGTTCCGACCGGCGCCAAAGTCGTCGTTCTGTGACGACCGCCCGCCATTGCAGCGATATCAAACTCGATTGGAATGACACCATGATTTTCGACAGACGCCGGATCCTCCAGGGCGCCGCGCTGGCCCTCCTGGCACCGTCATCTTTCACGGCTGCCCAGGCCCAAAGCGGGGAGGGTTGGCACCCGCTCAAAGGGGACGACGGCAAGCCCGTGGCTAACGCGCGCCTGCCTGTCGAGCTGACGGGCGAGATCGAACATCTGCCCGGCGTGATCTGGGTGGGCTCGAAGAGTTCCGCCGTCACGCTCTACGAATTCTATGACTACAACTGCCCCTATTGCAGGGTGGCGGCGAAGGACCTGCACGCCCTCGTGAGGAAGAGGCCGGAGCTGCGCCTCGGACTGATCAACAATGCGATCCTGTCCCTCGGTTCGATGCAGGCCGCGAAGGTGGAGCTGGCGCTGCTCCTGCTGAAAGGGCCGGTAGTGGCCTACGATTTCCACCAGCGTCTGTTCGCCATGTCGGGCACGAACGACGGCCAGCGGGCGCTCAAGCTCGCCGAGGACCTCGGTGTCCCAAGACGCCAGATCGAGCCCACGGCCGACAGCAAGAAGGTGGGCGGCATGCTGCGCGAGCAGTCGTCGCTCGCGGCCAACCTCGGGCTTGCGGCAACGCCGTCCTTCGTCGCTGGCGGAGTTGGCGTGCTCGGCTATCCCGGCCCCAGAACCATCGGTGGGATTGTTGCCGCCCTCGACCGATGCGGCGAGGTCGTCTGCCCCTCCTGACGTGACGCGTCAGGTCGAAACACCAACAATGAAAGCGTTGTAGAATGCGGATGAACTCGGCGCGTGGCGTTTTGAGCGGAGTGATCCTTGCAGCGACCCTTGCCGGCTGCGTGACGGTTGGCGACCCGAGGCATCTGAAGCCGGTCCCCCCAAAGCTCGTCGCCAGCATGCAGGCCAACGGGATGACGGTCTCCGATCCCATCCTCATTCGCGTCTTCAAGAAGGAGGCGGAGCTGGAGGTCTGGAAACGCGACCGGACCGGCCAGTACGCCCTTCTCAAGACCTACCCGGTCTGCCGCTGGTCGGGGCAGCTCGGGCCGAAGATGCAGGAGGGAGACCGGCAGACGCCCGAGGGGTTCTACACGGTGCGGGCCGGCCAGATGAACCCGAACTCCGCCTACTACCTGTCGTTAGACCTTGGCTTCCCGAACGCACTGGACTGGGCCCTCGGCCGGACGGGCTCGGCGCTGATGATCCACGGTGCCTGCTCGTCCTCGGGCTGCTTCGCCATGACGGATGACGGCGCCGCCGAGCTCTTCGCCCTGGCGCGAGAGGCCATTAAGGGCGGACAGGAGGCGTTCCAGGTCCAGTCCTTCCCCTTCCGCATGACGCCGGAGAACCTGGCTGAGCACCGGGCGAGCCCGCACATCGCGTTCTGGCGCAACCTGAAGGAGGGCTCGGACCACTTCGAGGCGGCCCGCCAACCTCCGAAGGTGGCCAGCTGCGGCAGGCGCTACGTGTTCAATGCCAGCTCGAACAATCCCGGGGCGCGGTTCGATGCCGGAGCGGCCTGCCCCGTGTACACGGTCGAGGCAGGGACCGCCATGATGGTGGCGGCGAAGCAGGCGCGGGACGAGGCGCAGGTGAGGGATCTCGTCGCCGCGGGGCGGACGGCTGTATCCTACACCTATGTCGACGGGTCGATGCACCCGTCGTTCCGGGAGATCCTGCGCCGTTCAGGATCGGCGCGCCTCCAGGCCCTGACCTCGGGGACGGTGGAGGTCAGCCGTCCGGAAACAGCCCTGGCCGAACCGAAAGTCACGCCGGCAGGGCCCACCCCTGCCTGGACCTCCAGCACCGTCCAAAACGATGGAACCTGAGTGGCTGATCCCGGTCGATCCCTGTAGCCGTTTCATCTGCATCTGCTAGAGGGAGAACCCGATCCCCACACGAGAACCGGGAGACCAACCCCGGCGAGGACACTCCCTTGGCCCTCTTTGCCCTCGGCACATCGTTCTGCATCGCGCTGGCAACGCTCATCTCCGCCGAGGTGGTGAAAGCGGTCGGCGGTCCCATGGCGCTGTCGCGCTGGCGCATGCTCATCGGCTTTCTCATGCTGGCCCTCATCGCCACCGCGGTTGGAGGTTGGGACAGCCTGTCAGCCAGCCACCTCCCGCTGATCGTGTTGTCGAGTCTCGTGGCCATCGTCGTGGCGGATCCGGCGCTGAACGCAGGCATCGCCCTCATCGGGGCGCGGCGGACGGGCCTGATCTTTTCGCTGAGCGCGCCCTTTGCCGCTGCATTGGGGTTCCTGGTTCTCGGGGAGACGCTCGGCCCGAGCCAGTTGGTCGGCTGCGCTCTAGTGGCGGGAGGGATCGCCTTCGCTGTCGGCTTCAGCCGCAAGCCGGCGGCTTCAGGCACCGGTTCGGACCGGAACGCCTCCGTCCATGCCGAGGTCCGGCTGTCGGCCGCGGGCGTACTGCTGGCCGTGCTCGCCGCCTTCGGCCAAGCCGTCGGGATCCTCTCCATGCGGCCTGTGATGCTCGACAACCCGGATCCTTTTGCGGTGATGGGGGCCCGCGGGCTCGTGGCTGTCGTTGTCCTGTGGGCTTGGCATCTGGCATTCCCGGGGACGTGGAAGACCGGCATCTCCGTCCCGGATTGGAAAACCCTGGCCCGTGTCTCGCTCGGGGTCTTCATCGGTTACGTGGTCGGGATGTCGATGCTGATGATCGCCCTGACCGGCACCAGCGTGGCGGTCGCCTCAACGCTCTCTTCGATGGCCCCGATTGCCATTCTGCCGATGCTGTGGCTGCGCACGGGCACCAGGCTCGCGTGGCAGGCCTGGTGCGGCGCGTTCGTGACGGTTCTCGGCACCGCCGTCCTGTTCTGGCGCTAGTAGGCCTGAGAGGGGCAGGCATAGCTGCCCGCACCTTTAGGGGCATCGATCAAGCCGGCTCAAGAGGATCAGGTGCTGGAAGACCGCTTGTTCGAGGTGGCCTCCAGCTGCGGCCGCAAGGCCTCCAGATTGTAGCCCGCTCCCGAGGTCGTCTGCAGGATCTCATTGACTGAGAGGCGGTCGCTGGCCGCCAACGCCCACAGGGTGGTCGAGCGCGTTCCTGTGCGGCAAAAGGCGAGGGCGGGCTTCTCCGCCCCGCCGAGGGCTGTCCTGAACGCCTCGACCTGGGCGTCGGAAATCTGGCCCGAGACGGCCGGGATGTGATGGTACGTGAGGCCGAGGCGCTTCGCGGCAGCCGCGAGCTCCTCGCTCGGGGGCTGATCCGGAGCCTCGCCGTCGGGACGGTTGTTGATGATGGTCTTGAAGCCCGCGGCCGCGGCCTCCTCAAGATCCCGCTCGGTCAGCTGGTGCGCGACCGAGATGTTGGGCGTCAACTTGGTGACCTTCATGCGGCGTCTCCTTTCAAGGGGTTGAGAACTGGCGAACCCAGTCGTGGAGAGTGGACAGGTTGGCCAGCCCGGCCTGCCGGGCGACGACTGAGCCGCCCTTGAGGACGAAGAGGGCCGGAATGCCCTGAACCCCGAGCCGTCCGGCCAGCTCCGGCTCGTCGTCCACGTTGACCTTCACGAACCGGGCCTTCGGTTCGAGCTCCTTCGCCGCCCGCTCGAAGATCGGCGCCATGGCCCGGCAGGGGCCGCACCAGGGCGCCCAGAAATCAGCGATCACCGGAATGTCGCTGCGCTCGGCGTGGCGCTGGAAACGCTGGCCATTGAGCTCGATGGGATGCCCTTCGAAGAGCCTTGCCTTGCAGCTGCCGCAGACCGCCTGCGATGCAGGTCGATCCTGCGGAACGCGGTTGACGGCATCGCACTGGGGACAGACCACATGAAACGACTTCGACATGAGCCACCTCCTGACTTTTCGCCTCAGAGCAGGTTGAGGCTGCGCACCAGCATGTAAATCGCCACGACGAAGATCAGGCCGGCAAAGACCGTGTTGAGCGCGCCTTTCCTGCCAGCGAGTGTCGTGGCCAGGCGGGCGCCGAGCAGGCCGCCCAACACCCCGCCGCCAATGAACAACGCCGCCAGGGTCCAATCGACCAAGCCCGAGGAGGCGTAGCTGGCCGCGGTGGTGAGACCGAAGCCGGTCACCGCCACAAGGGAGGAGCCGACGGCGTACAGGATTGGCATGCCAGTCGCCATGATCAGGCCCGGCACGATCAGGAAACCGCCGCCGATGCCGAAGAAGCCCGACAAGGTTCCCGTCGCCAGGCCGATCCCAACCAGCTTGAGGAAGTTCTCTCGGCCGAGACGCACGTTTTTGTCGCCCTCGCCGGAGCGCTTTCGCAGCATGAGGGCCCCGACGATCATCATCAGCACGGCGAACAGGGCGAGGAGCTTCTGGCCGTCGACCATCTTGCCAAGTGAGGAGCCGCCGAAGGCACCGAGGATGCCGGCGACGGTGTAGACCAAGGCACAGCGCCACTTCACGTTCTTGGCGCGGGCATGGTTGGCGAGATTGGCGGCGGCGTTGGCCGCCACCGCAATCGCGCTCGTGCCGATGGCCACGTGCGGGTTGGTCACGCCGACCAGGTAGACAAGCAGCGGCACCGCCAGGATCGAGCCGCCGCCGCCCACGAGGCCAAGCGTGAAGCCGACGAGCGAGCCCGAAGCGAGGCCGAGGGCGCTCTGGGTAAGGGACAGTGTCATCATGGTCTTCTGCTGTGGCGGTGACAGGGATGTTGAATGCTTCAGGCGTGCTTGGGTCGGGCGAAGGCGGCGCGGTTCCAAGGGGCCTTCTTCAGGATCCGGGCCATGCCGCAGAACCCGGTGACCCCCGCTACCGTCAGGCCGGTGCCGACAAAGGCTGGAATGGCAAAGAACCAGGGCGACACGAACAGACCCAGCATCGTGCCGAGGAAGACTATGCTCCCGGCCCCGATCTGCACCTGACGCTGCAGCTCCAGTGGCTGGCGGCGGTCGACCGCGACCGGCAGGCCAGCCTTCTTCCAGGCGTCGAGGCCGCCCTCAACGATGAAGGCCTCACTCGCGCTGCCGACCTTGGCGGCAAGACGGGCAGCGTTGCCCTGGGTCCGGGCTCCGCTCTTGCAATGGAAGATCACCCGCTGGCCTTCGGGATGGGCAAGGTCCGCCTGATCCAGCCGGGATAGGGACGCCAGGCGGGCGCCGGGGATGTTCTCCCGGGCGTGCTCGTCGGCCTCGCGGATGTCAACGAGGACGGCGCCCTGGTCGAGCAGGCGCTTGGCTTCGGTAGGACTGAGGGTGGGAAGCGACATAGTGTGTCTCCGGATGGGGATCGGCCGTCAAAGCGGCTCGTACTACATTAGATATTGCTTATTTAGATATTGCTTATATATTGTCAACTACAACGGCAAACGAACCATTGAGGAGGTTCAGACCATGTCAGGCCAACCCATCATCCGGGCATTCTTCGACGAGCCCACCAACACCGTTAGCTACCTGGTCGCGGATCCGGCGACCAAGAGAGCGGCGATCATCGACCCTGTCTTCGACTACGACCACAATTCGGGCACGGTCGACACGCGCTCGGTCGAGGCGATGCTCAAGGCGGCTGAGGAGGCGGGCTATACCGTTGAGTGGGCGCTGGAGACCCACGCTCATGCCGACCACCTCTCAGGCGCGCCCTACATCAAGGCCAGGACGGGGGCGAAGATCGGCATTGGTGAGCACATCAAGGACGTGCAGAAGATCTTCCGCCCGATCTTCAATGCCACCGATCTCACTCCAGACGGCAGCGACTTCGACCATCTGTTCAAGGACAGCGAGCGCTTCACCATCGGCGAACTCGATGTCGAGGTGCTTCACACGCCAGGCCACACCCCGGCCGACATCTCCTACAAGGTCGAGGACGCGGTGTTCGTGGGCGACACGATGTTCATGCCGGACTACGGCACCGCCCGCGCCGACTTCCCCGGAGGTGATGCCCGCCAGCTGTACCGCTCGATCAGGCGCCTGACCGCGCTTCCACCCGAGACGCGGCTGTTTATGTGCCACGACTACAAGGCGCCGGGCCGCGACACCTATGCCTGGGAGACCACGGTCGCGGAGCAGCGCGAGAGGAACGTGCATGTGAAGGAGGGCGTCACCGAGGAGGAGTTCGTGGCCATGCGAACCGCTCGTGACGCGAAGCTGGCTGCACCCCGGCTGCTGCTGCCCTCGATCCAAACCAACATCAGGGCTGGGAAATTCCCGCCGGCGGAAGCGAACGGCGTCCGCTACCTGCTGATCCCGGTCACCATGAAGGGCGGGGCCGAGGAGGTCGTCTAACTGGAAGAGCCCTGGCCTGGGCCATGGCCGGGGCTCCTTTCAGCCACTGAGATCAGCCTGGAGGAGGATGACCATCCCGAGCACACGGCAGGAGCACGTCATGAAGCACGTCCACACAGTTCCGTGAGATCGGACCCGCCTGCGGAACCGGAGTTTCACCCAGACGTCTGTAGGAATGTCGCCTTGTATTCCTACCAGAAGGACTTTTCCCTATGCGTCGTGTCGGTCTGCTTGTTGCGTCTTTGCTTGGCACTCTCACGCTCGGAGCCAGTTGGGCAAAGGCAGACGTCCTGATCACCGTCGACAAGCCTACCCAGCGCATGTCGGTCTCCGTGGATGGCCAGCCGCGCTACGCTTGGTCGGTATCGACGGGCAAGGCAGGGCACGAGACACCGGCCGGCACCTTCTCCCCATCGCGTCTGGTGAAGGACCATGCCTCCAAGGAGTGGGACAACTCACCCATGCCGCACTCGATCTTCTTCACGCACCGGGGCCATGCGATCCATGGCAGCAACGCCACCCGTAGTCTGGGGCAGACCGCATCCCATGGCTGCGTCCGCCTTGCGCCCTCAAATGCGTCGAAGCTGTTTGCCCTCGTCCGCAGCGAGGGACTCGGGAAGACGAGAATTGTGATCCAAGGGGAGGAGCCGAAGAAACCCTCCGCCCAGAAGGTCAAGCGGGACCGACCGAAGATCCGATATGCTGAGCCGTCGTCATCTGGAGCACATTATTCCGGCCGTCGGCCGCAGCGCTCCGAGGCACTGCGCCCTGCGCCGACCAATGGGTATACAAGTCCGCTCGACACGCAAGCCATCTTCGATTGGCGATGAACGCCCTCTCATCCCAAGAGGCGATATCCCGCGATCTCGGCGGGGGTCACGGTATTGCTTGCGCTTTTCTACTTCGTCCCTCCGATGATGGTGTCTGACTCGACGACATGCTCTCCGGGGCGCCGTCAGGTTACCGAGCTGAAGTAACAAAGGCTCACTGAAGGCTGCATCCCTCATGGACGCTTTCCTGTGGTCACCGTTCCGCTAAACTGACGATGCCGCCACACGAACTGTGATCACCATGCGAGTATCGGCCATGTGACTGGTGGTTCTGCTGCGTCTACGCCTCCTCTCAGGGCTGTTTGTCAGTGGGCAAGGCCCATCGGCTTGAAGATCATCCAGATCGCCATGGCGACCATCATCAGGTCCTCGGTGAGCGACACGAAGCCGAGCGGCACGTTGCTGTCGCCGCCGACGCAGGCGCACTTCAGCTCGCGCTTGTCAACGTAAACAGCCTTGAACACTGAAACCGCGCCGACACCGCCGATGAAGAGCGCAACAGAGATCGACAGCCACATCAATGCGCCTGCGATCATCAGGACACCGGCGAGCGCCTCCGCGAAGGGGTAGACGTAGGCGTAGCGGACCCATCGTTGCGCCAGAAGATCGTAGTTAAGGAACATGGTGGCGAAGCCTTCCACGTCCTTGAGCTTCTGAAGAGCAAGAAGACACATCGCGATGGCGATGAACCATTCGGCAGCCTGGACAGTTGCGAGATTTCCGAAGGCCGCCCAGCTGGCGGCAAGCGCCATCAACGCCGCCATCGCGAAGAGTGCGATCACGGGCTTGTAGGTCACGGCATCCTTGTCCTTGACCTCGCGGCCGAAGAACCGGACGAGATCATCGTAACCGCCGATCCGTTGGCCGTCGATGAAGGTCTGGGGTGTCGTGTCTACATTGTGCTTGGCCTTAAAGGCGTCTGCCTCCTCGCGAGTGGTCAGCTGATGGTCGTCGACCTCGTAACCTTCGCGCTTGAGCAGGTCGAGCGCCTTCAGCCCAAAGGGACAAGTGTGCTCGGCTGTCGCCATCCGATGAAGTTCGGCACGTTTTGCTGCATAGGTCGCCATCGTCTTGTTCCTCCGACTTTATAGTTTCGCTCTTGCAAACACCTCGACCAGCTCGGTGAACTTGCTGCGCTGAAGGTCGGCGTCACCGGAAGCGATCGCCTCCTTAACGAAGCAGGCGGTATGCGTTCTCAAAATCTGGTCCTCAACCTTGGAGGGGTCGGATTTTACGGCGTTGATCTGGTTGAGAATGTCCACGAAGTTGCGTCAGGCTCTCCCGCCTGATTGCGAGACGCCGGACGACAACATAGAATATCGGGGTCAGCACGAGCCCGAAAAGGGTGACGCCAAGCATGCCGGCGAACACGGCAATGCCCATGACATGCCGCATCTCAGCACCAGCCCCGGTTGCGATCACCAGCGGAACAACACCGGCGATGAAGGCGAGTGAGATCATCAGGATCGGCCGCAGGCGAAGTCGGGCTGCTTCAAGCACCGCGTTCAAGGGATCGACGCCTTCGTCTTCCTTCGCTCTGGCGAACTCAACGATCAAGATGGCGTTTTTGGCAGCGAGACCCACGAGCACGACGAACCCGATCTGCGTGAAAACGTTGTTGTCACCTCCCGTAAACCAGACGCCTGCGATCGCGGAAAGCAACGCCATCGGAGCGATCAGCAACACAGCAAACGGCAGCGACCAGCTGTTGTATTGGGCCGCGAGAATCAGAAACGCGAGCAGAACAGACAGCGGGAAGATGTACATTGCCGTGTTCCCCGCCTGCTTCTCCTGATAGGCAAGCTCCGTCCACTCGAAGGCCATGCCGGGCGGCAAGGTTTCCGATGCGATCCGTTCTATGGCTGCAGTCGCTTGCCCAAACGAATAGCCGGGCGCCGGGCCGCCGCTGATATCGGCCGACGGGAAGCTGTTGTAATGCATGACCCGATCCGGCCCCGAACTGTGCTTGATGGTCAGCAAAGCCGACAACGGGATCATTTCGCCCGCCGCGTTACGCACCTTCAGCCGGC
This sequence comes from Microvirga arabica, assembly GCF_016811235.1. Taxonomy (GTDB): domain Bacteria; phylum Pseudomonadota; class Alphaproteobacteria; order Rhizobiales; family Beijerinckiaceae; genus Microvirga; species Microvirga arabica. The sequence goes on from NZ_JAFBID010000017.1 coordinate 73,432, forward strand.
CGATGTCCTCCGGCTGCATACGGAACGGAGCGTCAGCCTGGACCATCACGCGGTAGGTCCGACCGAAGCGGTTGAAGTCATTCGCGTAGAGAGAGCCAAGGTTGACCTGCAACGTTTCGAAGATGGTGTTGAGCGGCACCCCCTGCGATTTGGCTTTCACGCGGTCGATGTCCACCTGCACCTGTGGCGCATTCACCTGGAAGCTCGCGAGCATGCCAGCCAGCTCAGGCGTCTGCATCGCTTTGCCCATGATCGCGCCCTGCGCCTGCGCAAGGGCCTCAAAGCCAAGCCCCGCTCGATCCTCGATCTGGATCTTGAACCCGCCGGTCGAGCCGAGCCCCGGAACAGGTGGCGGCGGGAAGATGCCGGCAAAACCATCGGGTATTTGGCTGAACTTGCCCATCAGGCGGCCTGCAATCGCGAAGGCAGACAATGAAGGGTCCTTGCGCTCGTCAAAGGGCTTGAGCATCGTGAACATGACGGCGGCATTGGGAATATTGACCATGCCGTTGACCGAAAGACCTGGGAAGGCGACGACACTTTCCACGCCTGGTTCGGCGAGTGCGATCTCCGACATTTTCTTGACGACCGCCTCTGTCCGGTCGAGCGAGGCTCCAGTCGGAAGCTGGGCGATGCCGACCAAGTAATATTTGTCCTGAGCTGGGACAAATCCGTTGGGCACGGTCTGGAAACCCATCCATGTCATGCCGACCAGACCGGCATAGACGAGCAGGACGAGCGCGCTTAACCTCACAGCGCGACGCACTGACCAGACATAGGCATTCGAAGCGCTGTCGAAGAACCGGTTAAAGAGCCGAAAAAACCAACCGAACAGACCGTCGATCACCCGGGTCAGGAGATCGCGCTTCACCTCACCGTGGTGCGGCTTCAGGAGCACACCTGCCAGCGCAGGAGAAAGCGTGAGAGAATTGACCGCCGACAGGATGGTCGAGATTGCGATCGTAAGGGCGAATTGGCGATAGAACTCACCTTGCAGGCCGGACAGGAATGCTGACGGAATGAACACGGCCGACAGCACAGATGTAATGGCAATGATCGGCCCAATCACCTCGTCCATAGCCTTGCGCGCTGCTTCCTTCGGCGTTTCGCCAAGCGCCATGTGGCGCTCAACGTTTTCGACGACCACGATGGCGTCGTCGACCACGATTCCGATCGAGAGCACGAGGCCAAACAGCGACAGCGTGTTCAGCGAGAAGCCGAACATGTACATAAGTGCGAACGTGCCGACCAACGAAACCGGTACCGCAACCAAAGGGATGATCGACGCGCGCCAAGTCTGTAGGAAGAGCACGACCACGATGACTACCAGGACGATCGCTTCAAGCAGCGTCATCACCACGGCCTCCAGTGAGGCCTTCACGAAGACAGTCGGGTCGTAGGCGATGCGGTACTTTATGCCCTCTGGAAACCCTTTCTGAAGCTCTTCCATGGTGCCGCGAATAGCGCTCGCCACGTCGAGAGCATTGGCTCCGGGGCTCTGGATGATCTGCATCGCCGGTGCCGGCTTGCCGTCAAGAAGACTACGAAGGGCGTAGGCGTCCGAACCGAGTTCGATACGTGCAACGTCCCGAAGACGCGTGATCTGGCCGTCGGTGCCCGTCTTGACGACAATGTCGCCGAACTGCTCCTCGTTCGAAAGCCTGCCGAGGGTGTTGACAGTGACTTGAAGTGCGGCCGAGGCGTCTGGCTGCTGGCCAACCGAGCCTGCGGCCACCTGAGCGTTCTGCTCCTGAATGGCCGCCACCACGTCGGAAGCGGTCAGTCCACGTGCTGCCACCTTGGCCGGGTCGAGCCAGATCCGCATCGAATATTCGCCAGCACCCCAGACCAGCACGTCACCCACACCTGAGAGACGCGCAAGCCGGTCCCGCACCTGCAAAGTGGCGAAGTTCGACAGGTAGAGAGGATCGTAGCGATCGTCGGGCGAGACGAGATGCACGACCATCAGGATGTCGGGCGAGGTCTTCTGTGTGACGACGCCGATACGCTGAACCTCCTGCGGCAGACGCGGAAGCGCGCGCGAGACGCGGTTCTGAACCTGGATCTGCGCCATGTCGGGATCTGTGCCCTGCTGGAAGGTCACCGTCAGCGTCATACGCCCATCGGTCGCGGCCTGCGAACTCATATAGAGCATATTCTCGACGCCGTTGATCACCTGCTCCAGCGGCGCAGCAACCGTTTCGGCGATCACTTCGGGACTGGCGCCCGGATAGCTTGCGGTGACCTGTACCGTCGGCGGGGTTACCTGCGGATACTCGCTCAATGGAAGTTTCAGAAGCGTCAGGCCGCCGCCGATGAGCATCAACACGGACAGGACGACCGCGAAGATGGGGCGGTCAACGAAAAAGCGTGGGAGGTTCATCGACGCGCCTCCTGCGATGCCGCCGCCGCCCGGTCATTGCCTGCGGATCGGCCCGGGGACATCGTAACCATCTGCGGGTCTACTTCCATTCCGGGGCGAACGAGCCCCTTGATAATGATCTTCTCGCCCGCCTTGAGGCCCCCCGAGACAACGCGCAGCCCGTCAATCATTGGCCCCAGTTCCACCGGGCGGTACTCGGCCTTATTCTGAGGCCCGAGTGCCAGCACATAGCGGCGCCCCTGGTCGATCCCAATCGCCTGTTCGTCGATGAGCACGGTCTGAGCCGGTTCGGCAGTAACGAGGTTCACCCGCGCAAAAAGGCCAGGTGTCAGCCGACCATCTGGGTTCTTCACAACGGCCCGAGCGCGGATTGTTCCCGTGCTCCGGTCGACGCGGTTGCCGAGAAAATCGAATTTCCCGGCGTGCGGGAAACCGGCATCAGTCATCAGCCCCACTTGCACCAGCAATTTGCCGGAGGCCTTCCCACTTTCGATCGCGCGTGCACGTTCGACGAATTCAAGATAGGTGGCTTCGTCGATATCAAAATAGACATAGAGGGGGTCGGTCGAGACGATCGTGGTGAGAAGTGTCGCGGCCCCCGCATTGCCGCCGGAGACAAGATTGCCTTCGGAGACGAGAACCCGGTCGACGCGCCCGCCAATCGGAGCGGTGACGCGCGTGAAGGAAAGGTCGAGTTCGGCAGCAGCCACGGCTGCCTTTGCAATCTCGACCTGTGCCTGACGCTGGCGGTGTGCAGCCTGCGCGTCGTTAAGGGCCTTCCCCGACACCGTGCCATTGGGGGCCAGCGTTTCGGCGCGCTTCAAGTCGATCTCGGCCTGGTCGAGCAGAACCCGCGCCTGCTGCAACTGCGCCTTCGCTGCATCCAGGGCGATCTCAAAGGGCCTGGCGTCGATTTGAAAGAGAACCTCATCTGGTCGCACGAGGCCGCCTTCGGGGACGCTGACAGCGTCGATGGCGCCGCCGACACGCGGACGCAATTCGATCGCCTTGGTCGTTTCTATATGGCCGGTAAATTCCACGGACGGCGCGACCTTGCGGGTGATAACCTCGGCAACCGGCACCCGTGGGGCGGGCATTTGAGCCGGCTGTGCAGCGGCCTCCGACGCGGAGGCTGGCGAGACAAGCCCCAATAAGGTTTTGGCGTAGGGCCCAACCTCGTCGTGATAGACAGTGGCAAGAGTGCCACCGGTAATGGCGGCACCAGCTAGGAACAGGGTGGCGACTCTATTACTCATTCTCGTTCACCTTCAAAAGGACGCGCGCTCCCGGCCAGCGGGATACGGCGACGGACATTTGTGACGAAGGTGCGGTTTCCAACGATGGCAAGGTCAAGGTCCTGAGAAAGAGTTTTCCGAAGAGACCGTTGACGCAGTCGTCAACTCATGCCGCGGCTAACTGCATCTTAGGTCCGCTAACGTCTTTTGAAGAAGGGAGTCCGTCTTCAGATGAGCCCGATAGATTGACCTCGCCGCGCCCGTGTCGCGGTCCCCGTCGAGCATCCCTTTCGTGCCTTGACTTGGCCTGCGCCCGTCTTGCGACCGGCTTCTTGACCTTGTCACGATGGCAGGCCCGATCGTGCTCCTTCAGAAGGATGCGCCCGCGTTCGCCTTCATGCGCGACTGGCTCGCGCGCCATCCTCTGTAACGGAACGGTAAGCAAGAAGGAGCTACCCATGTCTTGCCCGGGAACGATGCTATCGCTTGAGGCGCAAATCCTTGCAGTATTCCAGCGAGCATGCGCCGAGGACGCGCTTGAGATCGCCGATCGCCTGCTCTCGATCCTTGAACTCATGGACTGCGAACGTAGCAATCGATCCAGGTTAGAGCCGCATCAATCGGGCGATGCTCTTAGCGATGCCTACCGAGCGGTCGCCCGCGGGGTGCGGCGCGGGCGCAAACATTGAGCGGCGGCCATTCGTTGGCCAGAGGCGTATCCACGGCATAACCAGCCAGACCGAAGTGGATCGATTCCTTGGGTGGAAGGGCATGCCGCGGAGTCTTATTTAGCCTCCTCGGCTGCGGCGTGAGCTTGCCTGTTCGCCGCTATGGTGGCGAGCCAAGCGGTCGCAACGACCGAGGCAAAAACAGCGGGAATGGCCAGCCAGTTGACTGCGGTCCACCCGAAGCCTGTCTGGATGCCCCCCGCGCCAAAGGTCGTCATCGCGGTCGCCCCGAACACGAGAAACTCGTTAGCTGCTTGCACCTTGGCGCGCTCGGACGTGTGGTACGTCGCAGCGAGGAGCGTCGTCCCGCCGATAAAGAGGAAGTTCCACCCCACTCCAAGCAAGAGCAGCGCGACGTGATAATGATTGAGCGCAGTCGGGTCTGCAAGCGCTACTGCGGCGCTTGCCAGCAAGAACCCGGCGCCGGCGAACAGGACCTGCACGACGCCGAAGCGTGTGATCAGGCTGCCCGTCACAAATGACGGGGCGAACATGCCGATGAGATGCCAGCGGGTGACGCTCGCAGCAGCATCGGCACCGTGCCCTTCGGCCACGATGGCGAGGGGTGAGGCCGTCATGGAGAAGCTCATCACCCCGTAAGCGATGATGGCGTTCAGAACCGCAACTACGAAGGCCGGCTGTCGCGCAATGACAAGGAGCGTGCGCCCACCACCCGCCTCAGCAGGTGCGGGTAGCGGCATACGAAGGCCGCTGAGCACGATCATGGATAGGAGAGACAGGACAATGACTGCGAGATACGAGCCAGCAAACTCCGCCGTGGGTACCGCTGTTCGGCTCCAAGCTGCGACCTGTGGCCCGAACAGCGCAGCCGCAACCCCACCGGCTAGCACCCAGGAGACAGCCTTGGCCTTTCCCGACCCATTGGCAGCGTCCGCCGCGGCGAAGCGATAGTACATCGCGAAGCCTTGAAATACGCCCATCAAGGCGCTGCCGAGGCAGAGCAGCGCGAAACTCTCGACCATAACCGCGCCAGACGAGACTGCACCACTCGCCGCTCCGAAGACCGCGCCAAGCTGAAACCCACGGCGTCGGCCAACCCGCGCCATCAGCAGAGAGGCTGGGATCGTCGCAAGCGCGGTTGCGATTGTCATCAAAGCCAATGGCAGCGTCGCCAGAGCCTTGTCAGCGGCTAGCTTGAAGCCGGCGAGGCCGGAGAAAGTGAACACCACCGCGGCCGCGGACAGAAAGAGAGCCTGGGATACAGCCAGCACGGCAACGGCTCGACGGCCAGTCCCGATCGGGTGTTGGTTCAAATCATCAGCTGTCTGCAACTTGCCTGCCTCCTTCCAGCGCCCGGCCGATGCTCATGGTTGTTCTCCTCGTCTGATACGTATCAAGCTTTCGCGGCCTGAGCCGCCGGCGCGTCCTCGGGCGTGAAGAACACATCGGCATGCAGGTCATGCGGGCGTAGGCCGCGAGCCGTCATCACCACCATCGCGGCATCGACCATCGCCGGCGGACCGGCGACATACGCCTTCCATCCGTCGAGGTCCTGGAGGTCCTGGCCGACCGCGTCAGTCACAAAGCCCGTCCGCCATTTCGCCTGTTGCGGGGTCTCGGAGAGGACAGGCATAAAGGTGAGGTTGGTATGCCGCGCCTCCAACCCCTCAAAATGGTCGACAAGGTACAGGTCACGCTCGGTGCGCACGCCGAAATAGACGTGGATCGGCTGCTTTATTCCGTGTTCCAGCGCTGTCTCGACGATCGACTTGATTGGGGCAAGGCCCGAGCCTCCCGCGATGCAGAGGATCGGCCCCGCATGCTTCTCGCGCAGGTAAGACGAGCCGAATGGCCCTTCGACCGTGACGGGGTCGCCGAGCTTCAGGAGCGCATGGGTGCGCGTCGTTACGGCACCACCCGGCACGCGGCGAATATGGAACTCGAGCTCCGGTTCGTTGGGCCAGTTCGCCATTGAATAGTCACGAGTGGGCGCGCCGGGGAATGTCACCCGCGCGTATTGCCCGGCCGTGAAGGTGAGCGGCGCTCCGTCCTCGACAGCAAGGCGGATGCGCTTGATGTCGTGGGTGGCGTCCTCAATCGAGACCACGCGGCAGTGCAGCCGCCGGCGTGGGTGATTGGCGACCTCTTCATCGCCGCCGAGCCAGGCGACGGCGGCGTCGGTCCGGGGCAGCGCCCGGCATGCGAGGATCAGGCCTTGCGCCTTCTCCTCAGTGGAGAGCGCAAATCGAGTGTGGTCGAGAAGATCGACCTCGCCTGCAACGAGGCGCGACTTGCAAGAACCGCAGCGGCCCGACCGGCAGCCATGGGGATAGTCGATCCCTTGTTCGAGCGCCACTTCGAGGATGGTGCGCCCTTCGGGAACCTCGATGGCGAGCCCGGCCTGTCGTATCTCGACGCGTGTTGTGGTCATTGATGCGCTCTCCTTCATGCAACTTTAGAAAATCTGAGCGTCGCGGCGACGCCCTGCGCTTCGATTGCTCGGCAGTCGGGGAAGGTCGGGGTGGTATAGTTGATCACGACTACGGGATCAGTTTTCTGAAACATCTCAACCTCCTTGATGATGGGCGTGCGATCGATCCGGACTGTCGATAGTCCGATGCAATCATCATTTCTCGGGTGCGACCTCGGCTCGGCTGTCATTGGCGGCCTAAAGCCCTTGAGCCGGAGCACGTTGCCGAGCACCTCGTCTTGAGAGAAACCTTGTGCCGGCACGAAGGCGGTGAGCTCCGGACGACCCTTGGTTGCCATGTGCTCCATCGAAAGCTCGGTCGCCTCGTCGGCGGTCGAATGGCCGGTGCTCTCGATGGCGCGGGCGACAACCGCCGGATCCGGCTCCCCACAGAAAGCCACCTCGTCCCGCTCGGTCGCGAGATTCACGGTAGCCCGAGTCGCTTCAGGCAGCGCTGTGGGCACCTTCTCGACTCGGCCGACGCACGAAGCACAGGTCATCCCTTCGACGTGGACGCGGAGCGTCCTGCGCGAGGGCGCTGGCCTGTCATCTACGCACCGAAATCCAACCACAGAAGCCATGTTGTCCACTCCCTTCGATGGGGCTTGGGCTTCGGTGTGGGGATTCCAACGCTGGGAAGGTCAAGAGGAACTGCGGACGAAATATCAGGAGTTGACCTTACAACGATGGCAAACCCCATTTGGATTGGAAGCGAATGAACAAGGAGATTGGCATGCTTCGCTTTCAACTCCGCAACATGACGACCTACGGTGGCCGTGCTAACTCGGTCTTCAAGGTGCTGTTGAGCGTCGATCCGAATGCGAGTGTCGACACGGATTCGGCGACTCGCGAAGTGCGGGTGGAAAGCTCGGCTACTAAATCTGACCTCCTTGCCACTCTCAAGGACGCCGGTTGCCCCGCCGAGCGCTGCCCTGGCTTTTGAGGTTTCCGATGCGCTGCTACTTCAACTTGGTGAATGATCACGAGACCATCCCGGATCGCGCCGGCATCGACGCCTCGAATTTAGCTATTGCGGAGGACATGGCGCTCCAGGCGATCGAGGACATTCGAGAGGAAGCGATCCAGCAGGGCGCATCCTGGCAGGGCTGGCGACTCGATATCGCGGATCGCTCCGGCAATGTGCTCTTGTCGATCCCCCTGGATCCCACCGTCCACTGACGACAGAGCAGACGCCCTGGGCCGCGTGCGGCTCAATCACCTGCAGCCAGTATGGCTAGTGTTCTGAGACTAGCCGCCCAAACAGCATGACCTCGGGCTAAAACGCCAGGACCGTGGCGGACAGGAACGCCGCCGCGAGCCGTCCGGCATACATGACCGACCGCCGCCGGCGCGCGACGCGAAAGGCAGCTCGACCGTCGTCAGCCCATAGACCAACCGGGACAATCCAGTGTCCTTCCCGGTGGCCATGCCCGTATTCGAGGACCGCGGCGACGCCGAGGATGGATAGAATCTGGAGCCGGGGATCAAGGCGCACCGGTCGAAGTCATTCTCCAGATGCTTAGTCAGCCCGCCGCGGGCTGTTTGCTTGGGGCCACCCCGCCGGTGCTAACTCCCGAACCATCGCTCGTTGGCGTGCGCGGATCCAGGCGGTGGTTAAGGTTCAACATCCGATGCGGCTGCGTGGTTGCGCTGGAGCGTCGTCGGCGATCTCCGCGGGAGCCAGACTAGTGCCCTGGATCGCGCCGGTGGCAACCGGCCCGACATGGAGCGTCAACGGGCTCTCATAAGAGCCAAGCACGAGGCGGGCGGGGACCACTGTGTCGGCCTGGAGGTCTTGGGCGAGAGGACCGACCTCTATCCAGACATTTCTGCCGTCGAGACACTCGGTGCGACCGGGCCGAACAGAAAGGGCGCCGATCTCGCCGCTGTAGCCCTGCCCAAAGGTGCCCATGACCCTCGATGGTTCTCCGCCGGGCAGGCGCAGGCCGGTGATCAGCACGCGATCGCTGCCCGAGTTCTCGACCGAGAAGGTTATGACGGTCACCTCGCCAGCACGTGCTGGGGTGGCGGAGACGGCGGTGACCGTCACGTCGCCGATAACGGTGCCCTCGTCGCCAGCTCTGGCGGAACAAGGCCGTAGGGTGAAATAGGCTGTCATTGTCGCCACGACCGATCCGATTGCGACGAGCCGTTTCATCGAATACATTCTCGAATCCTTCGTATCACTGTCTGAATGCCGGTCTCGCCAAGGACTTGTCGCGAGGCCGTGAGTGCCCGCCCGGCAGCGGCCGGACATCAGGTGGCTATCGCGCCTTCCGGATATTGACGACAGAGATCTGGCCGTTCACGCGGTCAGCCTGGAACTGGATCCTGTCGCCCGCCTTCACGCCCTTGAGTACTGCCGGGTCCTGTGCGCGGAACACCATCGTCATGGCATCCATGTTGAGGTTCGGGATCGCACCATGGTCGATGGTGATCTTGCCCTGGGCGGTGTCGACCTTCTCGACCGTGCCAGACACTGTGGGAAGTTGGCTCACCGCGGCCGACCCGGCTGCGGGTCGTGCCGGAGCGGCAGCCTGGACCTGAGGAGCCGGGGTGATGGCAGTTCCCTGATCCAGCGGTCCGGAGCCGTGTGGCGGTTGGTCCAGCTTGGCGCGGTAGTCTGCCTGGCGGTTGCGGACCTGCCACTCCTTCAGTTCGGCAATCTGCTTCTGCTGCTCGTCGATGATCTTCTGCGCCACCCGGCGGAGCTGTTCGTCGGCGCCGTGCTCCAGTTGCGTCCTGGCGAGAAAGATCAGGTCCTCATGGTGGGCAATCAGAAGCGCGGCGAAGTCCCTGTCGGGATTGCCGGCGAGCTTCATGTCCTTGAAGCGGTCGTCCATGACCTCGCGAACGCGCTCGTAGGCCGCCGGCGCACCTGTGGCGGGCTGCGCCTGCGCGATGTGGGTGGGGCCGATGACGATAGAAGCCAGGATGGCTCCAAGGGCGGTGAGGGTGACGGCCAGGCGTTTCATGGTGGTCTCTTTCTTGAAGCGGGATGACCGCCCCGCAGCGGTGGGTCTCGAGCACCGTTTGCGGGGCGGTTGGGGCCTTACGAGCCCTTCTTGATTGAGGTGACGGAGATCTGACCGTTCACGCGATCAGCGGTGAACTGGATCTTGTCGCCGGCCTTCACGTCCTTGAGCAGGTTCGGGTCCTGAGCACGGAACACCATCGTCATCGCATCCATGTTGAGGTTCGGGATCGCACCATGGTCGATGGTGATCTTGCCCTGGGCGGTGTCGACCTTCTCGACCGTGCCGGTGACCGTCGGCAGGTTCTGCGCGAGGGCTGCCCCGGAGAGGCTCAGGGCGGCAATCAAGCTGATGGCGATACGCTTCATGGGAAACTCCGTTGTTGGGTTGGTTGGAGATTGAGGGATCGCGCCGTCACTTGACGACGACGGTACCCTTCATGCCGGACTCGTAGTGGCCCGGGATCAGGCAGGCGACCTCGAAGGTGCCGGCCTTGGTGAAGCTCCAGACGATCTCGTTGGAGCCGTTCGGTGCGAGCCGCCGCCCGTTCGGGTCGTCGTGCTCCATGTCCGGGTTCTGCTCCATCTGGAGCTTGTGTTTGGCGTTGTTCGCGACCGAGTCGAGCATGAACTCGTGGTCGACCTGGCCGGCATTCTTGAGCACGAACCTCACCTGCTCGCCGCGCTTGATCTCGACGTGGTTTGGCTCGAACAGCATCTTGGCGTCCTCGGTCTCCTTCATGGTGACCTCGATGGTGCGGTCGACAGGCTTCTGCGGATTGCCCGGCTCGCCGGCGGCGAAGGACTTGTGGCTGTGGCCGGGCTCGCCAGGGGCAGCGAACGCCAGTGCTGCGGAGAGGGCCCACGCCGCTGCGGCGCCGGTGAGGGTTGATAGACGAACCATCGTTGAGTTCTCCTTGCTGTGGTTCTGATCGGGATCAGTGATTGCCATGTCCGCCGGCGCTGGCTGCGCGGGCCGGACGCTTGCGGGGGTCGATGGCCTTGAACTCGGTGGCCTTCACGCCGCTGTCGGGCGAGGTCGCTCGGGCGGGCTCGGCGAGCTGTTCGCCCTTCCACTCGTACGCGACCGTTCCTTCCGGGTGCTTGTACCAGCCCGGATCCTTGTAATCGTCGGCCGCGAGGCCAGGACGCACCTTCACGACCGAGAACATGCCGCCCATCTCGACAGGCCCGAACTGGGCAAAGCCCGTCATCATCGGCAGCGTGTTGTCGGGCAGCGGCATCTCCATCGAGCCCATCTCGCCCATGCCGGCACCGCCCATCGGCATGTAGCCCGGCGCGATCTTCTTCAGCGCCGGAGCGGTCTTGTTCATGTTGACGCCGATGTACGTCTTCACGTCGTGACCCATGGCGTTCATGGTGTGGTGCGACTTGTGGCAGTGGATCGCCCAATCACCGGGCGCATCCGCCACGAACTCGAACGCCCGCATCTGGCCCACCGCCACGTCGACGGAGACCTCCGGCCACGCCGCCCCTTCCGGCACCCAGCCGCCGTCCGTGCCGGTGACCTTGAAGTCGTAGCCGTGCATGTGGATCGGGTGGTTGGTCATGGTCAGGTTGCCGAAGCGGATGCGGACCTTGTCGCCCTGGCGCACCACGAGCGGATCGATGCCCGGGAACACGCGCGAGTTCCAGCACCAGAGATTGAAGTCCGTCATCTCGTTGACACGGGGCACGTACGAGCCGGGCTCGATGTCGAAGGCGTTGAGCAGGAACACGAAGTCACGGTCGACGCGCCGCTCGGCCGGATCGCGCGGATGCACGACAAAGAAGCCCATCATGCCCATCGCCATCTGCACCATCTCGTCCGAGTGCGGGTGGTACATGAAGGTGCCGGACTTCTGGCAGATGAACTCGTACACGAAGGTCTTGCCCGGCGGGATGTGCGGCTGGGTGAGGCCGCCGACCCCGTCCATGCCGTTGGGCAGGAGCTGGCCGTGCCAGTGCACCGCCGTGTTCTCCGGCAGCTTGTTGCTGACGAAGATGCGCACCTTGTCGCCCTGCACGGCCTCGATGGTCGGTCCCGGCGACTGGCCGTTGTAGCCCCACAGGTGCGCCTTCATGCCGGGCGCGAGCTCGCGCACCACGGGCTCGGCGACGAGATGGAACTCCTTCCAGTCGCCGTTCTGCCGCCACGGCAGGGTCCAGCCGTTGAGGGTGACGACGGGCTGGTAGTCCGGTCCGCTCTTCGGGTAGAGCGGCGGCTGCATGGTGGCTTCCGTCATGAGCGGCGCCTCGGGCAGGCCCGCGGCCTGCGTGCGCCCGCTGATCATGCTGGCTCCGGCGAGGGCCAATCCCCCGGCGCCGAGAAAACCTCTTCGCGATACGGTCATTGGATATCTCCCCTCGAGTGTCAGTGGCCGCCACCGGCGGCTTCCCCGCCGGCCGCGGCCGTAGTGGTCTCGCCGCCACCGCTGCCCCCACCACCATTCAGTCCGCCCACCAGGGCGGCCTTGAGGTCGGTCGCGGCAATCCAGAAGTCGCGGCGGGCGTTGATGGCGTCGACGTTGGAAAGGATGCGGGTGCGGGCGTCGATGATGAGCTGGCTCACGTCGACGAGCATGCCGCTGTACTGGAGCAGGGCCTCATCCTGGATCCGCTTCTGGAGCGGCAGGACGCGGTTCTGGTAGTGACGGGCAAGGTCGTACTTGCCGCGATAGGCCGCGTAGGACTCACGCGCTTCCGAACGCACGTTGACCGCGCGCTCCGCGAGACGGTTTGCGGCTGCCATGTAGGCTTCCTGCGCGCCCCGGCGGGTGGACTCCCCGAAGTCGAAGATCGGAATCGTGAAGGAGGCCTCGATGCCTCGGGTCCGGCTCTTTTCCTTCTCGATCTCGACGTGACCGTGGTCGTTGATCGTCTTCGACTTGCCAAAGCTCGATCCCTCGATCAGCTCGATGTCGCTGACGACGCTCTGGATCACGTCGAGGCTGTACTGTCCTGCGACGGCGTTGAGATCGTTGCGCAGGGCCTGGAGGTCGACGCGCCGGGCCAGAGCCTCGGCTTCGACATCCCTCTGGCCTGCAAGGCGGGACGGCAGCGGAGGCAGGTTTCCCGGCAGACTGAAGTCGATATCCCGCCCCCATAGGCCGAGTTGGCGGATGAGACGCTCGCGCTCGACCTTCTGCTCGATGCGGGCCTGGGCGAGTTGAGCACCAAGTTCCTGGTAGAACGCGTGCTCGCGCGCCTGCTCCAGCTTGTTGAGCGCGCCGGTCTCGCCGAGCTGCTTGGCGAGCTCGGAGGCTGTCGCCGCCGTGCCGAGGGCCTGCTGCATAAAGGCCACTCTCTGGTTCGCAGCGACGGCCCGGTAGTACTGGCGCCGCGCCTCGGCGCCGAGGCTCAGCACGGCCTCGGCGGTGCGGAACTGGGCCGCACGGAACTCCTGCTGCGCAACGGCAGAGCGCTGCGGCAGGGTCGCGAGTTCGTACAGGCCGATCATGAGCTGCCGCTCGACTTCGAAGGAAGCGCCTCCGAGCAGACCGCTGCGACCCAGGACGACGCGCGGAGATGGCGGCAGGCTGGCCTGGACGTAGGCAGCCTCAGACACCCCAAGGTTGTTGAAGGCGGCTTGCAGGCCCCTGTTCTTCAGCAGGGCGATCTGGACTGCGCTGTCAGGAGTCAACGGCCGGCGCAGGAGTTCCCCGACGCGCGCCTGGGCCGCGCCCGCCTCGCCTTCGTTGGTGATCTTGGCGATATCCTTGTTGAGATCGGCATAGGCGGCGTTCTGCGCGACCGAGAGGCCTGCGTCCGGTGAGAACGACACGCAGCCGCCCAGGAAGACCGTAGCGGCGACGCCGGTCAGCAGCTTCAGTCGCGGCCCTGTCCGGCCGCTGCCCCAATTGTGTTTCATCTCGGCATTGTCCTTGCGCGTGACCTGCCGCGCGGCCGCCGTGTCGGCGGATGATTTGGGTGTGTGCTTCATCGCCTATCGTCCCCGGCGTGCGGCGTCGTCGGAGTCGCCCCGCTCGGGATCGCTCTGCGGACCGACACGTCGGTTCAGTTCGCGCCAGTCGAGGGGCTCGACGACGTCGTACCCGCGGATGTCCGCAGTGACGGAGGAGTACGCCGGCAGGCGGGTGCCCACAGCAGGATCAGCCGCAGACACGAGGTAGGAAGGATGTTGGGTCGGCACGCAGGCGGCCAAGCCCAATCCGAGTGCCGCTAGGTAGGTCAGTTTTATCATGGGATCCGTCTCCGGGCAGACCTCCACGGCGTGGTCGGCGTCAGGGTGCGATGAGGGCGGACGATGCGTCCGCCGTTCGCTACGAACCTGCGTACCGTTCACTGACCTGGGAGGCTTACCGGCTTGAGCTTCAGGAGGGCATGCTGGCCTTGAGGCGCAGCCACGCCGATGCGCACGGGCGGAAGTCGCCCGCTCCTGGGTCAGGTGGTTCGTGGAGGCCTGTCGAGTCCGCCCGGAACGACGCTCCCGACCTGATTGTCGCGGATCAGGGCAAGAACCGTGGCCGAGGCGTAGGGAGCGTGGAGCATAGGGGCTGCAAGGGCTTGGACGGCATGGCAGGCACTCGTTCCCCAGCAGTCCGCCTCTGAACCGTGATGGTCCCCCGAGGCAGGATCGCCGCAGTCCTTCTTGGCGAATATGTGGTCATGGGTTGGGGATCGGACCCCATGCTCGGAATCTGCGTGTGTATGGCTCCCGTGGACCTGCCCGCCCACGACGGATGAAAGGAGGGTTCGGTCGCCCGACACAACCGCCTGCGGCGCGGAGATCACGACAATTCCCGCGGTGACCGCAAGCAGGGCAGCGATGATGAGGCTGATCAGCCGCAAGGAACTCTCCAGTCCGTCAGAATCGAATGCGTGTCACGAAAGCCCTGCTTTGGCAGGGCGGTCCGGCGAGGCGTGCGACCATCCCGTCCGCTTGCCCAGGCCATGGGTTTAGGCGGCTGCGGAGGGTGTGTATCCAGCTTCAGCCACGATGGCCTTCACCGCCACCAAGTCGGCCGTGCCGCGGATCGAGACCAGTTTCGAGGCGGGGTCCGCATCAACCTGCGTTCCGGGCAGCGTAGACTCGACGGCTTTCTTGATCGTGCCTGCGCAATGGCCACAGGTCATGTCCTCGACGCGCAGGGTCAGGCTGCCGTCCTCCGGCAGCACGTCCAGTCCGCTCTTGTCGGCTTGGTGGGTTGAGCATCCGCACATATGTTGTCACTCTTTTGCGATGGTGAGGATTCGAAGCCTGCGGGTTCCAACGATGGCAAGGTCAAGGGCCTGAGTGATCGCCGGATCCGCCTTCCGCGACCTTTCCGATCAGCCCCGTGCGGTCCCGATCACGACGGCGAGCAGGACATTGAGCACGAGGCAGTACTCCGCCGTCGATCCTGCCACTGTCCTGTTCACACAGTGATGGTACGCATCATCGCTGGCCCAGCGGAAAGAGATCCCGAACGACGGGAGGCTCTAGGCTAGTTGCGACCGCGCTTCGGTGCCCGACGAGCGGGCCGAAGCCCGACGGTCCCGAACTGCGGGGTCGAGTGGATGTCGATCGGTCCAGTGCCATGGCCACTCTGAAGGCCCTCGATGATCGGGCATTCAGGGCGGCCGTCGCCATGGCAGTGGTCCGCGAGGTGCTTCAGGGTCGCAGCCATCTCCTGCAACTCGCGCGTCTTCCTCTCCAGAATCTCCACATGCTCAAGGGCGATCCGCTTCACGTCCGTGCTGGCACGGTGCCGGTCCCGCCACAGGGCGACGAGTTCCGCAATCTGCTCGACCGAGAAGCCGAGGTCACGGGCCTGCCGGATGAAGCCGAGGGTGTTGACGTCGTTGTCCGAGTACACCCGGTATCCGGCCTCGGTCCGGACGGTCTTCGGGATCAAGCCGATCGACTCGTAGTAGCGGATCATCTTGGCTGAAACGCCCGAGGCCTCCGCTGCCTGTCCGATGTTCATGGTCTGCTTCTCCTCTGTTCGTTGATTTTGGTCAGCCCATTGTGGCAGGGGCCAATGCTTCGGTGATGCGGGGCTTCTGGGATTGGAAGGTCCCGTAGAAGACTTGGTCGCCGATGACGGTGATCGGCGCGACACGAACCCCGGTGCGGGCCTTGGCCTCGGCCATGATCGCAGGATCCGCCAGGTCGCGTTCCTCGAAGGGAACGCCGAGCCAATTCAGCCAAGCCTTGAGGGCGTGGCAGTCAGGGCAGGTCGGGGTCGTGTAGAGCACGACGGGAGGGTAGGAGGGCATCGTTCAACTCCATCGAGAGGCCGTGTCCGCCGATGGGGGCGGACACGGCTCCGTTAGCGGGTAGCGACTGCGGCCGGAGCCGGCGCAGACACAGCGTCACGATCTGCGACGGCAGGCTGGAAGCCGCGCAGCCGCAGGGCGTTGCCGAGGACGAACACACTTGAGAGCGCCATGGCGCCTGCCGCGACGACAGGAGAGAGGAGGGTGCCGTCGAGAGGGTACAGCACGCCCGCCGCCACCGGGATCAGCACCACGTTGTAGGCGAAGGCCCAGAACAGGTTCTGCTTGATGTTGCGGATCGTTGCCTTCGACAGCGCGATGGCGTTCGCGACACCGCGCAGGTCGCCGGACATCAGCACCACGTCGGCGCTCTCAATCGCGACGTCGGTGCCGGTGCCGATGGCAAGGCCCACATCCGCTTCGGCCAGGGCCGGCGCGTCGTTGATGCCGTCGCCCACGAAGGCCACCTGGCGCCCGCCTTCACGCAGCCGCTTCACGGCCTCGACTTTGCCGTCAGGTAGGACCTCGGCGACGACCTCGTCGATGCCGACCTGGCGTCCGATGGCCTCGGCCGTACGACGGTTGTCGCCGGTGATCATCGCCACCTTCAGGCCGAGGGCATGGAGAGCCGCAATCGCCTGCGGGGTCGTCGGCTTGATCGGGTCGGCCACTGCGATGATCGCGGCGAGCTTCCCGTCGATGGCGGCGTAGAGCGGGCTCTTGCCTTCGTTGCCGAGGCGTTCAGCGGTCGCAGCGAACGCGCTCACGTCATGTCCGAGCCTCTTCATAAGGCGGTCGGCGCCGACCTCGACCTTCCGGCCCCGCACGGTTGCCGAGACGCCGTAGCCCGGCACCGCATCGAAGCCGTCGACGGCCGCAAGGCCCAGGCCACGACCCTTGGCCGCCTCGACGATCGCCTCCGCAATCGGGTGCTCCGAGCGCGTCTCGACTGCCGCTACAAGGGCAAGAACCTCGGCATCGTTGAAGCCCTGGGCCACGATCAGATCAGTCAGCTCCGGACGGCCCTTGGTCAGGGTGCCGGTCTTGTCGAGCGCCACGACCTCCACGGCCTTCAGGCTCTGGAGCGCCTCGCCTTTGCGGAACAGGACGCCGAGCTCGGCTCCCCGGCCGGTGCCGACCATGATGGAGGTCGGCGTGGCCAGCCCCATGGCGCACGGGCAGGCGATGATCAGGACGGCAACCGCGTTGACAAGCGCGAAGGTCATGGCCGGATCAGGACCGAAGATCAGCCAGACCAGGAAGGTGAGGGCGGCCGCCGCCATCACGGCTGGCACGAACCACGCGGTCACCTTGTCCACGAGCGCTTGGATCGGCAGCTTGGACCCTTGCGCCTGCTCGACCATGCGGATGATCTGCGCCAGCACAGTGTCGGCGCCGACCTTGGTGGCCTGGAAGGTGAAGCTGCCAGTCTTGTTGATCGTGCCGCCGACGACAGGAGCGCCGGTCGCTTTCTGCACGGGAACAGGCTCGCCGGTGATCATCGACTCGTCCACGAAGGACGAGCCCTCGATCACCTCGCCGTCGACTGGGATCTTCTCGCCCGGACGGACCTGTACGAGGTCGCCGGCGCGAACCTGGTCGAGCGGGATCTCGATGGTGTTGCCGTCACGAGTGACCCGGGCGGTCTTGGCCTGAAGGCCCATCAGCCGCTTGATGGCTTCGGACGTGCGCCCCTTGGCCTTGGACTCGAGCGTGCGGCCGAGCAGGATCAGCGTGACGATGACAGCCGCCGCCTCGTAGTAGACGTTCACTGTGCCGGAGGGCAGGACGGAGGAAGCGAAGGTTGCCACGACCGAGTAGCCGTAGGCCGCCGCCGTGCCGAGAGCCACGAGGGAGTTCATGTCGGGCGCAAGGCGCATCAGGGCCGGGATGCCCTTCATGAAGAAGCGCAGGCCGGGGCCGAACAGCACCAACGTGGTGAGAACGAACTGGAGGTACCAGCTCTCCCGATGGCCAATCGTGTCCATGACCCATTCATGGACACCCGGGATAAGGTGCGAACCCATCTCGAGGGCGAACACGGGCAGGGTCAGGATCGCAGCGAGGCCGAGCGAGCGTGTCAAAGATCGGAATTCTCGCTCCCGGCTTTCCCGCTCCCGATCGGTTGCAGGCCCGGCACCCGCGCGGCGGGCCTCGTAGCCGACGTTACGAACGACTTCCTCAAGGCTTGCTGGGGTTACGGCACCGACCAGGTGACGGATGGTGGCCTTCTCGGTCGCGAGGTTCACGTTGGCGTCGACCACGCCGGGGGCGGCTTTGAGTGCCTTCTCGACACGCCCCACGCACGAGGCGCAGGTCATGCCCTCGATGGCGAGTTCCGTGGTCTCCTCGGGAACCGAATAACCAGCATTCCCTATTGCCCGGGCTACGCCGGCGGCATCCGCCGGACCGCGGAAGGTGACCTCAGCACGCTCGGTGGCCAAGTTCACGTTCGCCGCGGAGACACTCGGCAGGGCCTTGAGAGCCTTCTCGACACGCCCCACGCACGAGGCGCAGGTCATCCCCTCGATGGGCAGGGAGAGAGTTGCCCCAGTATCGTTTGTCCGCCTTGCAGATGCTGTCGCCATTGCAGTCTTCCTTGGATTGTTCAACCGAGGAGAGGTGTAATCCTTCCCATCGTGGAAGGGTCAAGCGGGTATCTCAAGCCGCTTGTGGCACCGGTCTGGAAGGACCCCCGGCCTCTGGTTTCCCACTCCGGAACTCTCGCCCCCAGGGCAGCCTTGAAGGCCAGTCCTCGTTGCGACCACGAATTCCAGCTTCCGTCGGTTGACCTTCCTACGCTTGAAAGCCCCACATCGCCGTACATGAGACGAGTTCGAGGAGGCTCTCATGCAGTTTCACGATGCAGGAATGAACCGCGGCGGATGCGGGAAGTCGGTCGCCGAGGCCATCACAACCTCCATCCGAATGCCGCGATCAAAGCGGATCCGGCTTCGCAGACCGTAAAGATCGAGATGTCGCAATGGCAAGCTGTAGTCCGGCAGGCCCCGCCGTCCGCGAACTGAGCGTAAGCCACTGATCAACGGCTCCACGCCAACTGTCATAACCAGGGCGATTGTGACCAGCGCTGCGCTGGCGATCGCATAGAGTTAGCGTTAGATGAAACACACGGACAATATGCCGGGCTGTTCCATGTCGGGAAGGGAGATGCCGGCCTCAGACAATCCCGCGACCAAGGCATACGCCGAAGCTAACGATCGCATGCACAAGGACATGGTGATGGACTTCACCGGCGACGCCGACGTGGATTTCCTGCGTGGTATGATCCCGCACCATCCAGGGCGATTGACATGGCGCAGGTGGTCCTGAAGTACGGGGATGGATCCAAAGGTCCAGGAGCTTGCGGAAGCGGTGATCAAGGCTCAGGAAGGCGAAATCGCCATGATGAGGCAATCTAACGGTATGGCCTGTGCAAAAGCTGACTTCGTCGGGGAGCTCAACAGCTGTACTCAATTAATGTGACATTCCCTTCCGATCTTACCCGAGCAGATCGCGGAGACAGATCCAAGCGTCTCGACTGCCGGCAGGCGCGCGTTGGGTACTGGTTTGCCATCGTCCCCTTTCAGCGGGTGCAAGCCCTCCCCACTTTGAACTTTAGCAGCCGTGAACGCTGAACCGGTATCTCGAGTGCCCTCTATGATGATGCTTGTGCGAGAGCCTTCAGCCCTTCCGGCGTGATTGCATAGAGGATGAGTCCGTCTCCTGAGACGTGGTCGGCATCAGCTTCATGTCTTGTGCACCAGCCGTGTTTGAGACACTGGCCCAAAGGGCCTCTCGTGGCGGGTTGTGGGCCACCTGCCAGCATCTGCAGGAACGCGATCTCGGTTTTGCGTGGGGCGCGCGGCTCGCGCTTCCTCTTGTACATTACTATCTTTGTCAACTCAGTGATGAACAGGAATGCCGGTAAGGTTGAGCAAGCTGCTCGACAGCTTGCGAGGCATATGCGCTATGTCATGGCTGGACGCTGTTTGGTGACGCGTACCTGGATCCGGTCGTTCGCATTCCGAACAGGTCGGGTGTCGGGAGTGACCATCAGCGTCCTCCTCAGAAGATTTGCTTAGCATGCTATGGAGGCAGGATAATCGCACGAGGCTCTCGGCCTCGCGATTGAAATCGATCGGGGACCTTGCCCATCCAGTGACCTGGTGGTCCATGAGGCGACCGCGTTCGTACAGCACTCTATCCCGGCCGACACCATGATCGGAGATGGGAGCAACGCCCGGTGGGGACGCCGGGCGTTGCAGGGCGTGTTGCCGATGCGACAGATCTTAGTACGAGCTGAACTTGTAGTTCAGACCAGCGCGCACCACGCCAAACTCGGTCTCGTCGCGGCCGGCGATCACCGGAAGGTCGTCGTCCTGCTCGAGGTTGACGTACAGGCCTTCGACCTTGGCGGTCAGGTTGTTGGTAAAGGCGTACTCGACGCCGCCGCCGAGGGTCCAGCCGACGCTCACGTCGTCGGAGGTGTAGAAGCCGTTGTTGACCTCGCCATAAGCCAGACCACCGGTGACGTAGATCAGCGCACGATCAAGGGCCACACCAGCCCGAGCACGCACGGTGCCGAACCAGCTGTCTGAATCACCGTCGTCAAGGATGCCGCCGAAGTCGTTGTCGCCGCCGATGTCGGCGTACTGGATGTCAGTCTCGAGACCGAGCACGAACGAGCCGATCTGGTAGTTGTAACCGACCTGGCCGCCGCCCACGAAGCCACCCTCGTCGTCAGCCTCGAACGTTCCGACACCAGGGATCACCACGTCATCGTCATTGGTGTTCCAGCCATAGCCGGCATTCACACCGACATAGAAGCCGGTCCAAGTGAAGACCGGAGCCGCGGCGACAATCGGAGCCGGAGGCGCGGAGCGCATTGGAAGGTCAGCCGCGTGAGCCGCTGTTCCGAGGGCCGTGGCCACAGCAAGACCAGTGAGGAGAGCTTTGAGTCCGTTGCTCATTGTTGTTCCTTTGAGTGAGATGGACCGATAAATCGATATATTGGCGTGGTCCCTTCCGCCAATGGATCCCGGCGGTACGAACCGGCGCGAGACAAATTGCTACTTGCTGCGGTCGGCGAGCCACTTCTGCATCATCGAGATCTCACCTTCCTGAGCCTTGATCACCTCTTCGGCGAGCTTCCGGACATAAGGATCCTTGCCATACTCAATCACGACTTTCGCCATATCGATCGCGCCCTGATGATGCGGGATCATGCCGCGCATGAAGTCGATGTCGGCATCACCAGTGAACTCGACCATCATGCCCTTATGCATGCTGTCGTTGGCGGCGATGTAAGCTTTCGTCGACGGGCTGTCGGATACCGGCATCGAGTGGCCCGACATATTATGTTTTTGCATGGGATCGTCCGTGTCCATTTAGCTCTGTCCGGTCGCGAGGCCGGCGCTGATGGCGACGGAACCTGCGATGCAAATCGGAGTGAGCTTGTTCATGATAGCGATCGAGTTCAGTCCGTGGTTGCCGGATACCCGGCTTCTTCAAGAACTCTGTAAAGGGCCGCCGAAGTAGCGGTCGTTTCGACCTTGACAGTACGTGCGGCGGGATTGGTCTCGATCTTGGCGTTGGGATCGACTGACTGGATCGCTTTGGTGACGGATTTGGCGCACCCGCCGCAGGTCATGCTCTCGATTCTGAGTTCCATGAGAATTCTCCTTGGTTTCGGTCTCACGGCGCTCAAGGTGGGGCTTCCAATCGTTGAAAGGTCAAGAGGCGAGGGAAAGAAAATTTGGTATTGACCTTCCCACTGTTGGAAGCCGCACCTTCCGTTCAAACTTGAATATCGGAATGAGAAAAGGAGTCGGCGGACGTGGTGTTGATGTCGGGCAGCCTGCAGGGCGTACCGAACGCGATCGCTCTGTCGAAGGCGACGATCGGCACCATCCGGCAAAATTTGCTCTGGGCCTTCGCCTACAACGCGGCTCTGATCCCAGTCTCGGCGGGCCTTCTCTATCCGGCTTACGGCATCTTGATGTCGCCAGTCGTTGCCGCCGGCGGACCTACATCTCAAGGCGTTGACAGATTTGCCGGCTGCTCTCGCGCAAATCAATGGTGCCGGACTCAGATAAGCCCCTTCATGAAACCGGATGAAGGTGCAGTGAGCATATTCGTGAGATGATTCTCCATCCAGCCGCCTCACCTCGGTGCATGATCAGTATGATTTGCTTCTCAAGGTCAGGCGGTTTGAGCACGAATACTGTCGTATACCTGCCGCTTCAATCGACGCTCTCCCCGGAGAAAGCCTGCTCATGCAACGCAAATGAACCCCGTTCCAAGGACGACAAGACCTGCTCCAATCCATGCTTGAATCGGCGGAAGCTGCTTGGTGCTGAACCACAGCATTGGCAGCATGAGCACTGGGGAAATAGACCCAAGCGCCGCTGCGCCCCCCATTTCATAATTGCGAACAGCGTATAGGAGGAGGCTCACGGCAACGACATAGCCGAGAACGCCAGGAACAATGGCCCACAGAACAAGCCCGCCCGTTGGCTTTGTCGCTGGCTGAAATGCGGTAGACGGCCAAAGTGCAATAAGCGCTATGGCAAATGCGCCTCCTCCGGTCCGAAGAGCAGATGCTGCAAGGGGTTCAGTTCCGGCCACCAGGGCAGGCTTAAGGGCGATCAGGCCGATGGCCTGACATGCTGCTGCAACCAAGCCCAAAGTAATGATCCATGCCAAAGAGCCGTTTGTCGGCTCAAGGTTATTCACTCCACGGCCATACATGATCGCCAAGCCAGCTCCGCCCAGCACCAAACCCGCGCCAGTGAGTTTTTGCAGCGATATCGTCTCACCCAGGAAAGCGTACCCAAGCATCATCGCGATTGGTGCGCTCATCGCCTGAAGCAATTGCGTCCGCCTAGGGCCGCCCCGCCGCAAACAAGCGACCATAGCGAGATTACCCAGGATGACGCCGATCACACTGCTCGCAGCAAAACCTTGCCAGTGGGCCCAGGCAACCGAAGGCCAGCCCCCACCTATGGTGACAATCAGCAATAGGAGAGCTGATGAGCTGATCAACTGAGTTCGTGTGAACTCGAAGGCTCCTAAAGCGGATTGCGAGCTGGTTTAAATCCAAAGCAATGGGTTGAGCGTTGAAGAGGTGTTGGTGCAGGAGATCATC
>NZ_JAFBID010000180.1 GCF_016811235.1 Microvirga arabica
CGCAGGCCAACATCAACCCGCTGGCGCACTACCTGAAGTTCGGCATCTACGAAGGCCGCCAGGCATTCGGTGACAGCGTGGTCGGGTGAAGACACCACACGGCAAAGAGGCTTGAAGCATTCAGGAGTGAGGCCTCAGCTTGGGGCCTCACTCCTCTGCTGAGCCCTTCAGTGTCTCGGTTTGCCCGGAGTATCTGAACTGGGCTGTTTCATAAATATGAAGGAAGAGTGCTAGAAAGCGGAGACCTGACGTGTGAAGCACGCCAACGTCAGGTCGCATAACGAAGTCGGCGAGCGGTCATCTATTGCTATTCTTCATCAAGGCCTTGCTCCCCCAGACGACAGCTTCATGAACGGACGGGTTTCGACGATCAGCTGCACTGCTGCTGGATGGTTCCTCGTCCGTCAACCGCGTTGCCTACTGTTTGACTGCACCGGCCTCATAAGACAGACAAAGAACAGTTAATCAGTCCTACGATGCTTTCCCGGGCATAGCTATTTCGGACTAATCCAAGAGAGTGGCGTCGCCTGCCCATTCACGTCGCCTGCTACCTATTCACGTTAATTGTATTACCCAGTCGGAACGGTAAGTTTTCTAGCAGTCCTGTTGAGGCTGGGACGAGAGCGGCACTAAGCGTCTTGGAGAGCATGATCAAGGGGACAGAGGCAAGCTGAGACTTGTATATTCAGCCGGTTGTAAAAGGGCTTCGTGCCTAGAACCTGCCCCCATTCGGATTCTTCGAGCAGGCATCAAGAGCCTATAACCCGTAGGGAGATACTATGGCCATTTTAATTGGAACCGCTGGCAACGATACGCTGCAGGGAGGTCCTGATAGTGACACTCTCGACGGTGGCGCGGGCAATGATACCTTGGCTGGAGGCATTGGTGTTGCCGGTACCGAGGTCGACGACAGGTTCAATGCAAGCACCGGCAATGATACGATCTATGGGGGGGACATCGGGACTGACGACAATCCGGCCATAGATTTCAACGAAATTTTTTATATCAATCGGGGCTTCACCAGCATTCAGGTGCAGTTTGGCTCCACCTCACGAGCAGGAACGGTTACAAAATCTGACGGAAGCATCGACACGTTTTTCGCGATTGATGCTGTGCGGGGCACTGACGGAGCAGATACATTCATTGGTGGATCTGGAGCAGGCACTCAGCGGTTCAGCGGGTTCGGTGGCAATGATATTTTTGACGGCACCTCAGGCGTCAACGAGGTGGATTACCGGAACGAGGCTAGGGCGTTTGGCTATACTGCGGGCCTTACCATTAACCTGGCCGCAGGGTTGGTGCAGGATTCCACAGGCGCTACGGATACGCTGATTGCGATTGAACGCGTTCGCGGCACCACAGGCAACGATCTTATCATCGGCAACGAACTCGCTAACCGTCTCCGCGGCGATGAGGGCGACGACACGTTCCAGGCTAGCACGGGCAACGACACTATCGACGGCGGACTAGGGAACGATACGGTTGTTTTCAGCTTCAACCGCGCCGACGCAACCATCGAGACAATTCCGACAGGCTTGAGGGTCCGTGGCCCGGAGGGGTCGGGGGTGAACACCCGTCTCGACAACGTTGAGAACCTTCGTTTTGCGGATGATCCCGAGCCGGAGCCGCCGGTGCCGCCGGACGCTCAGGCGCTTGTGGATGACAGCTACTATCTTGCGCTTTATCCTGACGTGAAGGCGGCCGGTGTTGACCCGGACGATCA
>NZ_JAFBID010000181.1 GCF_016811235.1 Microvirga arabica
TTGGCTCTGACGCAGTTTTGATGCACCAGTCGCCATGAGCTGTCATTCCGCTCCAACCAATCTGGCTTGCAGGAGATCGAGGTGGCCTCTGCCGTACATCTGGCGCTTCACGAGCTTGAGTTTCGTGATCTGACCCTCTGTCTGACCATTTGACCATGGTAGCGTAATCGCCGCACGAACAGCGACCTCGTCCTTGGCGATACCAGTGGCGAACGATGCCACGAGGCTCTCACGCGCTCGGCTGATCCATGACGTCAGGTCAGCCTCGCGTCCACTCCGGATCAGGGTCTGGAACTCCGCAACCGTGTCGCGGGCACTGGCGAGCGCTGGCACGCCGCTTTCGATGGCGGCGATGGTCACGGTCTCCCTCTTGGAGAGCGTATCTCGCCCCGTACTCATCTGCCGGGCGATGGTCCTGGCGGATGGAATGCGCTGAAGCTGCTCGTCTTCAATCCGCTCAGCCCGACGGCGGCGGGTGGCCCATTCCCCCACAACGCGCAGCGAACCGCGGAAGCCGCTGGCCAGCAGACGCCGCCAGAGCTCGGCACCATTGCGGCATCCTCCGGTCCAGAGGGCCTCAAGCAGCGGCCAATATGCCTCAAGACTGCTCTCCCGCTGGCGGAAGACATCGCTTCGGCCACCCCGCAAGATCTGCCGTACCGTGCCGCGGCTCAGACCCGTTTGCCGGACGATCTGCTTGATCGGAACGCCGTCCGCGCTGAGAGCCATAACCGTTGCGTTGGTCTCCTCGCGGCGCAAGTAGCCCTCGTACTGAATGCGTTCGGCACAGGTGAGAAGGTGCGAGTTGATTGTTGCCGATCCAATGACCTGACGGATCTGGCGCATCGACTTGCGGACAGCATCCAGAAAAGCGTGGCTGGCGTTCTCCATCAGATGCCAGCGATCCGCGACCTGCACCGCATCTGGCAGCGCCTTGGCCGCGGCCTCGCCATATCCGCCGCCTCGGTCGCGAGCAACAACCGTAATCTCCGGGTGGCTGGCCAGCCATGCCTGTGCGGTGGCCTGCTCCCGGTCCGGGAGGAGGGAGGCGATCCGCCGCCGTTCGAGATCACAGACGATGGTGCCGTAGCGATGATTGCGGCGCCAAGCCCAATCATCGATGCCGATGACGCTCAGCGGCTCGGAAGGAAGGCGGGTATGCCGGCGCAAAATGCGCAGAAGAGTATCCTTGCTCACAGGCAGCATCAGCCGCCGGGCCAAGCGCGTGGCAGGTCGCCCGCCCAGAGCTAGCCCGAGGTGGTGGGCAATGCCCTCGAGCCGGGCGGTTCGCCGGGCATGGCGGGCGATCACATCCGGGGCAAAGCGTTCGGTGAAGATCCGCCGCCCGCACCGCACAGCATCACAGCGGAAGCGCCGCGCCCGGATCAGGAACTCGACGGGTCGACCCGCCAGCGGCAGATCCGCCACGCGCCGGAGATAGTGGCTATGCACACGTGAGGAGATGGTGCCGCAAGAAGGGCATGCAACAGATCGGTGAGCGGAATGGACAGTGATGGTCACTTGCTGTGGCTCAGCGTGGATCTGATCGACGATCAGGCCGGGCGGAATCAAAGCTGAGGGGCGCAGGCTTGGGTGCATGATGCTGCCTCCTTCCGGAAGACAGCCTCAGTTCAGTCCTCAATTGCACCAAAACTGCGTCAGAGCCAAA
>NZ_JAFBID010000182.1 GCF_016811235.1 Microvirga arabica
TCTGGGCGCCCAAGGGCACGCCGCCCGCGATTGTTGAGCGAATGACTAAGGAATTGCAGACCGCCCTGCAGGCGCCCACCATCCGTGAGGCCTGGACCCGGCAGGGTTCGGAGATCCCGACCTTGACTGGTGCGGAGTTCGGCGCCTTTGTCGGCTCAGAGATCTCCCGCTGGGCCAAGGTCGTGAAGGACGCCGGATTGAAGCTGGAGGAGGCGAAGTAGTCCGCCGCCGACGAGAAGGGCCAATCCCGCCCGTTCGGGATCGGCCCTTCTCGTCGGAATGTCCGTCGTCCAGCATGCGTGGAACCCGCAATGGGAGAGGCGCACGACGAGGAGCGCGTCTCCTAGATCTCCTGATCGGTTCGACTTCGTGCTATCGCCGTTCTTACTGAGGTCGGCGAATGGGATGGTCCGGCCGTATGAGCGTACCGGGCGTGGGGCCGATCATCTCGTCGGCCATGGTGGCGGCGATCGGCACCGGGGCCGGGTTCAAGCAGCGGCGGGACTTTGGCGCCTGGCTCGGGCTGGTCCCAAGCAGGGGTCGACCGGCGACCGCACCATCCTGGGCAGGATCTCGAAGCGCGGCAACAAGTACTTGAGGACGCTCTTCGTCCAGGCTGCCCATATCGTGCTGGTGCGCCGTCCGCATGGGGCGAGGCTCGGCCTGTGGCCGTGGATCGCGACTGCAGGCCGGCGGCTGCATGGCAACATGCTGGTGATCACGCTGGCCAACAAACTTGCTCGTATCGCTTGGGCGGTGCTGGCGCGTGGACATGCTTATCAGCCGAGGAGCGCCTCCCATGCGGTGTGAGGTGAGAGCGCTTCAGGCTCTTTCTGCAACCGATCAGCCCTGAGGAGACAACGAGATGAGATCGCTTATCTAATCAGCGGCTGTCCCGCCGAGGTCTGCGAGATGAAGGAGATGGACAAACGGTCTGCCCGACGCAACCACCCGACTGGGTGCCATTTTGGCCCACAGAGGTCTTTCCGGTAGCGAGCCTTGGATGCGCGCGGATATCCATGATGGCCCGGAGCTGAGGCTCCACCACGAGGCCGAATACATTGATGCAGCTCTCACGTTCGTCAGTCGCCCAACATCATCTTGCGACGCACGGCCGGACCATACCTTTGGCACAGGGCTGACCTAAGTTAATTTTCCGCAGTGACGGGGTAAGCGGACTTTCAAAGCTTGCACAGGGTTTAACGGAGGCTAAGCATGAGATTCTACAGCTCGAGGTCCAGAACGGCCGACGCCTCCTCGTTCCTTGGCGATCTCCTCGACACGCTGACGGAGAGGGGGCGGGGCCTCCTTGGTCGCAAGGGTGATCGGGAGGCCATTCCACAACTCGACCTGATTGCCATAAGCGAATTGCTCTTATCGCGCAGGGGTGAAGCATCCGGCGTGGCTTTGGCGCAGACCCTGTTAGCAAGCTATGGCACTGCAACAGACACGGGCCGCCTTGCGTTCCTCCACGCTCTTGCTGATCGTTTCGGACCCGATCGCCGCCGGGTCGAGCATGCGATCGAAGCCGTTCGCAAAGATCATGGAACGGAAGCACTGGAGGCGCTGCATGCCGCAGCTGAGCCTCGACGACAGGAACTGTTCCGGAGGCTCAATCTCGCCCCAGGTGGTACCGCAGCCCTGATCAGAATGCGTGC
>NZ_JAFBID010000183.1 GCF_016811235.1 Microvirga arabica
TTTGTTTGAGCCGCAAGAATGTTGGAACTTCCTCAAGGCCGCTGGCTATGCGTCCGTGTAAGCGTCCGATGCTCTAAGGGTTCTCCGTGCTCGCAGGTTCGACCGAGGCTTCCAGCACGCGCAGAGCATCGACCTCATAGAGGCTGGGCGTGACATTTAACGTAACTTTGTACTAATTCCCGATGCCGTTCGCCTAGCATGCGCTGGGGCACCCTAGGAGCGCCATCTGCCCCTTAGCGGATCAAACAAAATGGCAGTGTAAACCGCCGCACAGCCTGGTGTCAGACAGGGGTTCGACACTCTAACGATCATCTTACGGCAGAAATCGACCCGAACCCAGACTGATCAGACCATCCCGCACGCGGCGCAAAGCATCTCCACCAACTTCCAGCGCACCACCGACACGTTGGAAATCCTGGACCTGCATTTTCATGACCTGCGCCATGACGGCGCCTCGCGCTTGTTCGAGGCTGGCTACTCGATCGAGCAGGTCGCTCTCGTGACTGGGCACCGAGACTGGAACATGCTGCGGCGCTACACCCAGCTGCGCGCGGAAAACCTGCACCGGATCGAGCCGGCTCAACCGCATGTGCCTGCCGCGACACCCTTCCAAGAGACAGTATCGAAGGTTGTGCCAATCCGTCGCTAACACGGTTGTTAGGATCACGCGGGGCAGCCGTTTTTTAGCGTTTGGAAGGATCATCCAACACACTTACGTTCGCGGAACAGCGGCACGAATTAGCGTGCACCGCGAAGCAAATCATCGGGAGAATGCCAGCCGCAGAGCAGACTATCGCAGGTAAGAAGCCATGGCCGTGCCATGGATGTTCCCCTGCCCAATGTAAGGAATTGGCTATGGCTGGACGCGAACCCGCGCCTTACGCTCTGCCACGTCTCATGTCCATTCCCAGCACTGCCCAGATGCTCGGGACCGGAACGACGCTGCTGTTTCATCTCATCATGTCCCATCACATTGCAACCGTACGGCTCGGACGCCGGACGCTCGTGCCAATCGAAAAAGTCGAGCGCATTTTTGCCTCCGCTGGCAGTGAGAAGGCTGCATCATGAGCATCGAGCACCTACACGCAGATTCACAGGATGACGTTTCTCTCTCATCCTGGCGAGTTGAGAGCCTCAGGGATCAATTCGGCCTACTCAGCCCAAGCGATCTTGCGACGCTCTTAAACGTGGATACGCGGACGCTCGCGACCTGGCGTGCTCGGGGCGCTGGACCAGATTTCGCGAAACTTGGGCGGTCGGTCTTTTACCGGCGAACGGACGTTGAGTCATGGATTGAGCTCAATGTCATGCCGATGGATCGAACCATCGGCTAAAACGACAAAGCCCGCCCCGCCTCCTAACAGGGGCGGGGCATCCGCCTCATGTGAGTGGTGCCTGCTAAATCCCGCTTTCGAGGCAATCAAAAATCCTGCTAAGCGTGCCGAAAAAATGTTTACAGGAACTCGCAACACATCCATTTTCAATGACATGCCCAGGCGGCCTCCGGCGGTCGACCACGCAAGGGCACAGTCCCAACGATCCCGCAAAAACGGGAGAATCCCTTGAGCCTCGCTCTAAGGTCTGTGGGGATTCACATGAGGTTGGGCTTATGATTCAAGCTCTTGATGGATCGCTATGTCTTGACG
>NZ_JAFBID010000184.1 GCF_016811235.1 Microvirga arabica
GATACGGGCTTCTGACCGCGATCGGAATCGGCGGGATGTATGCCGTCCACCATCAAAAGCACGCCAACCAAACCCGTATGAGTCAATCCTTCTTGCTCTTGCCACCTTTGAAAGCAGGGGAACACGCATGAAGATCTCAGCCGTTATTCCGACATTCAACCGTGCATCTCTGATTGAGGGTGCGATCCACAGCGTGCTCCGACAAACTGTCCCTGTGTCGGAGCTTATAATCGTGGATGATGGATCGACCGATTGCACAGAAGACCTTGTCAGGAGGCTTTCGATTAGCGATCAGCGGATCATCTTTATCAAGCAGCAACGTGGAGGTGCTAATCGCGCGCGGAACGCTGGTAGCAAAGCTGCTACGGGAGACTGGATAGCCTTCCTCGATTCGGACGACACTTGGGAGAAAGACAAGTTACGTTTGCAGCTGGCAGCCCTCGCGGAAAACCCCGGCGCTGTTGCCTCATTTACTGGCCTCCGTAACATTGGAGTCAATACAGAAAAAATATATCTTCCGCCATTTGACCCGAGCCTTTTTGAAATTAGATCTGCAAACGTTCTAAGTACAACCTCAACGGCAATGATCAACAAAACGGTATTTTGGGAAGTTGGCGGATTTGATCCTGAATTGCCCAGTTGTCAGGATTGGGATCTATGGTTTCGCCTGCGCCAGAAAGGTCACTTTGCCGTCGTGAGGCAACCTTTGGTCCGCTACAATTCAGGTCCCCATGAGCGAATAACGTCCAATTTCGGACGCGTCATAGATGGGCACGAGCAGGTCTTTCGACGATTGAGAGCCGGAATCGAGCATGATCGACAGGCATCGCGAAGGATTTCAGCGAAACACAAACTTGTCCTAACGGAAGTTTACCTCCGGTCTGGAGATCCAAAGACCGCAGTAAGGCAGTGCATGTCGTCGCTCCTTACGAGTCCATCGAAAAGGGGAGTGCGCCTTCTTGCGACGTCTGCACGCCATTTGGTCACGGGCCTTCTTCACCAGTAGCAACATATCATCAGGATTTCTGGAGCAGAGTGCAGAGTGCAATGGTCCAGTCTGGCGGTTTCTTTGAGCCAGACGAATGCTGGAACTATCTCTGGGCCGCAGGATATGCGTCCGCTTGTCCGTCCGATGCTTGTCTTATAATTTTCACGTCCTGATCGAGCAAGATGGGGACACCGCTAGCGAGGCGCGAGCTCGCTGGCGGTGGGGGATGGGTCGTCCCGATGCAGACCGGTGCGGGTCGAGCTAGTCGGACTTGAACAGCCCACAACTCATTGAGGTTGAAGGATTCTTCGTCTTCGCGAAGCATTGTAGAATGCCGGCATCTGGGGACTGATACCAAGTCCCTGAAGAGCTGACTTGTTCGTGATTTCCCGGATTGTGGCAGGTGTGATTCAGTTTGGTGAACCAGGGAGGTTTACCATGCCGATCCCCCTCCGCTCTGACTTCAACGCGTCTGAGCTGCGTGCGCTTGCTCGCAAGACCAAGGATGGTCCGCAGGCCCGCCGACTGCTTGCGCTGGCGGCGATCTACGATGGAGGCACGCGCACCGCGGCGGCGCGGATCGGCGGGGTGACCCTGCAGATCGTGCGCGACTGGGTGGTCAAGTTCAACGCTCAAGGGCCTGAAG
>NZ_JAFBID010000185.1 GCF_016811235.1 Microvirga arabica
GCCCGCCGAGGCGGTGAAGTAGCCGGCATAGTCGAAGCCTGCTCCGCCATCGAGCGCATCGGCACCAAGGCCGCCCATCAAGTAGTCGCTCCCGCTCTCGCCGAAGAGGAAGTCGTTGCCGGCCTCTCCTTCGATCAGGTCGTGTCCGGCGCGACCGAACAGGTAGTTGCCCTCAGCCGAGCCGCCGAGCGTGTCGTTGAAGTCCGAGCCGTGCAGCCCCTCGATGCTGGCAAAGGTGTCGCCTCCGGCGTCACCCAGGTTCGTCGTCTGGCGTGACAGGCGTGCCACGACACCGTCTCTTGCGTCAGCATAGCTGGCATAATCGTAGCCGCCGCCGCCGCCGTTGAGGTAGTCGGACCCGCCGCCGCCCGCGAGGATGTCGTCGCCCTCGTGGCCGTAGAACTCGTTGTCCTTTTCGTTGCCGATCACCGTGTCGCCAAAGCGCGAGCCGTGAATGCCCTCGATACTGTCATACACGTCACCGGCGGCTTGGCCCCGATTCTGCGACCGGTCAGGGAGGCTGGCCACCACGCCGATGTTCGCGTTGACGTAGCTCGCAAAGTCCCAGCCCTCGCCGCCCTGCAGGG
Organism: Microvirga arabica; assembly: GCF_016811235.1. Taxonomy (GTDB): domain Bacteria; phylum Pseudomonadota; class Alphaproteobacteria; order Rhizobiales; family Beijerinckiaceae; genus Microvirga; species Microvirga arabica. Next base: position 588 of record NZ_JAFBID010000185.1, read on the forward strand.
TGTCGGCGCCCGCGCCGCCCTCCAGAACGTCAGCGCCCGCGCCGCCGTTGAGGCGGTTGACGCCCTCGTCGCCGATCAGGGTGTCGTTGAAGCGCGAGCCGAGCACACCTTCCACATAGGCGTAGGTGTCGCCTGTTGCCTCGCCGGTGTTCTGGGCGGCGTTGTTGAGGTTGACCACCACGCCGCTGGCGGCCTCGTTGTAGCTGGCGTAATCGAGACCGGTGCCGCCATGGAGCTGATCCTGGCCCAGTCCACCGCGGAGAATGTCGCTGCCATGGCCACCGCTGAGCGTGTCGTTGCCGGCATTGCCGATGAGCAGGTTGGCGCCGGCATGGCCGATCAGATGGTCGGCATAGCCGGAGCCGGTGAGGCCCTCGACGGCGACATATAAGTCGCCTGCGGCTTGGCCGGTGTTCTGGGTCGCATCGGCAAGGCTTGCTACCACACCGGCTGCCGCTTGCTGATAGCTGGCAATGTCAGAGCCGTCGCCACCGTCGAGCCAGTCGGCGCCGGCCCCACCCTTGAGCACGTCGTCGTCTGCCCCGCCCAACAAAATGTCTGTATAAGCACTGCCGATCAAGGTGTCGTCACCCTTGCCGCCGGCGAGCACACCCGAGCCGTGGAACAAGTCGGCTGCCTGCGTACCAAGGGTGGCATTAGCGGCACTGGTGTATCCATCAACGCTGTAGGTAATCACTCCCTTCTGTTGTACGCCCGCATCAGGTTCGGTCAAATGATCCAGCACCTTATTCAACCTATCAAACTCAGCTTCCGCAGCCTCATCAAGAGAAGGTGTAATCAGAGTTCTGTTGATCTCGACCTCAAAGTCGTTCTCGAAATGGAAGTTGTACTCTCTCGTATGCTGACCAATAGGGTTGCCGTTAACATCCTCGCGATTGATCGTTTCTAAGCTCGACTTTGGCCAGTCAAGCGGCATGACAGAGGGCGTAGGCCCAGGCGTCCGGCAGAGCAAAGCGGACTTTCGTGCTGTTGCTTCTACGGCGTGAGGTTACGAAAGCCTGTTCGCGCCAGATCGCCAG
>NZ_JAFBID010000186.1 GCF_016811235.1 Microvirga arabica
CCTTTCCTCCCCGGCGGTTCAATAAGGCGTTTGAATTGTGAGCAGTATTTCCAACAGCAAGCCGGCGCCAACCGAAGGGCTCATTGACGTTGCGCTGTCGGTCAGTTCTTCACCTGCATCGGCGCCCGACCCTTCGGCACTGGTGCGCTACTACTTCAACCTCACCGACGGCGAGACCGTGATCCGGGATGAGGCGGGCGTCGAGGCTTCCAGTCTCCAGGCAGCCGTGATCTCCGCCATCGAAGCCGTAGAGGAGCTTCGTGCTCAGGATGCATCGAACTCGGATGAGTGGCAGGGTTGGAAGCTTGAAATCGTGGATGCGGCAGGTCGCGCAGTGCAGAGCATTCCCTTGGATAGCTCCGCGTCGCATTAGGCACCCTCGCATCGGAACACCACGCGATCTGATCCAGGTCATGCGGGCACTGGGCATGAAAAAGCCCCGTCGGGATTGGTCTGAACGGGGCTGAAGTGTACGGAGGCGGTCAAGGGGTTGCGGGATGTGCCTCCGCATTGAGGACATGGGGGTGCCCTGTCGGCACACAATAAGGCTAGAGCGCTGAAGCACGACAATGTGATGGCGCTAAAGCGCTATAGTGCGACGGCATCAGTGCCGGGCCTTCCCCGGTGCCTGATCCAGGAGGGGAACATGGGCGAGTGGAAGACGGTCTATGAGGACGAAGTCGAGGAGCGCTGGGTCACGCTCAAGGTCTACGAGAGCGAGGATGATGGCGACGAAGACCCGGTCGTACGCGTCACGGTAGCGCCCCTCGAGGACGCCGAGCAGGACGAGAGCGGACAGACGCCCGGTGCAGAAGCCGAAGACAACTCGACTACACTCGAACCTGATCCCGTTGAGGATCTCGAGGAGGAGTTGCAGGAAATCGGCTTCAGCCCGGTGGCAGCGGCGTGGATCGTCAGCAAGGTTCCTGCGTGAGCTGCCCGGCAGCCGTAAACGAGGGGTAAATGCGGCCTTGTTGCACGAATGGGCGATTTGGCGGCTGAAGCTGGAGGGCATAGGAGGGCTGGACCCTCCTAATCCCGGATCTCTATCGTGCCGTTCAAGACCAATGCCGCTTGCCGTCATCGTATCCCCAAGCAGCGGCACCGGGTGACAAATTGGGCCGAGTACGACGCCGCCTTGCGCCAGCGCGGAAACCTCACAATCTGGTTCTCTGAGGAGGCGGTTGCAACTTGGCGGGCCGAGCCGCGCACGACACGAGGCGGACAACCGCACTACTCGGCCCTGGCGATCAGGACAGCCCTGACGCTCCGGGCGGTGTTCGGGCTGGCGCTGCGTCAGACGGAGGGGCTGATCGGCTCGATTCTCAGGCTTCTGGGGCTGGACCTGGCGGTGCCGGATCACTCAACCCTCAGCCGCCGCGCCGAGACTCTGGAGGTCCCAAAGCCCTGTCCAAGCTCCAGAGGACCCATTCACCTGCTGGTCGACAGCACTGGCCTGCGACTGTGCGGACCCGGCGAATGGCTTATTGCGGATTTCGCTGATCGTGAGCGGCGATTTCACGCGATGGTGAGCGCCCGTTTCATCTGATCGTGAGCAAGTGT
>NZ_JAFBID010000187.1 GCF_016811235.1 Microvirga arabica
CTTGCCTCCTGGGCCATATCCGGGTCAACGCACAACCGACCCAAATGGATTCAAGCCCGGATCAAAAGCGCTTTAGCTCACTCCAAATCAGTACAATGGGTGGACAATCCAGCACTACTGACATGGGGACGCCATTGTTTCGGCGATGAAAGAGTTATCGTCCGGGAGAACGACGATATAGGCTGTTTAACTTGATCCACTCCCCTTGGCCGCTATGCTTCCGTCCGAGCACAGCGCCTGCCTTATACGCGCGCTCATGCTTTCTGGCTTAACGGAGCCGGATTTGGTCTCGGGCCACCGCGCTCTGAGAAACCGTCTGTGCAAGAATGAGCTTTCGACAGAGGCTGCCGTTTTCCTGAGTGAGGCAGGCCGACGCTTGTCCATCCTGAGGGTTCTATTGCAGCTTTGAAGCTTGCTCGGCCTGAGCTACGACAGGAGGAGGCTGAGAGGGGCTGGCGGTGATGCAAGGTAATAAGAACCCGTTCAAGGGTCGTCAGTTCACGGCGGAGATCATTCTGTGGGCAGTGCGCTGGTACCTGCAGTTCCCGATCAGCTACCGGGACCTCGCGTGCATGCTCTCCGATCGAGGCGTGCACGTGGACCATACGACCCTCTTTCGGTGGATCCAGGCTTATGCTCCCGAACTGGACAGGCGCGTCCGTCCGCATCTTCGCATGACCAACGGCTCCTGGCGGGTGGACGAAACATACATTCGGGTGAAGAGTGAATGGGTGTATCTCTACCGCGCCGTTGATGCGACCGGGCAGACGATTGACTTTCTGCTCTCACCCAAGCGGGATGCGGCTGCCGCCCGGCGCTTCTTCCGGAAGGCATTAGGGCAGCCACACACGGTCAATCCGCGGACCATCACCGTCGACAAGAACGCCGCCTATCCGATTGCGACGCAGGCTATGAAACGTGCCGGCGAGCTCTGGCGCTTTGCCAAACTCCGGCAGGTGAAATCTCTCAACAACATCGTCGAGCAGGATCACCGGCGCATCAAACGGCTGGTCCGTCCTGGGCTGGGCTTCAAGAGCTTCACGACGGCCTCACGGACGATCGCGGGCTACGAGGTCATGGCGATGATTCGCAAGGGACAGGTGGCGATCGCACCAGCGAATGACATGGGCACTCAGCGCGACTTCATTGCTACCCTGTTCGGCGCAGCCACATAACCAGCGTCCTCATCCAGCCTACGCTTGAGCTGCCTTAGTAGTTGCAACGGCCCCTCATGTCACTCGACAAACACCTCATCCCTCCCCTTCCGGATGGAGGGCAGGAGGGCAATGACGAGAAGGATCACGGCCACGGCAAGCAGACCGGCGCTGACCGGGCGCTCGATAAAGGTTTCCAGCGAGCCGCGCGAGATGATGAGGGCGCGCCTGAGGTTTTCCTCCATCAGCCTGCCGAGCACGAAGCCGAGCAGCATCGGCGCCGGCTCGAAGCCGAACTTGATCAGCATGTAGCCCACCAGCCCGAAGAACGCGATGAACATCACGTCGGTGGGCAGAGAGTTGATCGAGTAGATGCCGATGCAGCAGAACATCAGGAT
>NZ_JAFBID010000188.1 GCF_016811235.1 Microvirga arabica
AACACTGTCCGGAATGAAATCGGAATGGGTGTCCGGCTTCACCTTGGAATAAGCGTCCGGCTTCATCGGAATCCGCAATCAGGGCCGCCTCGCGGTCTGCCGCCAGGACAATGCCGGGCCGCTGGTTGGGCTGGCTGATCACCGCCATCCATTCTAGCGGTGTCAGCTGCAGCCTGATGGTGTAGCCGAGATATTCGAGCCTGAGTAACTCATCGGGCATTTCAGGGTCGGTCGGGTAAGGGCGCGGATCAGTCATGACACGTCAGCATTTGGTGATTGGACCGCGTTAAGGAAGCTCCCTGCCCTGCTGTTGGTCTCGCCGATCCACGCTACCAGAGAAGGTGCCTCTGGCCGGTAAGGTTGCGAGTTTCAGGTGTCGTTCTCGGAGGTTAGTTGCTGCGGGCGTGTGCCCTCATCTGGCATCTGCTTCTTAAGCCGCACGCCTGGCCCCTCCCCGTTCTCCGCAATGAAGATGACCCCAGCAGCTTCGAACGCAGATCGAATGGCTTCAAGTGTCGAGTGTTTCGCGTCTGCCCCATTCTCAATCCTGGTGATTGTATTTGCTGTAACCCCTGCTTTCTCAGCAAGTTCGCGTACGCCCCACCCAATGGCCGCACGCGCCATTCGGATCTGAACGGGCTTCATTTGTACAATGTCCAAACGTATGTTGACAAATCTAAGATTCCGCGCTATCTAGTGCGACACTGTACAAATGCCGACTTTCAGGAGCAACACGCCATGTCTGACATGGATCGTGATGGGCTAACGTATGCCTCACGCCCAGCTGCCTCGGAGAACCTCTCGCTGATGCAGCTCGAGGCGACCTTTGAGGCTGTGCTGGCTGAAGCCCTCGCCTCGGCCACGCGCCTGAACGAGCTGGAACAGACCTGGTCGCAGAAAAAACCGCCTCTGCCAGGTGTTCTCCTGACCACCCGAGCCGATGCCCTCTTCGACCTGTGCCACGAGAATGAAGTCGGCTTCTACTACACCGTCCGCGACATCCCAGCCTTGTACGAGACCGCGAAAGCCTCACCGCATCTCTGGCCGCGGGTGCAGACGATCGTCACGGCCCTTCACCGCCATCATTACGAGCTCTCGCTGGCGGCCGACGAACTCGGGTTGACGGCAGCCTATCAGGAGAATGCTGCGCACCAGCAGGCTGCCGCGGAGGCTGCGGATGCCATTCTCCGTCAGCCATCCAGCTCGGTGGCGGTTCTGATCGCCAAGGCCAGAGTTCTGGTGGCAAGCCGAGGTTTCGACTTGACCCAGGATCCTTGGTCCCTGAGCTCCCTTGACGAGCGCGCCCTCCTTGTTCTCGTGCAGGACCTGCTCTACACCCTCCCTGCTCCCAAGGCTCACGTCTGATGGCCTCCGAGTTCTCCTGCCTTCCCGCAGCATCCGCACACCGGCTGATGAGGCAGGGGTTATGAGCTTTGAGTTCTGGTTTGCCACCGTCATCCTGCCGGGGATCGTCTGCTGCATGGCTTGGGGCGCCGTGCTCCTCAACGAATGGCACTACAGACGCCAAGAC
>NZ_JAFBID010000189.1 GCF_016811235.1 Microvirga arabica
GATGGCCATCACAAGGAGCACCATGGGAGCTTCCGGCTGTACATTCGCTGAAGGCCACGTTTGGCCTTGGTAAGTTGACGGGTACCTGAGCTGCGCCCTCAGGCTCACTCACGGCTGAGTACTCCACGAAGGTAGGTATGTACGCTTTGGGGGAGGGGTCATTCTCCTACACCATATTCTTGTGCTGGATAGCTGCGGGCTGGACCAACATGGAAGGGCAATACATGCGTACTTGGCAGAAAAGCGTACTTGCGGCGGCGGCTGTCTGTGTCATGGCAGCGGTCCCGGCTCTCGCTCAGGGTAAAGGCAATGGCCCGGGAGGCAGTGGTCCTCCCGGTCTCGGGGGCGGTGGTCCTCCCGGTCTCAGTAAAGGGAATAAGGGTGCGCCCGGCCCGATTGCCGGGGCTGGCCTGCCGTTCCTGCTAATTGCAGGCGGCTATGCCCTCGTTCGGCGCTACCGCAACCGCAGCAGGACCGAACAGGCATCGTAAGTTCCCATTGGGCACGCAACCATCATAAAACCAGATGCGGCCCAGCAGACCCCCCAATGCTCGCCGGGGTTATCATACGAAAAGAACGAGCGTGATCTTGCTCTACGGATCGGGTCCTTCCGCTACACTGCTGGCTTTAGGCATGGTGGCGTCACTGGACGGACCACGCAGGTTCTCATCTCCGCGTTGACGCAATTGACAAACCCCACCACGACCTAGCTGTCAGACCCCATGGGCTACCGGAGTTGACGGAAAGTCGAGTTCTCGCACCACATGCGAATGTATTGGTGCCAGCCGGTCCACTGCTGCTCCTTACCCACCGTCGAAGCATCAGAGTACACAAGGAAGGTACAGGGTTGCGTGCTTGATCAAGGGTGATCTGATGTATCAGCACCAGACTGGTTAGTAGGAACATGGCCTGTGCGCATCCGAATATCGCGGCGCAGCCGTTCCAGATCCCGCTGCAGTCGCTCCAGCCGGGCGAGCAATTCAGCATCACTCATTCGGGCAGTGGCAGGGCGTTCCGTCTGACCTCGATAGATCCTCAGGAATAACCTCCAGCTCCCTGAGCGAAGCCTCGCCAAAGCCTGGAACCGTTAGCCACTGTTTCAGTGGGATGCTGAGCATGTCCTGAAACGTCGGACAGCGTCCTTGGAACTCCGCCAAGACTGCCGTTTGCAAGCGTCCCGAGCAACGGGCGAGGGGGAAGGGGTCATCCGGCTGCATCTCATTCCTCGCGGATGAGCCAATCAGGAACACACCATAGCTTGAAACCGTAGCCGGGTAAGCACGACAGGTCGGATTGTTCATGGTCTGAGCCTGAAATGAGGGATTATTCACGCCGAGGTACGACGGCAGCCATGGGCCGAGGAGGGGCCGACTTTGCAGGGTATTGGCAGCAAGCCCGCGCACCCCCGCTGTCCGTCAGGAGATTGCCCGCTCGAGAGAGCCCATGGGCGTACTGGCCAACGCTTCAGCGTGAGCACGGACACCATCCGCAAGTGGCGCAAGCGCGGCGCATAGGACTGCCAG
>NZ_JAFBID010000018.1 GCF_016811235.1 Microvirga arabica
GCTGGATCTTCTTCATCAACATCCCGATCGGGATTCTCGGGATCGTGTGCGCCTTGATGTTCGTGCCGAACATCAAGGAGGACGATACCCCGCCGCTCGACTTCATCGGCTTCCTGCTCACCGGGGTGGGATTCTCCCTGCTGATGCTCGGCTTCTCCACCACCGGGCAGCACCTCGTGCCGACCGAGATCTCGATCGGTTGCATGGCGGTCGGAGCCATCAGCCTGATTCTCTACGTCTTTCACGCAAGGCGCGCCCCCTACCCGGTGCTGCATCTGAGTCTGCTCAAGGTGCCGACCTTTCGCGTCAGCGTGGTTGGCGGCTCGCTCTTCCGCATCGGCATCGGGGCGATCCCGTTCCTGCTGCCGCTGATGCTGCAGGTGGGCTTCGGGCTGGGTCCCCTGGCGTCGGGCTCGCTTACTTTCATTGCGGCGGTCGGCGCGCTGTTCATGAAGACCATGGCCAAGCGCATCCTCGAACGCACGGGCTTCCGCCGACTGCTCACCATCAACGCCTTCATCGGGGCGGCTTTTGTTGCGGCCAATGGATTCTTCACCCCCGAGACGCCGCACTGGATCATCATGATTTTTCTGCTGGTCGGCGGTTGCTTCCGCTCGCTGCAGTTCACCAGCCTCAACGCCATCGGCTATGCGGAGATCTCCAACCGCGAGATGAGCTACGCCACGAGCTTGTCGAGCGCCGTGCAGCAGGTCTCGCTCAGCATCGGCGTGGCGTTCGGCGCCTTGGTGCTGGAAATGGCCTCCACCTACGACGGCACGCCCGGGATCACGGCGGCTGATTTCGGGCCCGCCTTCTGGGCGGTTGCCGCCATCTCGGCCCTGTCCGGCTTCATCTTCGTTCGCTTGTCGCCAACGGCCGGCGCCGAGATGTCCGGGCACCGCGCCGTGGAGCGGAAGCCCGCCGCAACGGGCCTCGGCGACGGCACTACAAATCTCGGTGAAGAGGTAGAACGGCGATAGGATTGCCTTACCATGAGCCTCGGACCAGGAGGCCACCATGGATCAGCGCATCATCGACCTCTACGACGACTTCACCCATGGCGGCATGAGCCGCCGCTCCTTCCTCGACAAGCTCGCGGCGCTCGCCGGCAGCGCAGCCGGCGCAGCGGCCATCCTGCCGATCCTGCAGAACAACTACGCCCACGCCCAGACCGTGCCGGAGACCGACCCGCGGATCGCCGCCGAGACCGTGGACATCCCCGGCGGGCAGCCCGGCCTCAAGGGCTATCTGGTGAAGCCGAAGGAAGTCTCCGGCAAGCTCCCGACCGTGATCGTCATCCACGAGAACCGGGGCCTCAACCCGCACATCAAGGATGTGACCCGCCGCATGGCCACGGAAGGCTTCATCGCGCTCGGCGTCGACTACCTCTCGCCCATGGGCGGCACGCCCGCCGACGAGGACAAGGGCCGCGAGATGATCGGCCAGCTGAAGCAGCCCGATGTGATTGCCAACGGCAAGGCGGTGGTGGCCTACCTGAAGGGCCGCCCCGACGGCAACGGCAAGGTCGGCGCCATCGGCTTCTGCTGGGGCGGCGGCGCGGTGAACAACCTCGCGGTCAACGAACCGGACCTCGATGCCGGCGTGGCCTACTACGGCGGCCAGCCGAAGGCGGAAGACGTGCCGAAGATCGAGGCCGCGATCATGCTGCACTATGCCAGCATGGACGAGCGCATCAATGCCGGCATGCCGGCCTACGAGGCGGCCTTGAAGCAGGCGGGCAAGACCTACGAGATCCACATGTATGAGGGAGTCAACCACGCCTTCAACAACGACACCAACGCGGCGCGGTACGACAAGACAGCGGCGGATCAGGCATGGCAGCGGACGGTGGCGTTCTTGAAGAAGAATTTGGGTTAGGACCGAACAGCACTGTCATTCCGGGGCGGCTCGCAAGAGCCGAGCCCGGAATCCATAACCGCTAACGGTGCAAGAAGAGGTGAAACGCTACTCGCTTCTTCCTGAGACCTCGTGATTATGGATTCCGGGCTCCGCTGCGCGGCCCCGGAATGACAGTGGAGCCGTCGATCAATCCTCGAACGCCTCCACCTGAACCCGCTTGCCGACCATGAATGCATCGGCCACGAGGCGGAAGGGGGCGTCGTCGACTTCGGAATGTCCGATTGTCAGCAGCGCGTCGAAACGCCGGTAGATGCCCTGGTATTCGGCGGGCTCCTCCTGCACCATCAGCCGCCCATTGAGCTCAAGACAGCTGCCGCCATGGGTGAGCTTGAGGGTCAGGCCAGCCTCGGTCTCCACCTCGATATCCCAGGTCTGCGGGCCTGTTTGGCGCCAGTCGAACACCGCCTGGAGATCCCCCTGCCCATGACTTATGGAGAAGGCGAGGTTCGCGGCAATAGGAGCGTCGCGGTTGGCCGGGAATTCCAGGCTCGATGACTTGATGAACACGGGCTCCGGCATGATGCGGGTGACGATCGAGAGGGCGTTGATGCCGGGATCGAAGACCCCGAAGCCGCCTGCTTCCCAAATCCATTGTTGGCCCGGATGCCAGTGCCGCACATCCTCTTTCCAGGTCACCAGAAGACGCTTGATCGACCAGCCGGCGAGCGCCTTCTTCGCCTCCTCGACAGCCTTGTTGTACTGGGCATGCCAGGTGGTGAAGACCACCTTGCCGGTCTTCGCGGCCAGCGCCCTCAGATCCTCAAGCTCGCTCAATGTGGCGGCCGGAGGCTTTTCCAGCAGTACGCTCTTGCCGGCGAGCAGCGCCTCGCGGGCGATCTGGTGCCGGACCTGCGGCGGCGTGCAGATCGAGACCGCATCCAGGTCCGGAAGCTTCAGAAGCTCGCGATAGTCCTGGAAGGTGTATTTGGCATCCTCGTGCGAGAGCCCGCGTGTGCTCGACACGGCGAGAAGCTCGAAATCCGGATTGGCCTGGATCACGGGCAGATGCTGATCCTGCGCGATCTTGCCGAGACCGATGATCCCGATGCGGTGCACTGCCATGATCGTGGCTCCCTATAGTCCAAGGATTGAGTAGAAGCCGTCAGGCTTCAGGCGTTTCGTCCGCCCGTCCCCGGAAACCTGTCGCCATCACATAGAGTTCCGCCGAATCGGCCCGGCTCGCGGCCGGCTTCACGTGGCGAACCACGGCGAAGTCGCGCTTGAGATCGGCGAGAAGCTGGTTCTCGGTGCCGCCCTGGAACACCTTGGCGATGAAGGCGCCGCCGGGGGCCAGGATCTCGCGAGCGAAGTAGATCGCCGCCTCGGCAAGGCCGATGATCCGCAGGTGATCGGTCTTCTTGTGTCCGGTGGTGTTGGCCGCCATGTCGGACATGACCACGTCGGCGGGCCCGCCCAGCATCTCGATCAGACGGCCTGGAGCGCTCTCGTCCAGGAAGTCGAGCTCGATGAACTCGACGCCGGGCATCGGGTCGATGGGAAGAAGATCGATGCCCACCACCTTGCCCTTCGGCCCCACCACCTTGGCGGCGATCTGGGACCAACCGCCCGGTGCGGCGCCGAGATCGACCACCCTCTGACCGGGCTTGAGAATGCGGTACTTCTCGTCGATCTCCAAAAGCTTGAAGGCCGCGCGCGAGCGGTAGCCCTCGCGCTTGGCGCGGGCAACGTAAGGGTCGTTGAGCTGGCGCTCCAGCCATTTCTGGGAAGAGAGGGACCGCTTGTTGGCGGTTTTCACGCGCTGCTTGAGATTGCGGACACCCGAACCGGACCCCGAACTGGACTTGGCACTCACCGTGGGCTGCCCCCTCGCCACACGGAATCCTCTCGCATCATGTTCATCAAAATTCCTTCGCGCAGTCCGCGATCCGCGATGCGCAGGCGTTCCGACGGGAAGGCCCGCCGGATCGCTTCCAAGATGGCGCAGCCGGCCAGAACCAGATCGGCCCGTTCCTTGCCGATGCAGGGGTTCGCCGCCCGCTGACTGAAGTCGGAATGCAGCAGGCGGTCCATCACTGTCGAGATCTCGCCGTTGCGCATCCACATCCCATCGACCCGGCGCCGGTCGTAGCGCGCCAGCCCCAAGTGAATGCCGCCAACCGTGGTGACGGTTCCCGAGGTACCGAGGAGATGGAAGTTGTGGGCCCGTCCCGCCGGAGCCGCCACGAGGGCGAAGTCCATAAGGAGTTCGGACACTTCCTCGACCATGCCCTCGAAGATCTTGGGTGTCACGTCGATTCCGCCGTGGCGCTCGGCAAGCGTCACCACGCCGACGGGCAGCGAATCCCATGCGCGGATGCGCTTGCACGGATCGGCGAAGGCATGCGGCGCTCGGCCATCGAGCCAGGCGATCTCGGTGGACCCGCCGCCGATGTCGAACACGATGACGGATTGTGCCTTGGGATCGACGAGCGACGCGCAGCCGGTGACCGCGAGATAAGCCTCAGTCTTGCGGTCGACGATCTCAAGGTCGAGGTCGAGTTCCTCACGGACACGCTCGATAAAGGCCGGGCCGTTCTCGGCGAGTCGGCATGCTTCCGTTGCCACGAGTCGCGCGCGCCGCACGTCCTTCGCGGCCATCTTCTCGCGGCACACGCGCAGGGCATCGAGGGTGCGATGGATAGCCCCGTCGCTCAGCCGGTTTCCGAGACCGAGGCCTTCGCCCAGCCGCACGATCCGTGAGAAGGCATCCACGACCCGGAAACCGAAATGCGCAGGTTCAGCAATGAGAAGGCGGCAGTTGTTCGTGCCGAGATCGAGGGCAGCATAGCTTCGCGACGAGCGCCGCCGCGACTCCATCCTGGCCGCCGGCGCAGGAGCGTCAGCCACCCAGGAGGGGCCGTTTGTCGAGCCGCTGAGCGGTTCGGCAAGCCGGTCACCTTCTGCTGTCACGTCCGCTTTGACGGTCAAAACCTAAGTCCCCGCAGCACCCGGTTCGGGCGCCTGTTTGACCAAGAGAGTAACCATCGCCCCACCCTCCTGCCAAGGGTGCCCCCCGGAGTTTATGGTTTTGCCTCCAACGAGGTACTAGAGCGACAGGCCGCGAAAGCGCTCTGTCAGAGTGCTTAAAACGTCCGTGCCCACATTGGCGATCGCCACCCGCAGATGCCCTTCCTGACCAGGGCCGAAATAGCTTCCGGGCAGGCACAGGACGCCGCGCTCCGTCGCAAGCTTCTCGGCGACCTGCTGTGCTTGGCGGCCAAGGAACGGATGGCGCAGGTAGGCGAAATAGGCGCCGACCGACTCGATTGTCCAATCCGGCAGCGGCGCGAGCGCGTCCTGAAAAACCTGTGCACGGCGGTTGATCTCCGCCCGGTTGCTCTCACGCCAGTCACGCAGGCCGTCGATGGCCCAGGGCAGCGCGCCTTGGGCGGTACGCGGAGCGCAGATCTGGATGCAATCGAGAATCTTGGCGATCTGCTCGATCAGTTCCACATCCGCAGTGATCGCGCCCGTACGGTGGCCCGGGATCGCGTAGGATTTTGAGAAGGAATAGAGCTGGATGACGGTGCTGCGCCAGTCCTCGCGGGTGAAGAGCCCATGGGCGCGGTTCATGCCTTGCGGCAGGAAGTCCCGGTAAGTCTCGTCAATCACGAGGTAAATGCCACGCTTGGCGCAGAGCTGCGCGAAACTGTCGATCACATGCGCCGGGTAGACGGCGCCGGTCGGGTTGTTGGGTGTGACGAGAACGACGGCCCGGACCTTCTCGTCGATCAGCGCCTCCGCATCCTCGATCCGCGGCACGAACCCGTTCTCCGCCCGGCAGGGCAGCGGACGCGGCTCGATGCCCAGCATGTCGAGACTCATCTGGTGATTGAAGTACCAGGGCGTCGGCAGCAGCACCCTCTCACCGCGATGGGCAAGCAGCATCATGGCGGCGAAAAAGGCCATGTTGCAGCCGGCCGTCACCGCCGTATCCTCGGGCTCGATCCGGCCTTCATAGACGCGGGACAGGTCGGCCGCATAGGCTTCCTTAAGCGAGGCATCGCCATTGATCGGGCCGTATTGCGAGCCTGCGGGTGAGCCGGCGATGGCGGCCATCCGCTCCAGCAGCTCCGCATGAGGCGCATTGCCCGGCACGGCCTGGGAGAGGTTGATCAGCGGTCCGTACGACCCGTCATAGCGCCTGGTCCAGGCCTGCGCCTCCGGGATCGGAGGGCTGCCCACATCGGCGACCAGAGGGTTGATGGGATGGGCAGGACCGCTCGTCATGAAACCGCTCGACTTCGTAAGAATGAGAAAGGGCAGGACGCCCGGTGAGCCTTCACCGAAACCGCCTGCCCTGCAAGGTGTGTTGTGCCATCTCACTTGCACCAGCCTAATCCTGAGGAGCAGACGAAGTCTGCGTCTCGAAGGAGGGTCCAGAGACCGCTGGAGACGCCCTCGTCCTTCGAGACGCGAGCAAGCTCGCTCCTCAGGATGAGGGCTTTGTGGTGTTGTGTAAGGACCGTCAGTCCTTCGCGCGCTCCACGTAGGAGCCGTCTTCGGTCATGATCACCACGCGGGTGCCGGCCTGGATGTGGGGCGGCACCAGGGTGCGCACGCCATTCGACAGCATGGCGGGTTTGTAGGACGAGGACGCCGTCTGGCCCTTCACGACCGGCTCGGTCTCGGTGATCTCGAGGGTCACGCGGGCCGGCAGCTCGATGGCAATGGCGATGCCGTTGTGGATCGAAAGCATCACGGCCATGCCTTCCTGAAGGTAGGCCTTCTGGTCGCCGATGATGTCGTCGGGAACCACGACCTGATCGTAGGTCTCGGGGTTCATGAAGTGGAAGCCTTCGCCGTCCTGGTAGAGGAAGGTGTGCTCGCGGTCCTCGACGAAGGCGCGCTCGACCTGCTCGGTGGTGCGGTAGCGCTCGGAGACCTTCACGCCGTCGGAGATGCGGCGCATGTCGAGCTGGGTGACCGGCGTGCCCTTGCCGGGGTGGATGTTCTGGGCGGTGAGAACCACATAGAGCTTGCCGTCCATATCGACGACGTTGCCTTTGCGGAGCGTAGAGGCGATGACCTTCACGGGAGGCTTTCCTTGTGACAGATAGAGGCGCGTCGTGAGGGTCGGGTCGCCCGAGCCCCAGTGGCACCGAAAACGCTTTCGGTGCCGCAAGTAGCCTATCTTGGCGCAAATCGCCAGCCCGACCTCGCGGAACCCTTTGGAATGGATAAGCCTCTGCCCGCTCCCTCGCCCTGGTGGACACCTCATGTCCACGCGGACCGCCGACCCTTCCTCATGCGGCGGAACTGGATCCAGGCGGCCCTGCGCGGCTTTTTGTCGGAAAGGGACTTCATTGAGGTCGACACGGCCACCCTCCAGACCTCGCCGGGCAACGAGGCCCACCTCCATGCCTTCGCCACGGAGGCCGTCGGCCTCGACGGGTCGCGGACGCCCCTCTACCTCCACACCTCCCCAGAATTCGCCTGCAAGAAGCTGCTGGCGGCAGGCGAGCTCAGGATCGCGTGCTTCGCCCATGTCTACCGCAACCGGGAGCGCGGCCCCCTGCACCATCCGGAATTCACCATGCTCGAATGGTACCGGGCCGGCGAGAGTTACGAGACGCTGATGAAGGATTGCGGGGAGATTTTGGGCCTTGCCGCCGAGACGGCCGGCAGCCGTACACTCACCTTCCGTGGTCGCGAAACCGACCCGTTCCGGGAGCCCGAACGCCTGAGTGTGGCGGAAGCCTTCGAGCGTTTCGCCGGCATCGAGCTCCTCGCCTCCATCGACCGGAATGGCGAAACCGACCGGGCGCACTTGGCTGCCAGCCTGAAAGCGGCGGGCCTGCGGGTGGCGGAGGACGACACCTGGGCGGACCTGTTCAGCCGCATCATCGTGGAGCGGGTGGAGCCCAATCTCGGTCTCGGCCGCGCCACGATCCTGGACGAGTACCCGGTGGCGGAAGCGGCGCTGGCCCGCCCGACTGCCAGCGATCCGCGCGTGGCCGAGCGGTTCGAGCTTTATGCCTGCGGGGTGGAACTCGCCAACGCCTTCGGCGAGCTGACGGATGCAGCCGAGCAGCGCCGCCGCTTTGAAGGAGAGATGGCGGAAAAGATGCGGGTCTATGGAGAAAGCTATCCGGTGGACGAGGATTTCCTGGCGGCGCTCGCCCAGATGCCGGAGGCGAGCGGCATCGCGCTCGGCTTCGACCGGCTGGTGATGCTCGCCACGGGCGCCTCCCGTATCGACCAGGTGCTCTGGGCGCCGGTGCCGGAGACTGGCCGGTGAACGCCCTGCGCCCTCTGCGGACCCCGGCCGAGCTGGCCGAAGCCGGCTTCGTCGCGCCTGAACGACTTGCGGGCATTGAGGCGGTCGCCGAGCGCTACGCCATCGCCATCAGCCCCGCCATGGCCGCACTCATCGACCACAACGATCCAAACGACCCTATCGCCCGCCAGTTTGTGCCCGACGCGGCTGAGCTGACCACCACGCCCGAAGAGCGGGACGATCCCATTGGTGATCTGGCGCACAGCCCGGTGGAGGGCATCGTCCACCGCTATCCCGACCGGGTGCTGCTCAAGGCCGTGCATGTCTGCCCGGTCTATTGCCGCTTCTGCTTCCGCCGCGAGATGGTGGGACCGCAGGGGCTCGGCACCCTTTCAGCCCCTGCTATGGACAAAGCGTTCGCCTATATCGCCGCTCATCCGGAGATCTGGGAGGTGATCCTCACCGGAGGCGATCCGCTGGTGCTGTCCCCGCGCCGGCTCACCGAGATCATGCAGCGGCTCGCCGCCATCGACCACGTGAAGATCGTCCGTTTTCACACCCGCGTGCCCGTCGTAGAGCCGGAGCGGGTGGACCAAGACCTGATCGCGGCCTTGAAGGCGAGCGGCAAGACCGCCTATGTGGCGCTTCACGCCAACCATCCACGCGAGCTGACGCCCGAGGCACGGGCAGCCTGCGCGCGCCTCGTGGATTCAGGCATCGTGATGATCAGCCAGTCGGTGCTGCTCAAAGGGGTCAATGACGATCCCGACACATTGGCCACCCTGATGCGCGCTTTCGTGGAGACGCGGGTGAAGCCCTATTATCTGCACCATCCCGATCTTGCGCCGGGCACAAGCCATTTCCGCCTGTCCATCGAAGAAGGCCGCACCCTCGTGGCGAGCCTGCGCGGGCGGATCTCAGGGCTGTGCCAGCCGACCTACATCCTCGACATTCCGGGCGGGCACGGAAAGGCAGTGATCGGCCCGGATGCCATCCGGGAGAACGGAGGCTGCCACACGGTGTCGGATTTCAGGGGCGGCGAGCACACCTACCCACCGGCTGGATAACATAAGTTAAGCCCAAGACTTGATTGAACAATTCCTGCCGGTGAAAGCCCTAATAAGGGGAACATTGTCCTCAGGCTGAGCTTTGACTGATGCGCTCCCGCGCGTCACCAACCATGCCGGATGAGGATCGTTATGCGTTTCATTCCAACCCGTACCCACGGCGTTATAGACTACCTGACCGGGCTTCTCCTGATCGTGGCCCCGTTCGTGCTCGGCTTCGCCGATGGCGGTGCGGCCCAGTGGGTGCCCATCATCCTTGGCGCGGCCATCCTGCTCATGAGCATCATGACGGATTACGAACTGTCGCTCGCCAAGGTGATCCCGATGCCGTTGCATCTCGGCGTCGATGCGGCCGGCGGCCTGCTGCTCGCGGCCTCGCCCTGGCTCTTCGGCTTTGCCGACCAGGTGTTCTGGCCGCACCTGATCATCGGCCTGATGGAGATCGGGGTCTCCCTGATGACCCACACGACCCCCCACACGTCGGATGCTGGCGTGGGAGGGACTTACAGCTGATCCCGATGATCCAGTCAGCCAAGCCGGCGCTGCACTTCATTCGAAAGCAGGCTTGCCGCTGCGGCCCTTCTTGATCTCGGCGCGCCGCCCTTTCGACTCCAGCCTGCGCTTCTTGGAAGCCAGCGTCGGCCGCGTCGGCCGGCGGGGCTTCGGCCGCTCCGTGGCCTGCCGCACCAGCTCCACGAGGCGCTCCACCGCATCCTCCCGGTTGCGCTCCTGCGAGCGGAATCGCTGCGCCGTGATGATGAGCACGCCGTCATTGGTCATGCGGCTGCCCGCGAGCCGCTCCAGCTTTTCCTTCACGTAGTCCGGCAGCGAGGGCGAGTTGCGCACGTCGAAGCGCAGCTGGACGGCGGTTTCCACCTTGTTGACGTTCTGCCCGCCCGGGCCGGAGGCGCGGATGAAGCTTTCCTGGAGTTCCGCTTCATCGAGCGCGATGGAGTTCGTCACCTGGATCATGGGGCCTCTGGCGGAGCGCGAACAAAGACAAGTGGAGTATCGGGACCGGATTCCAATGCAGGCTCATCCGGCGCTTGTCGATGGCTGCGATCCGCCTTAAGCGCATCATGCACGCCGCTTTTGCCGGATTGCCCGCTCCCTCCTGCTCCGGCTCCCCATGTCCGCCGTTCTCGCCAGCCTGATCCCGACCTTCCTGATCATCGCCACCGGCTGGCTGTGCCGGGCCACAAATTTCGTGGGCGAGCAGCAATGGTCGGGGCTGGAGCGCGTCACCTATGTGATCTTCTTTCCGGCGCTGATCATCGACACCCTGTCGCGGGCCGACCTCTCCTCCGTGCCGGTGCTCGGCGTGGGCGGTGCTCTGGTCGGAGCGATCCTCACCATGGCGGTGCTGGTGCTGGCGCTACGCCCCGTGCTGGAGCGCCATTTCGGCATCGACGGTCCGAGCTTCACGTCGGTCTTCCAGGGCGCAACGCGCTGGAATACCTTCGTGGGCCTCGCCGTCGCCGGCAGTCTGTTCGGACAGCGCGGCATTGCGCTGATCGCGGTGGCCATCGCCGCCATGGTGCCGCTCCTCAACCTGCTCGCCTTCTATGTGTTCATCCGATTTGCCGGCCAGCCCCGGCGCAGTCCTCTCGACATCCTGCGCTCATTCGTGACCAACCCGTTCATCTGGTCCTGCGCGGTGGGGCTTGCCCTCAATCTTCTGGCGCCGCCGCTGCCGAAGCCGATGGCCGCCTATATCGAGGTGATCGGCCGTGCGGCGCTGGCGGCGGGCCTCCTGATCGTCGGCGCCGGGCTCGACATCCGGCGCTTGGCCCGCCCCGGCCTGCCCCACGCCCTGTCGGCAGGCCTCAAGCTTGTCCTCCTGCCGGTCATAGCCGGAACCCTCGCGGGCTTCATGGGTGTCACCGGCAGCGACATGACGGTGACCATCATCGCCGCCTCCGTGCCCTCCGCCAGCGCCGCCTACGTGCTCGCCCGCCAGATGGGCGGTAATGCCGGGCTCATGGCCGAGATCCTGACGCTCCAGACCCTGCTCGCTTTGCTCTCTATGCCAGTCCTGATCTCTCTTCTCGGTTGATCACGGACGGCGATAATGCAATTTCAGGTGCAATAAGATCACTTGTCTTATTAATAGTTGTGCTGCTAACTAGGCGAATTGCAACACTGAGACAGCTTGATCCCTCATGACCAAAGCCCTGCGCCCCTCCGGAAAAGCCCCATCCGCGAAAGACGTCTCGGGCGCTGAGGACAGCGTCCATTCCGGCAGCAGCATGAATCCGCTGGAAACGGCCCAGTATGTGGCCGAGTTCTCGGCGGAGCTGTCTTATTTCGCCCGCAAGGCCAATCTCGATCTCCTTGCCTATCTGCTCGACATGGCTCGGCTGGAGGCCATCCGGACGGTTCAGTCCGGCGACAAGGACGATTAAATCTTCAGCAGCGACACCGCATTGCCGCCGTGACGCTCGAGCCGCCCGGCGATCTCAAGTTCAAGCAAGGCCGTCTGGACCGAGCGGATCGACAGGCCGGATTGCCGGACGAGATCGTCGATGGCGACCGGCGACGGGCCAAGGAGCGTGATCAGATCGGCCTGGCCCTCCTCCGCCTCATCCTCAATGCCGGCATCGGGCATGACGGGCCGTATCGGCGCACGGGCGATGTCGGGCAGGTCGAGCTCGTCCCAGAGCTCTTCCGAGCCAAGGGTGTAGTGCGGCTCCTCGGCGCTCCGGTCGAGGCGCGGACCCGAGGCGATCACCGGCTCCAGAACGCTCGTCACATGCTCGATTCCGGCACACAGTGTGGCGCCGTCACGGATGAGATCGCTGGTGCCCTCGGCGCGTGGATCAAGCGGTGAGCCCGGCACGGCAAAAACCTCGCGTCCCTGCTCCAAGGCGAAGCGCGCGGTGATCAGCGAGCCGGAGCGCCGCGCCGCCTCCACCACGACGACTCCATAGGACAGGCCGGAGACGATGCGGTTGCGGCGCGGGGAGTCGCGGCCGCGCGGTTCCCGGCCTATGTGCATCTCGGAGATCACCGCCCCGCCCTGCTCCAGGATGGACTGCAGCAGCGGCTCGTTCTGGGCCGGATAGATCCGGTCGTGCCCGCCGGCGAGCACCGCGACCGTGCCTGTCTCGAGCGTCGCCTTATGAGCCCTTGTGTCGATGCCCCGCGCCAGACCCGACACAACCACATAGCCTGCCTCGCCCAGCTGGCGCGCGAGGCGCTCCGCGAAGGTCAAGCCGGACGCGGAGGCGTTGCGCGAGCCCACAATGGCGACGGAAGGCTTGGCCAGCACCGCCGCATTGCCGCGAAGCGCAATCAGCGGAGGAGCGGTATCGATGGCCTGGAGGGTCTTGGGGTAGTCCGGCTCGCCCATGGCGATGAAGCGCACGCCGAGGCGCGCGGCTGCCGCCATCTCCTTCTCGGCCTCGGCCCGGCTGCAAACTTTCAGCAGCAGGCGCCCGCCACGGCGGGCGAGATCCGGCAAGGCGTCCAGCGCGGCTCCGGCTCCGCCATACTGGTTGATCAGAGCGCGGAAGGTGCGCGGGCCCACGTTTTCCGAACGGATGAGGCGAAGCCAGTCGAGACGCTGCTCATCCGTCAGGATCATGGGATCATCCCTTCTGCCCGATCTTGCCTTCGGTTCCGGCAAGGAGGCGGCTGATGTTCTGGCCGTGCTTCCACCACAGCAGCGCCACGAGCACCACGGCGATCCCGGCCATGCCTGGTTCGCCCAGCAGCCACAGAACGATCGGTGACGCTGCGCTGGCGACCAAGGCCGAGAGCGAGGAATACTTCGACGCGAAAGCAACCCCGAGCCAGATCAGGCAGAAGATCAGCGCCGCTAAGGGCTTCAGGCCGATCAGCACGCCGATGAAGGTGGCAACACCCTTGCCGCCCTTGAACCCGAGCCAGACCGGAAAGAGGTGGCCCAGGAAAGCCCCGAGGGCGGCCATGGTCGCGAATTGCGGGCCCCACTGCGCGGCGATGAGCACTGCCGTCGTGCCCTTCAGGGCATCGGCCAGGAGCGTTGCGGCGGCGAGCCCCTTGCGGCCGGTGCGCAGCACGTTGGTGGCGCCGATATTGCCGGACCCGATCTTCCGCACGTCGCCAAGGCCCGCCATGCGGGTGAAGATCAACCCGAACGGGATCGAGCCCAGGAGATAGCCGAAAAGCAGAGCCGCCAGCAGGTACAGGAGATTGGCCTCGTCAGACATTCACTTCTCGTTACATCGTTTCGCGTTGAAAAACCACCCGGCCCGCCACCATGGTGATGGTCACCTGGCCTTCGAGGCGCGCTTCGTCGAAGGGCGTGTTCTTGGACAGGGACTTGAGGTGGCGCTTGTCGAGCACGTAAGGCGCATCCGGATCGAAAACGATCAGGTCGGCGGGAGCGCCGACAGCAAGGCGTCCACCCGGCAAGCCTAAGATTTCCGCGGGTTTCGTGGACAGGGCCCGCAGGAGCCGCGGCAGGGAAATGCGATCAGAATGGACAAGGCGCAGGGCTGCCGAGAGCAGAGTCTCGAGCCCCACGGCCCCGTCGGCGGCTTCTGCGAAGGGCAGGCGCTTGTTCTCAACATCCTGTGGATTGTGGTCCGACACGATCACGTCGATGGTGCCGTCCGCCAGCGCCTCGATCACCGCCTGCCGGTCGTCCTCGTGACGCAACGGCGGGGAGAGCTTCAGGAAGGTGCGGTAATCGCCGATGTCGTTCTCGTTGAGCGCCAGATGGTTGATGGAGACGCCGCAGGTGACCGGCAACCCTTTTCCCTTCGCGGCCCGCACGATCTCGGCCGAGTCGGCGCAGGAGATCATCGCCGCGTGGTAGCGCCCGCCGGTGAGGCGCACGAGGCGGATGTCGCGCTCGAGCATTACCGTCTCGGCCTCGCGCGGGATGCCGGGCAGGCCAAGCCGGGAGGCGAACTCACCCTCGTTCATCACGCCCTGCCCGACGAGATCCGGGTCCTCCACGTGATGGATGATGAGCGCGTCGAAATCGCGGGCATAGGTGAGCGCCCGGCGCATCACCTGGGCGTTCGTGACCGGGCGCGCGCCGTCCGTGAAGGCGATGGCGCCAGCCTCCTTCAGGCGGCCGATCTCCGCCATCTCGGCGCCCTGCAGTCCCTTGGTCAGCGCCGCAGCCGGGCGGATGTTGACCATGGAGGTGTCGCGGGCGCGGCGCACGATGAAGTCGATCACCGCCGGATCGTCGAGGGCCGGGCTTGTGTCGGGCATCGACACGACGGTGGTGACGCCACCCGCCGCGGCCGCTTCGCCGGCGCTCTTCAGGGTCTCGCGATAGGGCCCGCCCGGCTCGCCGATGAAGGCGCGCATGTCGATGAGGCCCGGGGCCAGCACCTGGCCGCCGCAATCGATCACCTGGGTGTCCTCAGCGACAGGAACCTGCGGTCCAATGGCCTGGATGACACCATCGCGCACCAGCACGCTTCCGCGCTCCTCGCGGTCGCTGGTGGGGTCGATTAGGCGGGCGTTCTTGAAGAGGATGGGTTGGTTGCTCATGACGCCTCTCACCGGTTCGGCAGATGGCTCGCCAGAGCCTCCAGCACCGCCATGCGCACGGCGACGCCCATTTCGACCTGTTCGCGGATGAGCGACTGCGCGCCGTCCGCCACGTCGGAGGAGATCTCCACGCCCCGGTTCATGGGGCCGGGATGCATGACCAGCGCGTCGGGCTTGGCGAAGCTGAGCTTCTCCTGGTCGAGGCCGTAGAAGCGGAAATACTCCTTCACGGAGGGCACGAAGGAGCCGTTCATGCGCTCGCGCTGGAGGCGCAGCATCATGACGATGTCGGCGTCCTTCAGGCCTTCCTTCATGCTGGTGAAGGTCTCGAAGCCCAGCCGCGCGATGCCCGGCGGGATCAGGGTCGAGGGCGCCACGAGCCGCACCCGCGCGCCCATGGCGGCGAGCAGGATCATGTTGGAGCGCGCCACCCGCGAATGCAGGATGTCGCCGCAGATCGCCACGGTAAGGCCTTCGATGCGGCCCTTGTTGCGACGGATGGTGAGCGCGTCGAGGAGCGCCTGGGTCGGGTGCTCGTGCGCGCCGTCGCCGGCATTCACCACCGAGCAGTCGACCTTTTGCGCCAGGAGATGCACGGCGCCCGCCGCATGATGGCGCACGACGATGATGTCGGGCCTCATGGCGTTGAGGGTCACGGCGGTGTCGATCAGGGTTTCGCCCTTCTTCACCGAGGACGATCCGACCTGCATGTTCATCACGTCGGCGCCAAGCCGCTTGCCGGCGATCTCGAAGGACGATTGCGTGCGGGTGGAGGCTTCGAAGAAGAGGTTGATCTGGGTGCGGCCCCTGAGGGTCGTCTTCCGCTTCTCGACCTGCCGGCTCACCTCGACCTGTTCGTCGGCAAGGTCGAGCAGCGCCTGAATGTCCAAGGGAGACAGCCCCTCGATGCCGAGGAGATGCCGGTGGGGAAAAACGGATCGGGGGGCGTCTGTCATCTTAAAGCGATGGCTATAGGCGCTCCGGGAAACGGCGGCAAGCAAGGGATTTGGCTGCCGGCCATCTTATGCCCAGCCGCCGCGCCGGCAACCTTGGCCATGGACTTAATCCCTTGCTGGAGCGAACCGTCGTGGCCATATAGTAAGGAGCATGCCGACGGGGTCGATTTGACTTGTCGGCCATCATCACCCACTTATCGCGCCCTGCGGCGGTCAGCCTCTGGCCGCCGTCTGTCGTCTGGGCAGAGGGCACCGGTCCGCTGCCGCTTTTAGGAAGCTGTTCATGAAAGTCCTCGTCGTCGAGTCGCCTGCCAAGGCCAAGACGATCAACAAATATCTCGGCAAGGATTACGAGGTCCTGGCCTCCTTCGGGCATATCCGCGATCTGCCCGCGAAGGACGGCTCGGTTGACCCGGATGCCGATTTCCGCATGATCTGGACGCTTGAGGACAGGGGCTCGAAGCGGGTTTCCGACATCGCCAAGGCGATCAAGGGGGCCGAAAAGCTCATCCTGGCCACCGACCCGGACCGCGAGGGCGAGGCGATTTCCTGGCACGTTCTAGAGGCGCTGCGCGAAAAGCGCGTGCTCAAGGACTTGCCCGTCGAGCGCGTGACCTTCAACGCCATCACCAAGGATGCCGTCCAGGCGGCACTCCGCCAGCCGCGCCAGATCGACCAGGCGCTGGTGGATGCGTATCTCGCCCGCCGGGCCCTCGATTATCTCGTAGGCTTCACCCTCTCGCCCGTGCTGTGGCGCAAGCTCCCCGGCGCTCGCTCGGCCGGCCGTGTGCAGTCGGTGGCGCTTCGCCTTGTCTGCGACCGCGAACTCGAGATCGAGACCTTCAAGCCGCGCGAATACTGGTCGCTGATCGCAACCCTCGCCACGAAGGACGGCGGCGTGTTCGACGCGCGGCTCGTGGGCGCCGACGGCAAGAAGATCACGCGCCTCGACATCGGCAACGGCAAGGACGCCGAGGCCTTCAAGAAGGACCTGGAACTCGCGACCTTCTCGGTGGCGAACATCGAGGCCAAGCCCGCCAAGCGCCACCCCTACCCGCCCTTCACCACCTCGACCCTGCAGCAGGAGGCCTCGCGCAAGCTGGGGCTGGCCCCGGCTCAGACCATGCGCATCGCGCAGCGCCTTTATGAGGGCGTGGACATCGGCGGCGAGACGGTTGGAATCATCACTTATATGCGAACCGACGGCGTCGACATGGCGCCCGAGGCCGTGCAGGCCGCCCGCCGGGTGATCGGCAAGGAATACGGCGACCGCTATGTGCCCGGCGCGCCGCGCAAGTACACCACCAAGGCCAAGAATGCCCAGGAGGCCCACGAGGCCGTGCGCCCCACGGACATGAGCCGCCTACCGAAGCACGTGGCCAAATACCTGGAGCCCGAGCAGGCCCGCCTCTACGACCTGATCTGGACCCGCACCATCGCGAGCCAGATGGAATCGGCCGAGCTGGAGCGCACCACGGCCGACATCACGGCCCAGGTAGGCCCGCGCAAGCTGGATCTTCGCGCCACCGGCCAGGTGATCAAGTTCGACGGCTTCCTGACCCTCTATAACGAGAGCAAGGACGACGATGCGGACGAGGACGAGGGCCGCCTGCCGCCGATGAAGGCGGGCGATTCCCTGGAGCGCCGCCGCATCGCTGCCACCCAGCACTTCACAGAACCGCCGCCGCGCTTTTCGGAGGCCTCGCTGGTCAAGCGCATGGAAGAGCTCGGCATCGGCCGGCCTTCGACCTACGCGGCCGTGCTCCAAACCCTGCGCGACCGCGAATACGTGAAGATCGAGAAGAAGCGGCTTGTTCCCGAGGACAAGGGCCGCATCGTCACCGCCTTCCTGGAGAGCTTCTTCCGCCGCTACGTGGAATACGATTTCACCGCGGACCTGGAGGAGCAGCTCGACCGGGTCTCGAACAACGAGATCGACTGGAAGCAGGTGATGCGCGAGTTCTGGCAGCACTTCTCGGCCGCCGTTGGCGAGACCAAGGAGCTGCGCACCACGGAGGTGCTCGATGCGCTCAACGAGCTGCTCGGGCCGCATATCTTCCCGGATAAGGGCGACGGCTCCAACCCGCGCACCTGCCCGACCTGCGGCACGGGCCAGCTGTCGCTGAAGCTCGGCAAGTTCGGTTCCTTCATCGGCTGCTCGAACTACCCGGAGTGCAAGTTCACCCGTCAGCTCGCCGCCACCGGCGTCGATGGCGACGGCGAGGGCTCGTCCGAGAATGGCGGCCAGCCGGGCGTGAAGGTGCTGGGCACGGATCCGGATACGGGCCTGGAGGTCACCCTGCGCGATGGCCGCTTCGGCCCCTTCGTGCAGCTCGGCGAAGGCGAGAAGCCCAAGCGCTCATCCCTGCCGAAGGGCTTGACGCCGGCGCAGGTCGATCTGGAGAAGGCCTTAAAGCTGCTGGCGCTGCCGCGGCAAGTGGCGACCCATCCTGAATCGGGCGAACCGATCCTGGCGAGCATCGGCCGCTACGGGCCTTACGTGCAGCACGGCAAGACCTATGCCAATCTGGGCGCCGGCGACGACGTGCTGGAGATCGGCGCCAACCGGGCCATCGACCTGATCGTCACCAAGGAAAGCGGCGGAGGCGGCGCCCGTCGTGGCGCGGCCGATCCGGGCCGGCCCCTGGGTGAGGATCCGGAATCGGGCAAGCCCATCGTGGTGAAGGCTGGCCGCTTCGGCCCCTACGTGACGGATGGCGAGACCAACGCGACCCTGCCGCGCTCCATGGCTGCGGAGGCGGTGACGCTGGCCGATGCGGTGGAGCTTCTGAAGGCGCGCCGGGCAGCCGGCCCGTCGAAGAAGCCGGCGCGGAGCCGCAAGGCTGCTGCCAAGAAAGCTGCAGCCAAGGCTCCTGCTGCCAAGAAGGCTGCGACCAAGACCGCGGCTAAGAAGAGCACCGCCAAGAAGGCGGCTCCGAAGAAGGCCGCCACCAAGACGGCTGCCGCAAAGAAGACCGCCGAGGCAGGCTGAGCGCAATGGACGAGTGGGTGTTCTGGCTCTGGGAAGAGTACAGCGACCAGATTGAGATCACCACGCGGCTCCTCGGAGCGGCTCTCGCCGGCATGGTCATCGGGATCAACCGGGACATTCACAACAAGCCGATCGGGATGAGGACACTGGCCCTCGTCTCCCTCGGATCAGCCATCGTGATCCTGTCCGGCTCGGTCTATGAAGGCCTGCACTTCGGGCAGGATGCGGTCAGCCGCGTCGTGCAGGGCATCCTGACGGGGTTGGGCTTTCTCGGTGCTGGATCGATCCTGCGGGCAAAGGACGGAACAGAGGTTCAGGGGCTGACGACGGCTTCCACGGTCTGGATCGCGGCCGCCCTCGGGGTAACCGCAGGCTTGGGCGCGTGGTTCATCACCGTCGCGGGCACCCTCGTCACCCTCTTCCTGCTGACCTACGGAACCCGGCTCGAGAAAAGGCTCATCCGGATCTTCAGCGACAACAAGGATCCTCAGGGAGCGGACTTAGAAGACTAGGCTGAGCCCTGCTAAGGCGACTGCGGCCATGCCGAGCCAGATCAGGCTCGATCCGTAGGAGCGCGACGCAACCGGGGCGGTGTCCGGCTCGTCGAAGGCGAAGGCCTCGCCCGCATTGCGCGCGGCGCGGTCGAGGTGAAGCTTCCGTGCCGGTGCCAAAGTCGTCCGCGTCGTCACACCCGTATCTCCCGTTAAGCTCATGCTTAACCATCCAACGTGAACAAGATTTAAACAGTTCCGGATGACACGCGTAAGACAGCCTTTAGGGGGAATTCGTTGGTAACCTTTACAGGGTAACGTGCCGCAGACATTTATGCCGACCAGCCGAAAATCAACTTCATGTTTCCGTTTTGTTCTCGTATAAAAACGGGATGAGACATAGTCTAAAGAAGCGCGAATCATCATCCCGGACCAAGGTCCCAATGACAGACAACGACGATCTCTTCGGGGGCGCCGCGGCCAAGCGTGCCGCGCCTGCCATGACCCGCAACGCCGCCGTCAAGGTCTCCCGTCAGGCGCCCTCACAGGGCACCCCGGACGAGGCCGGATATGACGCGTCGGCCATCGAGGTGCTGGAGGGGCTGGAGCCCGTCCGGCGCCGGCCGGGCATGTATATCGGCGGCACGGACGAGAAGGCCCTGCACCACCTCTTCGCCGAGGTGATCGACAATTCCATGGACGAGGCGGTCGCCGGTCACGCGACCTTCATCGAGGTGGAGCTGGAGGAAGGTGGCTGGCTGTCCGTGACCGACAACGGGCGCGGCATCCCGGTCGATCCGCATCCCAAGTTCCCGAAGAAGTCGGCGCTCGAAGTGATCATGACCACCCTGCACGCGGGCGGCAAGTTCGACTCGAAGGTCTATGAGACCTCGGGCGGCCTGCACGGCGTCGGCGTCTCGGTGGTGAACGCCCTGTCCGAGATCCTCGAGGTCGAGGTCGCCCGCGGCCAGACCCTGTACCGGCAGATCTTCTCCCGCGGCATCCCGCAGGGGAAGATCGAGACCGTGGGCCGCGTTCTCAACCGGCGCGGCACCAAGGTGCGCTTCAAGCCCGACTGGCAGATCTTCGGCAAAGAGGCTCATTTCCAACCCCGCCGCCTGTTCAAGATGGCCCGCTCCAAGGCCTATCTGTTCGGCGGCGTCGAGATCCGCTGGAAATGCGCCCCGGCGCTGGTCGAGGGCGTCGCCAACGTTCCGGCGGAGGCGACCTTCAAGTTCCCGAACGGTTTGAAGGATTACCTGCTCCACGACATCGACGGGAAAGAACTGGTCACGGACCAGATCTTCTCCGGTAAGATCACCAAGCCCGGCAGCCACGGTTCGCTCGAATGGGCGGTCGCCTGGATGACGAACGAGGATGGGTTCTCCACCTCGTATTGCAACACGGTGCCCACCCCTGAGGGCGGCACCCACGAGAACGGCCTGCGCATCGCCCTGCTGCGCGGGTTGCGCGAGCACGCCGAGCGCGTGAACCAAGCCAAGCGCATGGCGGCAGTGACCACCGACGACGTGATGGCCACCTGCGCATCCATGCTCTCGGTGTTCATCCGCGAGCCGGAATTCCAGGGTCAGACCAAGGATAAGCTCGCCACGGTCGAGGCCGGCCGCATCGTCGAGAACGCGATCCGCGACACCTTCGACCACTGGCTCGCGGCCTCCCCTCAGCAGGCCAACAAGCTGCTCGACTGGGTGATCGACCGGGCCGAGGAGCGCCTGCGCCGGCGCCAGGAGAAGGAGGTCGCCCGCAAGACCGCGACCCGCAAGCTGCGCCTGCCGGGCAAGCTGGCAGACTGCTCGAACGCCGGCGCCAAGGGCTCCGAGCTCTTCCTGGTCGAGGGCGACTCGGCCGGCGGCTCCGCCAAGCAGGCCCGCGACCGTGCCACACAGGCCGTGCTGCCGTTGCGCGGAAAAATCCTGAACGTAGCCTCGGCCGGAAAGGACAAGCTGCACCAGAACCAGCAGATCTCCGATCTCGTCCAGGCGCTCGGCTGCGGCCAGGGCTCGCAGTTCCGGGAAGCCGATCTCCGCTACGAGAAGGTCATCATCATGACCGACGCGGATGTGGACGGTGCCCACATTGCGACTCTTCTGATCACGTTCTTCTACCGGCAGATGCCCAAGCTTATCGATAACGGGCACCTGTACCTGGCGGTCCCGCCGCTCTACCGGCTGACCCAAGGGGCGAAATCGGCCTATGCCCGCGACGAGGCCGACCGGGAGCGCCTCATGAAGACGGTGTTCAAGGGCAGCGGCAAGGTCGAAGTCAGCCGCTTCAAAGGCCTGGGCGAGATGCTGCCGGGCCAGCTCAAGGAGACCACCATGGACCCGAAGAAGCGCCTGCTTCTGAAGGTAGTGGTAGCCGACGAGGAGCGGCCCGAGGCCAGCGATGTTGTGGAGCGCCTGATGGGCAACAAGCCCGAAGCCCGCTTCGCCTTCATCCAGGAACGCGCCGCCTTCGCCGACGAGGCGGACCTGGATATCTGAGGAAAACCGTCGGGTAGATGCTCCTTTTCGACGTATCACCGGCCTTGTGCCGGTGATCTCGGTGCCTGAAGCGCCGTGCTTTTCGGATCGGGATAGCCGGGACAAGCCCGGCTATGACGTTGAGTTTGGCAGCCTTGAAAGTTTTTTCGATTTCTTCCAGAAAATTTTGGAACCATCTTCCCGTCGGCTAGTTATACAAGCTCACCGGCTCATTCTGCCCCCACGGGCCGGTCCCTCAAGGCTCCCTCGCGGGGGCCTTATTTTTTGCCTGAACGGCCCATTGTCTCCACATGGATCTCTTGGCGCTCCCGTGCGTCATGACAATGACAGCCGCCGGGCTGGTCGCGGCCAAGCTTGCGTGCGACAAGGCCCCGTCAACCGAACGAGTTCCTCCCTTGGCGAAACGCACCGACACCCAGACCAACCTGCCCTCCCGCGAGGAGGTCGTGTCCTTCATCACCCAGGCTCAGGGCAAGGTGGGCAAGCGGGAGATCGCCCATCACTTCAACATCAAGGGCAACGACCGCATCTGGCTGAAGCAGATCCTCAAGGACCTGGAGATCGAGGGCGTCGTCGATCGTCGCGGCAAGACCATGCACAAGGCCGGCCAGCTGCCGCCTGTGGTGCTTGCCGACATCACGAAGCGGGATCGGGACGGCGAACTGATTGCCGTACCGACGGAATGGGACGAGGAGGAGCGCGGCTCCATCCCGACGATCATCATCGTGTCGCCGCGCAAGCCACGGCCGGGGATGCCCGTGGCTGGTGTCGGGGACCGGGCGCTTCTGCGGGTCGATCCGCTGAAACCCGGGGACATTCACCGCTATTCCGGCCGCGTCACCAAGATTATCGCCAAGAAGCAGGCCCAGGTGCTCGGCATCTTCCGGAGCCTGCCCGAAGGCGGCGGAAGGCTGATTCCGGTCGACAAGAAAGCGCGTGATCAGGAACTCCAGATCAGGCCAAGCGACGAGGGCGAGGCGCAGGACGGCGACCTGATTGCCGTATCCATCGTCAAGCACGGCCGCTTCGGCCTGCCGACCGCGAAGGTGAAGGAGCGCCTCGGCTCGGTCAAATCCGAGAAGGCCGTGAGCCTCATCGCGATCTTCGCTCACAACATTCCCAACGAGTTCCCGAAGGCAGTGCTGGACGAGGCCGCGGCTGCGAAGCCCGCCACCCTGGAGGGTCGCGAGGATTGGCGCTCCCTGCCCCTCGTGACCATCGACCCGCCGGATGCCAAGGATCACGACGACGCCGTCCATGCGGTGCCGGATGAGGACCCGAATAACGCCGGCGGCTTCATCGTCACCGTGGCGATTGCCGACGTGTCGGCCTATGTGCGCCCCGGCTCCGCCATGGACGGGCAAGCGCAGGAGCGCGGCAACTCGGTCTATTTCCCCGACCGGGTCGTGCCCATGCTGCCGGAGCGCATCTCCAATGATCTCTGCTCCTTACGGCCGCGGGAGGACCGCCCGGCACTCGCTGTGCGCATGGTGATCGGCCCCGACGGGCGGAAGATCCGCCACAGCTTCCATCGCATCATGATGCGGTCGGCGGAAAAGCTCTCTTATCAACAGGCGCAGGCAGCCATCGACGGCCGCCCGGACGAGGTCACGACGCCGATCCTCGACACGATCCTGAAACCCCTCTGGGCTGCCTATGAGCTGGTGAAGAAGGCCCGTGACATCCGCGAGCCGCTCTTCCTCGATCTGCCCGAGCGCAAGATCGTGCTGAAACCCGATGGTACCGTAGATAGGGTTTATGTCCCCGAGCGCCTGGAGGCGCACAAGCTCATCGAGGAGTTCATGATCCTCGCCAACGTGGCGGCGGCGGAAGCCTTGGAGCAAGCGCAGTCCGACCTGATCTACCGGGTTCACGACGAGCCTTCGCTGGAGAAGATGCGCTCCTTGAGCGAGGTGCTCGCCTCCATCGGCCTCAAGATTCCCGGACAGGGGCCGATCAGGCCGGAGCTGTTCAACCGGATCCTGCGCAGCGTTGACGGCTCCGAGCACCAGCTCTTCATCAACGAGGTGGTGCTGCGCTCCCAATCCCAGGCTGAATATGCGGCGGAGAATTACGGCCATTTCGGCTTGAACCTGAAGCGCTATGCTCACTTCACTTCGCCCATCCGGCGCTATGCGGACCTCATCGTCCACCGAGCGATCGTCTCGGCCCTGAAATTCGGCGAGGACGGGCTGCCTGCCAGCAATACCCGGGCGGAGCTGATCGAGATCAGCGCCAAGATCTCGGCCGCCGAGCGGCGGGCTATGGCGGCTGAGCGTGAGACAATCGACCGCCTGATCGCGCACTTCCTGGCTGACCGCATCGGGGCCACATTCCATGGACAGATCTCGGGCGTGTCGAAGGCCGGACTCTTCATCAAACTGAACGAGACCGGCGCCGACGGCTTCGTCCCGGCGGCCACCATCGGCAACGACTATTACCGTTACGATGAGGTGACCCACTCGATGCGCGGCGAGGATACCGGCGAGACCTACCGCCTCGGCGACAAGGTGGAGGTGAAGCTGGTGGAGGCGGCGCCCGTAGCAGGGGCGCTCCGCTTCGAGCTGCTCACCACGGGCCGGGTCACGGGCAAGACCGGTGGCGGTGGCCGGAAGGGGGGCAAGCGGCCGGCCCGCCGGGCCAAGGCCGCGGAAGCCTCAGCCCGCTCCCCGACCAGGGTGAAGGTCAAGCGGCGCGGGCGCGTCTGACAGAAGGATTGGGGCATGTCTTTGACGATCAAGACCGCAGCGGATGCGGAAGAGGTGAAGGTCATCCCGGCCATGCGGCGCGGCTTCCTGAACCACTGTCCGGCCTGCAACCGCGGCCGCCTGTTCGGACGCTTCCTCAAGGTGGTCGATCATTGCGAGGCGTGCGGCACGGAGTTTCACCACCACCGGGCCGACGACCTGCCGCCCTATCTGGTGATCTTCATCGTCGGCCACCTGATCGGATACGGCATCCTCATGACCGAGACCAAGATGGAGGTGCCGATGTGGGTGCATCTGGCCACGTGGCCGGCGCTCACCCTCATCCTGTGCCTTGCCCTGCTCCAGCCGGTGAAAGGCGCTGTCGTGGGGCTGCAATACGCGCTAGGTATGCATGGCTTCGGGGCGGCCCGGGCCAAGAAAGCCGATGAGGACAACGCACGTGACGGATATCGAAACCCTGGCGAAGATGGATCGCCTCGTTTCCGCTGAGACCAACCCCAAAGCTCCTGCCCTCCGCCCCGTCGACGCCGCAACCCTCATCATCATCGATCGCAAAACGAAGACCCCGAAGGTTCTCATGGGCAAGCGCCATGCGGGGCTCAAGTTCATGCCGGGCAAGTTCGTGTTCCCCGGCGGGCGCATCGAGGCCGGCGACCGCTCCATGACGGTGACGGGAGCGCTCCACCCCCGCGCCGAGCAGGCGCTCATGGCCCGCGTCACCCGCCCCTCCGCCCAGCGCTGCCGGGCGCTGGCGCTCGCCGCCATCCGTGAAACCTTCGAGGAGACGGGCCTGATGCTCGGCACCAAGGAATACGGCAGCCCGGAGCGTGCCCCCGCGGGCACGGCCTGGACGGCTTTTCACGAGCGGGGCGTTCATCCGGATCTCGAATCCCTGCACTTCATCGGCCGGGCGATTACCCCGCCGAAGCGGGTGAGGCGCTTCGACACCCGATTCTTCGCCGTGGACCGCACCGCTATCGCGGATGAGGTTGGCGGCGTCATCGGGCCGGAGGCCGAGCTTGTGGAACTGGCCTGGGTGACCATCGATCAGGCCAAGGCCTTGGACCTGCCGCCGATCACCACGGTGATCCTCGGCGAACTGGAGGCCCGGATTTCCGCCGGATTCGCTCAACAGCTCCCGGTCCCCTTCTTCCACCAGCAGCGCGGTCGGTTCGTCAGGGAATTACTGTGATCCCTCCACCTGTCATTCCGGGGCCGCGCAGCGGAGCCCGGAATCCATAATTGCTGGGACAACAGAACGGGGCAGTGGGAGCCGCGGCGCTCTGCCTTCAATTGTTGAGTTTATGGATCCCCGCCTTCGCGGGGATGACAATGGGTTCGCGATGGTGATTTTGATCCCCTACCCTTGACGAGAGAGGGAATATGGGGCATGGGAACCGCACGATTTTCCGGCCGGGTTCGCCCGGCCTTTGCGTTTCGGCGATGCCTTAAGGCCACCCGAACCGCCGAAACGAACAAGAGGTCCTGAACCATGGCCAAAGCCGCAACGATCAAAGTGAAGCTCGTCTCCACCGCCGACACGGGCTATTTCTACGTGACGAAGAAGAACTCGCGCACGATGACCGAGAAGATGTCGTTCAAGAAGTACGACCCGGTCGCGAAGAAGCACGTCGAGTTCAAGGAAGCCAAGATCAAGTAATCGGCTTCTAGCAGAACTGCTCAGATAAAAACCGCCCTTTCGGGCGGTTTTTTCGTCTCTGCGCGATGAGAGGGCAGCCCGGTCGGGCAGTCCTTCGTTGCTTAGCGGCTGGAGCGGGTATCCTCCCACCGGCGGATCCGGTCCATCTCGCGGTTATGGCGCCGGAGCGAGCCGGTGACGACCACGTCCCCGCGGGTGGTTCGATAGTAGGCCGCACGGTCGCGGTCACGATACACGACGCGGGAGCGACTGCGTGGCTCGCGGTAGACGACGCGGGTTGCCACGCGCGGCTGACGATAGACCACGCGAGGCTCGCGGTAGACGACACGGGTCCGGTAGACGGGGGCCGGCTGGTAGACGACGCGGGTCACGGGAGCCGAGTAATAGCCGTAAGCCGGATAGCTGTAGGCCGGATAGGCCGCAGGATAACCGTAGCCGTAGCTATAGGTGGAGCGATAGCCGTAGGCCGGAGCGCTGTACGGATAATAGCCGTAGCCGGGATAAGCATAGGACGGCGTGGCCGCCGCGGTGAGCAGACCGCCGAGGACGGCGCCGCCGATCAATCCGGCGGCAACCGCGCCGCCATTGTTCCAACCGCCCCGGTGATGGCGCCGGTACTGAGCATCAGCGGTTCCGACGCTTCCGACAGTGATGACGGCGACACTCGCCAGTATTGCTAACTTCTTCATGGTCAACCTCGTGAGAAGTGGCAAAGACCCTTCGATGCAAAATCAATTCAACACCTGCAGAATGGTTCGCAGCTTGGCTGCCGAACACTCATATTTTCTTTTGAAAACAACGATTTCTGAAGATTTGTTCAGGATCGTGCACATACAGGGAAGCAAAGGCAGCTGCGAATGCCCCCAGGCGCCGCAGGGAGGTCGTGCGGCTCCCCCCCGCCCTCATGGGGCCGTTCATTGAGCATAGACCTGCGAGCGCGGAAAAATGGTGTTTCCGGCTACCACTTGGGCAATCACGCCGGCGATCTTGTCGCCGCCCTTCGCCGAGGGTTCGATGGGATTGGCGTAGTCGTCCGGCTCGTCGCAGATGAGGCGCAGGTCGATAAGGGGGAGCCGTCGGGCAAAAGCCTCGCGTGTGATGACGTCGTTGAAGATGGACAAGGCCGTCACCACGAGACGCTGCTCCTGGGGATCGGGAAAGCGGGCATCGTAGATCGTGCAGACGGCAGTCGGCAGGCGCTGGTCGAGAATGCGGTCCAGCATGGCGCGGTAGTTGCGGGCGAATTCATCCTGCACGGCCGCGAATTTCCCGATCACCTCGGCAACGGACCTTGCCCCCTCGCGCAGGATCCCGCTGTGCCGCAGGGCGTCGTTACCGCCGACGCTCACGACGAGATGGGTCGCGTCCGAAGGCAGGCGGGACAGCTGGCTCAGAACCCCGGTCGTGACGGCGCCGTCGACCGCGCAGAGCGTTGCCCTCCAGCCCCCCGGCAGCTTCGCCTGGACCTGCCTGTTCACGTCCGGCTCGCCGCGCCGCACATAGGCGCCGTTGTCGAAGATGCTGTCGCCGAGCAGAACCACGTGGGTCATGAGCCTCTCCCGAGCAGCCGGTTCAAGGTTGGAACGAGATGAGTGGTCAGATAGGGCTTGGCCACGAATTCGGCGCCCGTCGGCACAGGACCCGAGGTGGCATCGGAATGCCCGGACATCATCACCACCGCGAGGTCGGGCCAACGCCTGCGCGCCAGACCGGCGAGCTCGTGCCCGTCGACTCTGCCGGGAAGATGCGCATCAGTCACGAGGCCATGGATCGCGGATGAGCTCTCAAGATGCTTCAAGGCCTCGTCCGAATCCGCGGCCTCCACCACCTCGTAGGACGCCTCCCGCAGATGGCGGGCGGTCGCCTGCCGGATGGTCGGCTCCTCGTCCACCAGAACGATCACCGGAGAAGGGTTTTGTGAAGGCACCTGTCCGTCCCCGAATCCCAAGAAGACTGCGTGTCGCGACAACTGAGGCGGAGTTGCCCTTGTTCCGGAGCAGCCTCCGCATGCGATCCGGAACGGGGTGTCACAGGCGGACGTTGATCCTAGGCCCGATCTCGGGCCAAGGAGAGATCAGATGATCGAGACGCTCAAGGTATCCCTGTTGACGATGATGCTGACGGTCTGGAGCGCCATCGCCATGGCCCAGACAGCGCCGGGCGGCACGCCCGGAACACCGGGCGGCGGAACGACCTCGCCGTCGGGAACGACCACGGGCGCCAATCCCGGCGGTGCCGCAGGCGAAGGCATGGACTGGGTCTGGATCATCGTGGCGGTCGTCGTAATCGCGGCCCTGTTGTTCTACTTCCTCGGCCGCGGCCGCAGCACGCGCGTCTGACGACGCACCCTCAGCATCGTTCAGGCTGGCGGCGGCTCGCTGCCGGCCTGGAAGAATGGCCGGAAGTTCTCCAGCCAGGATGCAAGCCACAATTCGAGGGCTGTCCTGGCGGCTTGTTCCGTGGGTCCATAGCCCCATACGTCCTCCTGCAGGGGCGTCGACCAGATCCAGAACCGGTTGCTGCCGTCATAGGCCACGCTGCCCACCTCGACGGACCCCACGAAGCCGACATGGCGGTTGAGGGGCACGCCGGCCACCCGATCCTGACGCCATTCGATCCTGCTCATGCGCCGCCGCGTCCTCCTGCCGATGACCGCGAACTAGCGCGGATGGGGGCCCGCACAAGGCCGGCTTGTCGCGGAACAGGCACGCGCCCCCGACGTTGGCGAACAGACCCTGAGGGAGAGATCCGATGGAAGGCGGCGCCATCTGGCTGATGACGATCGGCACAATCATCGTGCTGTCCGGCCTCATTGTCGGGATCGCCACGCTGCTCCGCCGCCGGCGCCGCTCCCTCAAGTGATAGGCCTCGAAAGGACGCGATCTTGAAGCTCGAACTCATCCACAAATGGGCCTGCCCCTATTCGGCCCGCGTCCGCGACTTCATTGAGGAGCGCGGCCTGCAGGACCGGATCGCGTACCTGGAGGTCAACGAGACGGAGGGCGCGAAGGACAGGCTCACGCAGCTGACCGGAAAGACCCAGGTGCCCTGCCTTGTCGCCGACGGAGAGCCGATCCTGGAGAGCCGTGACATCATCCAGTGGCTCGAGCACAACCTCGGTGGTGCGCAAGGCGCGGCACAGG
This sequence comes from Microvirga arabica, assembly GCF_016811235.1. GTDB lineage: Bacteria > Pseudomonadota > Alphaproteobacteria > Rhizobiales > Beijerinckiaceae > Microvirga > Microvirga arabica. The sequence goes on from NZ_JAFBID010000018.1 coordinate 29,158, forward strand.
CCTAAAGAACACCACCATGCGCTTCCTTCCCACCCGCGCCCACGGCGTGATCGACTACCTCTGGGGCATCGCCCTCATGGCAAGCCCATGGCTCTTCGGCTTTGCGGATGTGGCGGCCGCCACATGGGTGGCCATCGTGTTCGGCGTAGGAGCGATCCTGTATTCCGTCGTGACAGCCTATGAGCTCGGCCTCCTGAAAATCCTGCCGATGCCCATGCATCTGATCCTCGACGGGATCGGCGGGATCGTGCTGGCGGCCTCGCCATTCCTGTTCGGCTTCGCAGATCGGGTGCTCTGGCCGCATGTTCTCTTCGGCCTGTTCTCCGTCATGGCGTGCTTCGTCACACGTCTCGAACCGATGCTGACGACAGGCCACCGGGAACCGGCCTGAATACCCAGAAAGCTTCGTTGACGAGCCTGCCGGCGAGGCGCAGCATCTTGGCGCCACAAGGGAGGCAGCCATGTTCGAGAGCATCGTCCAGGCAAGTGAGGCCCATCGCGAAAGTGCCCATCGGATGGTGGGATCCCTCAGGATGGCCCTGAAGGGCTGCCCGGAATGCGGCACGTCACAGATGATCGCGTCGCCCAGCCTCGGCGTCTGCGACGATTGCGGATCGAGCCTCGTGGTTCTTCCGCACGAATAGTCTCGCCCCGCCAACCGCTATTCCCGTAGGCGATCCTGCGAACCACGCTCTATGCTCCGCTTTCGGAGAATCGCATGGCATTGTCTGGGTGGATCGAGCGGGCAGGCGAACGCCTCGGCACACGGGGCGCGGAGCTGAGGCTGGCATTGCGTGTCACCATCGCGGGTGTGCTGGCTTATGCAGTCACCCGCTTCTTCGACATGCCGCAGGGCTATTGGGCGGTGATCACGGCTGTCGTTGTTATGCAAGCGAGCGTCGGCGGCTCCCTCAAGGCTGCCGTGGAGCGCTTTAGCGGCACGCTCGCGGGGGCCGTTTATGGCGGCGTGATTGCTGCCCTCATTCCGCATGGCTCGGCTGTCACCCTCGGGCTCGCCATTACCGCGGCTCTGCTCCCGCTGGCGCTGCTTGCGGCCGTCAGACCGGCTTTCCGCGTGGCACCGATCACGTCGCTGATCATGCTGCTGCCGCCCACGGGGCAGACCATCGGCCCTCTCGCCTCGGCCATGGACCGGGTGCTGGAGATCACGCTCGGCAACGTGGTGGGCGTGCTCGTTGCCGTGTTCGTGCTGCCCGCGCGGGCCCATAATCTGATGACGGACGCGGCCGCCAAAGTCGTGTCGCTCAACGCGGACCTCGTCACCGTGTTCATCGACGAGCTGACTGACGCCCAGACCGGCCGCTCGGCCCTACAAAAAATACACCCTCAGATCCGCTCGGCCCTGAAGAAGGCGGAAGCCGCCGCCGAGGAAGCGGCGCGGGAGCGCCGGACCCACCTCACCGAGGCGCCCGATCCCGAGCCGCTCATTCGCACGCTCTACCGGGTGCGTCATGACCTCGTGATGATCGGCCGCGCGGCGTCCGCTCCCCTGCCCGCTCCGGTTCTGGACAGGCTCAGGCCCTCGCTCACGACGCTGCATCAGACTACGCGTGCGTTGCTCCTGAACTTGGCTGACGCGCTGCGACATCACACGAAGCCGCCGGACGCCGAAGCCTTCCGCGCAGCCCTGGAGGCTTTCACCAGAGATGCGGACGCGCTGCGCGCCGATGCACTCGTTCGCGAGCTACCGGGTCATGCATTCGGACAGGTCTTCGCCCTGGGTTTCGCCTTCGAGCAGTTCCAGAAAAACCTCGGCGATCTGCTCGCCCGCACCGATGAACTCGCTGCGGAGCGCACCAAAACGCCTCCGGGGAGTTGACGTGCCTGTGGCTCCAACATCCAGGTCGGCACCGATGTGGCTTCTTACCCTCGTCCTCGGCATAGCCCTGCTCTACGCTGGCTTCATTCTTGTGACGGCCTTGTTTCAGACCAGGATGCTGTTCCCGGCACAGATGGCGGCCGCCAATCGCCCTCCACTGCCATCATCCGCGGAGAGACTTGAACTGACCACGCCCGATGGCGATCGCCTCATCGGTGTGCGGCTTGGAAAGGCATCTGGCGAGAAGCCGCTCGTGCTCGGCTTCGGCGGCAATGCCTGGAATGCGGATGCCGTTGCGCTCACCCTGCATGGGCTCTTTCCCGATCATGAGGTGATGGCCTTCCATTATCGCGGCTATCCGCCGAGCAGCGGAGAGCCCAGCGCGAAGGCGCTGCTCGCGGATGCGCTGACGATCTTCGATCACCTGCAACAGGAGCGCCCTCGGAAAGTGGTTGCGGTCGGCTTCAGCATCGGCAGCGGTGTCGCGGCCAATCTCGCACACCACCGGGAACTCGCAGGCCTGATCCTCGTCACGCCGTTCGACTCGTTAAAGGCTTTGGCGCGGGAGCACTTCTCCTGGGCGCCGACGGGCCTTCTCCTGCGCCATCACATGCCGACCATCGATCTGGTGAAGGATCGGCCGACGCCTACGGCACTGATTGCAGCAGGCCGCGACACTATCGTCCCGCCGCGTCGGACTGTGCCCTTGCGGAGCGCCATTCCCAATCTTGTTCTTGATCGCACGATCATGGATGCGGGACACAACGAACTTTACCAGCATCCCGCCTTCGTGGCCGCGATGCGTGAGGCGGTCGCTGCTTTCGACGCCACCGCCCCCCGCTGAGAACTTACCCCTCGTAAAGCGGCACCAGCTCCATCTCCGGCACCAGTACCAAACCCTTGTCGGTAATGCGGATCTCCGGGATCACCGAGAGCGGGATCAGGTTGAAGCCCATATAGGGAATCTTGCAGCCGGCCTTCTTCCACGCAACTTTCAGCGCACGCGTTTCTTCCGCCACTTCCGTCACGCGCTTGTCGGAGAGAAGACCCGCGATGGGCAGCGGCACCATGGCGACGACATGGCCCTGATCGACCACGCAGACGCCACCCTGGCTCTCGATCAGCGTCTCGAGCGCCACGCGCATATCGGCCTCGTTGGTACCGGCCACAATGACATTGTGCGAGTCGTGCCCGACGCTGCTCGCGACCGCGCCGCTCTTGAGGCCGAAATCCTTGAGCAGCCCAAGCGCCACACCCTTGCCGCCCGTGCGGCCGTGGCGCTCGATCACCGTCACGAAGGTGAGGTCGTTCTTGGAGAGCAGAGCGTCCCAGTTCTCCTCCTTCTGCAACTGCACTTTGTCATGGAACAGCACAATGCCCGGCAGCGCCACGCGGATCACGTTGGCGGTGCAGGCCTCCTTCGGCAGATCCGGGATCAGCTTCGGTACGCTCGGGATATGAACCGTGCGATAGGCCTCGCCTGGGTAGCGGTAGCGGTTCGAGAGGGCCTGATCGAGCATGGGCGTGATCCTCTTCGCCTCGACCACGAGCTCGCCCCCATACCAGGTGTTCTGCACGTCGAGGTCGTCGTTGAGCAGCACGAGGTCGGCGCGGCGTCCGCCGCCGAGGCCGCCGATCTCTCCGTCCATCCCAAAGCGTGTGGCGGGATGAAGCGATCCCATGCTCCAGGCCTGCTCGCGGTTCATGCCTGAGCGGCGGGCTTCGCGCGTCACCCAGTCCATGCCGAACATCATCAGGTCGTCGGCATCGCGGTCGTCGGTGCAGACGCAGATGCGCTTGTGGGAGGAGCCAAGGTCCGTGATCGTCTTGATGGCCTCAGGCAGCGAATGCCACGGCGTCGTGGGCGGGCCGCCGCGCAGGAAGATCCACACGCCGGCATCGAGCAGATCGTCGGCGATGTCCCGGTCTATGGCCTCGTGCGTGTCGGTGACGCCGCTCGCCGCATAGGCCGCCACGAACTCGCGCCCGTAGATGTGACCCGACACGGGCTTACCGCGCTCCAGCGCCGCCGCGAGGATCGCGTGGCTGCGCTCGTCGCCCATGGTGACGGGCACGAAATCCATCTTCTCGCCGAGCGCCGCGGCTTCCGGCCAGCGATCGAAGAGCGCCGCGATCTTCTCAGGAGTCAGGTCGCCGCCCGCCGTCTCGAGATCCGGCGTGGTGGCAGGGACCGTGCTGGGAACCGTGAGGAAGATGGAGAGCGGCGCATGGCGCGCATCCTCCAGCATCATCTCGATGCCAGCTGCATCCATCACGTTGCCGATCTCGTGGCTGTCGCAGAAGATCGTGGTGGTGCCGTTGAGCAGCGCTGCCTCGGCATAGGCGCAGGCGGTGATCATGCTGCTCTCGATATGGATATGCGGGTCGACGAGTCCCGGGGCGATGATGCCGCCCCTGGCGTCGTAGACCATGCCAGGAGAGCCCGCGACCTGCCGGTAGGAACCGGCCGGCTTCACGGCGGCGATCCGTCCGCCGGCGATCCAGACCTCACGCTCGGAAGTGATGCGCTCGCTGTAGGTGGAGAGCACCCGGGCGCCGGTGATCACGAGGTCGGCCGGCGCCCGGCCGGACGCCACATCGGCGAGGCGCCGGGTCATGGTGGACAGGGGAGAGACGGAGAAGCGGGTCAGCGCGGTCTTGGGCGGCAAGGAAGGTGTGCGGTGGTCCATGATCCCTCATCCCGTTTGTAAAAGCGTCGGCTTAAGCTAGCAGGGCAGGATCGGAATCGCATCCCGCATCGCGCGGGAAGCAGATTGACCTAAGGGCATATTTCCTTACGGCCAAGCTTGGCGTAAACAGGTATGTAGCTGATTCGCTTGGAGAAACAGGAGGTTCGATCCGAACCCGCTTGAGAGCTCAGCTGGCCAAAACAAAAGGCGCCTTGCGGCGCCTTATTGGAAAAAGTTGGTGGCCAGCCGGGAGCAGCGTTGAGGAGGCAACATCTGCTCCCAGGCTGGCCGAGCCCACGAAGTCCCAGGAGATGCGGCGGACCTGAGCATCCGTAGGGCATTTCTTCCGCTCACGGCGGAAACTATGGTCGAACGTATAGGAAACATGAGGCGTTGCAAGCGCCCATGTGGCCAAAAAGCGGCATTTTCCCAAAAAATTTAAAGCGAAGGTATCTCAAGGAGATGAATCCGCTTGCTCAGCCGTCGGATTCACCCCGACTAAGGATTTGGTCAAATCATGCCGGCTTCGTATCGGCCTCAAGGTAAGTCTTCACGGTCGCGATAAACTTGGCCACCGAGATCGGCTTGGACATATAGGCTTCGCAGCCGCCTTCCCGAATCCTCTCTTCGTCGCCCTTCATGGCGAATGCCGTGATGGCGATGACGGGAATCGACTTGAGCTCTTCGTCGGCCTTGAGCCAGCGGGTCACCTCGAGACCGGAGACCTCGGGCAGCTGGATGTCCATGAGGATCAGGTCCGGCTTGTGAGCCCGGGCCAGTTCCATGGCCTCGATGCCATGGCTGGTCTTGAGGGTCGCATAGCCATGGGCCTCGAGGAGATCGTTGAAGAGCTTCATGTTGAGTTCGTTATCCTCAACAATGAGTACGGTCTTCTTCATTGGCGCTATCCCGGGGCCCAAAACGCACTTCACCGGCCCGAATTTTCGTCTGATGGTATAGTTAGGTCCAAACCTATTGATGAAATGCAAACTGACAGCATGAACACACCCTTAAAAAGAGTTACCCGCGAGGAGGCCGAAAATGTCGCAGTGGGGGCTTTCGCCTTCATCACGAGCGACGAGGAGCGCCTTGGACGGTTTCTCGCCGTCTCGGGCCTGGGGCCGGATAATATCCGCTCGGCCGCCTCGTCGCCCGGCTTCTTCGCCGGGATCCTCGACTACGTGGTCTCCGACGAGCCGCTGCTGATCGCCCTGGCCCAGGAGCTGAACACCAAGCCGGAGCACATCATGAGCGCCCGCTGGACCCTGTCCCCCTCCGAGTTCGAATAGCCGCACTGTCCCATGAGCGACGCACCCTTCTGCCGTGACTGCCTGACACTGTCTGCCAGCCCCCTGGCGGCGCGGTGCACGGCCTGCGGGTCCCCTCGCCTGCTGCGGCACAAGGAGCGCGACAGCCTCTCCATCGCCCATGTGGATTGCGACGCCTTCTTCGCCGCCGTGGAGAAGCGGGACGATCCGAGCCTCGCCGACAAGCCGGTGATCATCGGCGGTGGCAAGCGCGGGGTCGTCTCGACCGCCTGCTACATGGCGCGCATCTATGGGGTGCGCTCCGCCATGCCCATGTTCCAGGCGCTCAAGCTCTGCCCGCATGCGACGGTCATCAAGCCGAACGGCGAGAAGTACAGCAAGGCGGGCCGCGAGGTGCGTCAGCTCATGTTGGAACTGACGCCGCTGGTGGAGCCCGTCTCCATCGACGAAGCCTTCCTGGACCTCACCGGCACGGAGCGCCTGCACCACGGCAGCCCTGCCCTGACGCTGGCGCGCTTCGCCCGCAAGGTGGAGATCGAGATCGGGATCTCGATCTCCGTCGGTCTGTCCTACAACAAGTTCCTGGCCAAGATCGCCTCCGACCTCCAGAAGCCGCGCGGCTTCTCGATCATCGGCCGGGAGGAAGCCGCCGACTTCCTGGCCGACAAGGCGGTCGGGATCATTCCCGGAATCGGCGCCTCGGCTCAAGCCCGGCTCGCCAAGGTGGGCGTGACACAGATCGCGCATCTGCGCACCGTCGAGCTGAAGACACTGTTCGAGGCGCTCGGTCGCGACTCGCAGCGACTGTCACGGCTCGCCTGGGGCGAGGATCATCGGAAGGTGACGCCGGAGCGGGAGACCAAGAGCATCTCGGCGGAAACCACCTTCGAGACGGACCTTCGCTCGTTCGACGAACTCGAGCCGATCCTCTGGCGGCTCTCCGAGAAAGTCTCGCGCCGCCTCAAGAAATCGGGCCTGGCCGGGCGCAGCGTGACCCTGAAATTGAAAGACAAGGACTTCCGGCTGATCACCCGCACCCGCTCGGGCTTTGCGCCGACACAGCTTGCCGCCCGGCTGTTCGACCCGGCGCGGCAGCTCCTCAAGGCCTCCTGCGACGGCACGGCCTTCCGCCTCATCGGCATCGGCGCCGCCGATCTGTGCGATGCGGCGGACGCGGATAAAGGCGATCTTGCGGACCAGTCCGTAGTGCGGCAGGCCCATATGGAAGCCGCCATCGACAAGATCCGCGACAAGTTCGGCGTGGGCGCCCTGCAGAAGGGAATCGTGCTGCGCAAGCCTTAGCCGGCAGAGACCATGCTCTAGCGCTGGCAGGGGCTCGGCTTCTGGACGTCGAGGCTCTTCAGCTCGCCCTTAAGGGCGAAATCGCCGTAATCGAGCTTGAGGTCCCGGCTGATGCCGTTCTCGAAGAGCTCGAAGGAGATCCGGTAGACCGGGGTCCGGTCGCCCTTGCCTTCCTCAAAATAGCTGATGGTGATCGGCCAGCGCGCCAGCGAGGCGAGATCGTCCTTCCGGACGGGCTCCTCCAGGGACGCCAGGGCCGTTCCGGGCTCGATCTTGCGGCCGATCAGCCCGAGGGTGTCGTAGACCTTGTCCCCCTTGTTGGAGCCGTCATAGACCTTCACCGACAGGGTCGTATCGCCCCGGCGCCCAGCTTCGATGAGGCGTTTGAGGTGCTCGGTCGGGAACACCGTCTCGCCGGAGGAGCCGAACGCGGTCTTCTTCGGTTGCTTGAGATCCACGTTGAGCATGCCGTCCGGGGTGATCTTGGCGTCGCCGTCGACCTCGCTGTCCTTGATCATACCCTGCCGGAACGACGTGGACTTGAAATGCATGGAGCGGCCGTCGCCGGTCTCATAGGTGGCGGTCTGAACATCCATGGTATTGGCGCCGGACTCGCTGCTGTTGAGGATCGTCACCTGGCGGTACTTGAGGGTGTAGCCATCGCAGGCATCGCCGCCGAATTCCATGGCGATGCGCCCCCTCGCGCTCTCGACCCCGTTGGAGCCGCCCGCCCGCAGGAGCGACAGATCGTAGACGGCCCGATGGGGCGCGAGTTGAACCGGGGCCTTGGCTGTCTCCGCGAAGGCGGGCATCAGCGAGGCGATGGACAGGCCGAAGGCCATAACGAACAAACGCATATCTTCTCCCGACGCAACGGCAGCCAAGATAGGCCGCTCCTGCCCACAGGGCAATGTTCCCGCTTGCGTCCTTCCGGCTCATCCGCCACTACTCCGTCCGGATGATGTCACACCGATCGAGGCTTCCATGAGCAAAGTCGACAAGAAACTTCAGGAACTGGGGATCACCCTGCCGACCCCGGCGGCCCCGGTGGCAAATTATGTGCCGTTCGTCCGAACCGGCAACCTCGTCATCATCTCCGGGCAGCTCTGCCTCGGGCTCGACGGCAAGATGGCCGACGCCCACAAGGGCAAGGTCGGCGCCGAGGTCTCGCCTGAGGTCGGCCAGGAGGCCGCGCGGCTCTGCGCTATCAATCTTCTCGCCCAGCTGAAGGCCGCCGTCGGCGACCTCGACAAGGTCACGCGCTGCGTGCGCCTCGGCGGCTTCATCAACGCGGTGCCCACGTTTGCCGCTCTTGCCCCGGTCATGAACGGCGCCTCGGACCTGATGGTCGAAGTGCTGGGCGATGCCGGGCGCCACGCCCGCTCCACCGTCGGCGTCGCCGAGCTGCCGCTCGATGCCTGCGTCGAAGTCGAAGGGATGTTCGAAGTCCAATGAGCATCCCCGGCTGGCTCGTCGCGAAGCCCATCGCCCATCGCGGCCTTCACAATAAACCCGAGGGCATCATCGAGAACACGGTCTCGGCCGCGGAAGCCGCCATCGCGCGCGGCTTTCCTATCGAGCTCGACGTTCAACTGACCGCCGACAATGAAGCCATCGTCTTCCACGATTTCGAGCTCGACCGCCTCACCGGCCAGACCGGCCTGGTGGCCGAGCGGAAGCTCTCCGATCTGACCCGGATCGACATCGCCGGCGCCAAAGGCGGAGACAAGATTCCCTCGTTCAAGGATTATCTCGGCACCATCGCCGGCCGCACGTCGCTGGTCATCGAGATCAAGAGCCAATTCAACGGGGACATGCGGCTGACGAAGCGGGTTATTGAGATCATCAAGGATTACGACGGCCCGCTCGTCATCAAATCCTTCGATCCGGACATCGTCACCCACCTGCGCGAGCATGCCCCGAACATCACACGCGGGTTCATCGGCGAGTTGGAATACGCGTCCAAGGCCGACAACTTCCTGACGCCCGAGAAGAAGCACCGGATGGCGAACCTGCTCCATTTCGGGGAGTCGCAGCCGCACTTCCTGTCCTGGCGCGTGAAGGACATCCCCTGCGCTTCGACCCATCTCAGCAGGCTCCTCGGGAACCTGCCGGTCATGACCTGGACGGTGCGGACGCCTGAGGAACGCGCTCACGCGGAGAAGCACGCGGATCAGATGGTCTTCGAGGGCTTTCTGCCCTAACGGTTGCAAGGATCCCGTCCAGTGATTAGCTCTTAATCCCTAACGGCGGGGTCCTTCCACCCAGTGAACGTCCAAGTCAAAATTGCCCAGGGCCTGAAGGCCGTTCCTGCCGCCCAATGGGATGCCTGTGCCTTCGGCACAGGATCCGGCGACGACGAACCGTTCAACCCGTTCGTGTCTCATGCCTTCCTCTCGGCGCTTGAGGATTCTGCTTGCGTTGGCGCCAAGACCGGTTGGGCACCCCTGCATATCCTTGTCGAGGACGAAGCTGAGACAATCCTGGGCGCCGCGCCCTGCTACCTGAAATCCCATTCTCAGGGCGAATACGTGTTCGACCATTCCTGGGCGGATGCCTATTCACGGGCCGGTGGGCGGTACTATCCCAAGCTCCAGGTGGCAGTGCCGTTCACGCCCGCCACCGGCCCTCGCCTCCTCGTGCCGAACGGCCCTCAGGCGGCGGAGACCCGCTCCTACCTCATCGCCGGCCTGCGGGCGCTGCGGGATCAGACCGGCGCCTCGTCCATCCATGCGACCTTCCTGCAGCAGGACGATCTCGAAGCCTTTACGTCCGAGGAGTTCCTGCTCAGAAACGACCAGCAGTTTCACTGGTTCAACGACGGCTACGGGAGCTTCGACGGCTTCCTGGCGGCGCTTGCCTCGCGCAAGCGCAAGGCCATCCGGCGCGAGCGGCGTGATGCTCTGGCCAACGGCATCACGGTCGAATGGGTGACGGGCAAGGACATCACCGAGGCGCATTGGGACGCGTTCTTCGCCTTCTACATGGACACGGGCTCCCGCAAATGGGGCCGGCCCTATCTCAACCGCCTCTTCTTCTCGCACATCGGCGAGCGCATGGCGGACCGGGTGCTGCTCGTGATGGCAAAGCGCGATGGCCGTTATATCGCAGGCGCCATCAACTTCATCGGCGACAAACGCCTCTACGGGCGCAATTGGGGCTGCATCGAGGATCACCCGTTTCTGCATTTCGAGGTCTGCTACTACCAGGCCATCGCATTCGCCATCGAACGCGGCCTCGACCGGGTCGAGGCGGGAGCGCAGGGCGAGCACAAGCTGGCGCGGGGCTACAGGCCCGTGCTCACCTCATCGGCGCACGACATCGCCGATCCTGGACTGCGCCGGGCCGTGCAGGCCTATCTCGATCAGGAGCGCCTCTACGTATCGGAGGCGGCCGAGGAACTGGAAGAAGCGACCCCGTTCAAGCATCGGGAAGAGGATTAGGCGCTGGCCGCAGGCGCACCTTGCCGGGCCGCACGCGCAAAGGCGACGAAGCCCTCAAGAAATTTCCGAAGCTGGTCCTCGATCTTCTGATCGGCCAGGGTGCCGTCCTGATTGAACACCGTCCCGGCCCGCGACACCATCAGGCGGCCGCCGGACCAGAAATCGGCTTTCAAGGTGCGCAGGATCGGGAGCCATGCATTCTGGGACAGAATTGTGCCGAACCCGCCAGGTGAGGCACCGATCACGGCCACGGGCTTGTTTCCGAAAACACGCTTGATGTCGGAGTCCGGGCGCGAGAGCCAGTCGATGGCGTTCTTGAACACGCCCGGGATCGAGTTGTTGTATTCCGGCGTCACCAGGAGCAGACCATCCGCAGCCGCGATGGCATCCTTCAGTGCCGTCACCTTCTCCGGGATTCCTTCTGATGCCTCCAGATCCGCATCGTAGAGCGGAATGCCGCGAATGGTCTCGACGACGAGTTCCGAACCTGCCGGCATTATGCCGGCAGCGCCGCGAAGGAGCGCAGAATTGTAGGATGCCTGCCGCAAGCTGCCTGACAGGCCGATCAATGTCGTCATGGGGACCTCGCGTTCGTCCGAGCCGCCAAGAAAGTGCCGTTGCGGATTCGCAATCTCATTGAGGCTAGGAGGCACCTTAAACAAGGTCAAACCAGCAAGGTAGGAAGAGGAGACCGCCCTTGGTCTAAAAGCGCCGACAAGTCGATATCAGAGTCCTAGAAATCATGGGATGACGGTTCATATGTGTCTTGCTGACCTCAAACCCTCCTTCCATCCCGTCGAAACTTCATGGAATGGTCTCCTTACAATCCCCGGTGCGGCCCAACAGAGACGAATTTCTGCCGTTTCAGGTTTCTCGATTCTTGGATGACTTCAAACCCGACCTGCTGGTAGCCCCCGTGATGCAACATCGTCTCGCACCTCTGCCGGACTTCCTTGCCAAGGGCGGCACCATGGGCGAGCGCGTCCGCCAGTACGATTGGTCGTCGACTCCGGTCGGCCCCATCGAGACATGGCCACACTCCCTGCGCACGGCCGTGAGCATGATGCTCCATTCGAAGTTTCCGACCTTCATGGTCTGGGGGCCGGAGCTGACTGCCTTCTACAACGACGCCTACCGGCCGATGCTGGGCACGAAGCCCGAGGCTCTCGGCCGTACCTTTCGCGAGATCTGGTCGGAAGCCTGGGATGTCATGGGGCCCATTGCGGAGCGCGCTCTCGCCGGCGAAGCCAGCTATTTCGAGGATCTGCCGATTACCCTTCAACGGAAAGGGTTTCCGGAGCAGACATGGTGGACCTTCTCCTACAGCCCCGTCCATGACGAGGCGGGCGATGTGGCGGGCGTTCTCTGCATCGTGCATGAAACGACTTCAAAAGCCCTGAGCGAGCAGCGGCTTGAGTTTCTTGTCCGCTTAAGCGACCGCCTGCGCGGCCTCAACGAGCCGATCGAGGTGATCACAGCAGCCCAGGAGATGCTGGGTGCCCATCTCGCAACCAGCCGCGTCGGCTATGGAGAGGTGGAAGAGACGGCTCGTTATTTCACCACGGAACGCAACTGGACCGACCGTACCGTCGCGCATCACACCGGAACCCATGATCTCGCAGCCTTTGGACCCGAGATCCAGGGCGCCCTCAAACGAGGGGAGACTCTTGCAGTCCACGACGTTTCGGTCGATTCACGCACCAATTCACCGGAGCATCTGGCAGCGTTCGCATACTTGGAAACGTCCGCCGTGGTCACGGTGAGCCTGATCAAGCAGGGACGCATGGTGGCGGCCCTCTACGTCCACAATCGTACCCCTCGCCTCTGGAACGAGAATGAAGTCAAACTCATCGAAGACGTTGCGGAGCGAACGTGGGATGCCGTCGAGCGCGCCCGCGCAGAAACCGCATTGCGGGGCAGCCAGGATCGCCTGCAGCTGGCCATCGACGCAGGCCGCATGGCCGTCTGGGAACATGAAACGGCGACCGACCGCATCACGGCAAGCCCCGAGCTCAACCGGATGCTCGGATATGCGGCGGATGCGGAACTAGACATCGCCGAGGTCCGAACCCGCTATTACCCCGGAGACCGTGAGCGGCTGAGTGCCACCGCGATGGGTGCCCTCAAAAAGGGAGAGCGGTTCTTCGAGGTCGAGTATCGCTTCTACAGAGTGGACGGGGCGCTGCGCTGGTTCCTGATGCGCGCCGAGATGCTGCTTGGTCCCGACGGTTTTCCGACCAGAACGATCGGCGTTCTTCTGGATATCACCGACCGCAAGGAAGCCGAGGAGACGCTGATCGAGAGAGAAGCGGAACTGATGGCTGCCCTTGAGGCCGGCTCGCTCGCCATCTTCGACTTCGATCACATCAAGGGCAGGATGAACCCCTCACCGCGTCTCAGCGAGCTTTATGGCTACCCGCCCGATCATGTGCTGACGATTGCGGATATCCGGGCCCGCTATCACCCCGATGATGTCTCAAAGATCATCGATAAGCGCGACAGGGAGCAGGAGGATACCAGCTTCCGCAACTTCGAATGGACGCTCCGTCTGATGATGCCCGACGGCGCGATCCGCTGGGTGAATGGGCGGGGTGAATACGTGCGGGACGAGGAGGACCGCATCATCAGATCCCGTGGCGTTGTCATGGACATCACCGAGCGCAAGCGCTGGGAGGAGCACCAGCAGCTGCTGATCAATGAGTTGAACCACCGGGTCAAGAATACCCTGGCGACCGTTCAATCCATCGCTTCCCAGACGCTGCGCAATGCCGGCACCGTGGAAGGCGCCCGCTCCGCCATGGAGGCGCGCCTGCTCGCCCTCTCCCGCGCTCATGATGTGCTGACGCGGGAAAACTGGGAAGGCGCCGGTCTCCTTGAAATCGTCCGCGAGGCCATGGCCCCCTATCGGCACGAGCGTGAGAGGCGCATCCACATGGATGGGCCGGATGTCCGCCTTTCGCCGCGCATGGCGCTGGCCATCGCCATGGCCCTGCAGGAACTCGCCACGAACGCGGTGAAGTATGGCGCCTTGTCCAATGAGCGCGGCGAGGTGCGGATTGCCTGGTCTATAAGTGATGGGTCGGACAAGCGCCTGCATCTGACCTGGTCCGAGACGAACGGGCCGGCGGTCGAAGTTCCCAAACGTCGCGGCTTCGGCATCAGGCTCATCGAGCGCAGCCTCGCTCAGGATCTTCACGGGAAAGCGACCATCGACTTCGCCCTCACCGGGATCATCTGTACTGTCGACGCCCCGATCGCCTGAGGGAACAAAGAAAAGCCGTACCGGACGGTGATCCGGTACGGCTTTGTTCAGGCTCGGCCGAGGATTGGGCTTCAGAGAGTGGCTATGATGGCCTCGATGCCTTCCATGATCGCCGCCGGCGAGGTGCCGAGAGCATTCAGGCCCACTTCAAGAAACCAGTAGCAGCCAAGAATGATCACCGGCACGAGGATCCAGCCGAGAATTTCCTCGAACCAGACGCGCCGACGACGGCGCTGGTAGCGCTTCTCGCGCCACGAGACCTTCGCCGGAGCATCCAGGGTGCGGGAGGCCTGTAGCGGCCCCTCGTGAATTTCAGACGTCATGCTCTAACCAATGGAACCTTCGGAACGGTGCGGACACCTCCGCCTCCATTACCATCGGAGCCCTTCGGCTTCACCGACTTTTTCGCCTTCGTGGACGCGGACTTCGCCTTGGGCTTCTTCTTGGCGTTGGTCACGACCTTCTCGGGCTTCGGCTTTACCGGGCCTTCGACATACTCGAAGCCTAAGCTCTGCAGGCCGATCTCGTCGGTCTTGACCACGACCTTGACGGCCCCGCCCTCTTTGAGGCGCCCGAAGAGCACCTCGTCGGCGAGCGGCGTCTTGATGGTGGTCTGGATCAGACGGCCCATCGGGCGGGCGCCCATGGCCTCGTCGTATCCATGCTCGACCAGCCACTCGCGGGCCTCATCAGTGAGCTCGATCGACACGTTGCGGTCGGCGAGCTGGGCATCCAGCTGCATGACGAACTTGTCGACAACCTTCTGGACCACTTCCTTGGGCAGGTGACCGAAGGAGATGATGGCATCGAGGCGGTTGCGGAACTCCGGCGTGAACAGCTTGTTCACGGCCTCTGTGTCGTCACCCTCCCGCTTGGTGCGGGTGAAGCCGTAGGCCGGGCGGGCCATGTCGGCGGCGCCCGCATTCGTGGTCATGATGATGATCACGTTGCGGAAGTCGACCTGCTTGCCGTTGTGATCCGTCAGCTTCCCGTGGTCCATGACCTGGAGCAGGATATTGAACAGATCCGGATGAGCCTTCTCGATCTCGTCAAGCAGGAGCACGCAGTGCGGATGCTGGTCGATGCCGTCAGTCAGGAGACCGCCCTGGTCGAAGCCCACATAGCCGGGAGGCGCGCCTATCAGGCGGCTGACCGTATGTCGCTCCATGTATTCCGACATGTCGAAGCGCAGGAGTTCGACGCCAAGCGACGTGGCAAGCTGCTTGGCAACCTCGGTCTTGCCGACGCCCGTGGGGCCGGCGAAGAGGTAGGAGCCGATGGGCTTTTCCGCGTCGCGCAGGCCGGCACGGGCTAGCTTGATCGCTGAGGACAGCGCCTCGATGGCCTTGTCCTGCCCGTAGACGACCCGCTTGAGGGTGTCCTGCAGGTGCGCGAGCACCTCCGCGTCGTCTTTCGACACGGTCTTGGGCGGGATCCGGGCCATGGTGGCGATGGTGGCCTCGATCTCCTTGATGCCGATGGTTTTCTTGCGACGGCCCTCGGGCAGGAGCATCTGCGATGCGCCGGTCTCGTCGATCACGTCGATCGCCTTGTCCGGCAGCTTCCGGTCATTGATGTAGCGGGCCGACAGCTCCACCGCCGCCTTCACGGCGTCGTTGGTGTACTTGAGCTTGTGGAAGTCCTCGAAATAAGGCTTCAGGCCCTTCACGATCTCGATTGCATCCGGCACGGACGGCTCGTTCACGTCAATCTTCTGGAAGCGACGCACGAGGGCCCGGTCCTTCTCGAAATACTGGCGGTATTCCTTGTAGGTGGTCGAGCCGATGCAGCGGAGGCTGCCCTGAGCGAGGGCGGGCTTCAGGAGGTTGGAGGCATCCATGGCGCCGCCCGAGGTGGCACCGGCGCCGATCACCGTATGAATTTCATCGATGAACATGATGGCGTTCGGATGGGCCTCGATCTCCTTCATCACCTGCTTGAGGCGCTCTTCGAAGTCGCCGCGGTAGCGGGTGCCGGCGAGCAGCGTGCCCATGTCGAGGGAGAAGACGGTCGCGCCCTTCAGAACCTCCGGCACCTGACCCTGGACGATCTTGCGGGCAAGGCCTTCCGCGATGGCGGTCTTGCCGACGCCGGGATCGCCGACGAGGAGCGGGTTGTTCTTCTGGCGGCGGCACAGGACCTGAATGGTACGCTGGACTTCGGACTCGCGGCCGATGAGCGGATCGATCCGGCCTTCCTTCGCCTTCTTGTTGAGGTTGACGCAGTAAGCCTCGAGGGCGTCGCCCTTTTTCTTGGCCCGTGCGTCGCCCTCGTCCTGGGTCGGACGCTCGTTCGACGACTCCTCCTCGGACCCGCGCGGAGAGCGGCTCTCCGTAAGACCCGGGCGCTTGGCGATGCCGTGGCTGATGTAGTTGACCGCGTCGTAGCGGGTCATGTCCTGCTCCTGCAGGAAATAAGCCGCATGGCTCTCCCGCTCGGCGAAGATGGCGACCAGCACGTTGGCGCCCGTCACTTCATCCCGCCCCGAGGACTGGACATGGATCACCGCCCGCTGGATCACGCGCTGGAAGCCGGCCGTCGGCTTGGAATCCTGGCGCCCGTCCGCGACGAGATTGGCGAGTTCGCTGTCGACATAATCCACCAGGTTGCGGCGGAGAACGTCGAGATCGACATTGCAGGCCCGCATGACGGCAGCCGCATCCTGGTCGTCGATCAGGGCCAGGAGAAGGTGTTCGAGGGTTGCGTATTCGTGGCGGCGCTCGCCGGCAAGAGCGAGGGCTCGGTGAAGGGCTTGTTCAAGACTGCGAGAAAAGCTCGGCAACGGCTTGTCCTTTATGAGCGGGGCTCGGCTAATTCTTTTCCATTACACATTGCAGAGGGTGCTGGTGCTTGCGGGCGAAATCCATCACCTGGGTCACCTTGGTCTCGGCAATCTCGTAGGTAAAAACTCCACATTCCCCGACGCCGTTCTGGTGTACGTGCAGCATGATCCGGGTCGCATCTTCCCGGTTCTTGTTGAAGAACCGCTCCAGCACATGCACCACGAACTCCATCGGGGTGTAATCATCGTTCAAGAGGAGAACGCGGTAAAGGTTCGGCCGTTTCGTGCGCGGCTTGGTTTTCGTGATGATGGCCGTGTTGGAGCGACCGCCATCATCTCCTCCAGGATCTCTCCCGGGAGGCTCCGACCCGCCGGCAGCCGAAATCGGAGACTGCCTCAACAGAGTCATAGTACCGTAAGCTAACCGCAGCATCGTCGGACGACCGCCCCTTGTTCTCGTCTGGCCCTGCCCGTGGCTCACATCCCGGTTCGAGCCACATCACACAGCCAAATCTATAGTCGCTCCATTCAGTTCGCCAGATCAACCAGATGGGTGGTCGCAGGACAGATGAAAAGAGCGACATGTTGGTCACGCCTTCGCGACCGGCCAACCGGCAGCTGGGCCTCTGGGGCGCTCAGCCCCTCAACGCAGAACGCCCGGCACGAGGCCGGGCGTTCATCCTAAAGGATAGGAGACTGCTTGCGTCAGGCAGCGGTCTTGGACAGGAGGCCCTCGTAGGGCTTCATGGTCTCGGTGGCGAGGTTCGAGTAGAGCGAGCCCATTTTGGTCGACTGGCTGACCAGATTGTCATAGGCGCCCTTCACGTAGGCAGTCTGGATCTCGACCGCCTTGTCCAGGGTCTTTACGCCGAGCAGCTTCTCGACCGTGGATGAGGTGTGCTCGAACGACTTGCGGGCGAACTCGGCCACCTCGGTGGCGATCGCCTGGGAGGTGCTGGAGAAAGCACCGAGCGCCTTCATGGTGGCATCCAGGTTGTCCTGGCCGAGCTTCTGAATCTGGTTGAACGGCTGAAGCATTGTGAACCTCGACAATAAGTCGTTTAATGATGGTCGGCGCCGCTGAGCAGCTGACGGAGCTTTATATGTGCAGTGCACAATTTCTGTCAAGTTTTATTGTGCAACGCACAACAAGCCATGCAGGCGAATCGTCCCTGTTAACCCCCCCGTAACCGCAACCCCTTACCGTCAGAGCATGTGTTGCGCCGGCAACGGTTCCTTTCAGAGAGCCGGGCGCAAGGGCCTAAGAACCAAACGAAACAGGGATTTTTCAGCATGAATTCGGTTTGGACAGGACACCGAAAGGCATGGGCTCTCGTTGGTATTGTCGCGTCGTTTGCCATTACGGTCACGTCTCCCGCTGAGGCAGCCCGCCGCAAGGCTCCGGCCGGCGGCGGCTACGGTCCTCCCACCGCTTCCATCGTCGTCGATGCCAAGACCGGCAAGATTCTGCAGGGCGAGAACATCGATGCGCCGCGCATTCCCGCCTCTATCACGAAGGTCATGAGCCTTTATCTGCTATTCGAGCAGCTCGAGCGGGGCCGGATCAGCCTCAACACCCCCCTGACGGTGTCGTCCTATGCCGCCAGCCAGCCGCCGACCAAGCTCGGCCTGCGACCCGGCTCGACCATCGATGTCGATGACGCCATCAAGGCGATGGTCACCCTCTCGGCCAACGACGTGTCCGTTGTGGTGGCCGAGAACGTGTCCGGCTCGGAAGAGGCCTTTGCCCAGATGATGACCCGCAAGGCCCGGGAACTCGGCATGAGCTCCACGGCCTTCTACAACCCGCACGGCCTGCCTCACAATCCGCCGAACATCACCACGGCACGGGATCTCTCGATCCTCGGCCGAGCAATCCAGGACCGCTTCCCGAAGTACTTCGCCTATTTCGAGACCCGCTCCTTCCAGTACGGCAAGCGCACGATCCGGGGACATAACCGGCTCTTGGGCAAGGTCGAGGGCGTGGACGGTATCAAGACCGGCTATACCCGCCTGTCCGGCTTCAACCTGCTGACCTCGGTCAACACCGCCAACCGCAGCATCGTCGCCGTGGTGCTCGGCGGCCGTTCCGGCGCCTCCCGCGACCAGAAGATGGCCGGCCTGATCGACGATCATCTGCCCCGCGCCTATGCCGGCGCCCGCATCGCCCCGCCGGTGGTCGAAGGCTCGGCCCAGCCGACCATGGTGGCCGAAGCTCCCGCTCCCCGTCCGGTCGAGCCGGCTCCCGTCCAGGCTCCGGTCAGGGTTGCGTCCGCCACCCCGGAGGCTCCGATGGCCCAGGCGACGACGCCGCAGCCCGCCCCGGAGCGCAAGCCGCTCGACCTGAACACCCTGCGCCCGGTGGTGGCATCCGCAGCCGGTGCAAGCTCCACCACGACGCCCTCCTCCACCTCCTCGGTGCGCTGGCAAAAGGGTCAGGAGCCACTGCCGCTGAACGCCCAGGCCTATGCCGCCCTGCCCCCGCAGGCCGCTCCTGCCCAGATCCCGGCCTCGCAGAAGGCTGCTCTGGTGGCCAAGATCGAGGCAAAGCCCGTCGAGGCGGCGCCTGCCGCCCAGGCTCCGACGAAAACCGCTTCGCTCAAGGTCGAAGCCCCCGAGCCGAAGAAGGTCGAGCGTCCGGCGGTGACCGGCTGGGTGATCCAGCTCGGCGCCACGGATGACGAGTCCAAGGCCAAGGAGATGCTCGACTCTGCGCGCAACCGCTTCGGCAAGCTTCTGGGCAAGGCCTCACCCTTCACCGAGAAGGTGACCGTCGACGGAAGCACCCTCTACCGGGCCCGCTTCTCCGGCTTCTCGGAGTCGGATGATGCTGCGAAGGCCTGCAAGCAGCTCAAGAAGAACGGCGTGAACTGCTTCGCCTCCCGCGCCTGAGGCAGGATTGAAGAACCCTGAGACGGTGCGTGTGCTTGCACCGTCTCGGCTAAGATCACCGGATCGCGCGTGGAGTATCAGCGATGTCGGCCCAGCAGGACTTCTCGCGCCTCGTTCACACGAGCCGCAAGATACGCCGTGCCTCCATGGTCGGGATGGAGCCTCTTAATCAAGGTTCGATGCGCTTTTCGGACCTCGTCGAGGCTCGCACCCGGCTGAAGCCCCAGGATCTGATAGGCTTCTTCTTTCGTCATTACGCCCGACTGCGCATGAGTGCGCGTCCGCGTGTCACGATCTCCCTGAGCGTTTTCACGCCAGCCGGCAAACCGGCGATCAAGATACGCTTCTAGGAGGGGGACACCCTGCGGGTCGTGGGCGCTGCATTCGTCATAGAGGCGGCGCAGGCTCCCAGGGTCGAGACTGGACAGGCGCCGTCCCGCGAAGGCCCCGACCAGAACGCTGCCCTCGACGGCACCCGTCGCATGGTCGATCTCCATCTCGATTATGGCCGAGCGGATGCGGGAGAAGCGGCCCGGCTGGGGCTGAAACCGGCTCCAGGGACCAGGGAGCTTGAGGACGTTCCATCCCAGCGCCCAGGCGCCGAGCCCGCCGATGAGGAAGGCCATGCCGGGCTGGCCCTTGGCCCCCACCCACGCGGCCGCGCCGAGGGCGGCTACGCCGCCGACGGTCCTGACGGCCTTCGCCAGCGCCTTCGGGTCGGTGCGCGTGTAAGTCTTGCCCAGCCACCACAGAAGGGCGACTGCGGCGATTCCGAAAAGAAGCATCATGGTTCTATGTCCCCACCCCAACATGTGGGCCGGGATGGGGCGGATGTAAATCGCCGGCTGGAAGAATGCGGCGGCAGGCTCAGGCCGGACGCGCCGGAATGGTGAGACCGCGCTGAACCGCCGGACGGGCCAAGCCCCGCTCCAGCCATGCGGGCACCCGCTTAAGGCTGTCGAACTCGACCAGGTCCCCCGCGCCGTAGAAGCCGATCAGGTTGCGCACCCAGCCCAGCAGGGAGATGTCAGCGATGGTGTAATCCTCGCCCATGATCCAGTCGCGCCCTTCGAGCCGGGTCTCAAGCACGCCCAGCAGGCGCTTGGATTCGTTGCGGTACCGCTCCAGCGGCCGCTTGTCCTCGATCTCGCGGCCGGCGAACTTATGGAAGAAGCCGAGTTGGCCGAACATTGGGCCGACCGAGGCCATCTGGAAGAACACCCACTGGATTGTCTCGTAGCGGCGCGCTGAATCGGAGGGCAGAAGCTGGCCGGTCTTCTCGGCGAGGTACAGGAGGATGGCGCCCGACTCGAACAGACCGAACGGCTTGCCGCCCGGTCCATCTGGATCAATGATCGCCGGGATCTTGCCGTTCGGGTTCAGGGAAAGGAATTCCGGACCCCAGGTCTCGTTTTCGCCGATGTTGATGAAGTGCGGCTCGTAAGCCAGCCCGGTCTCCTCCAGCATTATGGAGACCTTCACGCCGTTCGGCGTGGGTGTGGAATAGAGCTGAATGCGGTCGGGGGCTTTAGCCGGCCACCGGCTGGTGATCGGGAAGGCGGAGAGATCGGCCATGGGAACTCCATCATCGACGTGAGTCGTGGTGGAGCGATGCTAGAGGGGCGGCAACGGCTTGCAAATGCGAAGCCGCTGCCGTCCGATCAAGTTTCAGTGCAGAAGGCGAACGGCGCCGCGCTGGCTTTCGCGCTCCCAGGCCTGGACGACCACGCCGTTGATGCCCGAATCGTGCAGTCTGTCGCTCAGATCGATGAAGTGACGCTCGGTGGCTTCCACGTCGAACTCGATCTGCTCGTCCTCCGACTGCTCCAGCTCGCAGGCCGCATAGCGCTCATAAGCCGCCGACATCTCGGCGTAGGCAAACGCAACCGGCAGGGTGCGGAAGATGGTGGAGAATTCTTCATCCAGCTCTCCGGTCGTCAGGTCGCGCATTTGGACGAGATAACCGTCGTCATGCTCACAGACCTCGTAACGCCAGTGCCGGCCTTCGGATGCACACATCAGCATCGGAACCTCCACTCAACTGAACTGCTGAGCCAATGCGAATCGCGGCAGCGAGGTTCCAGGAAGTTCCCCAGCAAAAAAGTCTAACGGCTGAACCCATATTCGGCCCGGACGCGGCCGCTGATCCGCACCTGCGTGCCGTTGCCGAGATTGATAAAACCCTGGTCTGCCCTGAGGCCGTCACGCCTTTCCGCCTTTGAGCGGCTTGCCGGCAACGGCTCCTCGCAGCCTGGCGGCAGCCTGACCTCCATGCCGGGCGGCAGGTTAGGCGTGCGGCAATCCTTCGCAAGCGCTGAACCGGCTGAGGCAATCAGCAGCAGGGAGAATATGATCGGGAGCTTCATCGCAACGCCTCCGCGGATTCACATAAGTTAGAGAAGCCCGAGTTCAGCCAGTTCTCTGCGCATGTCTTCGGGCATCTTGGCGAGATCGCCCGCCTTTCCATCGATATCACGCGGAGCGTCCTTGGCAACGAGATAGCGCCAGCCCTGGAACGGCCGGTAGGGCCTCGGCTCCACGGCGACAACCTTCGGATCCAGCACCAGCCGGCAGCGTCCGATGCCGTCACCGTCGGTGAAGGGGCGGACATCGAGAAGCGCCTGCCGGGCCGCTACATGGCCCTTGATGACCCAGTACAGCGACCCGCCGCCCAAAAGCTCGTCCACGCGCTTGGGCACCATGCGGGTCGTGTGCGTCTGCTCGTAGTCGCGCCCGAGCCGACGGTGAGTCGCGCGGTTCTCCTCAATCCATTCTTCAAGATCGGTGATCGAGTCGCAGCCGACGCAGAGTTTGATCAGGTGAAGGGCCATGTCTGCTTTCAACCATGGGCATCGCGGATCGGACATCCGGCGATGCGCCGCAGGCTATTCCTCCGTCTTGAGCACGATCAGGCGCGCACCTTCCGCCACCTGCGCACCCGGCTCGGCGGCGATCTCAGTCACCTCCGCATCGGAGGGCGCCACCAGCACGTGCTCCATCTTCATCGCTTCCACAACCGCGAGCCGTTGTCCCTTCTCGACCTTGTCCCCCGGCTGCACGAACACCGCAATCAGCTTGCCATGCATCGGCGCTTTCACCGAGCCGCCCTCGTCCATGTGTTCGAGATCCACATCGAAGGGATCGTAAGGCTGCACCAGCGTCTGGCGTCCGTTGCGCAGGATATAGACGCCATGCGGCGCTTCGACCTCCTGGTCGATCTCCTCGTCAGCCCAGGGGTCGCTCTCGCCGAAAGCCACAGTGCTCGCGCCCTGATGCTCCGGGCTGAACACCTCACGGGCATCGACCCGCTCGCCATCCACGAGAAGCGGCACGCCGACGCTGCGGGCTCCGAGCAACTGAAAGCCATCCGGATTCGACCAGGGCGAGGACGGCTCATCGCTCTTCTGCAGTTCGGTCATGCGCAGCCGCTCGATCTCCCGCGAGATGAGCGCCGCCGCACCGAACGACACGGCGACATCGTCGCGTGGCTGGGGCCCGACACCGAGCGCGTGGAGGTTGCGGTCGATGAAGCCGGTGTCGAACTGCCCTGCCCTGAAGCCTTCTGCCTCGCAGAGCTTTTTCAGGAAAGCCGCATTAGTCTTCGGGCCGGCGACGATGGTCTGCCCGAGCGCCTCGGCCAACCGGTCCAGCGCCTCCTCGCGGGTCGCGCCATGCGCGATGACCTTGGCGATCATCGGGTCGTAATAGGGCGTGACCTCCGCTCCGGCCTCGACGCCGGTATCGATGCGGATGCCCTCGCCTTCCGGAAACTCCAGGGCCCAGAGCTTTCCGGTCGACGGCAGGAACTCCTTCTCCGGATCCTCCGCGTAAAGCCGCGCCTCGACCGCGTGGCCGTCGATGGCAATATCCTCTTGTGAGAACGGCAGCGTCTCGCCGGACGCTGCCCGGAACTGCAGTTCCACGAGGTCGAGCCCCGTGATCAACTCGGTCACGGGATGCTCCACCTGCAGACGGGTGTTCATCTCCATGAAATAGAATCGGTCCGGGCGCAGGCCCTCGCGGCCGTCGGCGATGAACTCGACCGTGCCGGCGCCCACATAGCCCACCGCCCGGGCGGCCTCGACGGCGGCCCGGCCCATCACGTCGCGCATCTCGGGCGGCATACCGGGAGCCGGCGCCTCCTCGATCACCTTCTGGTGGCGGCGCTGGAGCGAGCAGTCGCGCTCGAAAAGATGCACCACGTTGCCGTGGCTGTCGGCGAAGACCTGGATCTCGATGTGGCGCGGCGAGAGGATGTATTTCTCCACCAGCACGCGCGGATCGCCGAAAGCGCTCGCAGCCTCGCGCTGGGCACTCTCGAGAGCGGCGTCGAAATCGGCCGCCTTCTCGACGCGCCGCATGCCCTTGCCGCCGCCGCCTGCAACCGCCTTGATGAGAACGGGATAGCCGATCTCATAAGCCTTCTGGCGCAGGAAATCCGGATCCTGCTTGGCGCCGTGATAGCCCGGCACCACCGGCACACCGGCCTGCTGCACAAGGGCCTTGGCGGCATCCTTCAGGCCCATGGCCTTGATAGCGGAGGCCGGCGGGCCGACGAACACGATGCCGTTTGCCGCGCAGGCCTCGGCAAACTCAGCGCGCTCGGACAGGAAGCCATAGCCGGGATGGATGGAGGCCGCCTTCGTGCGCTTGGCGACCTCGATGATCCGGTCGATCTGAAGATAGCTCTCGCGGGCGGGCGGCGGGCCGATGAGATGGGCCTCGTCGGCCATCTGCACGAAAAGTGCCTCCGCATCGGCTTCCGAGTAGACCGCGATGGTGCGCATGCCCAGCCGCTGGGCGGTGCGGATGATGCGGCACGCGATCTCGCCGCGATTGGCAATCAGGACGCTCTCGAGCATGTCCATCCCTTAATCTGTATCCGTTCAGGTTTTGGGAAACCTAGAGCAAACCTCAAGGGACTTGTCACGCGGGAACCGTCCAGAGGCCTCCACCTCCAACAGGCTGGTAGTCCATTGGGGTTAAAGCGCCGATCCCGATGCAACTTTGTGCAACTCTCCTCTTGCCGGGACGTTTGTTCCACGCTAGCCTTCTATTGCAAATAATTTGCAACTGCAGAAAGTGACCATGGATCAGTCGGCTCCCGTCTCCCTTGTGCAGAAGGCCGCATGGCGGCGCTCTCCGGACATGCCCTCCCTGCCGGAGGTCAACCGCTCGATCGCCGTGCAGGCAGGTTCAACCTGGCGACGGGCAGCGGCCTTCCTCGGCCCGGGCTATCTGGTGGCCGTGGGCTACATGGACCCGGGCAACTGGGCGACGTCCCTCGCCGGCGGGTCGAAATACGGCTACGCCCTGCTGTCTGTGGCGCTGATCTCCAACATCATGGCGATCATCCTCCAGTCGCTCTGCGCAAGGCTTGCGGTCGCCACGGGCCGCGACCTAGCCCAGGCCTGCCGGGACGCGTATCCCAGGCCCGTCGCCTGGGGATTGTGGCTGCTGGCGGAACTCGCGATCTGCGCCACGGACCTCGCCGAGGTCATAGGCACGGCCATCGGCCTCAACCTGCTTTTCGGCATCCCGCTGGAGATCGGCGTCATCATCACGGCGCTGGACGTGTTCCTGATCCTATACCTGCAGAATCTCGGCTTCCGCTGGGTTGAGGCCTTCATCATCACCCTGCTCGGCGTCATCGCGGTGTGCTTCGGCATTCAGATCGCCATGGCGGATCCGAACTGGGCCGGCGTGATCGCGGGCTTTGCGCCGACGACGGAGATCGTCACCAACCCGGACATGCTCTACCTCGCGCTCGGCATCCTCGGCGCGACGGTGATGCCGCATAATCTCTACCTACATTCCGGCATCGTGCAGACCCGCGCCTATGGCGAGACGCTCCCCGAAAAGCGCGAGGCCCTGCGCTTCGCCACCTGGGATTCCACCATTGCGCTGATGTTCGCCCTTACCATCAACGCATCGCTGCTCATCCTGGCGGCAGCCGCCTTCCACCACACGGGACGCACGGAGATCGCTGAACTCGGCGAGGCGCACACCCTGCTCCAGCCGATCCTCGGGAGCGCCATTGCGCCGATGCTGTTCGGCCTGTCGCTCCTGTGCTGCGGCCTCAACTCGACGGTCACGGCCACCATGGCGGGCCAGATCGTCATGGAGGGCTTCATCAACTTCAAAATGGCGCCCTGGATGCGCCGCCTGATCACCCGCGGAATCGCGATCATTCCGGCCTCCATCGTCACCATCGCCTATGGCGAGAGCGGCACGGCGAAACTGCTGATCCTGAGCCAAGTCATCCTAAGCCTCCAGCTCCCGTTCGCTGTGATCCCGCTCGTGACGATGACCGCCTCGAAAGCCAAAATGGGCGCCCTCGTCACCCCGCGCTGGCTCACGGCCGTCGCAGGCATCATCGCGGCAGTGATCGTGGTGTTGAACGTGAAGCTCTTGGTGGATTTCGTGACAGGCTGAAACGGATCTGACATAGGGGAGGAATAGGATTATACCTCCATTCCTCCTGTCTTAGATCATGATCACCATTCGGCTTTCGAGACCATCCGACCTCCCTGCCCTATTCGCTATCTGGCAAGGTGCCGTTCGAGCCACGCACCTGTTTCTAACCGAACAAGACATCGCCTTCTATGCGCAGCAGGTTCGCGATCACTATCTACCGTCCTGCCCCTTCTGGGTCGCAACCGGCCGCAATGATCAGCCGAGAGGCTTCCTGGGCATGACGGATTCCAAGATCGATGCTCTGTTCATCGATCCCGCTCATCATGGCCAAGGCATCGGTCGAGCATTGGTGGATCATGCCGCGTCTCTTTCAAGAAGCCTGACGGTCGATGTGAACGAGCAAAACGAAGGAGCATGCGGCTTCTACAAAAAGCTCGGTTTTCGGCAGGTTGGGCGCTCCGAACTCGACGACTCCGGCAAGCCGTTTCCAATTCTGCATCTGGAGCGGCCATGAGGGACAGGGATCTACCATCAAAAGAAAAGGGCCGCTGAAGAGCGGCCCTTCGTGTCTTATGCGTCCTTCAGACGACCGAGCGCCTCTTCCATCTTCGCCTTGCGGGTCAGGGCTTGCTCGCGGCGCTCGCGCTGCTCGTCGACCACCTCTTCCGGCGCACGCTTGATGAAGTCGGCATTCCCGAGCTTGGCGTCGATCTTGGCCACCTCTACATCGAGCTTTTGGATTTCCTTGGCGAGGCGCGCGCGCTCGGCATCGAGATCAATCACGCCCTCGAGCGGAAGCGCCGCCACCTCACCACGGATGAGAAGCTGGATCGAGCTCTTCGGAGCAGCATCCGCGAAGGAGATCTCGGAGATGCGTGCGAGACGCTTCACGATATCGCCCCAGCGGCCGGCGCGGGCCTGCACGTCGGCGGAGGACGCCACGAGCACCAGCGGGATCTGCGCGCCCGCCGGCACGTTCGTCTCAGAGCGGGCGGAGCGGATTTCATTGACGAGGTCCACCACCCAGCCGATCTCGGCCTCTGCCTGCCCGTCGATGAGGTGATCGAGGTTCGACCATGGGCTCAGCGCCAGAATCGCCTCCCGCCGCGGACCGTCCTCGCCCTTGATCGCCCACAGCTCTTCCGTAAGGAAGGGCATGAACGGATGCAGGAGCTTGCAGATCTCGTCGAAGATGCATGCAATGGTTGCCCGCGTTTCATTCTTCGCCGGAGAATCGACGCCCTGCAGCACCGGCTTGGCGAGTTCGAGGGTCCAGTCGCAGAACACGTTCCAGACGAAGCGGTAGGCCGAGAGCGCCGCCTCGTTGAACTTGTAGGCCTGGATACCCGCCGACACCTCGTTGATCGCCTTAGCGCACTCGCTGAGCGCCCACTTGTTGAGCGTCTCTGTCACAGCCTTCGGATCGAAGCCCTCGACGCGCCGGCACTCGTTCATCTCGGCGAAGCGCGCCGCGTTCCAGATCTTCGTGGCGAAGTTCCGATAGTTCTCAACGCGCTGCACGGAGAGCTTGATGTCGCGTCCCTGGGCTGCCATCGACGCGAGCGTCATGCGCAGGGCATCGGCGCCGTACTGCTCCACCACATCGAGCGGATCGATGACGTTGCCTTTCGACTTCGACATCTTGGCGCCCTTCTCGTCGCGGACGAGGGCGTGGATGTAGACGGTGTCGAAGGGCACTTCGTCCATGAAGTGCAGGCCCATCATCATCATCCGGGCGACCCAGAAGAAGATGATGTCAAAGCCCGTGACCAGCGTGTTGGTCGGATAGTAGCGCTTCAGCTCCGGCGCATCTTCCGGCCAGCCGAGGGTCGAGAACGGCCACAGGGCCGACGAGAACCACGTGTCGAGCACGTCCTCGTCGCGTTTAAGCGCCACGTCCTTCCCGTGCTTGGCACGCGCCTCGGCCCGAGCCTCATCTTCGCTCATGGCCACATAGGCGTTGCCTTGGTCGTCGTACCAGGCCGGGATCTGATGCCCCCACCAGAGCTGGCGCGAGACGCACCAGGGCTCGATGTTCTCGAGCCACTGAAAGTAAGTCTTCTCCCAGTTCTCGGGCACGAACTTGGTCTGGCCCTTGCGCACCACGTCGAGGGCGCGGTCGGCGAGCGGCTTCACGTTCACGTACCACTGGTCCGTGAGATAAGGCTCGATCACCACATTCGAGCGGTCGCCGTGCGGCACCACGTGGGTGTTCGGCTCGATCTGAACGAGGATCTCGCGCTCTTCGAGCATCGCGATGATGCGCTTGCGGGCCTCGAAGCGATCCAATCCATCGAGGGCGAGAACGGCTTTGAGGTCGTCCGTCTGGGCGAGCCCAGCGAGGAAGTCTTCGTTGCTGGCGAGCGCGAGCTGCGCTTCCGTGCCGAAGATGTTTATGAGCGGCAGCTTGTGGCGGCGTCCCACCTCGAAATCGTTGAAGTCGTGCGCCGGCGTGATCTTCACCGCGCCGGTGCCCTTCTCCGGATCGGAGTATTCATCCGCCACGATGGGAATGCGCCGGCCGACCAGCGGCAGGATCGCAAACTGTCCAATCAGGTCCTTGTAGCGCTCGTCCTCCGGGTGCACGGCCACGGCCACGTCGCCCAGCATGGTCTCAGGGCGGGTGGTGGCGACCGTGATCGAGCGGTCGGGCTGACCGTCGATGGCATAGCGGATGTGCCAGAGGTTGCCCTTCACCTCGACCTGCATGACTTCCAAGTCTGAGATCGCGGTCTGGAACTTGGGGTCCCAGTTCACGAGGCGCTTGTCCTTGTAGATCAGGCCCTGCTTGTAGAGGTCGACGAAGACCTTCAGCACGGCCTGGGACAGGCCCTCGTCCATGGTGAATCGTTCTCGCGACCAGTCGCAGGAGGCGCCGAGGCGCTGGAGCTGGCTCTTGATCTTGCCACCCGACTCCTCTTTCCACTCCCAGACGCGCTTGATGAATTCCTCACGGCCGAGGTCGCGGCGCTGGATCTGGCGCTCGGCCAGTTGGCGCTCCACCACCATTTGCGTGGCGATGCCGGCATGGTCCATGCCCGGCTGCCAGAGCACGTCCTTGCCCCGCATGCGCTCGAAGCGGCAGAGAATGTCCTGGATCGTGTTGTTGAGGGCATGCCCCATATGGAGCGAGCCGGTCACGTTCGGAGGCGGGATGACGATCGTGTAGGGTACGGCGTTCTTGCGATCCTCGCGGCCGGCCTTGAAGGCCTCGGCCTCCTCCCAGCGGGTGGAAATGCGTGCTTCGACAGCGGAGGGATCGAACGTCTTGTCCATCATGATAGATACCGGCCTGTTGGCGCGAACAACGCGCAAGCAAGACGGCTACAAACCGGACGGATCGAATGAAGTCAACAGAGGGGCTGAAATCTCAGCCCCGGCTGCGGGTGACACGCTCGATTTCGGTCCGGACCAAGCGCTCCACCAGGGAAGGAAGATTGTCGTCGAGCCACGTCTTCAGCATCGGCCGCAGCATCTCCTTCATCAGGTCCTCGACCGTCTGCGGCTGGGCAGGCTTGACCGTCTCGCTGAGGCGATCGAAGGCGCCTGACACCGACGCGCTGGTCTCGCGGGAGAGGAGGCTGTCGCCAGCGCTCGCAGCGGGCTTGGCCGCAGCCTTCAGGACGGGCTCAGGCACCACGATAGGCGCCGGCTCCTCGGACGCGTCGGGAGCCCTCCAATCCGGATAGGACCCGGCCTCGGAGCGGTTTTCGACGAAGGCGGCATCACCCCGGCTCCAGGGACCGAGAAGCGGCTCGTTGGGGCTCGTGCCTGCAAAGGGCGAGACATGGAGCTCCGCGATGTCCAGCACGCTCTTCAGGGATGAGGAATTCGGCTCTTGGGGCTCGGAGGGCGTTGGCACCTCCTGGTCGTCAGAGATGATCCGCCGGATGGAAGCCAAAATATCTTCCATTGATGGCTCGTTAACTTTCAGGCTCGATGAACCCATAGCCGCATCCAAATCAAAGTACGCTAAGAATCACATTCTCAAGAATGTTCGTTAAGTATTTTACGCACGCTTCAAGAAAACAAGCGGGGCCAGAACTAAAAGGTTCCGGCCCCGAAACTTATCAACGACCATCAGGCGTTGATGTCCCGATCCAAAGATCCTTGACCTGATCGTAATGGATCTTCGGGCTGTAGTGATTCACCTTCAAGGCGAGGGCGCGGGAGTTGAGGCGGCCCATGGCATTGACGAGGCTGTAGGAGGCAACCACCCGGTCACGTTGTGCCTGGATGAGATTGACGCGAGCCGTCAGGAGTTCCTGCTGGGCGTTCAGCACGTCGAGGGTCGTGCGCTGGCCAACGCGGGCCTCCTCGCGCACGCCGCTCAGCGCCGTTTCAGCCGCATCGATCTGCGCCTGCGCGGCCTCGATCTGTGCACGGGCTGCCTCCAGCCGTCCCCAGGATGACTGCACGGCAGCCCGGACCTGGTCACGAACCGAGTCGGCCTCGAGGCGACGCTGTCCGGCCTCTTCCTTAGCCTGACGGGTGGCCGCGTAAACCTGACCGCCCTCGTAGATCGGAACCGTCAAACGCGCGACAACGGAAGCCGACAGAGCGCTGTCTCCAACCGCCTGGCGGTCATAGCGCTGGTCGACCGATCCCGCCACGCCCAGCTGCGGCGCCAGCGCACCCTGTGCGACCTTCACCTGCAGCTCGGCCACATCCACCGCATGCTGACGCGCCTTGATGGCCGGATGCTCATTCAGGGCGATCTTCAAGGCAGAATCGATCGAGCGCGGGGTCAGGCTGTCCAAAGGACGCCCGGGCGCAAGCTGCCGGGGCTCGACACCAACAACTTGGCGATAAACGGCGATGCTGTTGCGCAGGTTAGCCTCGGCCAAGCTGGCCTCGGACCGCGACGCCGCAAGGCGCGCTTCCGCCTGGGCCACGTCGGTCCGGGTCACCTCGCCGACATTGAAGCGATCACGCGTCTGGCGAAGCTGTTCGTCGATCACCTCGACGTTGTTGCGCTGCAGGTCGAGGATGGCCGTGTCCCGCAGGACATCCATGTAGGCGGTCGCGGCATCGAGCAGCACGCTCTGCTCGGTTGTGTTCAGCTGCTCCCTTGAGCCGAGCACACCGGACTCGGCTGCGCGGACGCGGTTGCTGGTCTGAAAGCCATCGAAGATGGGCTGAGTGATCTCGACGCCGAAACCACGGGGCGTCAGTCGGCTGATGCTGCTTCCGCCGCCGAAAGCAGTTCTCGGCCTGCCGGTATCGGCCTCCGTGAAGGTCCGGCCGATATCCGCAGTTCCATTGATCCGCGGCCGATAGCCCGACTTCGCCTGCGCAACGTCCTCGTCCCGCACCCGGACGCCGGCCCGTTGGGCATTCAGCTCGGGATTGTTGCCATAGGCGCGCGCCAGAGCGCTCTCCAAGGTTTCCGCAGACGCGCCGCAGGGCCCCATGAGCACAAGCACCGAGGTCATCGCCCCCAAGAGCAAGCGATACGTCTTTTTGGAATTCTTCTCGTTCACGCGCACCTGCCTAGCGATTCAAGGCCACCGACCGCCATCGAGGCCATTCTAGAAATCGTTCCGACTCAAAGCGCAACAATAATCATGGGAACCGAGTCGGCAACAACGCGCTGGGCTCAATTCCATTTTTGCGCCAGGGTGGCGCAAAAAAGCGACACTGCAACCTTGAGAAATAAAGGAATCCGAAAGGATTAGAACGTGAAGCCAGGGACTTGGACGAAGGGACCGAGCAGGGGAGCAGCCGCTTCGAACAGGGCGCGTTCGCCGATGGCATCTCCGGTGCGCACGTAGAGGGTCGCACGGGCTGCGCGCCCACGGCCCTTCACGCAGGCCAGACGCCCACCTTCGGCAAGCTGCTGGAGCAGCGCCTCCGGTCGAACCTCGACGGCGCCGTTGATGAGAATGGCGTCATAGGGAGCATTGCCAGCGTGGCCCTGCTCCAGAGGCCCCGTCACGACCGTGACGTTTCCGGCGCCGGCCGCGCTCAGGCTCTGTCGCGCTGCGCCGGCCAGGGCTTCGTCGGCTTCGAGCGCCGTCACCCGGGCTCCAAGCTCATGGAACACCGCCGAGGCGTAACCGCGGCCGCAGGCCACGTCGAGGACGCGGTCGCCCGGCTCGATCGCGAGAGCCTGAACCAGGCGGCCCAGGATCATCGGGGAGAGCATATAGCGCCGCTCAGGACCGTCGCTGACGAGAATATCCTGATCGATATAGGCGAGCTCTCCACGGCCCGGGAGCACAAACAGCTCGCGCGGAACGCTGTCCATAGCGTCGAGAAGAGGGATGTCGTTCACATCGAAAGTGCGCAGCTGGCCATCAACCATGATACGGCGCGCTTGAGCGAAATCGACCATCGACCATGCCTTCAGAAATGTTGGAGGCCTCGCCCGGAATCGAACCGGGGTGCAAGGATTTGCAGTCCTCTGCGTAACCACTCCGCCACGAGGCCATCCGGGGCGTGCCGCGAACGCGACGGCTGCTCCATAGCAAGCGTCCCCCCAAAGAGCAACAGGGCCTTTTGAACTCACGTGCGCCAACAAGGGGGTTGCAACACTCAAAACCCGTGCTATATGCCTCCCACCTCGCCGGGGAACGGTCTTTGAAGACACCGCGGCGCTCGAGAAGCTCATGTTTCAGCTTCTCTGGAGGTTAGGCTTATTCCGGCGTGGCGCAGCGGTAGCGCAGCGGACTGTTAATCCGTTGGTCGTAGGTTCGAATCCTACCGCCGGAGCCAACCTTCCTGTGAGAAATCAAGCACTTAGAAAGCTCTGCTGAAACAGCGGTATCTAAGTTTTACACTTGGTTTTACACGCGGCGTTCCCCTGTTGATCAAGCAGTGTTCCTCATAGAGAAGATGCTTACGGCTACACTCATGGTTCGAACCCCCCTCCCCTATAAGCAACTAAGTGTCGAACTCATGATCTCCAACCTGCGGGATCAAACCCGCGATCTGTGGCTCCAGGATACTCTTCAGAACCTCGTCCGGACGGGCACCGGCACACACGGCATGTCCGGTGGGACGCTCCTGGCGAAAAGGAGGGAAGACCGAAGTGAGCGGAGGTCAAGGACAGCTTGCCCATCTGCTTGACCAGTCCGCTCAGACGAGTAACCGGCCAGCGCATGTTCCCGGTGATTTGATATTGGGATGGTAGCGGAGGTCCGGTTCAGCCAGTTCCCCCGACACGAAGGAGCCTTGTTCTCCTTCAGATCGGACTGAGGAAAGCTCTGGTTGCGACCCAGACCACCAAGCACCGATAACGTGCAGGCAGGCAGTTGCACCCATAATCAACAAGCAAAGAAAAATATGGTTAATGATCGCCTACCCGCCTCTTTCTGAGCCGAATCACAGCTTCCAATCCGGGAGGCAGCAGGTTGGGAGGCGGCGATGGGGAGGGAGATCGGCCTTGGCAAGCAGCATCCGAGTGTTCCCGACGCGGAACTGTTGCGCCGGATTGCGCATGATATGCGCTCCCTCTATGCCGAGGTGATCAGGCAACCCCTGCCCCGTAACATTGAGGTCGCTCTGTCGTGCATTGACCGGGAGCAGAGCCGTACTGTGTATCAAGGGCAGAGGTTTAGGGCCTGAAGCCTCGTCTGATGGCCCAGTTAGAGAGTTGCCAGAAGCGCGAGTGCCAAGAAAACAGACCCCACAAGGACCGCAGCGCCGGTCCAAGCAGACCCTCGGGGACGGCTGTGGAAGTTAACTGCCTGGGGAACTGCCATCCCTTGAATCCTATGGCTAAGGAATACTGTGGCCTGATGGCAATTTAATCCAACACCTGAGAGGCGTATTGGGTGCAAACGGAGTGCTACAAAAGGGTCTGATCAAGTCGGGTGACCTTCCGTATCGTCGATCTCAGGTGACTGCTCCACGGGTATCTGCTGATCCGGAACCTTTGCACTCTCAGTTGGGTCGTGCTCCCCATTCTGATGCGCTGGGTTGCCGATACCATCTTCCTTCACACCGCTGCGGCGACTGCTGTTGACGCTCAGGTTCTCTAATCCTGTATCTTGGTTGGGCTGCTTTGGGCCTGCCATGGTCATCTCCAAAGGAAATGTCATCCGCTGGGAGAACGGTCATCACAGTGCTCGGTTGCCGACCTTACCTCGTCACCGCATCTCTGATACGAGCCGCAGCTTCTAAGGGCTCGATCCCATCGGTGTACCAGTCCAAGACTGCCAAGTAGAGGCCATTGCGCAGAAGCTGGTGGTGCTCGGAGGGAAGGTGCTCCTCTACAGCCGTCAGATATCGCGAGAAAGGCTTTAGCATTGGGCCAGCCTCCGTTGATGGTCGCCGCTCCGGGACAGTGCTCTCCCAAGTAGGGCACCAATGGAGCAGGATTTTGTCTTTCACCCTCCATGGAAGCTCCGAGCATGATCCAATGTTACGAGAGGATAAGATACTGGAGTCGTGCACCGCTGCGCGCGGATTGGCGCTGGCGCGGTAACTTTTGAGCAGCACGGAACCATCCCCTCACCTTCTGCGCTAATATCGATCCCTGTTCTCGCGGCTGAGGGATCAGCCATGCCCGACGACCCTAATGAAGCCTTACAGGAGTTGCGTCAGCGAATAATCGGCGAGGGCTTGCCTAAGCTCTCGGCGGAAGCCCTACGGTCGTACAAGCGGGAGGAGCGGCGCGGTCCCAGGTTGGCCCAACCGACTGCGTCAAAGCCTCTGGTCAGCCTGTCTCCAGAAGCACTCCGATTGTTCCTCCAGAAAACCGATCCTGCGTGGCCGTGGAGGCGGCGGTAACCAGTGTCACATAAAGCCGAGCGAGGGCTTGCGAGTGAAAACTCTCGCTCGGCGAGCCTGATCAGGCGGCTTTCTTCGAGCGACGCCCCTTTGCGGGAGCGACATCATTGGCAACAGCCTCCACCGGAGCCTTGCCCTTCCTACGCTGCTGGCCGAGCCCCATGGTCTTGGCAAGCTCAGAGCGGGCCTTGGCGTAGTTCGGCGCAACCATCGGGTAATCGGCTGGCAGGTTCCACTTGGCACGGTACTGCTCAGGCGTCATGTCATAGGTCGTGCGCAGATGGCGCTTGAGCGACTTGAACGACTTCCCGTCCTCCAAGCAAATGATCGCATCGGGTGTGACGGACTTCCGCACCGAGACCGCAGGCACCAACTCAGCCTTCGGCTCCTCTTGCTGACCTTCTGCGGTCTTCGTCAGGGCTGCGTAGACGGAAGCGAGCAGCGACGGCAAGTCAGCGGCTGGAACGGAGTTGTTGCTGACATAGGCCGAGACGATGTCAGCAGAGAGTTCGATGTAGTTCGGAGCGGTTGCGCTCTCACTCATGGTTTCGGGTCCTCAGACTGCACGGAAACTGGTTCGGGAGGAGAATAGAACAAGATGACGTTCTAACAGGATCAGCAGGAACGGCCCGTGCAGCATAACAAAAGCCTGTGATCTGCGCCGCACCTATGCCCTTCGACAGAGTTTTGCAAGATCATTTTCCGAACTGGCCCTGATAAACGGATCGACGATCATTTATATCAGCAACAGGCTACGTGAATGAAAGCATATCTTCGGGATGTGTATTGCAGCAATTCCAAGGGAGATTCTCATCTCACGAAAGTTCGACAGCCGAATCCTTCACGGCTGGGACGAAATTGATTTCTATGCCTGACACAACAATGAGGATCGCTGTTTGAAATTGCCTGACACTATCTATACGGCCTCAACATGGATTGTGCCGATCCTCATCGCCATCACCTTCCACGAAGCGGCCCACGCGTTTGCCGCCTGGAGGTTTGGGGACGATACGGCGCATCGTCTTGGCCGCATCACCTTCAATCCGCTCAAGCATGTGGACCCGTTCGGAACGATCCTGCTGCCCGCCCTGCTCTTCCTGACCAAGGCCCCTTTTCTCTTCGGGTGGGCCAAACCTGTCCCAGTGGCATTCCAGCGTCTCGGTGAGCCGCGCCGCGATATGGCGCTTGTCGCCATCGCTGGCCCATTGACGAATGTTGTGCTCGCCGTGGTGTCAGCCGCTCTCATTCGTCTTGCGTGGCTTCTGCCAGAGTCCATGACCCCCTAGTTTGTACAAGCCCTCTACCAGTCGATCCTGCTGAACCTGATCCTGGCGATCTTCAACATGTTTCCCATCCCGCCTCTGGACGGCAGTCGCGTCGTCATGAGCCTTCTGCCCAAGGCTCTGGCGCGGCAATACGCAAAGCTGGAGCGTTTCGGGTTCCTCATCCTCCTCGGGATCATCTTCCTTCTGCCAATGCTTGGACGACAGATGGGAACGGACCTGAACTTGTTCCGATGGGCTGTTGCGGCTCCGCTCCAATGGCTCATGCCAATTCTTCGGGCCATCGCTGGGGTACCGCTGTAGCGGGCGCAGGCATTATCTTGGGGCTGGTTCGTTCCTGACGCAGTCGTAACGGACACTGCATATCGGCGCAAAGCTCACCCGTAAGCCCGTCAGTGAAACCTTCTGACGATATGAGAGCGTCCTCTCCCGGCCCTAATGCTGCTCAGAGTCGGAGTGTTGATCAGCGAGCCGCTTGATCTCGAACACCGCAGCCGTGACGAAGGCAGAGACGACGAGGAAGGTTACAACGGTCGTCAAGGTCCCGTCCTGTATTCCAGGGTTCATCCCAATCAGCGGGATCAAGAGTAACGCTGGAATGCCAAGCGTGATGGCGGCAAGGATATAGATTGGGTTTGCTGATCTTTGAGCTTCGTTGCTTGCATGAGCCCTGTTCGCCGCTCTCTCTTGTGCCCAGACCTTCACGCGTCCCGAGGCACCCCTCACCCGATTTGATGCAGCCTGAAGGCGTGGGCTCCACACCCGGATCGCTCGTTGAACCATACCTTCAGGAGCAATGCGGGATGAGCTTTTAGCATCCGCACGGCTATCTGACTGGAGATCATGGACCACGGGTGAGGCTGGGTTGATCCTTACCTTTGTCACTTCGCTGGGCCGAGACGGATCGCTTGTAACGCCCTGATTAGGCTCTGCTGGAGCAAGACCATCTGCCAATACGACCGTCTGCACTGGTTGCTCGCCCCCGTCCCTTATCCTGCTGTGTGTTCTATGCTGGTCCAGCCCGTTCTGATTACCTTCTGCAACCACGTTGCTGTCTCACGGTCCACTTTGGGTGAGATGATTTACATAGGTTAAGAATCTCCGGAACGGTGCTCGCAGCCTTGGCGTTACAAATGGTGCAGGTTGACGGCAAACCTGCTTTGAGCGCCCTGGAGGACCCGTATGGTCAACGCACCCGATGGTAGCGGTCGATCCACTCCTGCCAAGGAGGGTAAGTCTATGGAGCGTCCCTCGGACAACAGTCTGGCCTCGGACAACAGTCTGGCCGAGAATTCGCAGCAGAACCTTGATGCACGGCTCGACCATGCGATTGAAGAGACCTTCCCAACCAGCGATCCGGTTTCTGTGACGATCACCAAAGGTCCTGAGCCTGATGGTCTTGATCAGGGAGCCCGTTCCTCATCAGCGGGTGATCAGGGAGGCCCACAGGAGCAGGACTCCACCGAGCAAATTCTGGATCAGGTCCGGGAAGCCCTGCATGACGTTGCTGATCAGGCGTCTGGTGCAGCCCGCGACATGTACAGGCGAGGCGAGCACTACGCGCGGCAAGCAGGCGAACGCTACCCTCAAGCTCAGCAGTACGTCCGAAAGGGCCAAAGACTTGTGACCCGTCACACGACGACAAACCCGCTTCTCGCGCTCTTAGCCGCAGGAGCTATCGGATACTTACTGGGCTGGCTGATCCACGGCGAGAGGCGAGACAGAAACCCTAATGTGCCGGATTATGGCCGAACCAGTCGTGGATATGCCCCACACCGTGACAGGTAGCGCCGATAAGGCTGCTGGCGCTATCGAGATGCGTAACGGCACGAAGACCCAACAAAGACTGTGGTCGCAAGCTAACCACACGAACACCTTACATCGTGGTGCCATCATGCCGAAATGAGAGGTGACCAGGGGCATCAATCTGGTGAGGAGATCGCATATGGCACAGACGGATTCTTCAACCAACACCAATGCTCCCGGCGTGATGACCGGCAACCCCCTGATCGAAAGTGATCGGGTTGAGGGGACTGCCGTCTACGATCCACAAGGCAACCATCTTGGCTCAATCAAGCGGTTGATGATCGAGAAGATCAGCGGCAAGGTCGCCTATGCGGTGATGTCGTTTGGCGGCTTCCTGGGCATGGGCGAGGACGAGCATACCATCCCCTGGAGCAAGCTGGATTACGACACCAGCTTAGGCGGCTACCGCACCGACATCTCAGAAGAACAGCTTCGGGGCGCGCCGAGCTTATCGCGAGATCGCGACTATGACTGGTCCGACAGAGAGCGCGAGCGTGAACTGCACGATTACTGGAAGACACCTTACTACTGGGGCATCTGAGCTTGAAGTGATACCCACTCTGACATCGTAGGAAGGAGCCATAGGAGTGATCTGACTCCTATGGCTGTGATGACGGAGGAGAGCATGGACGCAACTCGCAATCGCCGATCAAGTTGCGCTGATGGCAAGCAAGCGACAACGGCGAGAAAACGTATCGTTCTGCCCGTTATCCACAGCCCTCTGAAAAGATGGTTAACGCTGTCTCAACGCCTCGGTACATCTACTTAGGCGGTGATTTGGAGGCGGTGATGGGAAGCAGCGGCGCGGTTGGCAGTAGAGTTTCACCGATCTCCGACGAAGACCTCCTGCGTACCATTGGCGAGGACCTCCGTAGCTTGTACGCTGACATCATCCGACAGCCCCTGCCTCCGAAGATCGAGGCTGCTCTGGCCCGAATAGATCGAGTGCAGAGCCAAGGCAGTAACCTGCGCCGACCGGCGGCCCATTGGGGTGGGACCTCGCTCGGGCTCTAAGCACTTACCAAGACAGCAAAGGCCGCAGCGAGTGAGACAGCAATGACGCTGTACTCGGCCCACGTGTGCCATCGCGGTCTACTATGAAAGTTCACTTCACCGAGCATCTCATCTCTCCGTAAGGTGCGCCTCGTGCTTTGCTGAATTTTGTTCCCGTATTGTTCCCATTCTACGACCTTGGCACTGCGGATCAAGTTGTCAGGAGCATTTTCCACGGGAACCTTGCGCCTCATCCAAGCGCGAGAGCAAAGCTGCTCAATAAGCGGGGACCAGCCGCCGCTCGATCAAAGGCGCATCCATTTGGAAGCGCAGGCCATCGGAGGCATATTGGACCTCCACCTCAGCTTTGCACTGCATCGGCAGAACCCGCTGGAGCAGGGTCGAACCAAACCCTCGGTGCTGAGGCTCCTTCACCTGAGGACCGCCGAATTCCCTCCACTCCAGGCGAAGCTGTCTGGCACCGTTCACGTCATCGGTTTTCCACCTGATCTCAACGTAGCCTTCCGGAACTGACAGAGCCCCATAGCGAACCGCATTTGTGGTCAGTTCATGAAGCGCCATGCCAACAGGCACCGCCAGTTCAGCCGCCAGATCAACAGGTGGCCCGAGCAGGACAAAGCGCGGCTGTCGGGTCTCTGCAAATGGCTTGAGTTCACTCAGAGCGATTTCCCGCAGCGGTGCGGCCTGCCAATAATCGTCGGTGAGCAAATTGTGCGTTCGGGCAAGAGAGATAATGCGATCCGAGAACGAGTGGTAGAACTCGTCGAAGCTGCCACTGGAGCGGCCCGTTGCCCCAACGAGGGCCTGAACCGTGGCCAGGGTATTCTTCACCCGATGGTGAAGCTCCCTCACCAGAAGGGTCTGCCGCTGCTCGATCCTGCGGCTGTCGTCCAACCGCTCGTCCCGTTCGGCTATGATACGGCGCAACTCCAGTTGCGACATCACCTGTTGCGCGAGCAGCGTTAGGATGGCAGCCTGATCCTCACTCAGGGTGCGAGGTGCATAGTCGAGGACGCACAAGGC
Organism: Microvirga arabica; assembly: GCF_016811235.1. GTDB lineage: Bacteria > Pseudomonadota > Alphaproteobacteria > Rhizobiales > Beijerinckiaceae > Microvirga > Microvirga arabica. The sequence goes on from NZ_JAFBID010000018.1 coordinate 68,916, forward strand.
TCCCAAAGGGATTCCATCAGGCGTTCTCAGCGCCGCCCCAGCATAGAAGTGCAGATGCGGTTCCCCTGATACGAGAGGGTTGTGAGCAAACCGAAGGTCCTCCTGGAGATCGGGAACGACCATTGTCCCTGGCTGAAGCATGGCCGTGAGACATATGGAGCAGTTCAGCGGCGTCTCACGCATTCCGAGCCCCACCTCGGCTTTGAACCACTGTCTACGCTCATCAATGAGGCTGATCAGAGCAACGGGCGTCTGACAGGTGCGGGCGGCAAGCGCGACCAGACCATCGAAAGCTGGCTCTGGCGGCGTGTCGATAATCCGGTAGTCATGCAGGGCCGCAAGCCGGTCCTGTTCTGTCCAGGTAGGGAGCGCTTTGTCGTTCAACACGGACCTGTTACCAGTGGGGCCTCGTGAGAACGCGCTTAACCTATGTTAGTTCGAGCGAAGTGACTGATTTGCACAAGGAAATTTAGCTGCATCTGACCAGGAATTGCTCGCAAGCTTGGACCAAAGCGGCAGGTGGAGCGGGCTTCTCGATCCAGGTCACATGCTGAAACTCGGCCAAGAGGGGATGGTTCTCCTGATGGCCCGAGTAGATCAGAAATGGCACCTCACGGCGGCTGAGTTCAGCAGCAACATTGCTGCATGAGCCATCATTCAGCGTGGCGTCCAAAATGGCCATGGAGGGTGTTGCTGTTCCAAGCCACTCCAAAGCAACAGAGCAGGTTGTGAAGGGGCCAGCTACCGCATAGCCAGCGTCCTGCAACTCATCTTGGAGGTTGAGCGCGATGAGGGCTTCGTCCTCCAAAATCAGGACAAGCGGCTTACTGGTATTTTGGATCGGCATCACTCAGCCTTGGCGAACGGCCTTGAACCTAACCTGAACAGCCAAACTTGGCCATTTCCTATGGAATGGAAATGAGCAGTTCACCTCATGGCCAGAGCCGCCTTGGTCAGATCATCAGGCCCCAAGTCAGCCTCACCTGACAGGTCTAAGAGTGACGCCAGTTTGAAGCGGGCGCGGTTCACGCGGCTCTTGACCGTACCAACCGCCACGTCGCACACCTCAGCAGCTTCTTCATAGGACATCCCGTGCGCTCCCACCAAAAGCAGCGCCTCTCGCTGATTCAGGGGAAGCGTGGCTAAGGCTGCTCGGAAGTTCTCGAAGTCGAGACGGCTATGCTGATCCGGGTGTGTTCTAAGGCGAGCGGCATAGACCCATCAGCATCCTCCACCTCGCGCTTGCGTTTGCGGTACTCAGAATGAACGAGGTTGCGCAGGATCGTGAAGAGCCATGCGTTGAGGTTCGTCCCTCGTTCAAATCGGTCGATAGACCCCCATGCCCGCACGATGGCGTCCTGCACCAGATCGTCAGCGCGATCAGCGTTCCCCGTCAGGGAAATCGCAAAGGCGCGCAGCTTCGGAATGGCTGCAACGATTTCGTCGCGCAGGCTGTCTTCAACCATGAGCTTCAGGGGCGATACAGCCCGCTTCGATCTGACGGACAAGAAGTGTCAGACTTGGCGACAACGGAAGCTGTTCGAGGTCGGCATACATTTCGCGCAAGGTCGTGCCGATCCGCTCCTGGGTTTCAGCCTGAATGTCGAACCAAAGATCATCGCCCCTCCAGGAATGAGGAACAACGATGATGTACTCTTCCGGCCAGTCGTCGGATGCTCTACGGCCCATCGGCATTCCTACCCATTCGCTCTCTTTCTGGCGTTAGGGCATCAACGAGGAAGGCCGAATGGCGTTCCTGGCGAACGGTCACGTTTTGCTAACTTATGTTTATTTCTCGGGCGCAACAAAGCAGTAGGAACGGGAACAGCTTGGCCGCGTTTTTCCCTGCATCATAGGAGGCGGGGATGCCAAAGCTTGGGATGAGGCTCGTCAGACTGATCAAGCCTTTCAGCATTCTGACCGTAGCTCTGGCTTTTCCGTTCGCGATTAGTGCTGTGCCAGCCCAAGCTCAAGGCATCTTCGGGCTGTTTCGAGCCTTCTCCCAACCCACGCCACCAGCCCCGCCGCCGCAATCGTTCGGCTATCAGCCTGATCCTGGGTTTGAGCAGCCCCGTCGCAAAGCCCGCCCGCGTCCGAAGCCCGTTGTCGTAGAGAAATTGGAAGTCAAGAAGCCCATCGAGCCCAAACCTATGGGAGAGATTGCCAATCCTGTTCCGGCGCTTCTGGCCGACAGCACCTTGCGTCCCGGCGATATGGTGATGTTCCCGGATGGGCTGCGCGTGTTCACGGGGAAACCCGGAGGGTCTCACAAGCTCACGGACTTCAAGCCCTTGGCCCAAGCAGGCAAGCACCTGTCTCGTGCGACTCGTAAGCTGGTCGCCCATTTGCTTCCGGCAGAAAACCTCGCATGGAACACAGATGCAGTCAGGTCTGGCGGCAAGCTTGCGGCAAATACTGACGATGTCCTGACGACAGGAAGCGTGAGCAGCCCCAAGAGCCGGAAGGGCTCACGGTCGCGATGACACTCGCCTAAAGCTGATCGAACCCGTCAAAGCGTCACGCGTGGGCGGGGTGCTCCTCGACCAGCGTTCCGATCAGGCGCAGCAATTCTTGCTGTTCTGGACCGTCGCCTCGGCTCAGGAAGGCCGCAAGGTCCTCGTGTTCCACGTGCCCTCCGGACGCCGCATTGGCTTCGTGATGGATGAACAAAACCCCTGAAGGATCACGGATCAAGTACCAGCGGTCGCCACTTGAGCTTTCGTAGAACTTGCGCGCCTTCTTCATGGGAGGCTCCTGTCAGATCGGCCGGCGTATTCAATGTAACGCATTTTCAAGGCGCAGAAAGTGGCCTCTGAATTCCGGAGTATTTCGTTCCGGGAACCGGAGGTGCTCCTTCGATAGGGTTTGGATTTGGCGCAGTCGAGTGAAGGTCGTTTTGTCAGGTCGAAGGGCGTTCCTGGGCTACTTCTTCCGCCCGAATAAGGTGGCGAGCAGGCCACCCTGACTATTGGCAGGCTGCGGCTCGGCATGGACCGGAGTTTCCTCCAACCTTATCTCTGCTTCAGGTATTTGTTCGGTCTCGGGTCCTGAGTGGACATCGAGTTCAGCCGAAAGAGGCTCATCCGCCCCCTGGTCAGTTACTTCTTGTGCTTCCAGTGCCGTTGGCAACGGCTCGCTGACCATGGTCTGCTCTGCGGTCGAGAGGACCTCAATACGGCCTGGAAAGTCAGAGGGACAGTCGTAGCGGACGAAATCCTGGAAACCTCGCCGAATGGAGTGCTCGCGGTCGAGAATTACCTCGTGGATGACATCAACGACAAAGAAGCGTCCCTCACGAGTGGTGACATCAACTCGGCTGACCACCCCCTCGCAAAAGCTCCTCATCGAACCGGGAGGGTGGAAGTGGACGCGCACCTGATCCCCAACGGCAATCTTCATCGGCCATTTCTCAGACATTCAGGTCAGAAACCCCTGTTCTCGGCAGGCGCTGAGAGGCCCACATGGCGGCTTGGGTGCGGTTCGTTGCTCCGATCTTTCGCAGGATGGCTTTGACGTGAACTTTGATTGTGGCCTCGGTGATATCGAGCTTGCGAGCGATAACCTTGTTCGCCTCTCCCTTCGTCAAGCAGCCCAGGATTTCCGCCTCTCGCGCCGAGAGCTTGCAAGCTGTCAGGTCAGACAGCTTCGCCTCTGCCATGCTGTCATCCTGAACCGGCTGATCACAGGCTTGGGGAGCCATGTCCATGATCAAGCGCACCACCTCGAAGGGCAGAATGCTCTCCCCGAGCATGACCAGTTCCAGTGAATTGATTAGCACCTCAGGGCCACTGATGGTGAGGCAGAAGCCCTTCACGCCCACCTCATGCGCCGTTTGCACGAAGCTGAGGTCGAACTGATCCGCCAGGGCAATGATCCGGGTCTCGGGCGACTGTTCTCTTATCTGCCGGATCACCTCAAGCACACGACTGGTGTTCTGGCTGGCTTCGATGATCACCAGGGCTGTGTTGAAGGCACAATACTGGAGGCGTTTTGGACCAGTGACAGATGCTGCCTCGGCAATTGCAAAGAGCGTATCCCGCAGGATGTGCTGAAGTCCTGAACGCAGAAGGGGGTTGTCGCAGATCAGAGCCGTAGGAATCGCTGGAGTGAGACGCGTGGCCGGGGTGTCAGTGCCCAACGAGCGATCATGTACAAGCGTCAGCGTTTGTGCAGTCATCCGTGCCCCCTGTTTAGTCTTCCGAGTTAATCAAAAGTAAACGAGGAGCAGAGTTTCTGTCTGTCTAAATCCCGACAGTAATCTGGTTAGAAGAATACTCCTAACTGTGACATGCAGTCACGTTTCTGTGATCACGCAGAAGAAAGCGGGTTGGCTCACGATCAGCCAGTATTGGCTGAGCAACCCCGAGGCCAAGGATGGAAGGGGAGGCTCGCTTCAAGGTTCATGAGACCCTATCCCTCCCTTCTAAGCTTCAGCCGATGCTGCGGAGAGACTCCGCGAATAAAAGAAGCGCCCATTCAGGGCGCTTAAGGTCCCGGCCCGTAGGGGCAGAAAGGCCGGTGAAACTAAAAATCTGGTCAGCCTACTGCTCTGAGGTCGTCCGACACGGCTAACGACAGGTGGCTCTGAAGTTCAGTAATCAGCGCCACGTAGGGCTGACGCCGCTCGCGGTGCCGCCGCTCCAGGCTGTCGATGATCTGCCTCTTCAGCACAGGATCGGTCCTGCCATGCTCCACCCGCTGTATCTCATGCTGATGCTCAAAGTCGAGATTGGACAGGGTCCGTGACGTGCTCTGCAACAGGGCAGACAGATCGAACGGGTACTCTGCACCAACGATCAGGCGGGTGAGTGCAGAAGAGACTTGCTGGTGGTTCTGCATTGTAGCCCCAATGAGTGGGGCTGAGCCGCACCCTTGTTCAGGTGCTTAAGCTCAGCCCATGCCCATTCTCAAGAAACGGTTCATCCCTAAACAGTCCTGCTTCAGCATACCTCAGTCACGCTGTGGCTCTCCCCCACCTCTGCATGAGAACTCGGGTGGGTGTCAGCCCGTACAGCCACGATGTTTGCTGAAGACGCGCTGGGAAATACTGGAGAGGTGAGCCACTTGTCTGTTGGATACCCGACAGAACGGATAACTCTTTCGTATATGTCAGCTTGCCGCAGCAGGATGATTTCCTGCCCTGATGATTATTGTACAATAGAGCTTTGCTGGGTGGCATCTGTGCTTCGGGGAGGAAGCTATGCGTATCCACGCCATTGTTGCCATTACCTGTCTGTGCCTCTCGGCTCCTGCCAAGGCACAGGACAAGGCCACCATTCAGAGCCTGAATGACAGGTTTGCCCAAGCCTTCAATGCAGGCGATGCGGCAGGAGTTGCCGCCCTGTACACTGAGGAAGCCGTTATCCTGCCGCCTGGGGCCGAGATGATGAAGGGCAGGAGTGCCATTCAGGCGTTCTGGAAGGGTGCTGCGGAGCAGCTTGGCAATGGCAAGCTGACAACCGTCGAAGTAAAGCCGCTGGGGAGCGACAGAGCCCTTGAGATTGGCACCTTCTCGTTCAGGACGAAAGCATCACAGCCGCAGGAGATCACCGGCAAGTATGTGGTAGTCTGGGAGAAGGTTAGAGCCGATTGGAAGCTCGCCACCGATATCTGGAATACGAACAAGTAGCTCGGACGACTGTTCTGCCGCTTCCGAAAGAAGCTCAACTTCTGGAACACCGAGTGTTCCAAGGCTTGCTCGGTGGCGAGGATGGTATGCCGGTTCATTAAGACCGTAACTGTTTCCACAAGCTTCTCTGCTTCATCAATGCGCAATGTGAGGCTGGACCTCCTTCGCATGCTCTGTTCTGCTAAACTGATGAACAGATCAGCGGAGGCTGTGAGGCGATGCGTCAGTTTGGGGTGTTTGCCGCCCTTACTTTGAGTTTGATCACCGCATCCTGTGCTGAAAGAATAGTGCATCCGGCTGTTATACCTCAGCCAACCCCGCCGAAAGCAGCATCCAAGCCACGGTCACACCTTGTGGAGGCGAGGCGTCAGGCTGAGACGATTATAGAGAATACTGGAAAGCCTTCGGCGGTCCGCGCTCGTCAGGTCACCCCAAGCGCCAGCGTGAAACCAGAGCCGTCGCCCGAACCTCAGGCTCCACTCCCGCAACTATCGCACCAGCCAAAGGAGCCCCCAACCTCCCGCGAACCGCCTGCGGCTGTGGCGCTTCCGCCGCCCCTGGAGCCTGCCGAACCCAACTTCCCGGTCGCAGCGCTGATGCCGCCGCCTCCAGAACCCGCTGAGCCGACATTCCCTTCAACGCCACGAGCCATCGAACCGCTATTGGAGCCATCCACATCGACCCTGCCAGAGGTGCTCTCGGAGACGGCGATGCCACCGCCACCCGATCCCGCCGAGCCGAATTTCCCAGTGGCCACGCTGATGCCTCCACTCCCGGAACCGGCTGAACCGTCTCTGCCTCCACCACCAGAAGAGCAGATCGCCGCTGAAAGCCCGATCCCAATCCTGTTCCCAGACCTTCCTTCGTATCTCTCGCTGCGCCCACGTTTTGATTGGGTGGATACCGTGGGTGCCATCGACCTCCCGCACAACCCACTATCTGAGGCTATGGAAGCGAGCCCAGAGGAACGAATCCCGAGCATGATCCGAAATCCTTGGCCACTCCCGATGGACGGCACCTAAGCGAACGCAATTCGGCGGGTCGCGTTCTGGAACGGGAAGCTGACCACCGCGCCTGGAAAATAGGCAAGGTGGAGTCCCTACCCGAAGACGACGAGAACCGAGCAGCAGCCCGTCACCACGCCGATAGACCATCGCCATTCAATCATCCGGGAACGTGTCTCAGGAGGGACGGGCAGGTCAGGAATTCGCCAAGCGGTATGGAAAGTTCAAACCGGAAGCATCTGACGAACGCGAGAGCCGTCAGGTTGCCGTCTCTCACTCTTCACTGGTCGAGCAGAGATTTTTTATCTGATGCGGTAGCCACTCAACGACACGTTTCGCATTCGAGAATTTCCCCCAAATCTCTTCGAAGGTTGCCTCTAAGCTAAATCCAGCGAAGTTCCCGTGAACCAGCTTGTTGCGCTCACTATTGATGTAAACGAAATCCCGGATTGCATCATCAAGGCCGTCCCTTTTCGAGAGCTTCATTAGCTCCTCCTTGCAGGCCGGTCCGAACAAGGCAAAGAAAGAGTTGATGTTTGAAGCTTTCCAGTCAAACATACTATGGTATTTTCTTTCAAGCGCTTGCCTTTGAATGAAGTTAGCGAAAGGTGGCCGTGTACCAGCCTCCAACGCTGTGTCGATGATCACATCACATACTGCTTTCTCAAAATAGCTTGCGGCGGAAAGCAAGAGGACCTTAGAGTCCGTCCCGTAATCATGAGTGTCGTCCCAAGCGGCGGACGAGGAGCATGACGGAAGCGGCATAAAGGAAGGCCCGGGCTGACGTGAGCGTCGCCTCCGGATCCTTCCAAAGCCGCCGGTTTCGGCTGATCCACGCGAAGAACCGTTCAACAACCCAGCGGCGTGGGTGCACCGCAAAGCCGACCTGATCCGGCGGCTTCCTGACGATCTCGATGCGGATCGCGGTGGCCTGGGCCGGGGTCTCGCCGGCATAGCCGCTGTCGGCAAACGCCGTGGCGATGAACGGGAATGCGCGCCGCGACAGGCGCAGGACCACACAGGCCCCATCCCGGTCCTGAACGTCCGCCGGCTGCGGCTCCAGGATCAGACCACGTCCCGTCGGTGTCGACCATCACCTGGCGCTTGCGGCCTTTGACCTTCTTGCCCGCATCATAGCCGCGCGGGCCGCCGCTCTCGGTGGTCTTCACACTTTGGCTGTCGAGCACGGCGGCGGTGGGGGAGGCCTCCCGCCCGACCCGCTCGCGATCAGCCATGACCAGCAGGTGGTTGATGGTCTCGAACACACCGGTGTCCCGCCACAGGCTGAACCAGCGAAAGACCGTGCTCTTGGGCGGCAGATCAGAGGGCAAAAGCCGCCAGGCAATGCCGCCGCGCAGGACATAGAAGATCGCGCTCAGGATCTCCCGGGTGGACCAGCGGCGCGGGCGTCCCCGGGCGTGCGGCTCGGGCAGGAGCGGCGCGATCAGCGCCCATTCGGCATCGGTCAAATCGGTTTCGTAACGCAAGCCGCCGCGGCTATACTGCCGCCGGGTGGTCGGGGTCCACATTGCGGTTCCAGGTCAGGCTTCAGCACCCTCCTGGAATCATAGCGGCCTCGGCCACTCAACCCTTTTCGGGACGGGCTCTAAGTGCCTGACATTGCTGGCGCGACTTGGCGGAGTTTTACAAGTCAACCCTTTGATATTACTAATATCTTATCGGACTGTTAATCCGTTGGTCGTAGGTTCGAATCCTACCGCCGGAGCCAACCTCACCTCTTGTTACCCATCAAATCTTGTCGATCTGCTTGGTCAACATTCGCACGTTCGAAGCGCGGCTGTATTGTGCCGGCATGAACAGCGATTCCACTGCCCCGTCCTCGTCTGGTTCCGTGACGATCATCGCCTGAGCGACAACCCTGCCCTGTCGGGAGCGGCTGCCACGGGGTCACAGGTTCTATGCTTCTACGTGCTCGACGATGCCTCCGAGGGGATCCGCCCGCTTGGCGGCGCAGCCCGCTGGTGGCTCCATGGATCGCTGAAAGCGCTCAGCGAGGCCTTGGAACGTGCCGGGTCCAGCCTTCTCGTCCTGAGAGGCTCAGCTCTTGGTCTGGTCGATAGCGTGGTGCGGAAAACCGGCGCCTCCGCGATCTACTGGAATCGCCGCTATGGTGCGGCCGAGATCGCCGTGGACAGCGCCATCAAGAAGCGCCTGTCGGATGGCGGCACCAAGGTTCACAGCTGCAGCGGCCGCCTCCTGCACGAGCCCTGGGAGATCACGAACCAGTCCGGCAAGCCGTTCCAGGTCTTTACCCCCTACCTTCGGGCAGTGAAGGCCCGGTCCATCAAGCCTCCGCTCCCAGCCCCTCGACGGCTTGAAGGCGGTGTCTGGACGCCGTCGATCCTCAATCAGGCCGCCCCGATCGCGGAGCTTGGCCTCGAACCTACATCCCCGGATTGGGCTGGCGGCATCTGGCATGAATGGCAGCGGGGCGAGCTTGCCGCCCAAGCCAAGCTCTCACACTTCATCGAGACGGGACTGAAGGGCTATGCCGAGGGGCGGGATAGGCCCTCTAAGGCGGGCACCTCACGTTTGTCGCCGCATCTGCGCTTTGGGGAGATCAGTCCGCGGCAGGTTTGGCGTTCGGTGATGAACGCGGTCGCCGCCGAGCCCGGCTTGGAGCGGGATGCGGACAAGTTCCTCAGCGAGATCGTCTGGCGCGACTTCACCCACCAGCTGCTCCACTTCCACCCCCATCTGCCGGACAGGCCGCACAGCAGCCGGTTCGAGAGCTTTCCCTGGATCGAAGATCGCCTATCTCTCAAAGCCTGGCAGAGAGGCCGCACCGGCTACCCCATCGTCGATGCAGGCATGCGCCAGCTCTGGCAGACGGGCTGGATGCACAATCGGGTGCGCATGATCACCGCCTCCTTCATGGTGAAGCACCTGCTGACCGATTGGCGACAGGGCGAGGCCTGGTTCTGGGACACGCTCGTCGATGCGGATCCGGCCAACAATGCTTTCAGCTGGCAGTGGATCGCGGGCTCCGGCCCGGACTCGGCTCCCTTCCATCGGATTTTCAATCCGGTCACGCAGGGCGAGAAGTTCGATCCGGAGGCGGACTACATCCGAACCTATGTGCCCGAACTCGCGCAGCTCCCAAGGGCCTTCATCCATAAACCCTGGGAGGCCCCGCCTGCCGTGCTTCGGGAAACGGGCGTTGTTCTGGGCGAGACCTACCCCCATCCTATCGTTCCTCACGGCCCAGCGCGCGAACGCGCTCTCAAGGCGTTTCGCAGCATGCGGGACCTGACATTCGCACCCTCCGACTGACATCGACGAAGGGAGTGGCTTGACCCGCCGCGCCCATTGCCGTCAGCATCGCCCCTCGCCTTTTCACATGCTGAGACACTCATGACCGCCACGACGCTGCTTTTCCGCGACGATGCCTATGCCACCTCCTGCGAAGCGCGGGTTCTCGGAACCACGCCGGAGGGTGGCGTCATTCTCGACCGCACGGTGTTCTACGCCCAGGGCGGCGGCCAACCAGGCGACGCCGGCACGCTCGTGAGGGCCGATGGCAGCAGGATCGAGATCACCAGCACCGTCTATGCCGCTGACCGTTCGCGGGTGGCGCATCTGGTCGGAGCGGAGGCGGCATCCCGGCTGGCGGAAGGCGAGGCCGTCACCCTGCAGCTCGACTGGCCCCGACGCCTCAAGCGCATGCGCGTCCACACGGCGCTTCATCTTCTGAGCGTCGTGCTGCCCTATCCGGTTACCGGCGGCTCCATCGGTGATGGCGATGGACGGCTCGATTTCGACATTCAGGATGCGGGTCTCGACAAGGCAGCCATCACGGACCAGCTGAACGCGCTCGTCGCGCGCGATGCTCCCGTCACCGAGCGCTGGATCACCGACGAGGAGCTCGATGCCAATCCTGGCCTCGTGAAGACCATGTCGGTGAAGCCGCCGCGCGGATCCGGCCGCGTGCGTCTGGTGGAGATCGAGGGAATCGATCTGCAGCCCTGCGGCGGCACCCATGTGCGACGCACGTCTGAGATCGGCACGGTCGCGATCACCGATATCGAAAAGAAGGGCAAGCAGAACCGCCGCGTTCGCCTGTCTCTTGTCGACTGAACCCTGTCTCCCGTTCGAGAGGAGTGGCCTATGTCCCAACCATTCGTGTCCACCGCCTGGCTGCAGGAGCACCTCGACGATCCGAATCTCGTGGTCGTTGACGGCTCCTGGTATCTGCCGACGCAGAACCGAGATCCGCAGGCCGAGTATCCGGCGGGTCACATTCCCGGCGCCGTTCGATTCGACATCGACACCGTGAAGGACACCTTCTCGTCCCTGCCCCACATGCTGCCCTCGCCCGAGGATTTCGCCAAGGCGGTCGGCGCGATGGGAATCAGCGAAGACATGACCATCGTGATTTACGATGGCGCTGGCCTCTTCTCGGCCCCGCGCGTGCGCTGGACATTCCAGGCTTTCGGCGCGCGCAACGTCTCGATCCTCGATGGCGGCTTTCCAGCCTGGAAGGCTGAAGGACGGCCGGTCGAGACCGGACCGGAAAAACCCCGTGCTTCCCGCACCTTCACGCCGGCTTTCAACGCTTCCGTTGTAGCGGATGCTTCTGTCGTGCAGGAGGCGCTGCAATCGAAGGCCGCTCAGGTGATCGATGCCCGCCCCGCCGACCGCTTCAGGGGCGAGGCGCCCGAACCGCGCCCCGGCCTCCGCATGGGCCATATCCCGGGCAGCCTCAACCTGCCCTTCGACCGAATTGTCGAGAACGGCCGCTTGAAGGACAAGGAGGGTCTCGAAAAGGCCATCGCCGAGGCCGGAATTGATCCCGGCCAGCCGGTGATCACCAGCTGCGGCTCCGGCGTTTCGGCCGCCATTCTGGGCGTCGCCTTTGAGGTTGCAGGCCGCCCGATCAAGGCGATCTATGACGGCGCATGGGCTGAATGGGGCGCACGGGAGGATCTGCCGGTTGCGACGGGACCGGCGAAGAAGGGATAGCCGAGTCAGTCGATCTGAGCCCATGCCGCCCCTTCGTCATCACCGGCGTTGTGCCGGTGATCCCGATTGGAAAAGCGCTGCGCTACACCGGATCGGGATGGCCGGGACAAGCCCGGCCATGACGTGAGAATAAGTCGCTCAAGCCAAACGGAAAAGGCCCCGAGACATCTCGGGGCCTTTTGCATTCCGTCGGATCCGGCTCAGTGCAGGATCTGGGAGAGGAACAGCCGCGTGCGCTCGTGCTGAGGGTTCTTGAAGAACTCGTCCGGGGTGTTCATCTCCACGATCTGCCCGTAATCCATGAAGATCACCCGGTCGGCCACTTGGCGGGCGAAGCCCATTTCGTGGGTGACGCACAGCATGGTCATGCCCTCGTCAGCCAAGCCCACCATGGTGTCGAGCACTTCCTTCACCATTTCGGGGTCGAGCGCCGAGGTCGGCTCGTCGAACAGCATGATCTTGGGGCTCATGCAGAGCGAACGGGCAATCGCCACGCGCTGCTGCTGGCCGCCCGAGAGCTGACCCGGATATTTGTTGGCCTGCTCCGGGATCTTGACCCGGGTCAGGTAGTGCATGGCGACCTCCTCGGCCTCCTTCTTGGGCATCTTCTTCACCCAGATCGGCGCAAGCGTGCAGTTCTCCAGGATCGTCAGATGCGGGAACAGGTTGAAGTGCTGGAACACCATGCCGACGTCCCGGCGCACCTCGTCAATGCGCTTCAGGTCGTCCAGCAGCTCCACGCCGTCGACGATGATGCGGCCCTTCTGGTGCTCCTCGAGGCGGTTGATGCAGCGGATCATCGTGGACTTGCCGGAGCCCGACGGGCCGCAGATCACGATGCGTTCGCCGCGCTTCACGTTCAGGTTTATGTCCCGGAGAACGTGGAACTCGCCGTACCACTTGTGAACGTCGATCATCTCGATGGCGGGCTGAGCCTTCGGGTCGATCGCGGCGGAAGGGATATGCTGAGCAGACATTGTCGTTGCCATGAGTGTTTACCGTTTCTGACCAGCCGCAAGGCGGCGCTCGACCCCGAGGGAGTATCGCGACATGCCAAAGCAGAAGACGAAGTAGAACAGGGCCGCAAAGGCATAGCCCGTGATGCCGATGGTGGGCGCCGCCCAGTTCGGATCGATGCGGGATGCCTCGATGGTCTTGACCAGATCGAAGATGCCCACGATGGCCACCAGCGAGGTGTCCTTGAACAGGCCGATGAAGGTGTTCACGATGCCGGGGATCACGATGCGCAGGGCCTGCGGCAGGATGATTAGGGACATCATCTGCGGGTAGTTGAGGCCCAGCGACATCGCACCCTCATACTGTCCCTTCGGCATGGCCTGGAGACCACCGCGCACCACTTCGGCCATGTACGCGGAGGCGAACAGCGCCGTGCCGATGAGCGGCCGCAGCAGGCGATCCACCGTCATGTCGCCCGGCAGGAAGAGCGGCAGCATGGTGTTGGCCATGATCAGGACCGTGATCAGCGGCACGCCACGCACGAACTCGATGAAGATCACCGAGGCCAGCCGCACGATGGGCAGTTTCGAGCGTCGCCCGAGGGCCAGCACGATTCCGAACGGCAGCGAGACCACAATGCCGACCGTCGCGACCAGCAAAGTCACGAGAATGCCGCCCCACAGAGAGGTTGGCACATGGGCGAGGCCGAAATCGAGATCGACGAGGGCCAGCGTAATGCCGATCACCGCCACGATGCCACCACCCAGGATGAGCGCCGGGCGCATGGAAGTTTTGAGCAGAGCGGCGAAGAAGGCGAACAACGCGATCACCAGCGCGCCGAAGATGGCAAAGCCGAGCCAGAAGCGGCCGCTGAAATTCTCGTTGCCGCCCGTCAGCAGAACATAGGAGACGACCGGGAACACCCAGAAGAAATAGACAGCTCCCAAGTCCCGACGTGGTGCCTTCAGCCACAGAAGCCAAACGACGCCTACGGCCAGGAGGATAAAGAAGATGTTCACCCTCCAGCGCTCCGAGATCGTGTAGGAGCCGTAGATGAAGTAGTTGATCTTGTCCCAGATGAAGGCCCAGCAGGCGCCGCTCTCGCTGCCGCCGGTATCGGCACGGCAGGCAGCCCGGTCGGTGCCGGTCCAGACCGCATCGATGAACAGGAATTTCACGAGCGGCGGAACGCTGACATACAGGAGGTAGAACACCACCAGGGTCAGTATCGTGTTGAAGGGACCGGAAAACAGGTTCTCCCGGATCCAAGCGATAGGTCCGCGGGCTAGGTTGGGCGGAGGCAGAGCCTCAACCTGCCTAGCGCGGACAAAACGGGGCATATCGACGGCGGTGCTCATAGGATCTCCTACCGTTCGACGATCGCCACACGGCGGTTGTAGATGTTCATGATGAACGAGGTCAGCAGGCTGATGGTCAGGTAAACGCCCATGGTGATAACCACGACCTCGATGGCCTGTCCCGTCTGGTTGAGCACGGTGCCCATGAAGACCTGCACGAGATCCGGATAGCCGATGGCGACCGCAAGCGACGAGTTCTTCGTCAGGTTCAGGTATTGGCTCGTCAGCGGCGGGATGATGACCCGCATAGCCTGGGGGATCACCACGAGACGCAGGGTCTGACCCGGTGTGAGGCCAAGCGAGCCCGCAGCTTCCGTCTGCCCCTTCGACACCGCGAGGATGCCCGCGCGGACGACCTCGGCGATGAAGGCGGCCGTATAGGTGACGAGGCCGAGGAGCAGCGCCACGAATTCCGGCAGGATCTGCATCCCGCCCGTCAGGTTGAACGTGCCCTTGCGCGGCAGCTCGAAGCTGATGGGATTGGCACCAATCAAGGCCAGGACGATCCAGGTGAGGATCGGCAGGCCCAGGACCAGGGCGAGCGTCACCTTGCCGACAGGATATTGCCGGCCGGTCTGCTCCTGCTGCTTTCTCGCCCAGCGGCGATAAATGAAGGTGCCGATCAAGCCGATAAGGAGAACGGCGACGAGAATCCCGATGTTGGACGCCCAGATGGGCTTTGCCATGAACAGGCCGCGGGAGTTCAGATAGAAGCCCGCGCCCATCTCGAGAGAGTTGCGCGGCTGCGGCAGGGCGCCGAGCACGGCGATGTACCAGAACAGCAGCTGCACCAGCAGCGGGACGTTGCGCAGCACCTCGACATAGACCATGGCGACCTTGGCCACCATCCAGTTCTTGGATAGGCGCGCGATGCCGATCAGGAAGCCGAGGAAGGTCGTGAAGAAGATGCCGATCGCCGAGACGATCAGCGTGTTCAGAAGGCCGACGATGAAGGCATCCCCATATGTGCCCCCAGCCGCACTAAACTGGATCAGGGTCTGGCTGATGTCGAAACCGGCCGTGTTGTTGAGAAAACCGAAGCCTGAGGCGATTTTGGCGCGCTGCAGGTTCTCGATGGCGTTCGTCGCGGCCACATAAAACAGGGCGATGATCGCGACGACGAGAACGACCTGATAAAAAGCTCCACGAACCTTGGGATCGTAGAGAAACGACTTCTTGGGGGGCGATGTCTGACTGACAGCGGTCTGCACTGAGTTCATCCTCTGACGGCTCTCGATACCCGGCCGTCCTCCCCTGTTCGTGCCCGGGTCAAGCGGCTTTTCTTATTGTTGAGGTATATTCTCGAAGGGCGCCCGGAAGATCCGGGCGCCCTGTTCTAGGATCGGCTTAGCGAACCGGGATGCCGTATTGCAGGCCGCCCTTGGTCCAGAGCGCGTTCTGGCCGCGCTTGATCTTCAGGCGGGAGCCTTCGCCGACATTCTTCTCGAACGACTCGCCGTAGTTGCCCACGTGCTTGATCACGCGGACGGCCCAGTCGTTGGTCAGGCCAACAGCCTCACCGAACTTGCCTTCGGTGCCGAGCAGGCGCTTGATCTCCGGGTTCTCGGAGGTCTTCATCTGGTCGACATTAGCCTTGGTCACGCCGAGCTCTTCCGCGTTCAGCATGGCATTGTGGGTCCAGCGGACGATGTCGCCCCACTGGTTGTCGCCGTGGCGGACGGCTGGGCCAAGCGGCTCCTTGGAGATGATCTCGGGCAGCACGATATGATCGTCCGGAGCCGAAGCGCGCAGACGCTCGGCGTACAGGCCGGAGGCGTCGGTGGTGAACGCGTCGCAGCGGCCGGCATCATAGGCCTTGAAGGTCTCGTCTGAGGTCGCAAACGCCACCACTTCGTACTTCATGTTGTTGGCACGGAAGTAGTCGGCGAGGTTCAGCTCGGTCGTGGTGCCCTGCTGGGTGCAGATCGAGGCGCCGTTCAGCTCCTTGGCGGAGGAGACGCCGAGCTTCTTGCGAACCATGAAGCCCTGGCCGTCGTAGTAGTTGATGACCGGGAAATCGAGGCCGAGCTGCGTGTCGCGCGACATGGTCGCGGTCGAGTTACGGGACAGCACGTCCACCTCGCCCGACTGGAGCGCGGTGAAGCGGTCCTTGGCGGCGAGCGGGATGAAGCGGACCTTGGTCGGATCGTCGAAGATCGCAGCCGCGATGGCGCGGCAGAGATCGACGTCGAGACCGGTCCAGTTGCCCTGGGCATCAGGCTGGCCGAAGCCGGCGAGACCCGTGTTCGAGCCGCAGGTCAGGAAGCCCTTCTGCTTCACGCTGTTGAGCGTCGCCTGGGCTGAAGCGCCCGTGGCGAACAGGCTGGCCGTTAGACCGAAGGCAATCGATACGAGAGCCTTTTTCATGTTGGTATGTTCTCCCAATAGTTCCACATGACTCGACGGATCCTGGTTATCCCCCAGCCGAGCCCCGGTTAGACCGTTCCGCGCCGCCTCGGTCGAGACGGCATCGGGATCCATCAAATTCAATGATTGATCACTGGTCAAGTCTTGATGGGAGGCAATTCGTGGCTGACTTGACGGCAGAGGCTGCCCGGTCTCAGATCACAGCCCCCTCAGCAAGCCCTTGAAGCAATGTCAAAACTCCCCCCAAAGCCTGAAAACGTCTCGGAGCGAACCCGCCTGGTCCATGCCGGACGGGAGCCCTTCGAGCAGCACGGATTCGTGAATACGCCGATCTACCGCGGATCGACAGTCCTCTACCCCACCACCGACGACCTTCTGCACAGGCGCGGGCGCTATTCCTATGGGACGAAGGGGACTCCGACCACCAATTCCCTCGAAACCGCCTGGACGGAACTGGCCGGCGCCGCGGGAACGGTCCTGGCGCCTTCGGGCCTCGCAGCCGTCACAGTCGCGCTCATGTCCTGCCTCAAGGCGGGCGACCATCTGTTGATGACGGATTCGGTCTACCTGCCGACCCGGCATTTCTGCAACGGCATCCTCAAGAAATTTGGTGTGGAAACCACCTACTACGACCCACATATCGGCGCCGGAATCGAAGCTCTCCTCCGTCCGAACACCGCAGCCGTGTTCACGGAGGCTCCGGGATCTCAGTCTTTGGAGATGCAGGATATCCCGGCCATCGCCGCGGTGGCGCACCGGCATGGGGCCGTGGTTCTCATGGACAACACCTGGGCGACCCCCCTGCTCTTCCCGCCGCACGAGCGCGGGGTGGACATCGCCATCGAGGCCGGCACCAAGTACCTGAGTGGCGGTTCGGACCTGCTTCTCGGCATGGTCTCGGCCAACGAGCGCTGCTTCAAGGCCCTGCGTGACACCTACGATTCCTTTGCCATGTGCCCGGGACCCGAGGACGTCTTCTTAGGATTGAGAGGCCTGCGCACTATGGCGCTGCGCCTGCGCGAGCACGAGAAGCAGGCCCTGGAAATGGCCCGCTGGCTTGAGGCCCGTCCTGAGGTGGCACGCGTGCTTCACCCGGCGCTCGAGAGCTATCCCGGCCACGAGATCTGGAAGCGGGACTTCAAGGGGTCGTCGGGCCTGTTCTCGATAATCCTGAAGCCCTGCTCGGACCGGGCGCTCGCCGCCATGCTCGATGGCCTAGCCCTCTTCGGCATGGGCTACTCCTGGGGCGGGTTCGAAAGCCTCGTGATTCCGTTCAACTGCGCCAGCTACCGCACGGCTACCCGTTGGGAGCCAGGCGGACATGCCTTACGCTTCCATATCGGGCTCGAAGACCTGGAAGACCTGAAGCGGGATCTCGATGCGGGCTTTACCCGCTTGCGCGAAGCGGACTGACGGTCAAACGCCGAGGACGGGAATGCCGACGGGATGAAGCCCATCACGTCGGCAGATCGGCCTCGGCCTTCCGCCGCTTGTCCTTGGCGATCAGCATCAGATTGCGGATGTAGATGAAGATCGACAGCGTCTGGGGCAGGATGATCACGATGTCTCGCCGGGCAAAGCCGTACACCATCGTCATCAGGCCGCCGGCGATGGACAGGAACCAGAACCCCATCGGGATCACGCTCTTCTCCGCCTTCTCGCTCGCGATCCACTGGACGATGAAACGCGCGCCGAAGACGAGTTGGGCCAGAACCCCGAAGGCCGCCCAAACATCGAAGCGGGCGACAAGGACGTCGTAGAAATAGAGTCCCAGATCGTGGGACAGGCGCATCAGCATCAGACGATTTCCATCAGACGATTTCTTGGGCAGCGGGAACGCGGCGGCGGCGGCGGATCAACCACCAGACCCCTGCCAAGTCAAGGATGCCGACCCACAGCCGGTCGAACATCCCGTAATTCGAGCGACCCGCATGGCGGGGCCGGTCGACCACGTCCACATGGGCGATCTGAAAACCCTCGCGCTTGATGAGGGCCGGCATGAAACGGTGCAGGGCATCGAAATACGGCAGGCGCAGATAGACGTCACGCCGAAAAGCCTTGAGACCGCAGCCTGTATCCCGCGTGCCGTCTTTCAGGATGCGGCCCCGGATGCCATTGGCGATGCGGGACTGCCACTTCTTGTAGGCGCCGTCCTTGCGGCCGACCCTCTGCCCGGCCGCAAGGGCAACGGCCGGATCGTCGAGGGCAGCCACGAGTTGAGGGATGAAGGCAGGATCGTTCTGCCCATCGCCGTCCAGGGTCACGACGACAGGTGCTCGGGCCGCGTGCACGCCCGTCCGGACGGCGGCGCTCTGGCCGCAGCTCGCCTCATGGCGCATGAGGCGCAGCCACGGCCGCGTCGCGCGCGCGCTCAGGACCTGCTGTCCGGTATCGTCGGTGGACCCGTCGTCCACATAGACCACCTCAAAGGGTGCAAGCACGGCGCAGGCCTGCTCGATTTCCTCGACTAGGGGGAGGATGTTGAGCGCCTCGTTCTTGACGGGCACCACGACGCTGATGCGCGGGCTTGTGGAAAGGTCGGTCATCCGTCCAAGGCCATGCTCGGCCACCTCTTCGAAGGGCATGTCCAGGCTCTAGAGCATCGGTCCCAAAAGTGGAAACCACTTTTGGGACCCATCCGATGCTCCACTTGTTGAAGAGCGCATCGTGCGGAAAACCGGGGGACCACTTTTCCGCACGATGCGCTAGAACCCGGTCGCGTAGGCCGCGATGTCGACCTGCCGCCCGCTGTTGATATTGAATCCCTGAACCCTGGTCGAGAGCACGGGCTTCTGGCGCAGGCGCTCGTTCTCGGCCCGGAACTCGCCCTCGAAGCGCTTGTCCACGAAAACCACACGGCAGCCGCCCTGGCGCAGGAACCGTGAGGCCTCCGCTCCGCTGTCGAGCATGTCGAGGTTCGTGCCCGTCAGGAACACGAGGCTGGGCTCCCGATAGCCCAATGTCGCGACCTGCGGATTTCCGCAGGGCACGTTATGGGCCACTTCCGCGAGACGATCAGAGATCTTGAGAGACCGCAGGTCGAGTTGCGCGAAGCCGAACACGCCAATGGCGAGGAAGGCCGAGGACAGGAACCCGGCCCAGAGGGTCGGCACCATCCGGTTCTTCACGAACAGCCACCAGGCCCAGAGAGCCAGGAGCGAAGAGATGATGAGCGCCGGCAGCGCCCGGAAGGGAGGAAGGCCATCGAAGGACCATGCAACAATCGAAAGGCCGATGGCGAGGCCGAGTGGAATGAACGGGATCAGCAAAGCTGCCGGCTTCGCGGCCGGTCGATGCGGCCCAACGAAGTGCCGGGCGATTGCCATTACCGTGATGATCGCCACCGCCGGGAACAGCGGCATCGTATAATGCGGCAGCTTCGTCGGGACGGCCTCGAAGACGATCCAGGACGGCACGATCCAGGCGAGCGCGAAGGCGACCGGCTCTTCCCGCCTGTGGATCCAGGCGAAAGGCACCGCGATGGCGGCCAGGATGGCGCCGGGCCAGAAGGTCGCGAAGAACGACAGCAGATAGAAGCCCGGCGGCGCCCAGTGGTACTTCTGGGCCGTACCCATCTTGCCCAGCATGTCCTTCCCGACCGAAGCCGCGAAGAACTCGCCGCCGCTCTTGATCGCAATGGCGACGAACCAGGGCAGCACGATCGCGAGGGTGAAGAGGAGGCCGAGCCAAGGTCTCAGCGTCAACAGCCAGCGGGCGGAGTGCTCCTTATAAGAAAGAACGGCAGCCGCGAGACCGGCGAACATGAGGACGAGGGGCCCTTTGATGAGGATCCCCAGGGTAAAGCCGGTCCAGAAGATCAGCAGAGCCCGCCGGGGCAGGACGCCGGCGCCTCGGCTCAGGTAAGCCCGGGCGAGGCCGCCCATCACGGCGACTGAGCAGGCGGTGAGCATGGCATCCGTCTTGGCGAGGCGCGCCTCGACCATGAGGATGACGCAGGTCGCCATCAGGGCCGCTGTCAGGAAGGCCCCTCGCCTCCCGAAGAAAGCCAGGGCGGCCCAGTAGGTCAGCAGGACACTCGCGATGGCTCCCAGCAGGGAGGGAATTCGATAGAGCGCAATGGTGGTCCGAGCCTCCGGTACGCCCAGGGCCTCGCCCAGGGCGACGCTGGCGCTCTGCAGCCAGTAGATGCCCACCGGCTTTTTGTGCCTGGCCTCGTCCTGAAACCGGATATCGACGAAGTCACCGGTCTCCAGCATCTGCTTGGAGGCCTGCGCATAGCGCGGCTCGTCCCGGTCCATCGGTTGGAGCGTGGTGAAGCCCGGCAGGAAGCAGACGAGCGAGAGCAGCACGAGCACGGCGCAGAGGCGCGCATGGCTGCGCTCGACGAGGCTCGTCAGCTGGGCCACGGAGACGTGGCGCAAGGACATCCGCTGCTGGGGGACAGAACCGTCCATAATCACTCCGGAGGCGGGAAAGCCGTCGTGCCGGGAGGATGTCCCGCAGGCACAGGGCCGTCAAACCGCGTGATGTCCTCCAAACCCGTCGGGAAGTCAAATCGACGGAAGGTAGCGGCTTGCCTGTCAAGGAACACGCGCGCTCGGGCAGGCATTGCCTGAAAGGTCAGGTTCAACCCTGGAGATACCGCCATGAACAGGTCCGCCCGCCGGTGCGCCGCCGCCCTTCTGGCGCTGCTGGCTCACCCGGCCATGGCCCTCGACCGGCCCGTCGTCTGGCGGGACGAGGATACCGGCTGCGCCTATCTGCTCACCCCTCAAGGCGGCATCACGCCCCGGCACCGCCGGGATGGGACCCTCGATTGCCCGGACGTGGCGGCCAGCACCGGGGTTGTCGAGAACATGGGGCGGGACATCGCGCGCGGCTTGGACGCCCTGCAACGCGAGGTCGAGCGCCTGCGCGAGCGCTACAACAATCGGCCGTAAGCTTAGGGAGACAGAAGTGCCGGCGAAGACCCGCATTTATGGCGAGCACGACGAGAAAACCATCAAGCAGCTCGACCGCTGCATGGAGGCGGGAAGCGCCTTCAAGGGTGTGCTCTGCGCCGATGGGCATCTCGGCTATGCCCACCCTATCGGCGGAGTCGTGGCTTATGAGGAGCACATCTCCATCAGCGGCGTCGGCTTTGACATCGCCTGCGGCAACATGGCCGTCCGGCTCGACACCCGCTACGAGGACATCGCGGCTCAGGCGGGTCGGATCCTCGCCGATATCGGGCGCTCCATCAGCTTCGGCGTCGGGCAGAAGAACGCCGTGAAGGTCGACCACGAGCTGTTCGACTCACCGCTCTGGGACGAGGCCGAGGCCCAGGATCTCAAGACCATGGCCCGGCAGCAGCTCGGCACGGTCGGCTCCGGCAATCACTACGTTGACCTGTTCGAGGACGAGGAGGGCTTCGTCTGGATCGGGGTGCATTTCGGCTCCCGCGGCCTCGGCCACAGGATCACCACCCGGCACTTGGCCCTCATGGGCGCCAAGGACGGCATGGAGGTGGACCCGGCTCTCGTCCACCAGGACAGTGATGTCGGTCGGAGCTACCTTGCCGGGGTGAAGCTCGGCGGTCTTTATGCCTATGCCGGCCGCGAATGGGTGGTGGAGCGGGTGCGCCGGATCATCGGCGGGCAGATCACGGACTCAGTCCACAACCACCACAACTTCGTCTGGCGGGAGAACCATGAGGGCCGGGATTACTGGGTGGTGCGCAAGGGCGCGACGCCCGCCTTCCCCGGCCAGCGCGGCTTCGTCGGCGGCTCCATGGGCGACAACGCGGTGATCCTGCACGGGGTCGACAGCCCGGAGAGCGCCGACAGCCTGTATTCGACCGTCCACGGCGCCGGCCGCCTCTTCGGCCGCATGGACGCGAAGGGCAAGAAGAACAAGACAGGCCAATGGGTTCGCCCTCCCCGATTTACCCGCGACGAGATGGACGCGTGGCTGCGTGATAGAGGCATCCTGCTGCGCGGCGGCGACGTAGACGAGAGCCCGATGGTGTATCGCCGCCTGGAGGACGTGCTCGCCTACCACCAGGGCACAATCGAGGTGGAGCACAGCCTGCGCCCCTTCGCCGTCGCCATGGCAGGCCCCGGCGAGTTCGATCCCTACAAGGATTGACCCTAAAGCATCGGACCCAAAAGTGGATTCGCACTTTTGGGTCCGATGCTTAGGCTTTGTGCCGGCGCATCGTGTGGAACGGAAACCGGGCCCACTTTTCGCTGGCGCGGCCCGCTGGGTCCGCACGATGCTCCAGTCAGGGCCGCAGTCTTACCGGAACCAGCCGAAATAGAGCGACCAGAGGCTCGGTGACCTGATCCCACGCACCCGGCGGGCCGTCTCATCGGCCCGCATCAGCTCACCGCCATGGCATGAGCACAGGACGATATGGGCGTCATGCTCGGAGATCTGGAAGAAATCGACCGCATCCCCGAAGGTGTCGCTGCGCAGCCCGGCCTGCCGGAGGAGCGGGTCCGAATAGGCCACCGTGAGAGCGGATCCGTCAGCCCGCATGGCGAGGCGCTGGGCCTTGGGCTTCCATTCGATCTCGTCGAGGGTCTTGAGCTCCCGGTCGGGCTCCTGCTCCAGGAGATCGATCCATCGGTCCAGTCGTTCCCGTTTGGTCAAAACCGGGACCTTGACGTCTTCAGGGGTTTTCAGGTCGGCAATGCTAGTGAGTTCGGACAGAGGCCTGTGTTCCATGCTCCCCTCCTTGGCGGAAGAGCGGTTTCGAGCCACCCAGCTACAAGCTCAACCTTGAAGCCTTGGGAAAAGTTCGAGGAACAGGCGGTGGACCGCCGCTGCTATTTTGGGCAGGGGCGGCCGCTGCGGCCTGTCTCAGGCCGCAGGCGCAGCAAAGGCCCGAGGCCGGAGCGGCCTCGGGCCAATACGATGTCAGACGGTCGCCGGGTGATCGTGGTCGGCGGTTCTGGGCGTGCCCATAAGCTCCGCCAGACGATTACGGGCGCGGTTAACGCGGCTCTTGATCGTCCCGACCTTCACGCCGAGCGCCTCGGCGGCATCCTCGTAGGACATGCCTTCGGCACCGATGAGGATGATTGCCTCCCGCTGCTCCTGCGGCAGCTTGTCGAGCGCGGAGGACAGATCCTGGAGCGCGAGCTTGTCCTCCTGGTCGGGGATCGCGATCATGCTCGCGGCATGGGTCCCATCCCCGTCCTCGACCTCGCGGCTGGTCTTGCGGTGGGTCGAGTAGAAGCCGTTGCGCAGGATCGTGAAGAGCCAGGCCTGGAGGTTGGTGCCGGTCTCGAAGGTATCCTGCTTGGTCAGCGCCTTGAGCACCGTATCCTGCACCAAGTCTTCCGCCTGATCGACCTTTCCGGTCAAAGAGAGGGCGAAGGCGCGCAGGTTCGGCAGCGCGTCCATGACGCCATTGACGAAGTCCTGGTCAACAGGCTCGGTGTGCGCACGGATGACCTGGGCGACGCGATCGACGAGCCGCGCGAGGTCGCGCGGCAGCTTGTCTTCAGCGGGATCGCCATACAGCGCCCGCAATTGCTTTCCGAGATGCAGCCGGACGTTGGCGCTCAGCGCAGCCGCCGAAGACGGCGCATCAGAATGGATCGAGTGAGACTGGTTTTTCGATTTCTCGGGCATGCGGCAATATTTGGGGCATGCCTCGGCCATTTAAATATCCTGGCGACAATTCGACCATGAGATTTTTTCATAGCCCAGCCTCTGGATTTCGTCGCATCGGTGCCCAATGGAGGCGACTGAGCTATAGACTGCTCACGACGGCCAAGCCATGAGCCGGCAGTCATGAAGGGAAACGCAGCATGCCTCACTACCTCGGCATCGATGTCGGCACGTCGGCGGTGAAGGCGATTCTCGTCGATGAGCGGCAGACGACGATTGCAGAGGCGGATGTTTCCCTGCCAACCTCCCGGCCGCAAGACCTCTGGTCGGAACAGGATCCCGATGCCTGGTGGCAAGCCGTGCACGCGGGCCTCGATCAACTTCTTACCAAGGATGCTGCTGCCCTCGCAGATGTGCGGGGCATCGGTCTCTCGGGGCAGATGCATGGTGCGGTGCTGCTCGATGCAGCCAACCGGCCGCTGCGCCCTGCCATTCTCTGGAACGATGGACGGTCGTATCGGGAAGCACAGGAGCTTGGCACAAATAATCCTGGGCTCTCACGAGCAATGGGCGTCATTCCGATGCCGGGCTTTACGGCACCAAAGCTGGCCTGGCTAGCGCGGCACGAGCCGGATACCTTCCGCGCCGTGCGCAAGGTGATTCTGCCCAAGGACTACATTCGGTTGAAACTGATCGGCGACGTGGTCACGGACATGTCGGACGCCGCGGGCACATGGTGGCTTGACGAAGCTAGGCGCGACTGGTCCGATGCGGCCTTGGCTGCGACAGGCCTGACTCGCGACCATATGGCAAGCCTCGTTGAAGGTTCGCAAGCCTCCGGCACCCTGCGTCCGGAGATAGTCCAGCAATGGGGCCTGTGCAGCGACGTGGTGGTCGCCGGCGGTGGAGGCGATGCGGCAACAGGCGCCGTCGGACTTGGGGCCATCGAGGATGGATCGGCCTTCATCTCGCTCGGTACCTCGGGACAGCTCTTCGTGACCACGCGGGATTTCAGCCCGGCCCCTGAGGCCCTGGTGCATTCCTTCTGCCATGCGCTGCCCGGCCGCTGGTTTCAGATGGCCGCCATGCTGAACGGCGCAAGCTGCCTTGCCTGGGCGGCCAATCTCCTGAAGCGGGATATCGGCGAGCTCTTGAGAGAGACGGAAGCCGTTTATCGCAAGCCGTCCGATGTCCTCTTCCTGCCCTATCTCGCCGGCGAGCGGACGCCGCACAACGATCCTCATGCGCGTGGCGTGTTCTTCGGCCTTTCTCCGAACACGCAGCAGACCGACTTGGCGCAGGCCGTTCTCGAAGGTGTCGCCTACAGCTTCGCCGATGCGAAGCTGGCACTCCAGCAGGCCGGCACGCCCCTGCCTCAGGCCGGCATCATCGGAGGAGGTTCGAAGAGCCAATTCTGGACGAGGATATTCGCCAGCGTGCTAAACATTCCCATCACGCGCTATCATGGCAGCGACAAGGGGCCGGCCTTCGGTGCGGCGCGCCTGGCGCGTCTTGCCGTGACAGGGGAAGCTCCGGAAGATGTCTGCACCGCACCAGCCGTTCTCGAGACGATCGTGCCGGAGCCACGCCTTGTCGAACTCTATCAACGTCGCATTCAGGCTTTCCGGAGCCTTTACCAGAGTCTCAAGCCGGAATTTGCCCGTGCCGCGCAGGATCGGATCTGAGGATAATGGCCGCCTGACGGTCGAATCCTCTTGGATTTCCACCCGCCACATGCTGCGTAGGGCAGAAGCCCTTCTCACTTGGATGCTGGCATAGCCGCATCAGGAGCCATCTATGATCTTGGTTTCCGGCGAAGCCCTGGTTGATCTGTTCATCGGCACCGCCACGACCACAGGCTTTCCAGCAGAGGCGGTGGCCGGCGGCTCGCCGTTCAACGTT
>NZ_JAFBID010000190.1 GCF_016811235.1 Microvirga arabica
AGATGCCGTAATGGGCCTGCCGCTCACGAGCTAGCGGAGCGGGGTGGCTGTCCCTCAAAGTGATGGTGTTGAAACGGGGTCCGAGCAGATCGGCCCCAAGCATCATGAGGGACAGCCATGGAGTACTATGCCGGAATTGATGTGTCTCTGGAACTCAGCAGCGTCTGCATCCTCGATGCCTCCGGACAGATTGGCCGCGAGGCGAAGGTCGCCAGCGAGCCTGAGGCACTCGCCACCTTCCTCGCCAGCCTGAACCTGCCGCTCACCCGCGTCGGGCTGGAGGCCGGGCCACTCTCGCAGTGGCTGCATGCCGGCCTTGTGCAAGCCGGCTTCGAAGTCGTGCTGCTGGAGACCCGGCATGTGAAGGCGGCGCTCTCGGCCATGATCGTCAAAACCGACCGCCGCGACGCCCGCGGCATCGCCCAGCTACTGCGCATGGGTTGGTTCCGCCCCGTCCACTGTAAGTCGCCGCCGGCGCAGGAGGTGCGGGCCCTGCTCATGGCCCGCAAGCAGTTGCAGGCCAAGATGCGGGATGTCGAGCTCAGCCTGCGGGGGCTGTTGCGCGGCTTCGGCCTGAAGGTCGGCGAGATCAGCAAGGGCCAGTTCGCCACGCGCGTGCGCACCCTCACGGCTGGTCATGAGATGCTGGAGAAGATCGCCGAGGCCATGCTGCGCGCCAGAGAGGCTCTGCAAACCGAGTTCGCCAGACTGCATCGGGCCATGCTGGCGATTGCTCGGAAGAACGAGGTCTGCCGGCGGCTGATGAGCGTACCAGGCGTCGGCGCGCTGATTGCGGTCACCTTCACGTCCGCAGTTGATCATCCTGAGCGCTTCTCGCGCTCGCGAGCCGTAGGGGCGCATTTTGGCCTCACGCCGAAGAAGTACCAGTCAGGCGAGACCGACATCACGGGAGCGGTGAGCCGGGTGGGCGATCCGATGGTGCGCACCGCGCTCTACGAGGGAGCCCACATCCTGCTGACGCGGGCCGTGCGCTTCTCGGCGCTCAAGCGCTGGGCTCTGGAGGTAGCCAAGCGGCGCGGCATGCGGCGGGCCAAGGTGGCGCTGGCCCGGAAACTGGCGGTCATTCTGCATCGCATCTGGATCGACGGCACCACCTTCCGCTGGAGCCGGGAGGGTGTTGCCGCATAGGAGAGACAAGCGTTCGGAACGGGGCGGCTCTCGTCCTGTTCCCCTGAGGTCCCGTCGCCGGGACGATGGAGGCGGTCAAGCCGCAAGTAGTGCCGTGAGCACCTGATCGAGGTGGAGCACGCGTCTTAGATGGGCTGACCGCATCCTCTCTGATGGCATGGTGGGGCGGCCGCGCGCCGACCCCGAACAGAAGCAAGACTTCGGCGACAGGACAGTCACTCAGGGGATTGACACCCAACGGCC
>NZ_JAFBID010000191.1 GCF_016811235.1 Microvirga arabica
TCCTGGTCACCAGCATGGAATCAGACAGGCACACGCCTGAAAACCCCTAATGAGTCAGTCTTCACGCCGCTTGGTATGACGCGCACTTTCGCGATATGGCCGATCCGCTCGGACGGAGCGCCCAATCCAAAAGACGGGTTCATCTCGCCCCTCACGCATTCGTTGCTCCCAGCCAATCGGAGTTGAACTTGGCGGCGCCGCAGGTGCGCCTCGAACTCATGAATTGCCCGCAGGGTTGTCACATCGACATCGACATCAATGCGACAGACCTGTTCGCCGTCCCTGCCAGAGGCGATCTACGCCTCTTCCAGCAGAGAAGCGAGCTCCGTAGGCCATTCAACGACAGGGGTTTGATGGAGCGGCATGCGGCACCTCACTCAACATCTTGGCCTCGGGCCAGGCCCGATGTGAGTAAAAAAGAAGCCAAGCTCACGGGTTCCAAAGCTACCCATATCGAGTAAAGGCTGACGAACACAGGCTTAGCGGCGTGCGTCCGGGCCTTGTCCGACTGCGCCCCGTCCTTGGATTGTCAGGACGCCATCTGCCACTAGCTCCAATCCGACACGGTCGGTACGCTCCAGAACGACCGACAGGATCCCGGACCGGAGGAAAGCTGGCTTCCGTCCCATTGGGCCAGTCACGATTTTTGGCTCATTGTCATTGGATGGCGCCGGCGGCGTCGGCCGCCTGTCGATCTGCCGGTTGCACATGACATCCTCCTCAATCCGCTGGAGGACTATCAGGCCTGGATTACATGAGGATGTCATCGTCTGCTGCGACGACCGCAACATGTGGCTACCGCAACCGTCAGGATCGCTCCGCCGGGGTGAGCTTCAGAAACAGATGGGCTGCCAATAGGGCGTCATTCAACGCGTCGTGCTCTTCCCGGAGGTGATCAATGCTGATACCTGCTTGCGCACAGGCGTGACGGAGCTTGCCTGGCAGGCCCGCGCCCTTCGCCAGAGCCATGGTGCACAGGAAGCGCTCTCGTGAGTACGTCGGCCGTGCCGCACGCTCGAACTCCCGTCTGAGAGTGTTGTACTCATAGGTGTAGTTGTGCGCGACAATCCTGTCGTCCCCGACGAAGTCGATCAGATCATGAATGATGTGTTCGAAGTACGGCTCTTTCTCCAGATCAGCCAATGAAATGCGATGGACCGCATAACAGAACGGGCTCATGGCCGATCGTGGTTTGATCCTCCGGACAAACGAACGAGAAGAAATGGTCTTGCCGATGATCTCAACAGCGGCAATTTCGATGATGTGATCGTAGGATTGAGCAGTTTCGATGTCGATGACGACATGCCGGTCAGATTGTTTCATTGTTCGACATCTTAGGTCATTCTGGATGATCAGGCCTGGAGCAACCCGCCCGACATG
>NZ_JAFBID010000192.1 GCF_016811235.1 Microvirga arabica
GTGTCCGTATCCTCCGATGGGGCGGCTATCGGTACCCAGTGGTCATGCGATCCGAGCGATATGGCATCGCTGATCGGTAAGCTCACTGTCCTTACCCATGACCTCATGGCGGCTCGGAAATAAGCCGTCGGTCTATGGGAGCGGGCATTGTGACGTGTGGCTCCCTCTCAGCCCCCTCAGCGCTCCTCGAGGAGTCCTCCGCCGTCGGCTCTTTGCGAGGAGACTGACCTGCGTTCGTTGCGGCCTGCTTCTGAAGCCTGCGGTTCTTCCAGGCCTGCAACATCTCTTGCCTGAGCCCGAGTCTGGGCTTCGGAAGAGTCCGCCAAATCGTCAGGGTAAACGCCTTTCCCACAGCGAGAACGAGGGCCATGCCATAAAGAAAGATGGTCGGCGAGAAACTCTCGTCCATTGGTGTCATCCTCTCTGCGCCCGCCCGACCTTGTCAGCCTCAGAGCACTGTCCAGGCTCTGTTCACACCTGTCCAGTGACGAAGTGCGGCTTTGTTGCTCCGAAGCTTTCTACCAAAGTCTGTCTTCCCCAACCCTGCCGGTTGCTAAGGATAGGAGGCGACGAACCGGCCTCAAGAGCTCCCATATCGGCCGGTCAGAGTTACTATCAAGAATGCCGAACATGAGACTGCTGCAGAAAGTGCAGACCTACTTCCGCAAGCCTGCACAGCCAGCCGTAATCCAGCGGCAAGTAACTGCTCATGACGAGCAGACTGGCAGCTCACGTTCAAAGCGCACCCAAATCCGGGACGTGCTGCGCCAGTATGAGAGAGGCAGTCTCAAAGAAGCTGAAGCCGTCGAAGAACTGCTCAAGATCCTGCGCTGAGACTAATCCAGAGTTCCCCGGACTTCTGCCCCTCCCCGCCCCGCAGGAGATAGCCGCGTCGCTGCTTTCGCTGGAGCCAAGTCTCGAGGACTTCCACTGCACATGACTGGTTTTCGTAGAGCTCGACCCTGCGCTGACCTGGTCGGCCAATCCGGCCCCACTCACGGATCAGGGTCGCATCCCCAAACAGGCTCGGCTCGATCGACAGGACATAGTAGCGTGCCATGTTGCAGCTTGGATCGCACCTGTGCAGGACCAGATATTGGATCGTGTCTTGAGCCATGTGCCAGTGTCGCGCAGGCACCTGGACAAGGTCCAATCAAAGTCGTGAATCCATTGAGCATGAACGATTCACGTCAGTGATGCACCCAGGCATTGCCGCTCTCTGACCAAAAGCACGCTGGCCCGTCGTCATCCCGACGCGCGGTTCCTCTCCCTATGACATCCTTCGCCTCCTCATGGCGAGGAGTTCGACGGCGAGGTCGATCTTGCCGGCTTTCACCATGCGGACCATGGCGCGGAAATAGCCGCCCGGGTTCTT
>NZ_JAFBID010000193.1 GCF_016811235.1 Microvirga arabica
TACTACAGCCGGGCCTTGTGCGTTGTCTTAGACACGGAGGTGTCGCGCCATGACGTACGCAAGCGAGGCCCACCGCTGGGCCGCTCAGTTGGACGAACTCTGCTCGCGCATTGCTCCCCGCTTCAGCCGCATCGAACCGCGCCGGCGGGCCCGGGCCTACCTGCAGGGCCTGCTTGCGCCGCTCGAGCGCAAGAACGGCTGGCACCTGGCCGAAGCCGCCGGCGATGCCAGCCCCGACGGTGTGCAGGATTTCCTGTCCCGCATGCACTGGGATGCCGAGGCCGTGCGCGAGGACCTGCGCGCCTATGTGGTCGAGCATCTCGGCGATCCTGACGCCGTGCTGGTGCTGGATGAGACCGGCTTTGTGAAGAAGGGCAGCAAATCAGCCGGCGTCAAACGCCAGTACTCCGGCACTGCCGGCCGCATTGAGAACTGCCAGATCGGGGTGTTTCTCGCCTATGCCAGCCGGCATGGCCACGCCCTGATCGACCGGGCCCTGTACCTGCCCGAAACCTGGGCTTTTGACGCCGCACGGCGAACGGAGGCAGGCGTGCCGGAGGAGGTTGGCTTCACCACCAAGCCGAAGCTCGGGCAGGCGATGCTCAAGCAAGCGTTCGAGGCCGGCGTGCCGTGTGCCTGGGTGGTGAGCGACAGCCTCTATGGGGCCGATCACCAGACGCGGCGCCTGATCGAGGCGCACGGGCGCGGCTATGTGCTGGCGGTGACCTCGGCCCAGCGGCTCGGGTTCAAGCCTGTGGAGGATTGGCTCGAGGACGTGCCGGCCCGCGGCTGGCGGCGGCTGAGCGCTGGGGATGGCGCCAAGGGCCCGCGGCTGTACGATTGGGCGTATCTGCCGTATCGCACGCCGCCGGTGCCAGGCTGGAAAACCGGCCTGCTGATCCGCCGTAAGAAGGGCCAGAAGGGGCAGCCGCATCAGTTCACGTTCTATCTCACCCGGTCGCCGGAGGACACGTCGCTCTCTGAGCTGGTGCGGATTGCGGGGATGCGCTGGCGGATCGAGAGCTGCTTTGAGGAAGCCAAGGGCGAGACTGGCTTGGACGAGTACGAGGTGCGCTCGTGGACGGGCTGGCACCGGCACATCACCCTATCCATGCTGGCGCATGCTTATCTAACCATCGTGCGCCGGCACGCCATCGGGGGGAGAGGCCCCCGTCGTGCAGGCCGCGGGGCTGCTGCCGCTCACCGTGCCGGAGGTGCGCCGCCTGCTCTGGCATCTGGTGTGGGAGCGGCCGCCTTCGCTTGAGGCCGTGGAACACTGGTCGATGTGGCGCCGGCGCCATCAGCAGCGGGCGCGCGAATGCCACTGGCGCAAACGCACCCGACGCCGACGCAAGGCCCGGCTGTAGTA
>NZ_JAFBID010000194.1 GCF_016811235.1 Microvirga arabica
CTTCGGTTGGCGCCGGCTTGCTGTTGGAAATACTGCTCACAATTCAAACGCCTTATTGAACCGCCGGGGAGGAAAGGCTGTTGAGATCGACCCAGCCCGTGCAAGTAGGGAACTCAGGGACAAGGTACGCGCGGTTTCCTTCGACCTTCTCAACCCGGCAGGGATAGGCTCTCTTGTCGCCTGGGGGGCGGTACAGCACCAGGCTCCCGGCCGAGACACCATCATGCGAAGTGGGCGCTTGGCCCGCTTCCAAGTTGGCTTTTCCCTGCGCGACCTTGAGTTCACCAGGGGAGGTGCCTTGCTTGGCGGCTCGGACGCGTTCAAGCGTGGCAATGGCCAGGCGAGCACGGTCGCGATAGCGGTCCATGACAAGCTTCAGAGGGCCGCGCTCTGCTCCTCGATGCCAGGAGACGCCTCCGGCTTTCGCAAGCTCGGCCGCAACCGCCTCCACCTCATCTTCAGTCATGCCAGCTCCCACAACACCAGACAGAAGCTAGGGCTTCTGTCCTAGACAGCAATGAGCGAGAGACAACGGGCACGATGGAACATCGTTCCTGTCTCAGAGATGGTTCCAGAAGGAAATGGCCCTGACGCGAAGGGCTCGCTCCTGGCCTCAGTCATAGCCTGGAAAGCCAAACGCCTCGGCTGAGGAGATCGGGTTCAAGGACCCTCAGCCGAGGCGCGTGCGGTTCTCTGGAGCTGACACCGCAAGCCAAACTACGCCCGTCAACCGTGGCTATTTCATGAAGCGATCCAAAGGCTTCTCTGTCCGTTGTTCATCGCTGCAGGTTAACCGCACGATGTCGAAGAGATGGTGTTCAATTCGCGTAGGCTTGCCTCGCAACCCCTGTGCTGAGTAGAGCTTCTGTTGGAGGGCACGGTCCGCTACACATCACGCCGTCCTGCTGTCGTCGTCTTCTCCAGAAGGTTCAGAATGGCTTACAAACTCTCCCGGCTTGCCCCAGGCAGTTATGACGTGCTGCTCCATGGGGTGATTATCGCCAGCCTGGTCCGGAGCGGAGAAACTCACAGCGCGACCTGGACAGCAGAACTCCTGCTCGACCTGCCTCCTGGAGAGAGGCCTGCGCCGTTCACCGAACTCGAGCATACATTTGGCAGTCTTGAAGAAGCCCAGAGATGGTTGGGAGATGCCCAGATCCGTGGAGCAGGTGGAGAGGACTAGGCATGGCAGAGGTCATTCAGTTCCCGAGGCGGACAGAGACACAGACGCTCCATTTCGATGAGAAGCATGCCTTTGGTGAAATCGGCGGGCTGATGCTTTCTCTCGTACAAGAGCAGGACAAGGCCGATGCGCCCTACACGCTCGTGCTGTTCGACCGGAACGACGTGTTCTTCCC
>NZ_JAFBID010000195.1 GCF_016811235.1 Microvirga arabica
GAGCCTGCGCCTGGGACGAAGTCGTCTCGTGTGATCTCGCTGGCGGACGACATCGCCCGCTCCATGAGCGCGGTGTCGGCCCGCGTGGCGGTGGTGCAGGGCCGCAACGCCATCGGCATCGAGCTGCCCAACCACAAGCGCGAGACCGTGTTCTTGCGCGAGCTCCTCGCCTCCCAGGACTTCGAGAGCACCAAGCAGAAGCTCGCCCTGTGCCTGGGCAAGACCATCGGGGGCGAGCCCGTCATCGCCGACCTTGCCCGCATGCCGCACCTCTTGGTGGCCGGCACCACAGGCTCGGGCAAGTCGGTGGCGATCAACACCATGATCCTGTCGCTGGTCTACCGGCTCACGCCGGCCGAGTGCCGCCTGATCATGGTCGACCCCAAGATGCTGGAGCTCTCCGTCTATGACGGCATCCCGCACCTGCTCACCCCGGTGGTCACCGACCCGAAGAAGGCCGTGGTGGCGCTCAAATGGGCCGTGCGCGAGATGGAGGACCGCTACCGCAAGATGTCCAAGCTCGGGGTGCGCAACATCGACGGCTTCAACGCCCGGGTGGTGGAGGCCAAGGCCCGCGGCGAGACCATCACCCGCACGGTGCAGACCGGCTTCGACCGCGAGACTGGCGAGGCGGTGTACGAGGACGAGGTGATGGAGCTCGATGCTCTGCCCTACATCGTGGTGATCGTCGACGAGATGGCCGATCTCATGATGGTGGCCGGCAAGGAGATCGAGGGCGCCATCCAGCGCCTGGCCCAGATGGCGCGAGCCGCGGGCATTCACGTGATCCTGGCCACGCAGCGGCCGAGCGTGGACGTGATCACCGGCACGATCAAGGCGAACTTCCCGACCCGGATCTCGTTCCAGGTCACGTCCAAGATCGACAGCCGCACGATCTTAGGCGAGATGGGCGCCGAGCAGCTCTTAGGGCAGGGCGACATGCTGTACATGGCGGGCGGCGGGCGGATCACGCGCGTGCACGGGCCGTTCTGCTCGGACGAGGAGGTGGAGAAGGTGGTGGCGCACCTCAAGCGCCAGGGGCGGCCGCAGTACCTGGAGGCGGTCACGGCCGACGAGGACGAGGGCGGGGCTGCTCCCGACACGGCGGTGTTCGACCAGGGCGAGTTCGGGGCGCCGGGCGGGGATCTGTACGACCAGGCGGTGGCGGTGGTGCTGCGGGACAAGAAGGCGTCGACGAGCTACATCCAGCGCCGGTTGCAGATCGGCTACAACCGGGCGGCCTCGCTCATGGAGCGCATGGAGCAGGAGGGCATCGTCGGACCCGCAAACCACGCCGGTAAACGCGAAATTCTG
>NZ_JAFBID010000196.1 GCF_016811235.1 Microvirga arabica
CTTCCACCTCATCGGCATGGATGCCCGCGGTAGGATCCTATTGCGCCGGAAGGTTGCACGCGGGCAGTTGCCGTCCTGCCTGGCCAATCTGCCGGTCTGTCTCATCGGCATGGAGGCCTGTGCCGGCGCCCATCACGTCGGGCGCCAACTTGCGGCCCTCGGTCATGACGTGCACCTCATCCCGGCCCAGTATGTGAAGCCGTTTCTCAAGGGCCACAAAAACGACTATCGCGATGCTGAGGCCATCGCCGAGGCGGTGCAGCGTCCGACCATGCGGCCGGTGCCGCTGAAGTCGGCCGAGCAACTCGATCTGCAGGCTCTGCACCGAGTGCGGAGCCGCTTGGTCGGGCAGCGCACGGCGGTGATCAACCAGATCCGCGCCTTCTTGCTCGAGTGCGGTGTTCCGGTCCGAAAGGGGCCGAGTGGCTTGCGCGAGGCGCTTCCGGCCATCCTGGCCCAGCGCACGGACGTGCTCTCGCCACGCATGATCCACCTCATTGAGGATGTGGCAGAAGATTGGCGGCGGCTTGACGAGCGCATCGAGATGCTGACCCGGGACATCACAGCCCTGGCCCGTCAGGATACGGGCTGTCAGCGGCTGATGGGGATCCCAGGGGTTGGGGTGATCACCGCCAGCGCTATGGTGGCGGCGATTGGAACGGGAGCCGCGTTCACCAAAGGCCGCGACTTTGCCGCCTGGCTGGGCTTGGTCCCCAAGCAGATCTCGACGGGCGACCGCACAATCCTGGGCGGCCTGTCCAAGCGGGGCAATCGCTACTTGCGCACGCTGTTCGTGAGTGGTGCGCAAGTTCTCCTGCAGCGCCCGCACCATTGGCAGGGACACCGCTTCGGCCGCTGGCTTTCAACAGCATCGCCGCGGCTGCATCGGAATGTGCTCGCCGCGGCTTTGGCCAACAAGCTCGCCCGGATGGCCTGGAGCGTCCTATACCGCGAGCGCGGCTACGATCCGGAGTATGCCGCCCGGATGCCGTGAGGTGCTCCAGCGTCGAATGATCCGGAGGTAGAGTTCCCCCCGAGGTTCGCGAGAAGGATGTGACAGGATGGATGAACGGTTTCCCGGCGCACCGCAAGCTTGGTTTTAAAAATGGCCCGCTGAGGTCTGAAGTCTAAGCAGGCGCGGTGCGCGCGGATTCCCATACTGGCCCGGAGCTTAAGCTCCATACTGAGGCCGGATAGATTGATGCGAACCGTCTCTCATCCAACCAGAAACAGCCCTCTTGCAACGCACGGCCG
>NZ_JAFBID010000197.1 GCF_016811235.1 Microvirga arabica
CTTGTCGTGGTCGATCTCCATGGCTCCACTTTACCATGCATCGGTCAAAAATTCCGCGGCTCTCGCCGGATGCATACTGCTCTCAGGCAGAAACTCAAGTTATCCCACTGTCCAAACTGCCCGAGCCGGCTCTGGATCCGCCCTCCTACACGAGCGACCTCTTAGTGGTAATACTTCTTTGAAACTCACCTTCGCGCCGAAGATGGTATGAGAGTTCCTCCTCAGAACGATGCGCATAGGACCCATGGCAGTTCTCCCGATAGCAGCGCTTTTGATGCCTGTCTTGTTGACCGCGAGTACACATGCTTTTGGCGGGGAGCAGATTGATCTCTCAAGGTTTACTCGCACGTTCACTGAGGACTTTGACCACCTTGATGTTTCTGCCCGTGGCCCAGGAACTCGTTGGATTGC
The DNA here is from genome assembly GCF_016811235.1 of Microvirga arabica. Classification (GTDB taxonomy): domain Bacteria; phylum Pseudomonadota; class Alphaproteobacteria; order Rhizobiales; family Beijerinckiaceae; genus Microvirga; species Microvirga arabica. The sequence continues at coordinate 412 of NZ_JAFBID010000197.1, forward strand.
TCGCGTCCCTTGGGGAGGAAATTTCGGCCGAGCAGCGTTCGTAGGTCCAACATCTGGCTTTCCGTTTACTACAGACAACGGGATCTTGAGAATAGAGGCGCGCCAAGATGAAGATGGCAAGTGGCGCTCGGGCCTACTCGCATCTGTTGATCCTTCAGGACAGGGCTTCTCTCAGCAGTACGGATATTTCGAAATGCGTGCCAAACTTCCCCCAGGTGATGGTGTGTGGCCAGCATTTTGGCTGATCGGAATTGACCGATCGTCCCACACAGCCGAGATTGACGTGATTGAGCATCATGGTCACGCACAAGGTCGATATACCTCTACGGTTCATGTCTGGGATCGCTCAGACCGCAAGAAAAGCCGAAGCGTGTATCAGCGCAACCCCGTGCCGCCTGGCTCGCTCTATGATCGGTTCAATACGTACGGAGTTAGCATCGATCCTACGTGGATCAGGTTCTTCTTTAATCGTGAGGAGGTTTGGCGCACGCAGACGCCAGATCAGCACCGACAGCCTATGTACATTCTGCTCAACCTGGGGCTCGGTGGAGGCTTTTCGACTGCCAGCACCCCCAATCCGTCATATATGTATGTTGATTATATCCATGCATACCTGCCAAAAGAGTAGGGAAAATATCGGAGTTTGATTTTCAATCTACGCTCGAAGATCTAACCGGCTCGGTTTAAATTAGCACAGGAGCGATCCAAAACTGCTTGTGCTGATCTGGGCCTTCTGCGTTGATCACCCAATGGAAGGCCCAACTCCTCGACGGAGCGGCCGACGTGTTCGGGGCCGAGAAGGCCGGAGCGGCGACCCCACCCGTGGATGTGAGGACGCT
>NZ_JAFBID010000198.1 GCF_016811235.1 Microvirga arabica
TGAAGTAGTTTGGACTTAATCTGACAGACGGTGTCGTTAGGCTGAGGCAAGAGCCGAGGCCGGGCGCGGAGTGGACGGGGTGCGTAGCGCCCGGCCTCGGCGTTCCCAAGGAGCACCGTCATGACCAACGAGCAGAAGATCATCCGGGCCAAGGTCGGCCTGCTGGAGCTGGCGAAGCAGCTCGGCAACGTGAGCCAGGCCTGCAAGATGATGGGGTATTCCCGCGACAGCTTCTACCGCTTCAAGGAGCTCTACGAGACCGGCGGCGAGCTCGCCTTGCAGGAGCTGACCCGGCGCAAGCCGCTGCTGGCCAACCGCACCCCGCCCGAGGTGGAAGCGGTGATCATCGAGCTGTCCCTGGAGCAGCCCGCCTTCGGTCAGATCCGCCTTGCCAACGAGGTGCGCAAGCGCGGCCATTCGATCTCACCCGCCGGCGTCCGTGGCGTCTGGCAGCGGCACGATCTAGAGACGATGAAGAAGCGGCTCAAAGCTCTGGAAGCCAAGGTCGCGCAGGAAGGTCTGATCCTCACCGAGAGCCAATTGGCAGCCTTGGAGAAGGCCAAGGCCGAGAAGGATGCGCATGGCGAGTTCGAGAGCGAGTGTCCCGGCTATTGCGGAGCGCAGGACACTTTCTACGTTGGCACCATGAAAGGGGTCGGGCGCATCTACCAGCAGACCTTCATCGACACCTACACCAAGGTGGCCTTTGCCAAATTGTACGACCGCAAGACCCCGATCACCGCGGCCGACCTGCTCAACGACCGTGTCCTGCCGTTCTTCGATGCTCACGAGGTGAAGTTGTGTCGGGTGCTCACCGACCGCGGCACCGAGTACTGCGGCAACCCCGAGCACCATGAGTACGAGCTCTACCTGGCAGTCGAGGACGTGGACCATTCCCGGACCAAGACCAAGAGTCCGCAGACGAACGGCATCGTGGAGCGCTTCCACAAGACGGTGCTGGACGAGTTCTATCGCGTGGCATTCCGCAAGAAGATCTATGGCTCGATCGCCGAACTCCAGACTGATCTCGATGCTTGGGTTCGGAGTTATAATGAGGAGCGGTCGCACCAGGGGCGGTGGTGCTTTGGCAAGACGCCGATGCAAACCTTCGTCGATGGCCTGCCGCTGGCAAAGGAGAAGATGATTGCAGCCTGATCTTGTCCGACAGGCTCAACCCGATCACTCTCAGACGCCAGATGTCAGATCAAATACCAACTACTACA
>NZ_JAFBID010000199.1 GCF_016811235.1 Microvirga arabica
TGACCTGCCCCTGAAGTTTCATCCAGCCGCTGTTAGAGTCTTGGCCGGTGATACGCCGTGTGGCGCGACAGGAGCAAGGGGCCAGCGCGCGGAGCTTGTCTGTTGCGCAGCGTGATGGTCCCTTGCGGCTCTCAGGCCCGCGGCATAGGCCGCGGGCGTCTGATAGTTCAGCGAGGAATGCGGCCTCGCGATATTGTAGTCGGTGACCCAAGCCGAGATCATCTCGCGGGCATGATCCAAGCCGAAGAACAGGCTCTCGTTCAACAGTTCATCCCGCATGCGGCCGTTGAACGACTCGATATAGCCGTTCTGCATCGGCTTGCCCGGGGCAATGTAATGCCGCTCGATCCGGCGCTCGGCGCACCAGGCGAGAATAGCATTCGAGGTCAGTTCGGTGCCGTTATCGGAGACAATCATTCCCGGCTTGCCACGTTGCTCGATCAGGGCTGTCAACTCCCGGGCGACCCGCTTGCCCGAGATCGAGGTGTCGGGGATCGCCGCCAGGCACTCCCGTGTCACGTCATCGACGATGTTCAGGATGCGAAAGCGCCGGCCATTCGCGAACTGATCATGGACAAAGTCGAGCGACCAGCGCGCATTGGCCTTCGCCTCAACCAGGATCGGCGCCCGCATGCCGACCGCCCGCCGGCGCGCCTGGCGCTTGCGGACGCTCAGGCCTTCCTCGCGGTAGAGGCGGTAGACCCGGTTCAGCCCCGCCGTCTCGCCCTCACGCCGAAGCAGCACGAACAGCCGCCGATAACCGAAACGACGCCGCGCGTGGGCCAGTTCGCGCAGCCGGCCCCGCAGGGCCGCATCGTTCGGGCGACAGGAGCGATAGCGGATCGTGGTGCGATCCGCCCTGATGAGGGAACAGGCCCGCCGTTCCGACAGGCCAAAGCTGGCCTGCAGGTGCGCGACGGCTTCGCGCTGAGCGGCGGGCTCTACCACTTTTTTGAGAGCAGCTCGCGCAGCGCCGAGGCATCGAGCATCGTCTCGGCCAGCAGCTTCTTCAGTTTGGCGTTCTCATCCTCAAGCGCTTTGAGCCGTTTGGCGTCGGAGGCATCCATGCCGCCGTACTTGGCCTTCCAGTTGTAAAGGGTGGCTTCCGACATGCCGTGCTTGCGGCACAGATCGGCCACCTTTGCACCAGCCTCCTGCTCCCGCAAAATCCCAATAATCTGCTCGTCCGTGAACCGTGAACGCCTCATTGTCCGTCCTTGT
>NZ_JAFBID010000019.1 GCF_016811235.1 Microvirga arabica
TCTGGCCGCAGCCCGCGAGGGAGACCCTCTGGCGAAGGATGCCCTGGACCTGTTCGCGCGGTTCCTCGGGCGCTTCGGCGGCGACCTCGCGCTCACCTTCGAATCCTCCGGTGGCGTCTTCATCGCCGGCGGCATTGCGCCCCGGATGATCGACATCCTCCAGGCCGGCAGCTTCCGCGAGGCCTTCGACCGCAAGGCGCCCCATGACGAATGGGCTCGGAAGGTACCCGTGTACGCCATCGTCAATCCCGAGCCGGCCCTGCAAGGCCTGGCCGCTATCGTGACGAATCCCGAGCGCTTCGTCTTCCCCTCGCAGGGGTGGAGGGCTACCTGAAGGGCCTGCCGCAAACGCGCCGGTCGAGCACATGAACCCGACGGCGCTCCAACCCGCTGATGGATGATGAGAACAGAACAGATCGCCCTTGCTCCGCTGGCTCCCGGAGCCGACCTCTCCCTGACCGTCCAGCGCTTCGGCCTGGAGGGCGCCCGTCCGCGCATCTATGTCCAGGCCTCGCTCCATGCGGACGAGATCCCCGGCATGATCGCGGCCCATCACCTGCGCGAGCGCCTCATCGCCCTCGAGAACGATGGCCGGATCAAGGGCGAGATCGTGCTCGTGCCCTCGGCCAATCCCATCGGCCTGGCGCAAAGGGTGCTGGGCGACCATATCGGGCGCTTCAATCTTTCCGACGGCATCAACTTCAACCGCGGCTATCCCGATCTCATGCCGAAGGTCACTGATCGCATCGACGGCAAGCTCACGGACGATGGCGAAGCGAATGTGCAACTCATCCGCGAGGCGCTGCGGGCGGAGTGTGAGGCCTGGGAGCCGTCCAACCCGGCCGAGGCGATGAAGAAGGCCCTGCTCGGCCTTGCTCAGGAGGCTGACATCGTGCTCGACATGCATTGCGATGCCGAGGCCGTGGTGCATCTCTACACCCATACCCGCTCTGAGGAGGCCTTCGCGCCGCTTTCCGCGCTGATCGGCGCTCATGCGTATCTGCTGGCGGATGTGTCGGGCGACGAGCCTTTTGATGAGGCCTGCAGCCGCCCCTGGGCGGAACTGGCGGACCGCTTTCCGGATCATCCGATCCCCTTCGGCTGCCACTCCACGACCCTGGAGTTCCGGGGCGAGCGAGACGTGAGCCACGAGACCGGGCAAGCCGATGCGGCGGCAATTGTCGATTACCTGATCCTGCGCGGTGCCATTGCCGGCGAGGCGCCGCAGGTGCCGGAGCCCCTGTGCCGGGCCACCCCGCTCGCAGCCTCCGAGCCGGTCCAGGCGCCGGCCTATGGCATCCTGGTCTTCAAGGCCGAGATCGGGGCTCGGGTGAAGGTCGGCGATGTCATTGCCGATGTTATCGATCCGCTGACCGGCGCTCTGGCCCAGGCCAAGGCGCCCTGCGACGGCGTGATGTTCGCCCGGATCGCCCAGCGCTTCGCCACCAAGGGCATGCGGCTGGCCAAGGTGGCGGGCACCACGGCCAAGCGCACCGGCAAGCTGCTCAGCGCCTGAAAACAAGAAAGGCCGCCCCAGGGGGCGGCCTTTCCATTGTCGGTTCCACGGCCCTTAAGGAGCCGTTCCTTGACGTGCGTTACGCACCAATCTCGGCAGAGGCCAAGATCCAGGTCACGGCAACCGGGGACCGTAGGGTATGACAATGAGACACTGGATCACCTCCTTTCGTTGTTGACGGGAAACCCCCATATGGGGTGAGAAGAGCCCAGCGAAAGGGCAGGGCGCTGCGGCGTTCTGTCCCCCATGTCGATCCCAGAGAATTTTTGAAAACCATGACCGATCTTCCGGCCCCGGTGGGCCGCCGCCGAACCTTTGCGATCATCTCCCACCCGGACGCGGGCAAGACCACGCTCACCGAGAAGCTGCTGCTGTTCGGGGGCGCGATCCAGCTTGCCGGCGAGGTGAAGGCGAAGAAGAACCGTGTCTCGACCCGGTCCGACTGGATGGGCATCGAGAAGGAGCGCGGCATCTCGGTGGTGACTTCGGTCATGACCTTCGAGTATGGCGATTGCGTCTTCAACCTGCTCGACACGCCGGGCCACGAGGACTTCTCGGAGGACACCTACCGGACGCTCACGGCGGTCGATTCCGCCATCATGGTGATCGACGCGGCCAAGGGCATCGAGGCGCGCACCCGCAAGCTGTTCGAGGTGTGCCGCATGCGCGACATCCCGATCGTCACCTTCATCAACAAGATGGACCGCGAGGCGCGCAGCCCCTTCGACCTGCTCGACGAGATCGAGAAGACGCTGGCGCTCGACACCGCGCCCGTTACCTGGCCGATCAGCCAGGGCCGGAGCTTTGCCGGCACCTTCGACCTGCGCCGCAACGTGGTTCGCCGCATCGACACGGACGAGGAGCCGACACCCGTCTCCGGTCCTGACGATCCGAAGCTGATGAGCCTGCTGCCACCGGAAGAGGCGGATGCGTGGCAGGAGGAGGTGATGCTCGCGCAGGAGGCCTGCAAGCCCTTCGATCTGCAGGCCTTCCGCGAAGGTCATCTCACGCCGGTGTTCTTCGGCTCGGCTTTGCGCAATTTCGGCGTGCGCGACCTTATCGATGCGCTGGCCGCATACGCGCCGCCGCCGCGCGGCCAGGAGGCCGACAAGCGTCTTGTCGAGGCGAGCGAGCCGAAGATGTCGGGCTTCGTGTTCAAGATCCAGGCCAACATGGATCCGAACCACCGCGACCGCATCGCCTTCATGCGCATCTGCTCAGGAAAACTCCAACGCGGCATGAAGGCGAAGCTCGTGCGCACGGGCAAGCCCATGAGCCTGAACTCGCCGCAGTTCTTCTTCGCGCAGGATCGCGCCATTGCGGACGAGGCCTGGGCCGGTGACGTGGTGGGCATCCCGAACCATGGAACGCTGCGCATTGGCGATACGCTGACAGAGGGCGAAGACATCGTCTTCCGCGGCGTGCCGAGCTTCGCACCGGAAATCCTGCGCCGCATCAAGCTGCAGGATGCCATGAAGGCGAAGAAGCTGCGCGAGGCCCTGCAGCAGATGGCCGAAGAAGGCGTGGTGCAGCTCTTCGTGCCGCAGGACGGTTCCGGGGCCATCGTGGGCGTGGTCGGCGCGCTGCAGCTCGACGTGCTGAAAGAGCGCTTGGCTGCGGAATACGGCCTGCCGATCGATTACGAGCCGACGCGCTTCTCCATCTGCCGCTGGATCACGGCGGACGATCCGCGGGAGCTCGACAAGTTCATCGAGAGCCACCTGTCGTCCATGGCGCGCGATCTCGACGACGCGCCCGTGTTCATGGCGCCGAACCAGTTCAACCTTCAATACGAGGTGGATCGCTACAAGGCGATCCAGTTCTCGGACGTGAAGGACTATCAGAAGAAGGCGGCGTAAAGCGCAAGCATCCCGTCATCCCCGGACTTGTTCCGGGGATCCACTCACGCGCGCCACGCTATGGATACCCTTCCCCTGCGATGGCTGCGCCATCTCCGGCCGGGAATGACACCTCTAAATTATGCTTCCAACTGGCTCAGCGGCAGGTCGATGCGCACCTGCAGGCCTTCCGCGCGCCAGTCATAGGCGATGGCGCCGCCGAGCTGGTCCGTCACGCTCCGGCGCGCGAGCTTCGAGCCGAACCCTTCCGCGCTCGGCACACCGTGGATGGCGGGCCCGTTTTCCTCCTGCCATGTGAGCGTGAGCATCGCGCCGCGCACCCAGGTGATCCTCAGGCGGCCCTCGGGCACCGAGAGGGCGCCGTATTTCGACGCATTGGTGGCCAACTCGTGCAGCACCAGCGTCAGGATCGTCGCGGCCTTTGGGCCGACCCGCACCGGCGGCCCTTCGAGGGTCATCGGTGAGGGCGCATCCTGGTTGATGTGCGGCGCCAGGATCGCCTGGGCGATCTCTTCAACCGAGGTTTCTCCGTCGGTCGGCTCGCTGCCCGTGATGGCTGGTCGGATCAGCTCATGGGCGCGGGCCAGGGCCTCGATGCGCCCGCGCAGGGCGGCCGCCATCTGCTTCGGCGTCTCCGCCATCCGGGCCGTCAGGGCGATCATGCCGCTCGTCATGGCAAAGAGATTTTTGACCCGATGGTTGAGCTCCTGCACCAGCAGCTGCCGGATCTCCTCACTCTTCCGACGCTCGGTGATGTCGATGATCGTTCCGAGAACGCGGGCGGGTTTCAATTCGCCGTCGACAATCTCGTAGAGCATGCGGCCGCGGCTGAGAATCCAGCGGATTTCTCCGTCAGGACGGATGATCCGGTGTTCGACCTGGAGCTGCCCTCCCGAGCGAGGATCGCTTAAAGATCCGACGCTGCTCACCACGTGCTCGCGGTCCTCCGGGTGAATGGCCGAGTGCCAGAACTCATAGGTTGCGGGCTTGGTCTTGGGCAGGCCGAAGATCTCCTTCTGCCGGTCCGACCAGAAGGTCTCGCCGGTCTGCGCGTTCCATTCCCACAGACCCATCTCCGTCGCCTCGACGGCAAGCGCCAAGCGCTCATTATGAAGCGCAGCTTCGCGGGCTTTGAGCTCGGCATCGCCGCGCGCCCTGACCCGCTCGGTCACATGGGCTGCCAGAGCCAGGATGCCGCTGATCTGATCGCCGCCATCGCGAACCGGTAGAAGCTTGATGTCCCAATAGGTGGTCGTGCCGGGCGTGAGCACGAGGGGATGGTCCTTCAGCTCCTGCGGCTCGCCGGTTTGAAACACCTTCTCCCGCAAAGCCCAAAGCTCAGGGGTGTATTTTTCACCCATGACCTCGGACACGGTCCGGCCAACAATGTCCTCATCGGGAACAGACAGGGCTGACCGGAACAGGCGGTTTGCAAAAGCAAATTGCTGGTCGGCCCCAAGGGTCACGGCGATGGCCAGCGGAACGTTCTCCAGAAGCTCGGACAGAGCCTCCCGGCTGAACCCTTCCACTCCTCCCTGGAGGCGAATTTCATCCAGTCCATAGGCCCAGGGCTGAGAGGGACTCACGCAGACATCCTTTACAAAGGCACATCAAGGAGAGGCGCCAGTACCATGACGATATTGTCGACGTAATTATATTCTAAGCCGTCAGCTTGCTTTTTCCAGCCGTATCCGAATCGTCCAGCAAGGTCCTGGATGCCGCTTTCTCAGGATATTGCGCCTGCACCTGCGCGATGTCGGCGATCGTCGGCAGGCTCGCCTCGTTGCCGAGATGCTGGATGGCATGGGACGAGGCCCCGCGGGCGAAGATGAAGTGCTCGCGCCAGGGCAGTTCGGGTCGGGCCATGGCGGAATAGACATAGGCGCCATGGAAGATGTCGCCGGCGCCGTTGGTGTCCACCACCTTGTCGCCCGGAACGTCGAGGGCGGGCAGAATCCCTTCCTGGCCGGTCTCGTCGTACCAGACGAGGCCACGCTCGCCCAAGGTCACGCCGCCGATCTTGCAGCCGCGGCTCTTGAGATATCCCAGCATGCCGGCCGGGGTCAGATCCATCTGCTCGCACAGGCGCTCGGCCACGATGGCCACATCGATGAATTCCAGAAGCTCATGGGTGTTGGAGCGCAGGCCCCCGCCATCCAGCGAGGTGAGGATGCCCGCCTCGCGGCACGCCCTGGCGTAGTGCATGGCGGCATCGGCCTGGTGTCCATCGAGGTGGAGGGCCTTGCAGCCCTGCAGGTTCAGCGGCGGGACGGGGTGTAGGTAATGGTCGTCGCGGCAGCGCACGATGGCGCGCTTGCCGCCGCGCGGCATGATGAAGGACAGGGACGACTCGTGGACCTTCCGGTGATGGACCGAGATGCCGTATTTCGCCGCCATGTCGATGAACATGCGGCCGAGCCAGTCATCGGCAATCGAGGTCAGCAGGTCGGGCGGCAGTCCCAGCTTGGCGCAGGCAAAGGCCGCCGTGACCGCATTGCCGCCGAACGAGATCGCATAATCCCGCGCCACGGTCTTCTCGTCCCCGGTCGGCAACTCGTCCGCCAGGAAGGTCACGTCGATATAGGTCTGTCCGACAAAGAGAGCATGCATCGTTCGTCATCGTCCCGCTGGATTCGCCGCCCGAGTCTTGGACGAGCGGGAATGAATAGGCAAGCCGTGCGGGATCCGCCTTTGGGCTTGGCGGTTTCTCAGGCCCTGTTGAGGGTTGCGGCCAGGCGGGCCGCCGTCAGGGCCGCGTCCAGATCGGTCGCGATGAACTCGACGGGAGCGACGAGCCCTTTGCGGAAGGCGCTCGAGACGACCGGGTGGAGGCGCGCACTGCCGCCCACCAGGGCCACCGGCCGGGGCCCGAGGCGCTTGATGAGGGCATTGGCGAGACGAGCCAGCTCCTCGCCGGCCTCTCTGAGGATGCGAAGAGCCGTGCCGTCGTCGGCATAGGCCGCCTCACCCACGGCGCGAGCGAGCGACCCGATCTTGCCCCGGTCGCCGCCATAGACGAAGGAGCGGACCACGTTCCAATCGGTCCCCCCAAGCGCCCGAGCCAGGCAGGTGCCCAGCGTCGAGGCCCAGCCCGCGCCGGGGCTTTCCTCCTCGGTGCGCAGGATGGCCTTGAGCGCCTCGCGGGCGATCCAGAAGCCGGAGCCGCCGTCGTCGATGAGGTTGCCGCGCCCGCCGACCCGGATCACCTGCTTGTCCTCGGACAGGTAGTAGCCGATGGAGCCGGTGCCGCTATAGACCAGGATGCCTTCGCCCAGCTCAAAATAAGCCAGATAGGCAATCCACATGTCCTCCGCGACGAAGACCTTGTCGGGCGACAGCTCGAAGGTCTCCGCGAACATGGCCCGCATGGTGGCCTCGGCCGGAGTCTCGCGGGTGAGCCCCGTGATGCCCGCGATGATGCCCAGCGGCTTTCCCACTTTCAGCACCGCCTGCGCCATATCGAGGACGATCTGCCGGGCGCGCTCTTCCGCGGCGGCGGAAAAGAGGTGGCCGGTCAGGGGAGCAACGGAGCCCTGCGCGACGCACTGGCCTTGCGTATCCGCCAGCCGCCAGCGCGTGGCGGTTCCGCCCGCATCGATGCCCAGCCCCAGCCCCATGCGCCCGCTGCCTTCTTGTGAGTGCCAGCTTTCAAGTCGACCTTTTTGTTAGGACGTCTTGGGGAGATCCGCCAGGGCTTTGCGCAGATTGCCGTCGTGGCGCTCAAGCGCGCCCTGCGCCTCCGCCGGGCTGGCGCCCATGGCGATGAGCACGGCAGTCTTCAGGTCGCCGCCAGCCTCCAAGATGGCATCCGTTGCCGTGGCTTCGTCGCAATCGGTGATCTGCATGACCATGATCTCGCTGCGGCGGCGCAGCTTGGCGTTCGTCGCGCGCATGTTGACCATGAGGCCGCGGTAGACCCGGTCCATCCGCACCATGATCAGGGTCGAGAGCAGATTGAGAATGACTTTCTGCGCCGTGCCGGCCTTCATGCGGGTCGAGCCGGCCACCACCTCCTCGCCTGTGTCGGCCAGGATCGGATGGGAGCAGACTTCCAGCAGCGGCGTGTCGGGATTGTTGGAAATGCCGATGGTCTGGGCTCCGCGCGCCGCCGCCTCCTTGAGGGCCGCGATGGTGAACGGTGTTCGGCCGCTGGCAGCCACGCCGATCACCACATCGTCGGGTCCGATGGTGTTGTCGCGAATGCCCGCGATGCCGTCCTCAACCGAATCCTCGGCATTCTCAACCGCCTGCATGATGGCGCCTTCACCGCCGGCGATCAGGTAGACGATGCGGTCGTCGGGCCAGTTGAAGGTCGGCGGCAACTCGGTTCCGTCCTGAACGCCGATGCGGCCCGAGGTTCCGGCGCCCGCATACACCAAACGACCGCCACGGCGTAGACGGGGCACCGCCTCTTCCGCGGCGGAAGCAATCGCCGGGAGAGCAGGCCTGACGGCGGCGACGGCGGAGAGCTGTCCCTCTAGAAAGGCCGAGAGCACATCGAAGCTCGGCCATGTGTCGAGGTCTTGGTAGCGGGTACTGAAATGTTCTGTCGCCATTATGCCAACTTTCTTCCAGACCAGTATAGGACCAGTTGTGGCCGGCAACAATTGCCTGCGAGGTTCTGAAAGAGACCGGTCATCAACTTTCTGTTGGCATCCTTAAAGTCATCCGATCTGATCGAACAACGCGATCACCTGCTCACCCGTTGCACGGCGAAGGGCAAGGATCCCGCTGTCCTTGTGTCGGCTTGGATGGACCCGGTTGGTGAGGAGCGACCAGGCAAGCCCGCGCTCGAAGTCGATCCACAATCCGGTGCCGGTGAAGCCCGTGTGGCCGATGGTGTCCGGCGAGCAGGCATCGCCGCCGTGCCAGCCAGGATAGAAGGCCTCCCAGCCCACGGTCCGCTTCTCGGATTCCCGTGTGCGGATCGCTTTGATGGAGTCGGGCGACAGCCCCGAGCCGTCAAGGAGCGAACGGGCGAAGTCGAGCACGCCGTCGATGGTGCCGAACAGGCCCGCATGGCCTGAGGCGCCGCCGAGCGCGAAGGCGTTCTCGTCATGCACCTCGCCGCGGATGACGCGCCCGCGCCAAGTGTCCTTCTCGGTTGCGGCGCAGTGTTTCGGATCGGGCCGGAACGAGAAGCGTTCAGGAAGCGGCTGTTCGATCAGCGCCTGCCCGGTAATGCGCTCGATGGCGATGCCGAGCAGGATGTAATTGATATCAGAATAGACAGGCGGTCCTGGCTGCCAGACGCGCTGCAGGACGAAGGCGCGCAGCGTGTTCGGATCCTGCCCATAGGTGTAGAGCGGCTCCACGGCCGGCAGATGCGTCTGGTGCGCCAAGCACTGGCGGAAGGTGAGGCGCCGCTCCGCCGCGTTCATATCGTACTGGCGAAGATCCGGAATGACGTTGACCAACGGATCGTCGAGGGCGACCCGGCCTTCCTCGACCAATTGCAGAACGCGCGTGGTCGTGAAGATCACTTTGGTGAGTGAGGCGAGATCGAACCATGTTGCACGGGAAACATTTTCGCGAACTGGCTCGATCTGCGCATAGCCTGCCCATCGCACAGCGCGCGCGCCATTTGCGGTCACGAGCCCAAGAACCGCGCCGGGAATGTTGCCGTTCTCAATCGAGTTGGCGGCGGGTGCGAAGACTTTGTCGATCAGATCAGTCAGAGGCATCAATGTCTCACGCCGCCCGGTGCAGTTCGCCGCCAGGCATTGGGTGCGGCACGCCGGTCGTGGTCGGCAGGCTTAAGGGCAGACCGAGGGTCGACCGCACGGCAAGATAGCCGAAGGCCTGCGCTTCAAGGAAATCGCCGTCCCAGCCTACGGATTCAACCGGATCGACGGCGACGCCGAGTTCCTCATGCAGGCGCTTCATGAAATGGGCGTTGCGCCGTCCACCGCCGGTGACCAGCCAGCGCTGCGGCGCGCGCGGTACATGGCGCAAAGCCGCGACAACGGATTGAATCGTGAATTCCGCCAGGGTCGCCGCGCCGTCTTCATCCGAGAGCGCTTCCACGCCTTTGGCGCGAGCGTGAAAATCCTGGCGGTCGAGAGATTTCGGCGCTGGGCGATCAAAGAACGGGTTCTGCATGAACGCGGCAACGAGTGCCTCGTCCACCGTGCCGGAGGCAGCGAGCTGCCCGTTCTCGTCGAAGCTTAAGCCGCGGCGGCGCAGCACGAAATCATCGAGCAGGGCGCTGGCCGGTCCGGTATCGAAGGCGATCACCACATCACCGTCGATATAGGTGACGTTTCCGACGCCGCCGAGATTGAGGATCATGATCGGCTGCTGGAGGTTGCTGGCGAGCGCGCGGTGGTAGAGGGGAACGAACGGAGCACCTTCCCCGCCTGACGCGACATCCGCATGGCGGAAGCGATAAACCGTATCGATGCCGAGCGCCTCGGCGACCTTGTCGCCAAGACCAAGCTGACGCGTGAAGCGGATCTCCGGCCGGTGATAGACTGTCTGGCCATGGAAGCCGATGAGCTTGACCTCTGCGGCCGCAATCCCGGTCTCCGCCATGAAGCGCCGGATGGCCGCGATATGCGCCTCGGTCACGGCCTGCTCGAGATCCTCCAGTGGCTCGCTCTGGGCCCGTGCCGGCTCGGCAATTAAAGCCTGAAGGGTTTTCCTCAAATCATTCGGATAGGAGAAGGTCCGGCCCGGCCCCGGCTTCACGACCGTATCGCCATCCGTCTCGACCATGGAGACGTCAATCCCATCCATCGATGTGCCGCTGATTACCCCGATGGCTTTGACGATGGAACGATCCGACATCTGTTTCTCCGGCCTTACTGTCTGTCGCGACCATAGCACAGCCGAGAAGACGGTCCAGAGTGGTATGATATTGGACCATGACAGGTTCGCGGCGATGGCCTATAAAATGGTCTGCGGCTTCCAAGGGAGGAATAGACGTATGGTCAGGTCAGCACTGCGCGGCGCAATCGGCGCAGGTTTCATGGTGGCGGCAATGGCTTCCGCCTCGGCTCAGATTCTGGAAATCGGTGCGGACAATGGGCCGACCGGCCTCGACCCGCATCTCATCACCGCGTTCCCGAGCTTCATGGTGGTGAACGGCAATATCTATGAGGGCCTCACGGCCATCGACAAGGACCTGAAGACCGTTCCAGGCCTCGCCGAGTCATGGACGGTCGCGCCGGACGGCAAGACCTATACCTTCAAGCTGCGCTCGGGCGTGAAATTCCACGACGGCTCCGACATGAACGCGGAGGACGTGGTAGCCTCCATCAAGCGCGTGCAGAGCAAGGACATCGCCTCTCCTCTGGCGAGCCGCTTGGCGGCGGTGGAGAGCGCCAATGCGGTCGATCCCCAGACCGTGGAGCTGAAGCTCAAGGAGCCGTCCGCGGCGCTGCTCTCGTCGCTTGCCACCATCGCCATTGTGCCGAGTGCCATGGAAGCCAACAAGGATGCCCTGCAGAAGGCACCGGTCGGCACAGGGCCGTTCAAATTCCAGGAGTGGCAGCCCAACGGCTTCATCCTTCTGACCAAGAACGATGCCTATTGGGAGAAGGGCCTGCCGAAGCTCGCCGGGCTCAAGTTCAACATCGTGCCTGAATCGGCCACCCGTCAGGTGGGCTTAAGCAACGGTCAGTATGCGCTGCTGCCCAACATCGATGCGGCGACGGCCCTGCAGCTCAAGGGCAAGCCGAACGTGAAGCTCGCCGAAACTATGGATCTCGCCTACACGCTCATCGGCATGAATGTGTCGAAGCCGCCCTTCGACAATGCCAAGGTGCGTGAGGCGGTGAACTACGCCATCAATCGCCAGGAGATCGTGGATGCGGCCCTCTTCGGCGCCGGCGTTCCGGGCGGTCCGCTGTCACCGGCCCTGAGATCCTGGGCGCTCGATGTGAACCAGTTCGCCTGCTACAAGCCCGATCTGGCCAAGGCCCAGGCGCTCCTGAAGGAGGCGGGCGTCACGACGCCTGTCGCCGTCACCCTGAAGGTTCTGCCGCGTCAGGACGTGAAGGACATCGCCCAGGTGGTGCAGGAGCAGCTGAACAAGGCGGGCTTCAAGGTTGAACTGGTCAACCAGGAGCAGGGCCAGTTCATCCAGGATTGGCGCAACAGCAACTTCGACATGTTCGCCTCGATCAATGCCGGCCAGCCGGATCCGGACGAGTATTTCTACCGCACCTTCCGCACGGGCGGATCGACCAATGTGTTCAAGTATTCGGACGCGGAGATCGACAGCCTGCTCGACCAGGCACGCAGCCAGCAGGATCAGGCAGCGCGCAAGACGGCGTACGACAAGGTGCAGCAGAAGCTCGCCTGCTCCGGCCCTGCGGCGCATCTCACCTACGGTACCCTGTTCTCGGCCATGAACAGCAAGCTGCAAGGCTATGACGTGATGCCGAACCGCTCGCTCATGCTGCTGCGCAACGCCTCCTATTAAGAGCCGACGATTGTCCCGGCGCCACAGATGCGGCGCCGGGGCGTATTTTGAGAGCCTCTCTGTATGAACCGAGTTCTGCTCGCCCGCCTTATCGATCTCGTCATCGTCCTGTTCGGCGTGTCGATCATCGTGTTTCTGATGATCCGCCTGATCCCGGGCGACGCGGTGGCGATCATGCTGGGGGCGAACACCGAGATCACGCCCGAGCGCATGGCGGAGCTCAACCGCCGCGTCGGTCTCGACCGCCCCATCGTCGAGCAGTACCTGCTCTGGGCGGGCGCTGCGCTGCGTGGCGACTTCGGCACATCGTTATGGACGGGCCGGCCCGTTGCCGGTGAGATTCTCCTGCACTTGTGGCCGACGCTGGAGCTCACCTTCCTGGCGCTCCTCATCGGCGCCGTGCTGGCGGTGCCCGTCGGCTGCCTGATGGCCCAGACCCGCGGCGGTGCAGCCGACGTGGCGATGCGGGTGACGGCCATCGCCGGCCTGACGATCCCCTCCTTCTGGCTCGGGATCGTGCTGATCCTGCTTCTCGCCGCCTGGGCGCCGGGCTTCGCGTCGCTCGGCTATGTGCCCTTCTCCGAAGATCCCATCGGCAACCTCCAGCGAATGACGCTGCCGGCCATCGCCCTGGCACTGCCGATCCTCGCCAATCTTTCGCGTCTCGTGCGCTCGGCCATGCTCGATGCGCTGGGGCAGGACTATGTCCGCACCGCACGCGCCAAGGGCTTGGCCGAGCGCAAGGTCGTCTACAAGCATGCCCTGCGCAACGCGCTGATCCCGTTTCTCACCAGCGTCGGCATCATGACCGGCTATCTGCTCGGCGGCGCCATCGTGGTCGAGCAGGTCTTCGCCATTCCGGGGCTCGGCCGACTCATTCTCGGAGCCATTGCCGAGCGCAACTACCCGCTGATCCAGGCCACCATCCTGGTGGTCACGGCAGGCTTTGTGCTCGTGAACTTTCTTGTCGACCTTCTCTACATCGTGGTCGACCCCCGCGTGAGGGCCTGAAGCCGTGCAGCGCCTAGCCCGAAACAAGCTTCTCGCCTTCGCAGTCGTCCTGGTGGCGATCCAGATCATCCTCGCCCTCGGCGCACCTTTATTCGCGCCCTACGATCCTATGGCGCAGAGCGTGGTGCGGCGTCTGCGCGCGCCGACCGAACTGAACTGGTTTGGCACCGACCAGCTGGGTCGCGATGTGCTGACCCGCATTCTCTACGGCTACCGCACCTCGCTTATCGCCTGCCTGCTCGCCGTTGGGATCGCACTTCTTATTGGAGGCACCCTCGGGCTCGTGGCCGCCTACTACCGTGGATGGCTCGACCGCATCATCATGCGCATCATGGACGTGCTCTTCGCCTTCCCGGTCATGCTGCTCGCCATCGGCATCATCGCGGTGCTCGGGCCGCATACCTATAGCGCCGCCGCCGCCATCGCGGTGGTCTATACGCCGATCTTCGCCCGGCTTTTGCGCGGCCCGGCTTTGGTGCTATGCGAGAGCGAATACGTGGCCGGCGCGCGCGCCATCGGCGCGTCCGACGCCCGCATCATCTTCCTGCACATCCTGCCGAACCTCGCCTCCGTGATTTTGGTCCAGACAAGCCTGCTGCTCTCCGCAGCTATCCTGGTGGAAGCTTCGCTCTCGTTCCTCGGCCTCGGGACACAGCCGCCGACGCCGTCCCTCGGCTTGATGCTGTCGGAAGGGCGCAACTTCCTCATGCTCTCCCCCTGGAGCGCGATCTTCGCAGGCTTCGCCATCCTGTTCCTGTCCTTCGGCTTCAATCTCCTAGGCGATGCCCTGCGTGACACCCTTGATCCGCGACTGAGAGGACAACCGTGATCGTACGGTCTGCCGGAGCCGACGACGTTCAGGCTCTCGCGGCCGTGGCCGAGCGGTCCTACCGTGCTGCCTTTGCAGAAATCCTGGAAGCGGAGGTGCTCCAGGGCCGGAATGAAACGTTCTTTGCTGAGAGGTTTTCCTCCTCCTGGCAACACATGCTGGTGGCCGTCTCGGACGGTAGGTCTGTCGGCTTTCTGCTCATGACGGACGGACATATCGACATGCTGTTCATGGATCCCGTTGCCAGCGGCAGGGGAGGTGGCGCGCTTCTCCTGAAGGAGGCGGAACGGCGAGGAGGGCGAAGCCTCGAATGCTTCCGAGATAACCATGCGGCCCGTCGCTTCTATAAGCGCCACGGTTGGCATGTGGAGCGGG
The DNA here is from genome assembly GCF_016811235.1 of Microvirga arabica. Taxonomy (GTDB): domain Bacteria; phylum Pseudomonadota; class Alphaproteobacteria; order Rhizobiales; family Beijerinckiaceae; genus Microvirga; species Microvirga arabica. The sequence continues at coordinate 14,019 of NZ_JAFBID010000019.1, forward strand.
AATACGACCGGGAGTTCGCCGGAAAAAGCCGCAGCTTTGTCTTCTACGTGAAGGGCTGACGCCTCAGAGCGTCACCACTCGGCCCGTCCGCACCGCCTCGTCGGCCGCGAGCACGATGCGGAGCGACCGGACAGCATCGTTCATATGATCCGTCAGGTCGAGATCCTCCTGGATCGCCCGCAGAAGATAACGCTGCTCGCGTTCGCAAAGAGCATCGTGATCCGGCTCGTCCGTGGTGCTGATCCGCTCGTCAGTCTTCGCGAAGCTTCCATCGTCCTTGAGCGCTGCATGGTGAAGCAGGATCTGGTTGGTCTTCGTGTGGGCATTAATGTCGTCGGAGCGGATGTCGCCCACCGTCTCGGCCATGACGATGCTGACGCTGCCCTTCGGCCCGATCACGTCCTTCACGAAATAGGCCGTCTCGCTCATCATCGGGCCCCAGCCGGCCTCGTACCAGCCGACCGAGCCGTCATCGAAGGTCACGTGGAGGTGGCCGTAATTGTACATGCCGGCCGGCATGTCCTCCGTCAGGCGCGTGCCGACGCCGTGAACATGCATGGGCTTTGCCCTGGTGATCTGGCACATGACGTCCACATAATGCACGCCGCAATCGACGATGGGTGACAGAGATTGCAGCAGCCGCTTGTGGGCCTCCCAGGCGGCGCCGCTCGATTGCTGATTGAGGTTCATGCGGAAGACGTGCGGGGTGCCGAGCGTCCGGGCAATCTCGATGAACTTGATCCAGGACGGGTGATGGCGAAGGATGTAGCCGATGACGAGCTTGCGCCCGGTGCGCATGGCCGTATCGACGACCCGTTGCGCATCCTCAACGGTATCAGCGAGGGGCTTTTCCACGAAAACATGGGCGCCTGCCTCCATGGCCCGGATGGCGTAGGGCGCATGGGTGACCGACCAGGTGTTGATCGACACCACGTCCGGCTTTGTCGCCGTCAGCGCTTCCTCGAAATCGCTGAACCGTGGAGCCCCGCGCAGAGCCTCGGGAAGTTCCATAGAATCGATGTTGCGCGTGCAGAGCCCGGCGATCTCGTAGCCGTCGATGCGCGCATAGGCGAGGGCATGGGACAGACCCATATTGCCGAGACCGACGACCAGAACCCGCTGCGCGCTCATCGAAGATTTCCCTTATTCGCTTTGCCCCTCGATCCAAGTCTGCCGCACCTGCAGGTTTTCGTCGAGAAGAACGAGGTCGGCCCGATAGCCTGGCGCAATGCGGCCGAGTTCGTGATCGAGCCGCAAGAAGCTCGCCGGCACGAGGGATGCCATCCGGAGCACGTCCGGCAGGGCAAGCCCTAAGCGCTCGACGCTGTTGCGCACGGCGCTCGCCATGTCGAGGTCGGAGCCTGCGAGCGTTCCGTCCTCCGTGGTGAGCCGGCCGTCCTTGCGGTAGATCGTGCGGCCATGGAGCTCGAAGCTCGTCAAATCCGTGCCGGTCACCGACATGGCGTCGGTCACGAGCATCATCCGCTCCGTGCCCTTGGCGGCAATTGCAACGCGCAAGGCGGCGTCGCTCACATGATGGCCGTCGACAATGAGGCCGCACCAGGTGTCATGGCTGTCGAGCGCCGCGCCCACGGGGCCTGGATCGCGGCCGGCCAGCGGCGGCATGGCGTTGAAGAGATGCGTGAAACCGCGCAGGCCGTGGCGGGTGGCTTCCATGACGGTGGCGTAGTCGCTCGCAGTATGCCCGGCGCAGATCAGCACGCCGGCCGAGGCGAGCCGCGCGATGGACTGCATGCTGTTGCGCTCGGGCGCCAGCGTCACCAGGGTGCGGCCCTCCTTCAGCGAGGACAGGATCGCAATGTCCTCTTCCTCCATCGGGCGCATGAAGGCAGGATTATGCACGCCCTTGCGCTCGGGGCTGATGAAGGGGCCCTCGACATGGATGCCGAGAACGCCGGGAATGCGAGCTGCCAGAGCTTGCCGCATGGCCTCGACCGCTTCCGCCATCGTTTCACGCGTGTCGGTAATGAAGGTCGGCAGGAGGCCGGTGGTACCGTAGGCCCGGTGAGCCTGCGCAATTTTCTCGATGCCCTCGACAGAGCGCACATCATTGTAGAGAACGCCGCCGCCGCCATTGACCTGAACGTCGATGAAGCCGGGAGCAAGCAAGCCGCTCACTGCGCGGCGTTCGATTCCGGCACTGAGATCGCGCTCATGCGGCACGCCGACGATGCGGCCGTTCTCGATCGCGACCGCGCGGCCGTCGAGCATGTGCGACCCGTCGAAAATGCGGGCGCCGGTCAGAGCAAGGGCCATCAGACGGTCTCCGTCACCTTGCGCAGCCGCGGCGGGCTGTCAGGGTCGCGCCCACGCGCCAGCGCAACGGCGTTTACGAGGGGATAGAAGCTCTGGATGAGGGCGATCGGCGCGAGATAGGGATGCACGCCCTCGACGGGCGGCAGCATGACGGCAGAAGGGCCTTCCGCCGCACCCGCAACCACGACAGGAACGCCTTGTTCGTTCAGCTTCGTCACGAGATCGTTCACGCCGCTCAGGGTCTCGTCCTGCTGGCTGAGCACCAAGATCGGGAAGTGGTCGCCGGCCAAGGTCCAGGGGCCGTGCATCAGCTCGGCGGCGCTCATGGCTTCCGCATGCACGCCCGATGTCTCCTTGAGCTTGAGGGCCGCTTCCTGAGCGACCGCAAAGCCTACCCCGCGTCCGACGACGAAGAGGTTGTCGGCATCCGACAGGAGAGGTAGCGCGGACGACCAGTCGACGGCCGAGGCCTTGGCGAGAACGTCCGGCAGCGTGTCGAGCGCGTTGAGCAGATCCTGATCCTGCGACCAATGGGCGACGAGCTGCAGGCCAGCTGCCAGTGCGGCGATGAAGGATTTGGTGGCAGCCACGCTCTTCTCGGGTCCCGCGTGAAGCGGCAGCACCACCTCGCAGGTGGAGGCGAGCGGCGAGGAGGTGTCGTTCACCAGGGCGACCGTCAGCGCGCCGTCATCGCGCCCGGCCTGGGCGAGATTGAGGATGTCGGGGCTGCGGCCCGATTGCGACACAGCGAGGAACAGCGCATCGCGCATGCGCGGACGCGCCTCGTAGACGGATGTCACCGAGGGGCCGACGGAGGCGGTCACAAGACCGGAATGAATCTCGAGCAGGTATTTGACGAAGGTCGCCGCATTGTCCGAGCTGCCGCGCGCGCAGGTCACGGCAAAAGGCGGAGGTGAGGCGCGCAGGCGCTCGCCGAGATCACGGCAGAGGGGCGCATTGGCATCGAGCAGGGATGCGACCACCTGCGGGGCCTCCTGCGCTTCGCGCAGCATGGCCGTGACGGTGGAAACAGCGCTGTTCGTGTCAGGTGTCATCATTGTGCATCCGGTCGGGCTGGCTGATGGTCAGCTCAGCCACGAAATCATAGGCATCGCCCCGGTAGTAGGATGAGGTGAACTCGACCATTTCACCGGTGGCCGTGAAGGAGCGGCGCTCGATATAGAGCGCGGGGCTCTGGGGCGGAACGCCGAGGAGCGAGGCCTGTTCCTCGTTCAGGAGCACCGCATGGAGGCGCTGCAGGGCGCGGGCCGGCATGAAACCTTTTTCATGCAGCACAGCATAAAGGGATTGCTGCACAAGAGACGGATCCGGCAGAACGCGTGACGGGAGGACGGCGTTCTCGATCGCCATGGGAATGCCGTTCGCCAGGCGCAGGCGATTGACGCGGCTTACCCGATCGCCGGGCGAGAGACCGAGCGCCATCAGCTCGTCCGTCGAGGCTGGCCCGGTCGATTGACTGAGCATCACGGCCGAGGATTTGAGGCCGCGGGCCAGCATGTCGTCCGTGAAGCTCGACAGGCGGGACAGGGGCTGCTCCAGCCGCATCTGCTGCGCGATGAAGGTGCCCGAGCCCCAGCGCTGGACGAGCACGCCCTTCTGCACAAGTCCCGTGATGGCCTTGCGCACGGTCACGCGCGAAATGCCGAGCTGCTTGGCGAGATCCCGCTCTCCCGGCAGCGCGGCATCGGCCTTGAGCGCCCCCTTTCGCACCGCCTCCTCGATGGATTGCTGCAGCTGAAGGTACAGGGGCGTCGGATTGGCCTCGTTGAGGGGGAGAAGCGACAGGGCCTCGCCGGATTGATCGCTCATGTGGGCCTCCCCGTCACGGCCATGCGCGCGAGCAGGATGGCGCCGTCGACCGCATCGGCCATGGGAGCCACAATGGTCCGCTGGACCGGGGGCGGGAGCCAGCGGCGCATAGGCTCGGCCAAGCCGCCGAAGAGGCAGATGGCCGGGGCGCCAAGATCGAGGAGGCGCGTGGCAATCAGGCCCAAGCCGGCGGCCGCGTCCGCAACGAGGTCGATGGCGAGGGGGTCCCGCCGTTCGGCATAGTCGAGGACGAGCGGGGCATAGCGTCCGAAATCGCTCGGCCGGGCCTTACCGACCCAGTCGACCAGGATCTCGAGATCGTTCTTGAACTCGGCCAGCACTACATCCGAGAGCGGGGTCGAAGGCGCGCGACCGTCATGAGCCCAGATGCAGCGGCGCAGGAGTTCCCGCCCAATGGCGGCCCCGCTGCCCTCGTCCGATACCTCATATCCCCAGCCCCCGACATAATGGCATTGGCCACTCACGCCGCCGTAGCCGCAGGAGCCGGTGCCGACGATGAGAATCGCCCCATCGCCTCCGTTGAAGGCGCCGAGCCAGGCGGTGTGGGCATCCGTGTCGATCTCGAAGGATGCGAAGGGATGCGAGCGGGCCAGCAGGCGCTCGACCGCGCTGGTCTGGCCCGCACCTGCGGCACCCATGCCGGCATGAATCCGGCCGAGGTCGTTCTCCTGAAGCCCTGCCTGGGACAGAGCTTCGCGGCATGCTGTCAGAATTGAGTTCCAGACTAGATCCGGGTCGAGACGGATATTGGATGGGCCCCCCGTTCCTTCCCCGAGCAGATCGCCCTGCGCATTGCGCAGACGCGCCCGGCACTTGGTGCCGCCGCCATCGATGCCGAGGAACAGGAGGTCGGTCATGCGTGGATGGATCTCAAGATCGGACATTCGGACGGCACCATGCCACTTAATGTCCAGTTCGGGAAGGGGCGGTAGCCGCATTGCCTGGAGCCTTGTGCACCTGCCCTGCGGATGCGGATCGTTGAGAGCGCGGACGGAAGCCGGCAATTTCCGGAGGATCCAGCCGAAGGGGAGTTGTCTTTGAATTTTGTCGATACCAATATGAGGTCACTTGTCCAACGCATCGACCAGTGAAACAGTCATGGCTGCCTGCTGGGACGCACAAGAATGCACATAATGGGCACGGGGCAACAAAAGGGAACATGCTCGTAAGGCGCGCCTCGGAGCCGCCTTCGGGTTACGGAGGACGAAGACAATGAAGAATCTCCATTCGAAGGCTTTCCGGCGCCGTGCGGGACAGCTGCTGGCGACGGCATCCGTCGTCGCTGCCGCTCTGGCTTTCGCCAATGCTGCCTCGGCCCAGACCCTCACCATCGAGAGCTGGCGCAACGACGATGCGGATGTGTGGAACACCAAGATCATTCCGGCCTTCAACAAGAAGCACCCGAACATCAAGGTGCAGTTCAAGGCCGATCCGCCGACCGAGTACAACGCGGCCCTCAACGCGCGCCTTGCCGGCGGGACGGCCGGAGACCTCATCACCTGCCGGCCTTTCGATGCGTCCCTCGACCTGTTCAAGAAGGGCAACCTCGTTTCCGTCAACGATGTGAAGGGTCTCGAGAACTTCTCCGACGTAGCGAAGAGCGCCTGGTCCACGGACGACGGCAAGACCACCTTCTGCATGCCGATGGCTTCGGTGATCCACGGCTTCGTCTACAACAAGGAGATCTTCGACGAGCTGAAGCTCACACCGCCCAAGACGATGGCCGAGTTCCACGCGGTGCTCGACAAGATCAAGGCCGACGGCAAGTACACGCCCATCGCCATGGGTACGGCCGATCAATGGGAAGCCGCTACCATGGGCTTCCAGAACATCGGCGTGAACTACTGGAAGGGCGAGGAGGGCCGCAAGGCGCTCATCGAGGGCAAGCAGAAGTTCACCGACAAGCCCTATGTGGATGCGTTCAAGGAGCTGGCGAGCTGGGCGCCCTATATGGGCGACGGCTACAAGGCGCAGAAATATCCGGATACGCAGAACCTGTTCACCCTGGGCCGTGCGGCCATTTATCCGGCGGGCTCCTGGGACGTGCCGATCTTCCGCAAGCAGGCCGATTTCGAGTTCGACGCCTTCGCGCCGCCCGTGGTGAATGCCGGCGACAAGTGCTACATCAGCGATCACACGGACATCGCCATCGGCATCAACGCCAAGTCTCAGAACATGGAAGCCGCCAAGACCTTCCTGTCCTGGGTGGCATCGCCTGAATTCGCCGAAATCTACGCCAACGAACTGCCGGGCTTCTTCCCGCTCTCCAAGGCGAAGGTGGACGTGAAGGATCCGGTGGCGGCTAAGTTCGTCGGCTGGCGCGGCACCTGCGAGAGCTCGATCCGCAATTCCTACCAGATCCTGTCCCGCGGCACGCCGAATCTCGAGAACGAGCTCTGGAACGTGAGCGCTCAGGTGATGAACGGCAGCATGAAGCCCGAAGAGGCGGCCAAGAAGGCCCAGGACGGGCTTGCCAGCTGGTATGAGCCGCACAAGAAGTAAGTGAAGCACTGAAGCGGGCCACTCATCCGGGTGGCCCGCTCTTATCCTACTCAGTTTTTAGGGCAGCATGACGGATCTCACGGCCTCACACGTGCAGTCGACGGACGTGGTCCCGGCCCGTTCGCGGTTCCCGATCCATATCGTGGTGTTTCTCGCCCCTGCGCTGGCGATCTACACGCTGTTCTCGATCTATCCGTTGGTCGATACCATCCGACTGAGCCTCTATGCTGGCGATGAGACCGGCGCGCGCAGCTTCGTCGGCCTCCAGAACTTCTATACGCTTCTGACGGATCCCAACTGGTCGGGCCAGTTCTGGAACGCATTCACCAACAACCTGATTTTCTTCGCCATCCACATGGTGGTGCAGAACGGGATTGGGCTAGGACTGGCCATGCTGCTCAGCCTGCCACGGCTGACGGGCGGCAGCGTCTACCGCACGTTGATCTTCCTGCCGACCATGCTGTCCGTGGTCATCATCGGCTTCATCTGGCAGCTCATGCTCAACCCGCTCTGGGGCATTGCGCCGAGCCTGTTGAAGGCCGTCGGGCTCGGCAGCCTCTTCGGTCCCTGGCTGGGGCAGGAATCGACCGCCCTGTTGACGGTCTCGCTCATTTCGGTGTGGCAGTTCGTCGGCATACCGATGATGCTGATCTATGCGGCGCTCCTGAACATTCCCGACGACCTCCTCGATGCCGCGACCGTCGACGGGGCAGGGCCGTTCAGCGTGTTCTGGTTCGTGCGTCTGCCGCTCATCCTGCCGACGCTCGGCGTCGTGTCGATCCTCACTTTCGTTGCCAACTTCAACGCCTTCGATCTGATCTATGCGATCAAGGGCGCACTGGCCGGCCCGAATTTCTCCACCGACATTCTCGGCACCTTCTTCTACCGTACCTTCTTCGGCTTCCAGCTCCAGGTCGGCAGCCCGACCATGGGGGCGGCGGTGGCGACCGCCATGCTGGTCATCATCCTGATCGGCGTGCTGATCTACCTCTTCGGCGTGCAGCGGCGGCTGCAGCGGCATACGTTCTGAGAGGGCAGGGACCATGACCATCAGACCTGGCCGCATCGCCGTTCACATCGCCCTGATCCTCTACACGATCCTGGCGCTCGGCCCAATCCTGCTCATCCTGATCAACGCCTTCAAGACGCGCCGGGCGATCTTTGCCGACCCGCTCGGACTGCCCAACGGACAGACCTTCACCACCATCGGCTTCGACCGGGTTTTCGCCAATTCCGATTTCGGCCTCTACTTCTTCAACAGCCTGACCGTGACAGTCGTGTCCCTTGTGCTGATTGTGCTCATCGGAGCCATGGCGGCCTGGGCGCTCACGGAATATCGCTTCCGCGGCAACACCCTGCTCAGTCTTTATCTCGCCATCGGCATCATGGTGCCGATCCGTCTCGGCAGCGTCAGCATCCTGCGCATGATGGTGGAGCTCAATCTCGTCAACACCCTGACGGCGCTCATCCTCGTCTATGTGGCGCAGGGGCTTCCGCTCGCCATCCTGATCCTCGGGGAGTTCATCCAGCAGATCCCGAAGGACCTGCGCGATGCGGCCCGCTGCGATGGGGTTAGTGAGTACCGGATCTTCTTCAGCATCATCCTGCCGCTGATCAGCCCGGCCATCGCGACAGTGGCGGTGTTCACCATGGTGCCGGTGTGGAACGATCTGTGGTTTCCGCTGATCCTGGCTCCCGGAGACGGCAAGCAGACCATCACGCTGGGCGTGCAGCAGTTCATCGGCCAGTACGTGACGGACTGGAATGCGGTGCTCGCGTCGCTCACGCTGGCGATTGCGCCGGTTCTTGTCCTTTACCTTCTCTTCTCGCGCTATCTCGTGCGCGGCCTCACCGCCGGCGCTGTGAAGTGACAGCTTCTTCCAGGAACTGACCGCAATGGCTGACGTTTCCCTCCACGGAGTTGCCAAGTCTTTCGGGGCCACCGAGATCCTGCGCGACATCAACCTGTCCGTGGATGATGGCGAGTTCGTCGTTTTCGTTGGCCCGTCGGGTTGCGGAAAATCCACGTTGCTGCGCATCATCGCGGGCCTCGAGACGGTCAGCGGCGGCGAGATCAGGATTGACAAAAAGCGGGTGAACGAGCTGCCGCCGGCGGACCGCAAGATCGCCATGGTGTTCCAGTCCTATGCGCTCTACCCGCATATGAACGTCTACAAGAACATGGCGTTCGGGCTGAAATTCGCGAAGACCGACAAGGCGGAGGCGGACCGCCGAGTGCGGCAGGCGGCGGAGATCCTGAAGTTGACGCCGCTTCTCGACCGCAAGCCTCGTGAATTGTCTGGTGGCCAGAGGCAGCGCGTCGCCATTGGTCGCGCCATCGTGCGTAATCCCAGCGTCTTTCTCTTCGACGAGCCGCTGTCGAACCTCGATGCGGCTTTGCGGGTTAATACGCGCCTTGAGATTGCCAAGCTGCACCGGGATCTTGGCGCCACGATGATCTACGTCACGCACGATCAGGTCGAGGCCATGACACTCGCCTCCAAGATCGTGGTGCTGAACCAGGGCCGGATCGAGCAGGTCGGGGCGCCGCTGGAACTTTATCGCTCTCCGCGCAACCTGTTCGTCGCCGGCTTTATCGGCTCGCCGCGCATGAACTTCATCAAGGGACAAGTTCTTCGAACTGACGGGAATAAAGTCACCATCGGCTTCGCCGGCACGGAGGCTACCCTGGATGTGAGACCCGGCAGCGTGAACCCCGGCGACCATGTGACGGTGGGTATCAGGCCCGAGCACATGGAAGTGGGAGGAGCGGATTCTACCTCTCTCAGGGGCACCATCGATGCCGTGGAGCAGTTGGGTGAATCGAGCTATGTCTATATGCGGCTGGCCAGCGGCGATGATGTGATCGTCCGTGCTCCCGGCGAGACCGAGGCGACGCCCGGTGGCACCTATACCGCCCATGTGCCGGCCCGCGCACTTCACGTGTTCGATGCAGCGGGCCTGTCGGTTCTGCCTGAGCGCACTTGAGGCGGCATCTCTACGAATTCGATACGGCTGCCGCGATCCTAGGTGCCAGAGCGCTGTTGAGAATCTCGGCAGGCTGACCTGAGGCTACGACCTTGCCATCAGCGACGAAGGCCATCTGATCGGCCACGTGGGCGGCATCCTCGGGCGTATGGATCGTCATGAGAATGGTGACCGGACGCTTGCGCCGCATCTCGTCGACGAGCAGGATCATGTCGCGGCGCAAGGTCGGGTCGAGGCTGCTGAAGGGTTCATCGAGCAGGATCAGAGGGCGGCCCGAGACGAGGGCGCGGGCGAGCGCCACGCGCTGGCGCTGGCCGCCAGACATCTCGCCGGGCTTGCGGTTTTCGAACCCTCCAAGGCCGACGGCTTGGAGGGTTTCCTCGATGAGCATCTTTTCACCTTCGGTCAGGCGTAGGGAAGGCCGTATTCCAAGGCCGACGTTCTGCGTGACGTTCAAGTGCGGAAACAGGTTGTGGTCCTGGAACACGATGGCGACAGGCCGCTTGGCCGGTGCGAGCGGCAACAGGTTCTGACCATCGAAGGTCAATGTGCCGCTCTGCGGCGTCTCAAACCCGGCGATCATGTGGAGCAGGGTGGTCTTGCCGCCTCCGGACGGGCCGATCACGGCGCAGAGATTTCCCGCCTTCACCGACAGCGAGTAATCGGCCGCGAAGTCGGGCCAGGTCAGGCGGCAGTTCTCAATGACCAGCATGGGACAGGCGACCTGAAATGTGAGCGAGCAGGAAGGCGACGAGAACGATGACGAGGCCGACGGCTGACGCCTCGTCGAGCCTGTAGGCGCCGAGGCGCTCGTAGAGAAGGTAAGGCAGCGTTACCAGCTCCGTCCCACCGAATAGCGCGATGATGCCGAAATCGCCGAACGATAGGGCCATGGCCAGGGCAAAGCCTGCGGCGAGCGGGCGCTTGAGCACTGGCCAATCCATGATCGTCAGCTTCGCCCATCCGGCGAGGCCCAGCGAGGCTGCCACCCGGCCATAACGCTCCTCGACGGTGAGCAGATGCGGCGCGACGAAGCGATAGGCGAAGGGCACGGCAGCCAACCCGTTGATGAGCGGCAGGAGAATGAGACCGGCGGAGGATGGATCCCCGGAACGCTGGATCAGCAGGAAAAGGCCCGCCGTGAGGGCAAAAGGAGGAACGGCAAGCAGCGTGTCGGGCAGGAAGTCATAGAAGGCGGCGATCCGCGGAGAGCGCAGGACGAGACGTTTCCGCCGCGCCGCAGAGGCGAGGGCGAGAGCGAGCAGGCAGGCGATCACTGCAGCGGCGGCGGCGATGATCATGCTCGTGAAGAAGGCCTGGAGAAGGTCTGCTCCAAGAATATCTGGAATGTTGCGAAGGCCTGTCAGGACGCTGAGGGCGAGCGGGGCGATGAACAAGGCTGCAATGGCGAGAACGATGCTATCCAGAGCCTTCAGGCGGCGATTCCCCGCATCCGGCCGGCGGACGAGGCTGCGGACAGTGTGGCCGACGGGCGGGCGCGTGAAGGCCCAATGCAGCAGCCCCGTCATCGACAGGCAGATCGCGAGCTGGATCAGCGCCAACCAGGCCACGCGGCCGAAATCGAGATCGATCTTGAGCGCCTCGTAGATGGCCACCTCGAGGGTGGATCGGCTTGGGCCGCCGCCCAGCGCCAGCACGATGGCGAAGCTCTTGAAGCACATGAGAAAGATGAGGCCGGCAATGCCGGGCAGCTCAGTGCGCAGCACGGGCCAGTCGAGATGGCGGAAGATTTGCGCCGGCGTGAAGCCAAAGGCAGTGGCGAGCCGCCAATGTTCGGCGGGAATCTGGTTTAGGCCATCCAGCGTGATCCGCGCCACGAATGGGGCATTCAGGAACACATGGGCGATGAGTATGCCCGGATAGCCGAAGATGGTGATGCCGCCGGGCCAGCCGAAGAAGGCGAGCCCTTCGGACAGCCAGCCGCTGCGGCCGTACACGGCAAAGACCGCGAAAACCGCCACTATCGTGGGCATCACCATCGTGGTGCTTAAAGCAGCCAGAACGATGCCTCGACCTGGAAAAGAGCGCCGAACGAGGGCAAGCGCCAGCCCGATGCCGAGAGCAAGAGACAGAACGGTCGAGAGTGTGGCCTGGATGATCGAGAAGGCGAGCACGCGGCCGAGATAGGGGCCGATGGAGAAAAGCGTCGGTGTTCCTCCATCGAAGGTGGCAAGGGCGATGAAGCCGCCCACAACCAACCCTAAGATGGCGAAAGCCACCAGGGTTCCGGGATGGGGCAGCCTCAAGGTCAGCATGGGCGATCAGCGCGCCGTGGCGTTGAGCCAGACATCGGTGAAGGCGCGGCGGTTCTGCTGCACCTCCTCGGGCGTGAAGAGCAGCGCCTGGCTCGGCTGGATCATTCCTTTGAGAGCCTCAGGCGTCCCCGACGGAGGGTTCTTCGCCGGATACATCCAGTTGGTCTCGGGGATCGCCGTCTGGAACCCTTCGCTGAGGATGAAGGCCATGAACTGCTTCGCGAGTTCCGGCTGCTTCGTGGTGCGGGTCATGCCGGCGAGCTCCACATGAAGGTAGTGACCTTCCGTGAAGGCGGCGGCCTTGTAGTTGTCCTTCTTCTCCGCAACGATGTGGTAGGCGGGCGACGTGGTGTAGGACATCACCATGTCGGCCTCGCCCTTCATGAAAAGGCCATAGGCCTCCGACCAGCCCTTGGTGAAGGTGACGATGCGGGGCTTGAGCTTGCCCCAGGCCTCGCCAGCCTTTTCGCCATAGACCTTCTGCATCCAGAGCAGAAGGCCGAGGCCCGGCGCGCTGGTGCGAGGGTCCTGCAGGACAACCTTCGGGCCGTTAGGATTGTCGACGAGCTCCTTCAGGCTCTTCGGCGTGTTGGGCAGCTTGTTGGCGTCATACACGAAGGCGTAGTAGCCCCAGTCGAAGGGGATGAAGGTGTCGTCCTTCCACTCGATGGGAAGAGACAGGTCCTTCACCTCGGTGCCATGAGGCGCGAAGAGGTTGAGGGACTTCGCTTCCGCCACGAGGTTCATGTCGAGACCCACGACCGCGTCGGCCTTGGTGTTCTGGCCTTCGAGACGCAGACGCCCGAGCAGGCTGCCCGCGTCCTCGGCGGTGACCCAGGTGACGTCGCAGTTGCAGGTCGCCTCGAAGCGTTCCTCGACGGTCTTGGCAGGACCGTATTTGCTGGCGAACGAGCTGTAGGTGTAGACGGTGAGCGTCGGCTTGGTCTGCGCCTGGGCGATGCCGGTGGCGAGCCCAAGCGAAACGAAGGTGAGAAGAAGGCGGCGGTACATCTTAAGAGCGCTCCCATGCAAAAGGCAGGCCGGACAGGCGGCGCAAATTGCACGAGGCATGGCTTTTATGGCGATGTCGCATGCTCATTCCCTCCGCCGGCATGACCCGGATCAGGTTCGACGGGTCGGCGGCCTGGCCGCCTCTCAGCCCCGTATGAGGCTCCCCGTGAGACGCTTCGCTTCTAGAACACTTCAGGGAAGGCCACAAGCCACCCCTGTTGAAGTCACTTCCGGCTGCCCTTGTCCTTGCCGTTGGTCATGGCAGCCCGGCGCAGGGCATCGGCAAGCGCGCCGCCGGAGGAGGGAGCCTGTGCGGCAGGCTTCCGCTCCGCTTGAGCCCGATGCTTCTGGAAGGCTCCCCGGTTGTCGTCCTGCCGCCCCGAGGGGCGCTTCTCGGCCGGGTCGCTCATGCGCATGGTGAGCGAGATGCGCTTGCGGGGAATGTCGACCTCGAGCACCTTCACTTTCACGATATCGCCCGGCTTCACCACGGTGCGGGGATCCTTCACGAAGGTATCGGCGAGCGCGGAAATGTGCACGAGGCCATCCTGATGCACGCCCACATCCACGAAGGCGCCGAAGGCCGCCACGTTGGTGACGACGCCTTCCAGCATCATTCCTGGCTTCAGGTCGCTGATCTTCTCCACGCCCTCCATGAAGGTGGCCGTCTTGAACTCGGGACGCGGGTCGCGACCGGGCTTCTCCAGCTCGCTCAGAATGTCCTTGACCGTCGGCACACCGAACTTCTCGTCGGTGAAGGTCTGCGGATTGAGCTTCTTCAGCACCGCGCCGTTGCCGATCACCACCTTGATGTCGCTCTTCGTGGCTTCGAGAATGCGGCGCACGACCGGATAGGCTTCCGGGTGAACGCCGGAGGCGTCGAGCGGATCGTCCCCGTTCGGGATACGCAGGAAGCCTGCCGCCTGCTCGAAGGTTTTGGGTCCAAGGCCCGAGACCTTGGTCAGCGCCTTGCGGGTCTTGAACGGGCCGTTGGCATCGCGATGGGAGACGATGTTCTGCGCCACCCAGTCGCCGAGGCCCGACACGCGGGCGAGCAGCGGCGCGGACGCCGTGTTGAGATCGACCCCGACCGCATTCACGCAATCCTCCACCACCGCGTCGAGGGAGCGGGAGAGCTTGTACTCGGCAAGATCGTGCTGGTACTGCCCGACGCCGATGGATTTCGGGTCGATCTTCACCAGTTCCGCGAGCGGATCCTGCAGGCGGCGCGCGATAGAGACGGCGCCGCGCAAGGACACGTCGAGATCCGGCAGTTCCTGGCTGGCAAAGGCAGAGGCCGAATAGACGGAAGCGCCCGCTTCCGAGACCATGATCTTGGTGAGCGTCAGATCCGGGTGCTTCGACACCAGTTCGGCAGCGAGCTTGTCGGTCTCGCGCGAGGCAGTGCCGTTGCCGATGGCAACCAGCTCGACCTTGTGCACGCGGCAGAGACGCGCCAGCGTTGCAATGGACTCGTCCCATTGGCGCTTCGGCTCGTGCGGGTAGATGGTGTCGGTCGCCACCACCTTGCCGGTCGCATCCACAACCGCCACTTTCACGCCGGTGCGGTATCCCGGATCGAGACCAAGCGTCGGGCGGGCGCCGGCAGGAGCGGCGAGCAGCAGGTCGCGCAGGTTGCCCGCGAACACCTTTACGGCTTCGTCCTCGGCGAGCTGCCAGAGCTTCATCTTCATGTCGAGTTCGATGGAGAAGCGCAGCTTCGTGCGCCATGCCCAGCGCACGGTATCGAGCAGCCACTTGTCGCCGGCGCGCCCCTGATCCGTGATGTTGAAGGCAAGCGCCACACGGCCCTCGTAGCGGCTCACATAGCCCGGCTCGGCCGCGTCCTTGTCCTCCTCCATCCGCAGGTCGAGGATCTCCTCCTTCTCGCCGCGGAACAGCGCGAGGATGCGGTGGGAGGGAAGCTTGGTCAGCGGCTCGGCGAAGTCGAAGTAATCGGAAAATTTCGCGCCGTCATTCTGCTTGCCGTCACGCACCTTGGAGGTGAGGCTGCCCCGCTCCCAATAGATGTCGCGCAGGGCACCCAGCAGCTCCGCGTTCTCGGCAAAGCGCTCGACCAGGATGGAGCGGGCGCCTTCGAGAGCGGCCTCCGGAGTGGCGACCTCCTTCTCCGGGTTCACGAAGGCAGCGGCGGCTTCCTTCGGCTCGCGGGTGGGGTTGCCCAGGAGCAGATCGGCCAAAGGCTCCAGGCCGGCTTCCCTGGCGATCTGCGCCTTGGTGCGCCGCTTGGGCTTGTAGGGCAGATAGAGGTCTTCGAGGCGCGCCTTGGTGTCGGCGGTGTTGAGCTGGAGCGCCAGCTCGTCGGTGAGCTTGCCCTGCTCGCGGACGCTGTCGAGGATTGTCTTGCGGCGGCTCTCCAGCTCGCGCAGGTAGCTCAGGCGTTCCTCGAGGGTGCGCAGCTGGGCGTCGTCCAGGGTGCCGGTGACTTCCTTGCGGTAGCGCGCGATGAACGGTACGGTCGAACCGCCGTCGAGGAGCTCGATGGCCGCCTTGACCTGCCATTCCTGAACATTCAGTTCGCTCGCAATGCGCTGACCGATGGATAGCATGAAAGTCTCCGAAAGGTTGAGGCGCGGCTTCTACGGTGCAGGGCGCCCCCGGGTCAACGGCCCGTCCACAGCGCCAGGGTCGCAGTGACCGAACGGAAAGCCCTTTCTCCGGCGATTTCGCTTGGCTCTCGAAGCCTTGGCGTATAGACCGTCCGGCCCTTCCCGCCCGCTCCCGAGGTCCTCATGCCCCATTCCAACGATTTTTCCATCGGCATCGATTTCGGCACCAGCAACACGGTCGTGGCCATTGCGGGGCCGGACGGGCAGGTGGAGGCCCTGACCTTCGAGCATGGAGGTGAGAGCCTGAAAGTCTATGTGACCGCGCTCTGCTTCTGGGACGAGCGGCACGGAAACGGACTGCGCACCCAGGTCGAGGGTGGCCCCTGGGCCATCGAGCAGTTCCTGGAAGGGCTCCATGCCCATCGCTTCATCCAGTCCTTCAAGACCTTCGCGGCGAGCGCCACCTTCAAGGAAACGCGCATCTTCCGGGAGCGCTACGGCTTCGAGGATCTGCTGAGCGCCTTCCTGCGCACCCTCGTGCGCCACGGCGGCTCGCGCCTGGACTGGGGTGCGCGGAACGTCATCATCGGCCGGCCGGTCCAGTTCGCCGGCTACAATCCGAATGACGATCTCGCCATGCAGCGCTACCGGGCCGCCTTCGGACGGCTTGGGGCGGAGCACGCCCGTTATGTCTATGAGCCCGTGGGAGCCGCCTTCTTCTATGCGCAGCAGCTCGATCACGATGCCACCGTGCTCGTGGCCGATTTCGGCGGCGGCACCAGCGACTTTTCCGTCATGCGCTTTTCTAAAGCTGGTGGAGTGCTGCGGGCCGAGCCTCTGGGCCATGCGGGCATCGGAATCGCCGGTGACGCGTTCGACTATCGGATCGTCGACCGGGTGGTCTCGCCTCGCCTCGGGAAGGGCGGGCTCTACCGCTCCATGGACAAGATCCTGTCGATCCCCAACCATTACTACGCCAACTTCGCCCGCTGGAACCAGCTGGCGATGATGAAGGGCAGCGGCGATCTCAAGGAGCTGCGGGAACTCGCCCGTACAGCCCTCGATCCCGAGCCGCTGGAAAAGTTCATCGATATCATCGAGTACGATCTGGGTTTCGCCCTCTACCGCGCCGTCTCCTCGGCCAAGGTAGCGCTCTCTAACCGGGAGGAGACGGATTTCCGCTTCGAGGGCGAGGGTGTCGCCATCCAGGCGCGGATCACCCGCGCCGACTTCGAGGGCTGGATCGCCGAGGATGTCCAGAAGATCGCGGGCACGGTGGACGAGGCGCTTGCCAAGGCCGGCGTGAAGCCGGAGCAGATCGAACGCGTTTTCCTCACCGGCGGCACGTCCTTCGTGCCCGCCATCCGCCGCCTGTTCGTGGAGCGCTTCGGCGAGAGCTGCCTGACCTCCGCCGACCAGTTCGAATCGATTGCCTACGGTCTTGCTCTCATTGGCCAGACGGAGGAGCCGGGCCGCTGGGCTGTCGCCAACTAGATCCGCAATCCGGCGGGTCTATGCGGTAGCAGCCTGGGAACGGAGTTACGGAACCGTTCTCCGGCAGTTCGGTTGAGCCTGCGAGAGGTCATCTCATCCGAGCACCGATACGATCAGGAGAGCGCCATGTCCCGCGGTGACAAGTCGGCTTATACGGACAAGCAGAAGCGCAAGGCCGAGCATATCGAGGAATCCTACGAGAGCCGTGGCCTTTCCGAGAAGGAAGCCGAGCGTCGCGCCTGGGCGACCGTCAATAAGCAGGACGGCGGCGGCAAGAAGAGCGGCTCCGGACGCAGCTGAAGGCATAGCTGGGCCGCCTCCCAAGGGTAGTGCACCCGGCGGCAAGCAGGTGTATGAGGGGCGCCTGACCCTTTGCCAAGCTCTGCCATGGAGGAAGCCTTGCTCACGAGTTCTGCCGCCGGCGTCTATGTCATCTGTCCCACGCCTTTCGAGAGCGATGGGCGGGTGGACGTCGCCTCCACCGATCGGATGGTCGAAGCCTACTTGAAGGCCGGGGCCACTGGGTTGACAATCCTCGGCATCATGGGCGAGGCCCCTAAGCTGGCGGCCGACGAGGCGCTGGCCTTCGCCCGCCAAGTGATCGCCACGGTGGCGGGGCGTGTTCCCGTGATCGTCGGCGTGTCCGCCGCCGGTTTCGCCGCCATGTCGGGGCTTTCCTCCAAGGTCATGGATGCGGGCGCCGCCGGCGTTATGATCGCCCCGCCTTCGACCCTGAAGACCGACGACCAGATCGTATCCTATTATGCCGATGCGGTGGAAGCCATTGGCGCGGATGTGCCGTGGGTGATCCAGGACTACCCGCTCACGACGAACGTGGTCATGACCCCAAAGGTGATCATGCGCATCATTGAGCAGAGTCCCTCCTGCGTGATGCTCAAGCACGAGGACTGGCCAGGTCTCGACAAGATCACGACGTTGCGCCGTGCCAGTGACTCCGGGCAGTCGCGGCGCGTATCGATCCTCTGCGGCAATGGCGGCATGTTCCTGCCCTTCGAAATGGAACGCGGCGCCGACGGCGCCATGACGGGCTATGCTTATCCTGAGATGCTGGTGGGCGTGGTCAATCTCATCAACCAGGGCAAGCGCAAGGAAGCGCACGATCTCTTCGATCGTCATCTGCCGCTGGTGCGCTATGAGACCCAGCCGGGCGTCGGGCTGGCCGTGCGCAAATACGTGCTCAAACGGCGCGGCATCATCGCAACCGACACGCTGCGCAAGCCCGGGCCGAAGCTGAGCCCGGAAACAATCGCCGACATCGAATGGCTGATGGAGCGCATCGAGCGCTCGTAAGACAAGGGGACTTTCAGATGAAAACTGGATTGGAAGGAAAGCGCGCGCTCGTTCTCGGCGCGAGCAAGGGCCTGGGCTTCGGCATTGCTCAAGGGTTGGCGGAGGAGGGCGCCCGCGTCGCCATCGCGAGCCGCACGATGGAGGGCTCGAAAGCCGCCGCGGATAGGATCGGCAAGGATGTTCTGCCGTTCATCTGCGACACCGGCAAGGTCGATCAGGTCGATGCCTTGATCAAGGACGTCACGGAGGCGCTCGGCGGTGTCGACATCCTCGTGCTCAACAGCGGCGGCCCGCCGCCCGGTAAGGCGCAGGGCGTGTCGTCCGATCAGTGGCGGCAATCGTTCGATGCGATGTTCGTCAATCTGGTGCGCATTGCGGATCAACTGCTGCCCGGCATGATCGAGCGCAAGTTCGGCCGCATCATCTCGGTGATCTCGTCCGGCGTGATCCAGCCGATCCCGAACCTTGCCATCTCCAATGCCATCCGCCCCGCGCTCGTGGGCTGGGGCAAGACGCTGGCGAGCGAGGTCGCGTCCTTGGGCGTGACGGTGAATGCCATTGCGCCAGGTCGCATCGCAACGGATCGGCTGAAGCAGCTTGATGCTGCCAATGCCGAGCGCACGGGCCGCTCCGTGGAGGACGTGGCCGCAGCCGCTCGCGCGGGCATTCCGGCCGGCCGCTATGGCGAGATCGAGGAGTTCGCGGCGGCGGCTGTGTTCCTCGCCAGCGAGAAGGCCTCGTTCATGACGGGCTCGATCCTGCGCGTCGATGGCGGGCAGATCTCGTCCGTGACCTGATCGAAGACGGGTGAGGCAATATCTTGCCTCACCCCATGGCGCCGGCTGCGTAGAGAGCAATGCCTGCAGCCGACGTCGCAGCCAGGGTTGGCAGCATTCCGACCTTGAAGCGGAACATGGCGATGATGGCTGCAGCCGACAGCAGCAGCGCCCAGAGATTCACGCTTCCCCACACCGGCGCGTCGAAGCTGAGAATGCCCCATTCCACGGGCCGAACATCCCTGAAGATCGTGTGAATGCCGAACCAGATCGCAAGGTTCAGGATCACGCCAACGACAGCCGCCGTGATGGCTGTTAAGGCTCCGCTCAAAGAGCGGTTGCCGCGCAGCACCTCGATGTAGGGGGCACCGAGGAAGATCCACAGGAAGCAGGGCGCGAAGGTCACCCATGTGGCGAGAAGGCCGCCCAGCGTGCCTGCCACAAGCGGATCGAGCGCGCCTGCATCGCGGAAAGCTGCCATGAATCCCACGAACTGCAGAACCATGATCAGCGGGCCCGGCGTCGTCTCGGCCATGCCGAGGCCGTCCAGCATCTCGCCGGGCTGGAGCCAGCCATGTGTCTCGACCGCCTGCTGCGCCACATAGGCCAGAACCGCGTAGGCGCCGCCGAACGTCACCATCGCCATCTTGGAGAAGAAGACTGCGATTTGGCTGAAGACATTGCCGCCGCCGAGAAGCAGCAGGAGGGCGGCAACCGGCACGAGCCAGAGCGCCAGCCACACAGTGGCGATGCGCAGGCTTCGTCCTGTGTTGGGTCTTGCGTGATCCGGAAGATGTTCGCCCAGCAGGTTGTCGCTTTCCTCTGCGCTCTGGCTGCCATGCCCGCCGACCTGAAACTGCGGCAGGTTTGCTCTTCCACTAAGAAAGCCGATCAGGCCCGCCGCAAGGATGATTAACGGGAATGGCGCGTCCAAAAAGAAGATCGCCACGAAGGCAGCCGCCGCGATCCCGACTAGCACCCGGTTCTTGAGCGCCCGCTTGCCGATCCGCATAACCGCTTCGAGCACGATGGCGAGCACGGCTGCTTTCAGGCCGAAGAAGAGCGCCGCGACGAAGCCGACCTTCCCATAGAGGGCATAGATCCAGCTCAGGCCCATGATGGCAATGATGCCCGGCAGAATGAACAGGCCGCCGGCCATGAGGCCGCCGAGGGTACGGTGCATGAGCCAGCCCACATAAGTGGCCAGCTGCTGCGCCTCGGGTCCCGGCAGCAGCATGCAGTAATTGAGCGCATGAAGAAACCGGCTCTCCGAGATCCAGCGCTTCTCCTCAACGAGGATGCGGTGCATCACGGCGATCTGGCCTGCAGGCCCACCGAAGCTCAGGGCAGCAACCCGCAGCCAGACGCGAAAGGCTTCGCCTAAAGATACGCCATGGCTCGGAGGGGGGTGAGACGTCGATCCCTGTGCGGCCTGTACTGTCTCACTCATATCAAGCTCCTGGCTTCGTCGAAGGCCAGTTGTGGGTCTCGTCCGTGGCATCCCGGCACCAGCGGTAAAAGGCATCATAGAGGAAAAGCCCGGCCTCAAGCTGAGCGAGATCATCCGAATACATGCGGGACAGTCCCAGAGATGCGGCCAGCAGGCCGGGCGCTTCAGGGGCTAAGTCCAGCCGCGCTGTGTCGGCGCCTCTTACGATCGTCGCGAGGTGTCTCAAAGGCTTGGTGCCAAGCCCGAACTCCTCGACCATCACGTCGAAAGTGCAAAGCTCGCCGCGGTGGCTCCAGAAGACATCGTCGCCGTCGATGTCAAAGGGCGTCGCCTCAAATCGCTCTACGACGCCAAGAACTTCCGAGGTTGGAACGAACAAGAACACTGCGTTTGGATCTACGAAGCGGCGGATCAGCCACGGACAGGCGATCCGATCGATCTTGGGACGCGAGCGTGTCACCCAGATCGTTCGCCCCTGCCGATCGCGGAATGGAATTGTTGCGCTAGGCACCATGGGCAAGCCAGCCTGAGCCCAGGCCAAAGTCCCTCCTTCAAGGCTATCGGCCGGTATGCCTGCATGGCGGAGCCACGCCGCGACGCCATGGCTGAGCTTCCGCCCCTTTTGGCAGATCACGATAGTAGATCTGCCTGTGAAGTCATGAGCCCAATCTGAGACTGTCTCGAATGGACGTCTGACGGAACCAGGAACAAGGCGTGGATCACTCTCAAAATCTTCATCAGTGCGAACATCGATGAGGACCGGGCACTTGGGGGTGCCGACAAGGCGAGCAAGCTTTTCAGTGGAAATGGTGTTGAATGACGACATGATGCATCCGTGAACGTTCTGGTGCGGATGCGATGCTTGGGCATGTCGCCTCGTGGGGAGATCGCTATCCCCATGAAAGTCATGAAAGTTCAGCCCCGCGATTTTGTCAAATCAATTCGACCGTCTCCGACCCAGCCTCAGAAATCCTGCTCCGAGCCTCTCTCGAGTGTCTGAACCACAAGACCATTTTCAATCAATGTGCTCCACACGTCTTCTGCGGTATCGGCAAAATGGGCCAGTTCGCGATCTCTCTCACTGACCATGCCGTGTTCGAGGAGAGCGTCGAACTTAATGACGGATTGCCAATAGGCCTTGTCGAAAAGAACGATAGGCAGGGGTGGCGCCTTGCCGGTCTGACGAAGGGTAAGGATCTCGAACAGTTCATCCAGAGTACCAAAGCCTCCGGGAAACACCACCAGCGCATTGGCGCGCATGGCCAGATGCATTTTGCGCATGGCGAAGTAGTGGAAGCGGAAGGTCAGGTCCGGGGTCGAATAGGCATTGGGCTCCTGCTCATGCGGAAGGGTGATGTTGAAGCCGATGGAGGGCGCTCCCACGTCGGAGGCTCCCCGGTTGGCAGCCTCCATAATGCCGGGCCCACCACCCGTGGCGATGACGTTGTCGCGTGTTCCGCTGGTGACCGTCATCGCGCCGCCGCGTTGTGACGCGATAGCGCCGAAGGACCGCGCCTCCTGGTACCAGAAGGGGTGCCGCCCCGGCCCATTCTCCCTGATGCGCGCGCTGCCGAATACGACGATGGTCGAGCGGACGCCCCAGGTGCGAAGATGCTCCTCGGCCTTGGCATATTCCAGCATGAACCGCACGCCCCGCGTGGAGTCGCCGAGCAGGAAATCCTGATCGAGCGCCGCCAGACGGTAGGAGGGCGAGGCCATGTTGGCCGCGGTCGAACGCTTGCTGTCATCCATGGATTGGGGCTCCTTTGACCCGGCCACGCACAAAGCACAGTTTCGACGCGGCGTTAATTCCCCATCGGGCCGATGGGGAGTTCCTGAGGCCCCGAGGGAGGAATGCCTACCGGCTCGCCAGGGCTAGGGACATCGCTGGGCGTGACGGGCGGGACGCCGACCGGCTCATCAGGAGCCGGAATGCCCGCAGGTCCCGGATCGGGATGTACCGGATTGGGCACGTCGGGCTGCGGATTCGGGGATGGTGTATCGGACATGTCTCGCGTCTTTCTTGTGTCGGTGCCTGCCGGCACATGCATGGCATCGCAATGGCATAACTTAAGCTGCGAACGGGGGATGAACCGGGTTTGTTCCGAGCCCCCCATACAGGGCAAGGCTGCAATGAATTTTCCCTATAGCCCCTTGCGGCCTCCTCGCTATATCAAGGGCCAACAAGGGAAGAGGGCGAAGCACACCCTCAAGGAAAGCGAGCGCCGGCCGATGGACCACCTGTCTTCAACGAATATTGCCCGCATCCTGCCCGAAGATGGGTTCCAGGGGGCGCTCGTCGGGCGTGTCTGGCGTCCCGGCTTGGGACCGTCGGTGGTTGCCGTGAGGGCGGATGGCCTCTTCGACATCTCCTCCACATGCTCCACGGTCAGCGATCTTGCCGCCATGGACGATCCGGCGCGTGTGGTGAAGGCCGCACAAGGCGAGAGGATCGGCTCGCTGGAGGACATTGCTGCAAATACGGCACCCGACAGCCGTGATTCCTCCAAGCCCTGGCTCCTGGCGCCGATCGACCTTCAGGTTGTCAAGGCGGCCGGCGTCACGTTTGCGGTCTCCATGCTGGAGCGTGTCATCGAGGAGCGGGCGCGGGGCGATGCCAGCGCAGCGGCGGCGATCCGGGCCGAAGTCCTTCGTCTCGTGGGCGACGATCTCAGCCGTCTGAAGCCGGGATCTGCCGAGGCCATGGCGCTGAAAGAGGTTCTTATGGCTCAAGGAGCCTGGAGCCAGTATCTCGAGGTGGGAATCGGGCCGGACGCGGAGGTCTTCACCAAGGCGCCGACCCTGTCTGCCGTCGGTGCCTTCATGGATGCCGGCCTGCATCCCAAGTCCACCTGGAACAATCCCGAGCCGGAAGTGGTGGTGATCGTCACCGCTCAAGGAAAGATCGTGGGCGCAACCCTCGGCAACGACGTGAACCTGCGCGATTTCGAAGGGCGCTCGGCTCTGCTGCTCTCGAAGGCGAAGGACAACAATGCTTCTTGCTCGGTTGGTCCCTTCATCCGGTTCTTTGACGAGACCTTCTCCCTCGATGATGTGCGCCAGACCACGGTGACGCTCACCGTCGAAGGGGAGGATGGGTTCCGGCTCGAAGGCTCGTCGTCGATCACGAAGATCAGCCGCGATCCCGAGGATCTGGTCGCCCAGACCGTCGGGCCGCACCATCAATACCCGGACGGTTTTGCACTGTTTTTAGGAACGATGTTCGCTCCCACGCAGGATCGCGGCGAGCCCGGCATGGGCTTCACCCACAAGCATGGCGACATCGTCACCATTGCGGCGCCCAAGCTCGGGGCACTCATGAACCGCATGAAGCCCAGCTCCGAATGCGAGCCCTGGACCTTCGGGCTGCGCGCACTCATGTCCAACTTGGCCCAGCGGGGCCTCATCAACACCAGACAGGCAGGTTAACGATGACGAAGAACTATATTGCGGGCGAGTGGCTTGCCGCGTCGGAGGCTTCGCCGAACATCAACCCGTCGAACACGCAGGACGTGGTGGGCGAGTTCGCCCGTGCCTCGGCGGCAGAAGCCGAGCGCGCGATTGCTGCAGCCTATGACGCCTTCCCGGCCTGGTCGCGCTCCTCGATCCAGCAGCGCCACGATATCCTGAAAAGCGTCGGCGACGAGATCCTGGCCCGCAAGGAGGAACTCGGACGCCTCCTCTCCCGCGAAGAGGGCAAGACCCTGCCCGAGGGCATCGGAGAGGTCACCCGCGCGGCCCAGATCTTCCACTTCTTCGCCGGCGAGTGCCTGCGGCTGGCTGGTGAGAAGGTGCCGTCCGTGCGGCCGCTCATCGACGTGGAGATCACCCGCGAGCCGGTGGGCGTGATCGGCCTGATCACCCCCTGGAACTTCCCCATCGCCATCCCGGCCTGGAAGATTGCGCCTGCGCTGGCCTACGGCAACACCGTGGTGTTCAAGCCTGCCGAGCTGGTGCCGGGCTCCGCCCACGCGCTGTCCGAGATCATCATCCGGGCCGGCGTGCCGGCCGGCGTGTTCAACCTGGTGATGGGCAAGGGCTCGGTGGTCGGCGAGGCCATGCTGCAGAGCCCCAAGGTCTCGGCCATCTCGTTTACCGGCTCGGTGCCCACCGGACGCCGCGTGGCCCAGACCTGCATCACGGCCGATCCCATGAAGAAGCTGCAGCTGGAGATGGGCGGCAAGAACCCGATGGTCGTGCTCGACGACGCCGATCTCAAGGTGGCGGTGGAGTGCGCCGTCAACTCGGCGTTCTTCTCCACGGGCCAGCGCTGCACCGCCTCCTCGCGGCTGATCGTGACCGAGGGCATTCACGACCGCTTCGTGGCCGCCATGCAGGAGCGCATGGCCGGCCTGGTGGTAGACGATGCCTTGAAGGCCGGCACGCATATCGGCCCGGTGGTGGATCAGGGCCAGCTCGACCAGGATCTGAAGTACATCCGCATCGGTCAGGAGGAGGGCGCCAAGCTGGTGGCCGGCGGCGACCTCCTGAAGCGCGACGCGCCCGGCTTCTACCTGGCGCCGGCCCTGTTCACGGAGGTGGACAACCGGATGCGGGTGGCGCGCGAGGAGATCTTCGGGCCTGTGGCCACGGTGATCCGAGCCAAGGATTATGACGAGGCGCTGGAGATTGCCAACGACACGCCGTTTGGGCTCTCATCCGGCATCTGCACCACGAGCCTGAAATATGCCTCGCACTTCAAGCGCAATGCGGAAGCCGGCATGGTGATGGTGAACCTGCCGACCGCCGGTGTGGACTACCACGTGCCGTTTGGCGGGCGCAAAGGCTCGTCCTATGGTCCGCGCGAGCAGGGCCGCTATGCTGCGGAGTTCTATACTACGGTGAAAACCGCCTATACCTTCGACGGAAACTCACCCTACGTGCCGAAGACCACCGCAAGCGAGTAACCTCGTTCCTTCGAAGCGCGAAGCATTCCAGCCCCGGCATCTTCTTCATGAGAAGCCGGGGCTCTTAACTTATGTAATTGGCTGGTGCTTGGGACCTTGGATTTTTCCGGATCAACAGGCGTCCCGGATGGCATTGGAGCCCATGAATCGGGCTCTCATTAACACTATCGACAAAACTCTGGCAGCTTTTTGCCATATCCATTGAACTTTGCCACGCGAACGCCATCATAGGCTTTCAAGAGAATTTCGCTTACACGCTCGAACTTCCACAGTGTCAAACGTTGTTGCATGTCGAATCCAGACGAGTTGCCTCTGGAGTGTGAATTGTAACTTCATTGTTTTGGTTCAGGATGCTGTAAGTTCTTCGAGCTGATACGCGACACTCGGTTAATAGTAGAGAACTTAATATGGTTACTTCCAGGCGTTACCTCATTGCCTCTTCCCTTGCGCGGCTCATCCGCAAGGAGCGGGGTGGCAATCGTGTGACGGAAGGCCACTTCCCCAACCAGGCCGACCGCAGCTCGTTCGTGGTCGTCGAGGGTGACAAGGGCAGCCTCGTTCTGGTTCACGCGAGCGCCAGCGGGCCCATCGAGGAGCGCACCGAGGTTCCGCGGGCTCATGCCGAGGCGCTTCTCGACGTCACGCCGGGCAAGCTCGACTACCTGCTTACGCATCTGACGGTCGGCACCCGGGACATCCAGATCCTCCGCTTCGTGACGCCAGGTCCCCTCGACCTGATCTCCGTGTCCTTCGAGAGCGAGGATGAGGCCCGGGATTTCCGGCCGTTGTCCTGGTTCGGTGCGGATGTCACGACGGAGGTTCCTTATCAGAACCGCTCCATCGCACTGGAAGGCGCCCCTCAAGCGCCGGATGTGCCGATGTCGAATGCCGCTCTCAACAGCCTGCTCGATGCCCTGGAAAATCGCTATGTGGCGCCTCGGGGCTATACGGCACACCACGCACCTACCCGCAATCAGGCGGAGCAGGGCGGCGGTCAGCGCAACGCACCCCCTCCGCCGCCACCCGCGGCTCAGGCCAATGAGAGGCCTGCGGCCCCGCAGCGTGGTGTTCTGTCCAGGCCCGCTGCTCCGGCGGAAACTGACATGCATGAAGACGACAACAACGATGACAACGATCTGAACCTCAACATCGAGGATAACGTCATCCGCGAACTGGCCCGATCGCTCCGGCCTCAGCGCCGCTGATCCGGCTCATCCAGGAAAGCCCCCGATGACAGCATCGGGGGCTTTTTCTTTAGCTCGGCAGCACGATGCAGCTTCCTCCGGCCGAGCGGATATCCCGGCACATCTGCTCCGCCGCCTGGCGTGTGTCGGCAGGTGCGCGCACGCGATAGAAGGTTCTGGTTCCGCGGTAGCGCAGGCGCGTGCCGATGATCATCGGCCGCGTGTCCTTGATCAGGGACGCATAGGCCCCGCTCGCACGCCTGAAGCTTGCCAGCGCTTTGTCCTTCGAGAAGTTACCGGCAAGCTGAACGCCCCAGGGAGCGAAGGGAGCCTCGATGGTGTCGCCACGGCCGGGCACCCGCAGGGTGGCGACGATCTGCAGGCATGTCTGTGGTTCGGTGCCGGATGCCTCCTGGCCTGCGTCCTTCCTGTCCCTTGCATCGGAAGCCCATTCCTCCGCCGAGCGGCCCGTGACGGCGACAACGTAATTCTGAGTCTCCGCCGGTAATCCCCCTCGACCGGCCAGCCATGAGGCGACACGCGCAGGGCCGCCGTTATAGGCAGCGGCCGCCAAGCCCAGATTGCCGAACTGCCCTGCAAGGTGCGCGATGAACTCCGCAGCCTTCGGAATGGCTTGCTCGGGATCGAAGGGATCGATCAACCCGCGCTCCTTGGCTGTGCCCGGCATGAACTGCGCGATGCCCTGCGCTCCCGCCGGGCTGACGACGTTCAGACGGAAGGAGCTTTCCTGCCAGATCAGCTTGGTGAGCAGGTCGCGCGGGATTTTTTGAGCCCGTGCGGAACCTTCGATCAGGCGGCATAGCGCCTGTTCGACCGTTTCGCCGGACGATTGAGCATTGGCGGAAACTGCGCTGCAGCAAAGAAGGATTCCGCAAAGCGCCAGCTGCAAGCGCATGAATACCTCGGTTGAACGGGGACGTGTGACAACAGATTGCGCCAAGCTACAGATAGGCAATCATGCGCCCTGCCAAGAGCGTGACGATCCAGGCGAGGAGCGACACGAGAGCATAGGCACGGGCTTCCGGGAGGAGGAAACCGGCACGCAGGGCCGCTCCGAAGCGGGCATGAAACAGCGCGACATTGATGAGGCCCAGAGCAATGAAGGCGAGCTTCACATAGAAGGCGGGGTTGGTTCCAAGCGCCCGGGCCTCCACGGCAAGGAGAAGCAGGCCTGTCGGGATCTGCAGAGCGAGACCCGCAGCCGCGAGGGGTATGGCGTAGCGTCCCACCTGCCAGGCATGCTTGCCACGTTCCGCCAGCACCTTCAGGTCGAAGATGGCGATGCCGCCGACCACGAAGGCGGCACCGAGCACATGCAGCAGGTTCGCGGCCGTATAAAGCCACGCGGAATGGCGCCCCGTATGGCCGAGCCAGGAGCCTTCCAAAGCTGCGAGCAGGTCGAGATACATCAGGCGCTAGCGCAGTTCGTAGGTTTTGCCGTCGACGACGATACGCTCGGCCCTCATTTCGGTTTCCGTGCGGGTGGAGGGGTAGCCCTCAACCCGGACTGACGTCCCAGGTTTGAGCATATCCGGATTCAGGCCTCGGGCGCTCATCCGGAAGGGCGGCGCCAGCACCGCGTCCCAGTTCTTGTTCTCGTGAGACACGACCACCGTCACGTGGGGGTTTTCCCAATTGGCCCGTTGGATATTGCTCGTGACCGAAACGAGCCGGCCCGCGTCGTAGCTCCCCCAGCCATGGTGCGCGACGGCGATGCCGCCTGTCAGAAGAGCGCCGGAGAAGAACAATCCGAACAGAGGATATTTCATGATCGTAGGCTCCATGATCCCGCAGACCGCTTATTCACGGCAGAGTTGGCTGCAGCATAGGCGCCGTCAAGACGCTGACGCGGAAAGGCCAAGCCTGATCATGGGATCGTGATGGGACGGGTGAGAGTCGCACCTCTGCCGATGCCGGATTATGCTTCAGCCTTACGAATCATCCCAGCTTGAGTGTGCCATGCCGTCGATCCTGAAAGACCTCTGGAACCGCTTTGCAGGCGGAGGCGGTGCAACCGGCCGCGAGGAGCCTGCTGCCGAGGCCGTTGAGTACAAGGGCTTCCGCATCCGTCCAGCGCCGTACTCGGCCAAAGGCGGCTTCCAAACGGCAGGGATCATAGAGAAGGAATCCGAGGCTGGGATGAAGGAGCACCGGTTCGTGCGGGCCGAAACGCATCCGAGCAAGGATGATGCTGCCGCCTTCGCGATCGCAAAGGGCAAGCAGATCATCGACGAGCAGGGCGACCGGATCTTCGGCTGAGCCAAAAGAATCGGCGGGCTCCGAACTTTTCCGGCGCTATCTGCGCTTGTGGAGAAACCAATGCCAATTCCGGATGTTGCCTTCGCGAACATGCGGCAGCCTGCTGGACAGCCAATTAGATAATCTGATCGGGACTTATAGAAATATCGATTGGTATTGATCGCCACCCGCCATTTAAGGTCTCCAGGGGGCGCATCGCAATCAGCCATTCCTCAAGGGAGAGAGCCATGGATAAGAGCCCCAAAGCACCGTCGGGAACGCCGGATCAAATCCTGACGAACCGGCAGGGCCATCCGATCACCAACAACCAGTCCCAGCGCACAGTCGGAAGCCGCGGTCCGGCCACGCTGGAGAACTATCAATTCCTTGAGAAGATCACCCATTTCGACCGCGAGCGGATCCCTGAGCGGGTCGTCCATGCCCGCGGCTTCGTCTGCTACGGCGAACTTGAGGTCACCGGAAAGATCGGCGACGAGCCCGCCTCCAAATACACCCGAGCCAAGCTGTTCCAGGAAGCCGGCAAGAAGACGCCGCTTGCGATCCGTTTCTCCACCGTGATCGGCGGCCGCGACTCCTCCGAGACCGCCCGCGACCCGCGCGGTTTTGCGGTGAAGTTCTATACCGAGGACGGCAACTGGGACTTGGTCGGCAACAACCTCGCCGTTTTCTTCATCCGCGATGCCATCAAGTTCCCGGATGTCATTCACTCCCTGAAGCCCGACCCGATCACGTTCCGCCAGGAGCCGAACCGGATCTTCGACTTCATGAGCCAGACCCCGGAATCCATGCACATGCTGACGCATCTGTTCAGCCCGCGTGGCATTCCGGCGAGTTACCGGCACATGGAAGGCTTCGGGGTCAACACCTACAAGATGGTCAATGCCCAGGGCGATACCGTGCTGGTGAAGTACCATTTCCACCCGCGCTGCGGCTTGGCGAGCCTGACGGCGGAAGAAGCCGCCAAGGTGCAGGGCCAGGATCTCGGCTCCGCCTCCAAGGATCTCTACGAGGCCATTGAGCGGGGCGAGCACCCGCAATGGGACATGTACGTTCAGATCATGGAGGATCACGACCATCCGGAGCTGGACTGGGATCCGCTCGACGACACCAAGATTTGGCCGGAAAAGGATTTCCCGCTGCGCCATGTCGGCGTCATGACGCTCAACCGCAATGTCCAGGATCACTTCAACGAGAACGAGCAGATCGCCATGGGAACGGGCGTTCTCGTCGACGGGCTCGACTTCTCGGACGATAAGATGCTGGTGGGGCGCACCTTCTCCTATTCCGATACCCAGCGCTACCGCGTCGGCACCAACTACCTGCAGCTGCCGGTGAACCAGGCCAAGAACGCCAAGGTGTCCACCAACCTGAACGGTGGGCAGATGTCCTACCGTCGCGATCTGGCGCCGGGGCAGAACCCGCATGTGAACTACGAGCCGTCGATCCATAACGGGCTGCACGAGGCGCCCCGGGAGGAGCCACACAATGCGCCTGAGATCCGGGGACGCCTGACCCGCAGCGTTCTTGAGCGGCGCAACGATTACGTCCAGGCCCGGGGCCGCTACTGCACCATGATGGATTGGGAGCGTGACGACCTCGTCCTCAACCTGGGTACGCTGCTCGGCCAGTGCGAGCGCGACGTGCAGGAGCGCATGGTTTGGCACCTCCTGCTGGTTCACGACGATTACGGCAACCGGGTCGGCGAGATGATCGGCATCACGGCGGACGAGGTGCGCAATCTCCAGCCGCTGCCGAAGCAGGTGCTGACGGACGAGGACAAGCGCCGCCTGCAGAACCTGGGCAAGAACGGCGACAAGATCGACCCATCGGTCTGGGGGCAGTGGACGAGTTCCGTGAAGAACTACAAGGCCTCGGCCGCGGAGGTCTTAAGCGGTATGCGCGATGTTCCGACGGAGCCTGCTACGAAGGAGGCTGCCGAGTAGCCCCTGCGGATAATCCAAGGATGAGGTGGAACGGGTCAGGCCTCCTGGCCCGTTCTTGTTTGTGGCTCTGCCGTCCTGCGGCGTCCCCTTCGGCTCCCTCGGCTTTCCGCATAGGCCTTCGTGAACTCCGCGCCGAAGAGCAGGATCAGGGATGAATAATAGATCCAGAGCAGGATCGTGATGATGGAGGCGGCGGCTCCGTAACTTGAGGCCACGTTGCTCTTGCCCAGATAGTAACCAATCAGGAACTTGCCGAGGGTGAACAGGAGCGCGGTCACGAGGGATCCGGTCCAGACGTCGCTCCATTGAAGATCGACGGACGGCAGCAGCTTGAAGATCATCGCGAACAGCAGTGTGGCGACCGCAAAGGCGACAAGACTGTTAAGGAACCGGAGGATGACAGTTGCGCCTGAGAAATTCGCCTCAAGATACGACCCGACGGCCGTGAGGCCCGTATCGATGATTAAGGAAACGAGAAGCAGGAAACCGATGCCCAGCACCAGCGCGAGACTGATCAACCTGGTGCGGATGAAACTCATGACCCCATAGCTGGCAGGCGGTTTCGCCTTCCAGATGATGTTCAGGTCGTCCTGAAGCTCGACCACGGCTCCGGTCACCAGGAGCAGAAAGGTGATGATCCCGATCGTCATGCCGACGATGCCGGATCCGACATTGCTGGCGCTGGCAATCATCGCCTCAAGGGCCGAGGCTTCGTTGTTGCCGATCATGCCGCCGAGTTCCGCCACGATGGCGCCCTGTGCCGCATCCCGGCCGAAGGCAAGGCCGGCGACCGCAATGGCGGCGAGCAGCATCGGGGCCAGCGAAAAGACGGTGAAGAACGCAATGGAAGCGCCAAGGCTCATGGCACGGTCGTTCCACCACCCTGCGAATGCCACCTTCAAGAGCTGCCATGTTTCGGAAAGCATGCAAGAACCGATCCTGCCGGACGGATCGGTCCGGCCCCGCAAGTGTGTTGCCTTGGCGGTTAACTGGCCGGCGCTTCCTCTTGTTCCTGCAAAGGTTCAGAGCCTCCTCTGCGAGGCAATCGATTGTGGAGGAGACCTTCATACCGATCGGCAGCCTGGCGCAGGCGGGTGACCTCCGGCCCTTCTCCCAATGCGCCTGCCGCCATCAAGTGGGCACCCAGCTGGAAGGCGAGATAGCAGGGAAGCATGAAGGCGAGCAGGGCCTGATCGACCGGACGACCGCTCTCCTGCTGCACGATATCGCACAGCCACGAGGCTTCGTCTTCGGAGAGGTTCAGCTCGACCATTGCGCCTGCAACGTCCCAGCTCACGTCCTGATGGCCGACAAGGTCATGAGCAGCGCTATGATCGAGCGCATCCGTCTTGATCAGCCTGTCGCCTGAAACGAGCCATTCCCAGGCATGCAGGCGATTGTCGGTACAGACCCGGTGCACCTTGCCCGTGAGGCTGCTCGGATCCGCCAGCGACTGTTCCAGGGCCGCGGCCACGGTGTCCCCGAGAGCTTGACCCATGTTGTAGACCGCCATCCGGCGCAGCTCACCGAGGGAGGCTCCCTGATGCTCGACTGCTGGGAAGAGCCGGGCGCGGAAGCCCAGATAGGCTCCGACCTGCTCGACCAAGCTCTTGCGGCTGACGGGAGCCTGATCGAGGCTATCCAGCTCCTCGTGCCAGCGCTCAATAAGGAAACCATGGCGGCAGCCGGCCGGCTCCGGCGTGAAACCCGCCTGGTGAAGCTGGCGGGCTATCTGGAGCTTCCGTGCGCCGATCTCGCCTAAGCCCACAAACTTGACCAGCCATGCCGTGCCGTTCGCCCGCGCCAGGAACTTGCGCCGTTCCTGCTGAATGTTAGCCGGCGGCCACGAGCCTTCGTCCTGGTAGCGCCGTGATCGCCAGGCTCCTCCCGAGATCTCCTCCAGAGGTCGATCCAATGGACCGAGGAGGTATTCCAGCCAGCTCTCAAGGCAGTGTGCAGGCGACCCGCGCAGCAGGAGGTCGTCCATGCTGACGAAGTGGCGTGGAGCGGAGCTCCACCGTGCTCGGTGCCTGTCGCTGGCCTGTGGGCCGAGCGCATTGCCGTGGCTTGGGAAGAAGTGGATCCGCTCCCGCGAGATTCCGGCCGCCTCCAGCCAGTCGGCGACCGCACCAAACGAGCTGCCGGACAGGCCCGGGCCCTCGTCAACGATTGCGAAGGTTTTTCGGCTCTCAGATGTAAGGCTCCTCGTCAGGTCCGGATCCACCCTCACTTCTCGCCCGAAAGGGTGGCCGACGGGGCGCAGGGTGATGGGAGCATGAGCGCCGAGTTCTGCCGCCACGAGGGCGCTCAGGCCGGTTCCAATGCTGCGGATGCCGACGACCTGGGTGTCCGAACCCAGGCCTGAAGCCTTGGCTGCTTCAAGGTAGCTTTCCGGATAGAGCGCATAGAAGGCATAGCCTTCCGCCTGCTTGGTCCGAATGGTTTGCGACGGATCGAACCCGTGCAGCGTCTCGAAGAAGGTCGGGGGCAAAGGAGTAGGCTGCCCGAAGCCGCTGCGCCAGGACTCTCTGATCGCGCGGGCGAGGACGGAAAGGCATTCCATCCCTGCTGCATGATCCTTGGTCCAGGCATCGAAGCCGCGCTCGTGGAATTCCGCGTCGATCATGCCTTGGACAAGTTCGCTTGTGCTGATGAAGGCCGTGACGAGAGCCCCATGCCGCTCGATGCCGGGTGGCATTGAGGAGGCCTGAGACAGGAGGCTCGTGACGGCGGCCTGCTTGGCTTCAACCGTCTCGTCTCGTTCAATGTCGCCGTAGACCAGCATCGAGGCTGCCGGGCTTTAAGCAGCAGCCTTCTGCTTCAGCGAGGCCATGTCGATCACGAAGCGGTACTTCACATCGCTCTTGAGCATCCGCTCATAGGCCTCGTTGATCTGCTGGATCGGGATGATCTCGATCTCGGCGGTGATCCCGTGCTGGGCGCAGAAGTCGAGCATTTCCTGCGTCTCAGCGATGCCGCCGATGAGGGAGCCGGCGAGCTGGCGACGCTTCATGATCAGGTTGAACACGGTGGTGGCCGGATGCGGTTCGGCGGGCGCGCCCACGAGCACCATGGCGCCGTCGCGGGCGAGCAGCACGAGGTAGCTGTCGAGGTCGTGCGGGGCGGCGACCGTATCGAGGATGAAGTCGAAGCTGTTGCGGTGCGCCTTCATGGCGTCCCGGTCCTTGGACACGACCACTTCGTGGGCGCCCAGCTTCAAGGCATCCTCACGCTTGTTGGGAGAGGTCGTGAAGAGGACAACATGCGCGCCCATGGCGCGGGCGAGCTTCACGGCCATGTGACCGAGGCCGCCGAGGCCCACGACGCCCACTTTCTGCCCGGCCTGAACGCGCCAGCGGCGCAGGGGCGAGAAGGTGGTGATGCCGGCGCACAGGAGAGGCGCGGCCGCGGCCGGATCGAGCCCGTCCGGCACCCGCAGGACAAAGCTCTCATCGACCACGATGGTGTCGGAATAGCCGCCATAGGTGTTGGCGCCCGTGCCTTGCTCCGGGCCGTTATAGGTGCCCGTGAATCCTACCTCGCAGTATTGCTCCAGCCCCTCGCGGCACGAGCGGCAGGTGCGGCAGGAATCGACCATGCAGCCGACCCCGACGACATCGCCGGCTTTGAACTTCTGCACCCCTGAGCCGACGCGGGTGACGCGGCCGACGATCTCATGGCCCGGCAGGCAAGGGTAAAGGGTGCCGCCCCATTCTTCCCGGACCGTATGCAGGTCGGAATGGCAGACGCCGCAATAGAGGATGTCGATCTGAACGTCGCGCTCACCCGGCTCCCGGCGCTCGAAGCTAAAGGGCGAAAGTGGCGTGGATGCATCCTGGGCAGCGTAGCCGAAAGCTTTGATCACAGGAAAGTTCTCCGGATAGAGCGAGCTGAAGGGGTAAGCCCCGATGAGTATTCAGGCGCTACAGACGATAGGCTCCATCGACCCATCGTCAACGGATGCGGAGTGTGTTTGTTCATGAGAGGGGCAAGCCCTTGCTGCATTGCAGCAGGTAGCGGCTTTTCCACATGGTCACGCGCAATTGAATCGCCGGAGTCTAGCTTCCGTGCCGGCCCTTCCCACATCATAGGTAAGGGTTTGTGCTCGCTTGAGGAAAAGCCGTTTCATGAGTGTACGGGCGGCAATGCGGCACACCGAAATGGGCTGCTGGCGAGAAACTTTAACTTGCCGTTGCGCCCGCAATCCGCGACGCTGTTTGTCAGGGCGGGCAAACTTCCAAGTCGCACAGACGGACCCGAGATAAGCCCGATCTGCTGCGACCTGTTCATCAGCCGCCACAACGAAAGGGCTATGCCGCACCATTTGGCCGCATCACAGTATCGCATGGTCTGGGCAACCTTAGCGGTGCACAATCGTTGTCTCTGAGAGGGATTGGATTTCGGTGGCGCCATGCTTCATTCCGACGACCTGTTCTCGAGTTTCCTGAAGGCCTATGAGACCCGCCGCGAGGCGGAGATGTCCCTGGCGGAATACCTGGAAGGGTGCCGCACCGATCCCATGATGTATGCAAGCGCTCCGGAGCGCATCCTGGCGGCGATCGGCGAGCCTCAGCTCGTCGATACCTCGAAGGATGCGCGGCTCGGCCGCATCTTCATGAACCGCACCATCCGGGTCTATCCGGCCTTTTCCGAATTCTACGGTATGGAAGAGACGATCGAGATGATCGTCAGCTTCTTCCGTCACGCAGCCCAGGGCCTTGAGGAGCGCAAGCAGATCCTCTACCTGCTGGGCCCTGTCGGCGGCGGCAAGTCCTCCCTGGCCGAGCGTCTGAAGGCCCTGATGGAGGTCAACCCCATCTATGTTCTGAAGGCCGGCGACGAGATCAGCCCGGTCTTCGAGAGCCCGCTCGCGCTGTTCGACCCGGAGCAGATTGGCTCCGCGCTGGAGGAGCGCTACGGCATTCCCCGGCGGCGTCTGACCAACCTGCTCAGCCCATGGGCGATCAAGCGCCTCGATGAATTCAAGGGCGACATTTCCAAGTTCCGGGTGGTCAAGATCAACCCGTCCCGGATGCGGCAGATCGGCGTCGCCAAGACCGAGCCGGGCGATGAGAACAACCAGGATATCTCGTCCCTCGTCGGCAAGGTCGACATCCGCAAGCTTGAGACGCTCTCCCAGAACGATCCCGACGCTTACAGCTATTCCGGCGGCCTCAACCGGGCGAACCAGGGCATCCTGGAATTCGTCGAGATGTTCAAGGCGCCGATTAAGATGCTCCATCCCCTGCTCACGGCTACGCAGGAGGGCAACTATGTCGGCACGGAGAACATCGGCTCCATTCCGTTCACCGGCATCATCCTGGCCCACTCCAACGAGGCGGAGTGGCAAACCTTCCGCACCAACAAGAATAACGAGGCGTTCATCGACCGCATCTACGTGATCAAGGTGCCTTATTGCCTGCGGGTCACGGAGGAGCAGAAGATCTACGAGAAGCTGATCCGCGGGTCGGAACTGGCAGGCGCCCCCTGCGCTCCGGCGACCCTGGAGATGCTGGCCCGGTTCTCGGTCCTGTCCCGCCTGCGGGCGCACGAGAACTCCAACTTCTATTCGAAGATGCGGGTTTATGACGGCGAGAGCCTGCGCGAGGTCGATCCGCGTGCCCGCAGTCTGCAGGAGTACAAGGACTCAGCCGGTGTCGACGAGGGCATGGACGGAATCTCGACCCGTTTCGCCTTCAAGGTCCTGTCCGCCACCTTCAACCATGACACCATCGAGGTGGCGGCGGATCCCGTGCACCTCATGTACGTGCTCGAACAGTCGCTCCGGCGGGAGCAACTGCCGCAGGACGTGGAGCGGCGCTATCTGGAGTTCATCAAGGCAGAGCTTGCGCCGCGCTATGCTGACTTCATCGGCCACGAGATCCAGAAGGCCTATCTCGAATCCTACCACGATTACGGTCAGAACCTGTTCGACCGCTACGTGTCCTATGCGGATGCATGGATCGAGGACCAGGACTTCAAGGATCCCGATACCGGCCAGCTTCTCAACCGGGAGCTCCTGAACCAGGAGCTGACCAAGGTCGAGAAACCGGCGGGTATCGCCAACCCGAAGGACTTCCGCAACGAGGTCGTGAAGTTCTCGCTCCGTGCGCGGGCCGGAAACAATGGCCGTAATCCATCTTGGACGAGTTACGAGAAGATCCGTGACGTCATCGAACGGCGGATGTTCTCCCAGGTGGAGGAACTCCTGCCGGTAATCAGCTTCGGCTCCAAGAAGGACGGCGAGACCGAGAAGAAGCACGGGGAGTTCGTGCAGCGGATGATGGAGCGTGGCTACACCGAGCGCCAGGTTCGGCGTCTCGTGGAGTGGTACATGCGGGTGAAGCAGGCGGGCTGACAGAAAACGGAGGCAGATCAGGCGTTCCTATGTACATCATCGACCGGCGCCTCAACCCAGGGGGCAAGAGTCTGGCGAACCGCCAACGCTTCCTTCGCCGCGCGAAAGCGCAGATCCAGAGGGCGGTGCGCCAGACCGCAGGAGACCGGGACATCACCGATCTCGAACGGGGAGGGGAAATCACGATCCCCGCCGATGGTGTGCGCGAGCCCAGCTTCCGGCGCTCGGGCGAAGGCGGTGTGAATGACCACATCCTGCCCGGCAACAAGCGCTTTGTCGAAGGCGATACGATCAATCGCCCGCCCGGAGGCGGCGGTGGCGGTTCGGCCGGCGGTGACAATGGCGAGGGTGAGGACGATTTCCGCTTTGCCCTGACGCGCGATGAGTTTCTCGACCTGTTTCTCGACGATCTCGAACTGCCTGACCTCGCCAAGCGGCGGGTGGCAACGGTGGAGACGCAAGGGTTTCGGCGGGCAGGCTACACGGTCACGGGCTCCCCGGTGAACCTGGCCCTGCTGCGCTCCATGCGGAACGCCCTGTCGCGCCGCATTGCCATGCGACGCCCCAAGCCAGAGGAACTGTTGCGCCTTGAGGAAGAGATTGACCGGCTTGAGAAGCAGGAAGGTTCGTCCGAGCAGCTCACCGCACTGCGGCAGGAGCTTGAGCAGCTGAAGCTGCGTACCAAGCGCTTCCCTTATATCGACCCGCTCGATCTGCGCTATCGCCGCTTCGAGCCGGTCTCCCGCCCGGTCGCGCAAGCGGTCATGTTCTGCCTGATGGATGTGTCAGGCTCCATGACGGAGCACATGAAGGATCTCGCCAAGCGGTTCTATATGCTGCTCTACATCTTCCTGACGCGCCGCTACAAGCATGTGGAGATCGTCTTCATTCGGCATACGCACGAGGCGAAGGAGGTGGACGAGGAGACATTCTTCAACAGCCCGGAGACGGGCGGCACGGTGGTATCCTCGGCTTTGCGCGAGATGCAGCGGATCGTGGAGGAGCGCTACTCGCCGGACAGCTGGAACATCTACGCGGCTCAAGCCTCAGACGGCGACAACTCCCCCAATGACGGCAGCACCAGCGCGGCGCTGCTCAGGGACGTGATCCTGCCCGTCTGCCAGTACTACGCTTATCTGGAGGTCGGCAGCGACAGCGACCGGATGCAGACCGGCTTCATCAACCACAAGACGTCTCTGTGGCAGACCTATGAGACGCTGCAGGAGCAGGGCGCGAACCTTGCCATGCGCAAGGTCAACCACCGCCGCGAGATCTATCCCGTTTTCCGCGAACTCTTCCGTCGACGTGACGCGGAGGCAGGAGCCAGGGTGCCATGAGCCTGTTGGAGCACGACAACCTTCTGTTCCAGGGCGCCGACTGGGATTTCAGCCTGATCCAGCGCATCCATGACGCCGTTGAGAAGATCGGCGTCGGGGAAATGGGGCTCAATGTCTACCCGAATCAGATCGAGGTCATCACCGCCGAGCAGATGCTCGACGCCTATGCCTCCATCGGCATGCCCCTGTTCTACAAGCACTGGTCCTTCGGCAAGCGCTTCGCACTCCATGAGGCGAGCTACCGCCAGGGCTTCATGGGCTTGGCCTATGAGATCGTGATCAACTCGAACCCGTGCATCTCCTACATCATGGAGGAGAATTCGGCCACGATGCAGACGCTCGTGATCGCCCACGCGGCCTTCGGGCACAACCATTTCTTCAAGAACAACTATCTCTTCCAGGAATGGACGGACGCCGACGGGATCCTGGACTACCTCGAATTCGCGAAGGGCTACATCACCCGCTGCGAGGAGCGTTACGGCCATGCCGCCGTGGAGCGGGTGCTCGATGCCGCCCATGCCCTGATGTCCCACGGGGTCCACCGCTATCCGCGCAAGAAGCGCCCCAATCTGCGCTCCGAGGAGCGGCGGGAGAAGGAGCGGCATCTCCATCTGGAGCAGACCTTCAACGACCTTTGGCGCACGGTGCCCACCAAGGGCGCTGCCTCAAAGCCGCAACTGAGCGACGAGCGCCGCCGCGCCCTCCTGGAGCTGCCGCAGGAAAACCTTCTGTACTTCCTCGAAAAGTCCGCCCCGCGCCTTCAGCCCTGGCAGCGGGAGATCCTGCGCATTGTTCGCCAGATCGCGCAGTATTTCTATCCGCAGCGACAGACCAAGGTGATGAACGAAGGCTGCGCCACCTATTGCCATTACCGCATCATGACCCGCCTGCACGAGACGGGGCAGATCACCGATGGCGCCTTCCTCGAATTCCTGCAGTCGCACACGAACGTCACGCGCCAGCCGGAATATGACGACCCGCATTACGGTGGCATCAATCCCTATGCCCTCGGCTTCGGCATGATGCAGGACATTGAGCGCATCTGCACCAAGCCCACGGCCGAGGACCGGGAGTGGTTCCCCGAGATCGCCGGCAGCGGCAACACCATGGCGGTCCTGCGCGACGTGTGGGCCAACTACCGGGACGAGAGCTTCATCTCACAGTACCTGAGCCCGCACCTGATGCGCCAGTGGCGCATGTTCCATCTCGTGGACGACCCCGACCAACCTGAACTCAGGATCGAAGCCATCCACGACGAGCGCGGCTATCGCCGGCTGCGGCGCTCCCTGTCGCGCCACTACGACGTTGGCTGGAGCGATCCCGACATTCAGGTGATCGACGTCGATCTCGCCGGCGACCGGCGCCTGATCCTCCACCACCACGTCTTGAACCGGACGCTCCTGCACAAGGATGATGCACAGAGGGTCTTGCAGATGGTGGCCAATCTCTGGGGCTATGCGGTTGTGCTCAAGGAGGTCGAGCCCGCCACCGGGGCGATCTTCCAGGAACATGTGGCGCATCCGCACGAAACTCTCTTCTGACCAGCCTGATGCTCCGCTTTTTGCGAGCGCATTGTCCTTGCGGAAAACCGGGGCCACTTTTCCGCACGAAGCGCTCGTTTGACGCAAAAAAGCCTGGGACTCGCGGGATCATAGGTTTCCCTGGGCTCGGCCCGGATCGCGGGTCGGCTCCCTTGCAGGAGAATACCTATGGAACACAAGCCTGTAGAGAAGCTGCGTAGCGTCGCTGAAGTGCATGAGTTCAACCAAGGTTTCCTGTCTCGTCGCGAACGCCTCGAGCGCTGGGCCGAGGTGCTGGAGCGCCAGCCGAAGCGGCGCCTGAGGTCTCTGGGAGAGATCGAGTTCGTCCCGAAAGACAAGCGGCCGCAATTGCGGTCGGACGAGTCGCCGATCACGGTTGCCTTCGAGGACCCGATCCTGCGTGCCGCAGGCCTGAAGGGCGATACGCTCGGAGATGCCATGGAGTTCTTCGAACTCTCCGAGGGAGCCTCTCACCGCCTTCTCTGCTCCTGCATGAACGGCTGGAGCATGGAGGCCGGAACCACCGCCCGGAAAGTTCATCGCATCGCGAACCCTGATCATCGGCTCACGTTATTGACGGCAGCCGGGTTGCTCACTGCGGCACCCGCTGTGCTCTATCTGCTGAGCTGAGGAAGTTTGCAGCTTCGAGCCCTCCCGGAACGAGAGGGCTCGATGGCTGATCCATGTTGGGGGCAACGAGAATGACGAATGAGCCGGCGCGTCGGATCGGGCTGCCATGGTATCGGCGTGAGGATTACCCCCGCATCCGCGAGATGATGGCCGACCGGCACAATCTGGCACCCACCTATGAAAGCTGGCTCGCGGCTGCCGAAAACAATGAAGAAGTGGGCAGACAGGCCGGTCTTCACGTCAGTCGCATCCTGATCGAGCCCGAGGCTTTCGCCCGCTGGTGCGCTAAGAAAAACGTGGAGCCCGACAGCGCAGCGCGCAGGGATTACGTCGCGGAGAAGAGTTCCGAGAACGCTCCTTGAGTTCGGTCATACAGCCAAGCCTTGAAGTCTCCTCCCCGGTTCCTAGTTGCTCGGGCATCATGGTGGAGGGCCACACTTGCTGAACGAAAACGGCACGAGCAGCGAAATTTCCACACTTGGGCATAAGACCAATGCAGCCGGAGCGGCTCAGGCCATGCGAGCTGCTGTTCTCACAGGACCTGGGCAGATCGAGGTCCGCCAGGTGGCGCGACCGGAGCCCGGCCCCGGTCAGGTGCGCCTGCGTCTGGAGGGGTGCGGCGTCTGCGCTTCGAACCTCACCCCTTGGGCAGGTCCGGAATGGATGCAGTATCCCACCGAGCCGGGTGCGCTCGGGCACGAAGCCTGGGGATTCGTGGATGCCGTCGGCGAGGGCGTCGAGTGTGTGTCGGTCGGCGACCGCGTTGCGGCGCTCTCCTACAAGTCCTATGCCGAGTACGACATCGCCGATGCCGAGGCAGTCGTGCCGCTGCCGGAAGCGCTTGCAGGACAGCCTTTTCCCGGTGAGCCGCTCGGCTGCGCCATGAACATCTTCCGCCGCAGCGAGATCGAGGCGGGTCAGACCGTTGCGATCATCGGTATCGGCTTCCTCGGCGCCATCCTGACGAAACTGGCAACAGAAGCTGGCGCACGTGTGATCGCGATTTCGCGCCGCCCCTTCTCGCTCGACCTCGCCCGCCGCATGGGTGCGGCCGAGACGATCCCGATGGAAGATCACCAAGCGATCATCGAGAGGGTGAAGGACCTGACGGGCGGGGTATTCTGCGATCGCGTGATCGAGGCGGTCGGCAAGCAATGGCCGTTGGATTTGGCCGGGGAACTCACCCGTGAGCGCGGCAAGCTGATCGTGGCCGGATATCATCAAGACGGCCCGCGACAGGTCAACATGTGGCTGTGGAACTGGCGTGGCATCGACGTGATCAATGCCCATGAGCGCGATCCCAAGATTTACATGCAGGGTCTCCGCGAAGCGGTGGAGGCCATTGCATCGGGCAGGCTCGATCCAAGTTTCCTCTACACCCATACTTACCCATTGGACCGGCTGGACGAGGCGCTCGACGCCACACGTGACCGACCGGATGGATTTCTCAAAGCTCTGGTAACCTACTGATGGCGCAGCAGGCTCTTCGCAAGGAACAGTTCGAAATCTCTCTTGCCCGTCCCCGCCTCGGTTTTCTCGGTGTCGGCTGGATCGGTCGACACCGCATGCAGGCGATCCTCGGCACGGGAGCGGTCGATGTGGCTGCCATTGCCGATCCGTCGCCGGAAATGGCCTCGGAAGCAGGCAAGCTGGCGCCCGACGCAAAGCTGGTTTCGACGCTCGAGGAGATTCTCAGTACGGGTGTCGATGGTGTGGTGATCGCAACGCCAAGCGCCATGCATGCAGATCAGTCGATCCGCGCGCTGGAGCGCGGTGTTGCGGTGTTCTGCCAGAAGCCGCTTGGGCGTAACGTGGCGGAGGTGCAGGCGGTGGTGGATGCCGCGCGCAAGGCCGACCGGCTGCTCTGCGTCGATCTCTCCTACCGCTTCACGGAAGGCATGCGGCGCATTCGCGAGATCATCGACTCAGGCGAACTGGGGCATATCTATGCCGTAGACTTGGTGTTCCACAACGCCTATGGCCCGGACAAGCCCTGGTTCTACGATCCGGCTCTCTCCGGCGGCGGCTGCGTGATGGACCTCGGCGTTCACCTGGTGGATCTGGCGTTGTGGAGCCTGAACAATCCCGGCATCGCCAGCGTCACGGGCAAGCTCTTTGCAGACGGCGTGCCGCTGAGGGACTCGACCGCTCAAGTCGAAGATTATGCGGTTGCGACCGTGGAGCTGGAAACCGGCGCCGTGGTGCAGCTCGCCTGCTCCTGGCGCTTGCAGGCCGGGTGCGATGCGATGATTTCTGCGACTTTCTATGGCACGCAAGGCGGCGTATCGTTGCGCAACGTGAACGGATCCTTCTACGATTTCACCGCGGAGCGCTATCGCGGCACGTCCCGTGAGACATTGACCTCGCCTCCCGACGAGTGGGGCGGGCGGGCGGCAGCCGACTGGGCCTCACGGTTGGCGGCGGGCGAGCGGTTCGACCCTGCTGCAAATCACCTCGTCGATGTCGCTCGTGTGCTGGACCGGATCTACGGGCGATAGGGCGACTTCTACAGAGCTGAAAATGAGGGAGGCGGCTGAACCCGGTTCAGCCGCCTTTTCGTCGACCGTTCAACGCTCCGTCAGAGCACTTCCAGAACCTTGCTGGCCGGTGCCGACTGGCTGGCTGGGGCATAGCGCCGGATCATGGTGGCGCAGAACTCAGCGAACTCTTCCTTCACCTGCGGGGCGCTGGTGTGATGCGGCGCGATTCCGCGATGCTCCGGCGTGAAGCAGAAGGTCACCGTCACATCGAAGTCGGCGAGAGCCTCCATCTGGCGGTCGAACCAGTCCATCGCATTGGGGCGGAAGCTATCGGCCCACGACAGGCCTGTGCGCAGATACTTTACGCCCAGCCGCTTCATCCAGGTCACCGCATCATCGAGACGATGATCCTCAAAGTGGAACCACTGGCACAGGCCCATTTGGGATGCGTATTTCGCATATTCCTCGAGAGCGGGCTTCGGCGTGCCGTCCTCGCGCAGAAGGCCCATGTAGAAGTGGCGGTAATAGGAGGAGCCTTCCGCCTCCCGGTGCCGCGTGGTGGCCTCCCAGGCGCGGGGCAGGTCGTAAAGGCTGTACCAGTGGATCTTTGGCACCTTGCCGATTAGAAGCTCCGCGGTTCTGTTCAGGCCCCAGACCTGCACTTCCTCGGCCCCGAAGGTGGAGATGCCGACCTCGCTGACCCAAATCGGTTTATCCGTCACCGCCCGGATCTCATCGATCTTCGCCGGCCATTCGTGGATCTGCCATAGGTTCCAGTCGAGCGGGAAGCCGTGAACGGCCACGACGTCGAGATGCTCCATGGCACCGTGACTTTCCAGCTTCTTGATGAAGCCGGGATCGATGGGCGAGATGCCGCCGAGCACCCGGGGCAGGTTGGGGTTCTCGC
Source organism: Microvirga arabica (assembly GCF_016811235.1). GTDB lineage: Bacteria > Pseudomonadota > Alphaproteobacteria > Rhizobiales > Beijerinckiaceae > Microvirga > Microvirga arabica. Next base: position 58,092 of record NZ_JAFBID010000019.1, read on the forward strand.
CCTTGATCGCCTGACCAGCGGCAATCACCATGTCGGAGAAGAGCTTCCAATCCGGATCGATCTCCGGATCCCAGTGGGATTTGTTGTTCGGCTCGTTCCAGATCATTGCAGCTTCGATCATGCGGTTCTCCCTTGGGCCGGGTAGACGGCGCCCGCGCCGGGCGGGGCATCGACACGGCGGCAGATGTAAACTTCGGCTTCCGGGTGCTGGACGATCTCGAACCCGGTGCTGCGGAGCATGGCTTCCACGCAAGCCGCATTCGGCGCCCACCAGTTGGTCGGATCGTCGGCATAGCGATGCTCGATGAAGTGCATCTTCGGGTAGCGCGGATCCTCGAAATGCTCCGTCTGCCAGAAGGTGTAGTTCTCATCGACCGGCATGATCTCCGCCGAGCCGCGCTGCATCGACTGGAACACGAGGAGGTCCTTGGCCACGTGCTCGTGAATAAGATCAAGGGCGAGAAGTGGATGGCGCAGGTGGTAGAGGACGCCCATGAAGAGCACCACGTCGAATGTCTCGCCAAGCTGCCCGAGGTCGTAGACGGAGAGCTTGCGGAACTCGATGTCGTGGCCCATCGTCTGGGCGGCAAAACGGGCCTGGGCAAGATACGAATCGTCGAAGTCGACACCCAGCACGCGCTCCGCTCCGCGCTTCTTCATCTCCATGGAGTAGAAGCCGCCGTTGCAGCCGATGTCGAGCACGCTCTTGCCTGTGAGGTCTTCCGGGATCGCACTGGCGAATTGCTGCCACTTCACGGCAGGGTAGTTGCCGAGAAAGTGGTCGGGCGCGGTCCAGACGCCGCCTTTCAGCTCGATGTTGTGGAACCAAGGGCCAAGCGCTTCGGCCTTGCGGCGGATTTCTTCCGGGGGCATTGGGTCGATTGCGTTCATCGTGGAGTCTACTCCCTGTTCAAATCATGGAGGCCGCGCGGCAGCCGGCCGGCCGGCCAGCCCAGGGCCACCCGCGCGCCTGTGACGTTCTCCTGCTGAGCCGCTTCGCTCAACAAACCAATGGCGGATCGATAGCCATGGAGCGTCCCAACATCGACATAGGACACGCCGGCCTTGACTCCGATGGCCTCGCCGCCTTGGGCCAGATAGGCGTTCACCAGAGTGCCGAAATATTCATCCTCGCGATTGCGCGCGAGCCAGAGCTGGCGCAGCGCTTCGAGGACGTGGCCCGGCATTTTAAAGGCTCCCCAGATCCAACGGGAGGATGCGTCCTCCCGCTTCACTTGGATCTCCTGCACGCGCATCGTCTCATCCAGAACGACAGCGTCAAAAACCTGCGGGTTATCAACCGGGAAGAGCAGGAACGAGAGCATTTCTTCCGGAAGTTCCGCAAGCGCCGTCTCGGGAAACCAGACCGTGTCGGGCAGGCCGACGATCACGCTCTCGTCCGCCGGGATCAGGGGAGCGGCCTGGAAGATGGCGTCGCACAAGCCGCTCGCCTGCGGCTGCACCACATAGGCAATCGAGGCGCTGCCGTAGCTTGCGCCGTAATACTCCATGATGTCGGATTTGCCGGGGGAGATCACGAAGCAGATCTTGTCGGCGCCGCCATGGATCATGCGCTCGACGAGGTACTCGCTCACCGCGCAGGGCCGCTCGATCCCGTTGTCGAGGCGGCTGCCCACCGGGAGAAGCTCCTTCGAGAAAGCCAGCGGCTGAATGCGGCTGCCGATCCCTGCCGCGGGTATGATGCCCCACATGGTCATGCCTCCATCATGGCGGCGGAGCCGCCGGTCGAGGATGGGATGGAACTGGCGCTCTCCAGCAGGAACTCAAGCTCACGGGCCCGGTGCTCCGAGGTGTGCTCGGCGAGAACCCGCTCGCGGCCGGCGCCGGCGATGCGCTTCAGCTCCGCATCCGTCAGGTCGAGGGCGCTGACGGTATCTTCGCTTGCTGTGGCAATAAGAATTTCCCGATCGGGTGTGAGGAAGCTGTCGAGTCCTTCCCAGGTGTCGGACAGAATCGGCGCGCCGCAGGCTGCCGCCTCGAACAGGCGGCCCGAGGGGCACCACCCCATGTCCGCCATGGTCTGACGGGTGATGTTGAGCGTCAGGCGCGAGGACGAGAAGAAGGCAGGATGCTCGGACGGCGGCAGATGGCGGACGAAAGAGATGTTGGGCTGCCAGGGGAAATCGGCAGGATACTGCGCGCCGCCAATCAGGAAACGCCGCTTCGGGCGCAGGCCCGCGGGATCGATGAACAGGCGCTGCAGGGCCGCCTGACGATCCGCCGCATAGGTGCCGAGATAGGAGAGATCCGACCTGTAATGATCGGCCGGATGCACCGGGTGGTGGACGTCGGGATCCACGTGCCCGTAAAGGGGCGCAACGCGGCAGGCTCCGAGCTCCGATCGAAGCCTGTCGAGAGCGCGACCGCCGGTATAGCTGAGCGCGAGGTCGAAATCGCGCAGGCCGCGTGGTCCGATATAGGTGATGGGCTCTCCGGCCTCCAGGCGTGAGAAGGTGACCGGCGTGTCGAGATCGTAGAACACATGGAGCGGGCGAGGCGCAGCGAGCAGGAGCTCGCTCGCCGCGATGCCGTCCGGGCAATAGGAGGTTGCCATGGCCACATCCGCGTCGACCAGCTCTGCCGCGGCCCGTTGACGGATATCGTCCCAATCCTGGTAGAGGACGAGATCGCCGCCCGGGATCTCGAAGAGATCCCGGTTCGCGGCATAATAGGGCACATCCTTTTCGAAGAACACCACCCTGTGTCCACGCTTCGCAAGGGCGCGGATGAGACCTCGCCAGAGCGTCGCGTGGCCATTGCCCCAGGATGAGGAGATGGTGAGCCCGAAAATGACGATCTTCATGCGGCCACCACCTCGTTCAGACGCAATACCTTGGAACCCCAATCGCCGACCACGAGGGTGCTGATGGAGGCAGGCTCGATATCGAAGCGCGCATAGGCGTCAATCGGCAGACCGAGATGGTAGAGCAGGGCGGCCTTGATCACGTCGCTGTGGCTGACGAGGATGATGGACCGATCCGCGTAGCGCTGGTGCAAACGCTCGATGGCGCCCACGATGCGTGCCTGAGCCTCAAGCATCGTCTCCCCATAGGGCGGACGGCTGTTGCTGCGGGCCTTGTTCCATGCCGACCAGCGGGGATCCTGCGCCAGAGCCTCGAAGCTTGTGCCGGACCATGCCCCGAAGTCGATCTCAGCGATGTCCTCGCAAATTTCAAGCGGCTGCTCGAGGCGAGCCGCGATCGGTTCGGCAGTCTCCACGGCCCGCTCAAGAGGGCTTGTGTGAATGCCGGCAATGGTCTCGTTGGCGAAGCGTTCCGCCAGCCGCTCGGCCTGAGCTTTCCCAACATCCCCAAGGTGAACGCCGGGAATGCGTCCGCACAGGATCGTGCCGACCCTGTCATGGGCCGCATGACGCACAAGATGGAACGTGGCGGTCACCTCCTGGTGCCTCTACTCTTCATCACCGTCGATGAAGCGAATGGTTCTCTCGCGGGCCTCGTTGTCGGTGAACTGCTGCGGCGGCGACTTCATGAAATAGCTGGAGGGGCCAGTCAGAGCGCCACCGATCTTGCGGTCCAGGGCAAGCTTCGCGCAGCGCACCGCATCGATCACGATGCCGGCGGAATTGGGCGAATCCCAGACTTCGAGCTTTACCTCCATGTTCAGCGGCACGCCGCCGAAGGTGGTGCCTTCCAGGCGGATATAGGCCCATTTGCGGTCCGTGAGCCACGGCACGTGATCGCTCGGCCCCACATGGATGTCGCCGGCGGGCAGGGGGATATCGAGCTGGCTGGAGACGGCCTGAGTCTTGGAGATCTTCTTGGATTCCAGGCGCTCCCGCTCCAGCATGTTCTGGAAGTCGGTGTTGCCGCCGAAATTGAGCTGGTAGGTTCGGTCGAGCCGCACGCCGCGCTCGCGGAAAAGGTTGGCGAGCACGCGATGCACGATGGTGGCGCCGACCTGGCTCTTGATGTCGTCACCCACTATGGGAAGCCCGCGCTCTTCGAAGCGCTTGCGCCATTCCGGATTGGACGCGATGAAGACCGGAACGCAGTTGACGAAGGCGCAGCCCGCGTCCAGCGCCCGCTCGGCATACCATTCCGTTGCCTTCTGGGATCCTACGGGCAGATAGGAGACCAAGACATCCGTCTTGGACTGGCGCAATATCTCCGTGACGTCGGCCTCATCCTGCTCCGATTCCGCGATTTCCTCGCGCAGATACTTGCCGAGACCGTCGAGGGTCCTGCCGCGATGAACGATGATCCCGCTCTCCGCAACGGCCGCGAAGCGCTGTGTATTGTTTGGCTCGGCGAAAATCGCCTCCGAGATGTCGCGGCCGACCTTCGAGGCGTTGATGTCGAAAGCTGCGGACACTTCGACATCGCTAATATGATATCCGCCAATGTCCACATTCATGAGTCCGGGCACGGGCTCGTTGCCCTTGGCGTCCTTGTAGTAGGAAAGGCCCTGCACGAAGGACGAGGCACAATTGCCGACGCCCACGATCCCGACGCGGACCTTTCTCGAAATCATGACGATTCTCCCTTGTGCGGTCAGCCGATTGCCTGCATTCTTGAGGCGCGCCCATAGACGGCAGCAGGCAAGTACCGGGCGGCATCATCCCAAGCTTGGCCGTCAACGTTCGAGAAAGGTATGTAGTTCCCTCTCTCGATTCCTGGCTTGGGTCTCTTGTCTTAGCGCGCCGGCGCCCAAACTACTCAGCAGGTGCAGGAACAAAGATGAAGCTTTGGCGTTTCCAATGCGAAAGGCCAAGCTTGCTAGGGGCACGTGGTGTGACCGACGCCTGATGCGGTCCGCCAATGCCTCATCCTGTCTGGAATCTGCGAAGGTCTCGTGTCGCTCTTTCCAGCCAAGGAGCGGGATTTCTCCCGTTTTGCTCATTGGCTCGATGAATCGACAACAGATCCGGAGTCATGTCGTGACGGATACCATCCTCATTACCGGCGGTGCGGGCTTTATCGGACGTTACGTTGCTCGGGCCTGCCTGGAGCGCGGCCACCGGGTTCGCGTGCTCGACAGCCTCATCGAGCAGGTTCACGGCGACAAGACGCAGGCCGACGGGCTCGATCCCGAGGTCGAGGTGGTCGTGGGGGATGTTCGTGACGAGACGGCGGTTCTGAGGGCCCTGAAAGGCACCACCAAGGTGGTCCACCTCGCGGCGGAGGTCGGCGTCGGTCAGAGCATGTACGCCGTCGACCGCTATGTCTCCGTGAACGATTACGGCACCGCGGTGCTGTTCCAGCAGCTCATCGATAATCCGGTCAAGCGCGTGGTCGTCGCCTCGTCCATGAGCATCTATGGCGAAGGCCTCTACAAGGATGCGGACGGACGGGTGCGCGAAGATGTCGTGCGCACGCCTCGCGCGACCGAGAACGACCCTTGGGATCCCCTCGACGAGCAGGGGCGCCCCCTCGTTCCCGTGCCGACGCCGGAATGGAAAAAGCCGGCGCTCGCCTCCGTCTATGCCTTGTCGAAATATGTTCAGGAGCGACTGACGCTGACTCTCTGCCCGGCTTATGGCATGGAGGGTGTCGCGCTCAGGCTCTGGAACGCCTATGGCCCTGGGCAGGCCCTGTCCAATCCCTATACCGGTGTTCTCGCAATCTTTGCATCCCGGCTCCACAACGGTCAGCCGCCGATGATTTTTGAGGACGGCCAGCAGCGCCGCGATTTCGTGCACGTCGAAGACGTGGCGCAAGCCTTCGTCCTGGCGCTCGAGCACGAGAAGGCGCCGGGCAACGTCTACAACGTCGGCAGCGGTCAGGATCGCACCGTCTCCGAAGTCGCGGAGCTTCTGTCTCAGGCCATGGACCGGCCCATGGCGCCGGAGATTGCCGGCAAGGCCCGCATCGGCGACATCCGTCACTGCATCGCCGACATCACGAGGATCCGGCAGGAGTTGGGCTACAGCCCGAAGAAGGACTTTTCCGAGGGCCTGGCGGAGCTCGCCGAATGGGTCGCCAAGCAGGAAGCCAAAGATCTCGTGCAGGAGGCCCGCAAGGAGCTGGAAGCGAGAGGCCTGGTGGCATGAAGACAACCGACACCCATGCCGGTGCGCCTGCCGCCCTTCGCCGGATGCCTGTTCTGGTCACCGGCGGGGCAGGCTTTATCGGCTCCAATCTCGCCGACCGCTTTGCAAGCGAGGGGCATGACGTCCTCGTCTATGACGCACTGGCGCGACCTGGCGTCGAGCGCAACCTGGAATGGCTGAAGAAGAGGCATCCAGCCAAGATCTCGACCGTTCTTGGAGATATTCGCGACGAGACGGCTGTAGCCGATGCCGCAGGCGAGGCCCAGGCCGTGTTTCACATGGCGGCGCAGGTTGCCGTTACCACGAGCCTCGTCGATCCGCGCGAGGATTTCGAGATCAACATCCGCGGCACCCTGAACCTGCTCGATGCTCTCCGGCAGCGCAATGAGCGGGTTCCGCTGATTTTCGCCTCCACCAACAAGGTCTATGGCGATCTTGCGGATGTGGAGCTCGAGAAGACCAACGACGCCTACAAGCCGCGCGATCCTGCAATCCGCGATGCCGGCATCGGCGAGACGCGGCCGCTCGATTTTCACACGCCTTACGGCTGCTCCAAGGGAGCGGCCGATCAGTACGTTCTGGACTATGCCCGCTCGTTCGATATTCCCACCTGCGTGATGCGCATGAGCTGCATCTACGGGCAGCGGCAGATGGGAACCGAGGACCAGGGATGGGTGGCCCACTTTCTGATCCGTGCTCTCGAAGGCAAACCCATTACGATCTACGGCGATGGCTGCCAGGTGCGCGACGTGCTCGACATATCCGATGCGGTCGATGCGTATGCCGCCGCATGGAAGCGGATCGATGCGGTCCAGGGTCGTGCCTTCAACCTCGGCGGCGGTCCGACGAATGCCATCAGCCTGCGCCAGCTCATTACCCATATCGAGGATGTAATCGGCCGCCCGGTCGAGACGATCTATTCCGACTGGCGGGCCGGTGATCAGCGCTACTACGTCTCCGACACCCGTCTCGCGACGAGGGAACTCGGGCTGAAGCAGCCAACCTCGTGGCTCAAGGGCGTGGCCGCTCTGGCGAGTTGGCTGCAGGCGGAGAGGGGATTCGCACCGTCTGGAGCGGCTCCTCGTCTGCATGCTGCCGAGGCCCTGTCATGAGGGTGTTTCGCGGGTTCAGGTTGCGCAGCGTCGAGAACTGCGATGCCCGCACCTGATGCAAAGAGCCTCCATGTGCTCATGACGGCCGATGCGGTCGGCGGGGTTTGGCAATACGCCCTCGATCTTGCCGGCGGCCTGCGAAATCACGGTGTTCGAGCAACGATTGCGGTGCTGGGACCGGCACCCTCGGCGGATCAGCAGGCCATGGCCGAAGCCGCTGGTGCGGAGCTTGTCGCAACCGGTCTGCCTCTCGAATGGACTGCATCTCACCAGGGCGAAGTGAAAGAGGCGAGCCGGTCCGTTGCGGGGCTCGCAAGACAGATCCGGCCGGATCTCATTCATCTCAACGCCCCGGCGCTGGGAGCCCATGGGCAGTTCGACGTCCCGGTCGTAGCAGTCTGCCATTCCTGCGTCGCCACTTGGTGGCAGGCAGTTAAAGGCGGGCCGCTGCCGGAGGATTTCATCTGGCGCACAGAGCTTGTGCGGCGGGGCTACGCCGCTGCAAGCAAGCTTCTTGCGCCCACCCGGGCATTCGCTCACGCAACAGCTGAAGCCTACGAGCTCCCGCAGCCTCCTGTCGTTGTGAGAAACGGCAGGCGCGCCTTGCCGGGTAAGACGAATGCTCGTTCCGAGGTTTTCGTGTTCACGGCAGGACGTCTCTGGGACGAGGGGAAGAATTTCGCTGCGATCGATCGCATGGCTGCGCGTTTGTCGATTCCGGTTCTTGCGGCCGGCCCGCTGCAGGGGCCTCACGGCGCTCAGGTCGAAGCACGTCATGCCACGCCCCTCGGACGCTTGAGCGATGAGGGTGTTGCCCGCTATCTCGGCGAGCGGCCGATCTTCGTCTCGACAGCGCTCTATGAGCCGTTCGGCCTTGCGGTGCTGGAGGCAGCCCAAGCCGGCTGCGCCCTCATCCTCTCCGACATCCCGACTTTTCGTGAGCTCTGGGAAGGCGCGGCGCTCTTCATCGATCCGCAAGACGAGAGCGCGGCTGCCGATGCAGTCGAGCGCTTGGCACAAGACTCTGACGCACGGGCCGTTCTGGGGCGTGCGGCCAAAAAGCGGGCCGAGGCTTATACCGTCGAAGCCATGAGCGAAGGCGTTCTGAACGCCTATCGATCCGCACTCGCCGGGATCTCCGATAAATTCCCCCTTGAGGGCGCTGCCGCATGAAGTTCGTCTATTTCACGCATTCTCTCGCCTCCTGCTGGAACCACGGCAACGCGCATTTTCTGCGCGGCGTGCTGCGCGATCTGGTTCATCGTGGACACGAGGTGATGGCCTATGAACCCAGGGGTGCCTGGAGTCTTGAGAACCTGCTGAAGGACCATGGCGGCGCTGGCCTCGACGCTTATCACAGTCTCTATCCCGAACTGTCGTCGACCGTCTTCGATCCCGATCTCGATCTTGAAGCGACTCTCGCCGATGCCGATGTGGTGATCGTCCATGAATGGAACGACCCCTGGCTCGTTGCCGCCATCGGCAAGGTACGCAGGCAGGGTGGCCGCTTCACGCTCCTCTTCCACGACACGCACCATCGGGCTGTGAGCGATCCCAACGCCATCCGCCAGTTCGATCTCGACGGCTACGACGGTGTCCTCGCCTTTGGCGAGACACTTGCGGAAGTGTATCGCCGCTGGGGCTGGGGCGATCGCGTTCATGTCTGGCATGAGGCCGCGGACATAAGACATTTCCATCCTCCTGCTCAGGAAGTGGAGCGGAAGGGTCTTGTCTGGATCGGCAACTGGGGCGACGACGAGCGCAGCGCCGAACTGGAGAGCTTCCTGTTCCGTCCGGCGCAGACTGTTGGCCTGCCGCTGGACATCTATGGCGTGCGCTATCCCGAGCATGCCCTCGCAACCCTCGCCCGCTACGGCGTCACTTATCGCGGCTGGCTCCCGAACGCCCGAGCGCCTGAAGTGTTTGCCCGCCACTTGGCAACCGTGCATGTGCCGCGCCGCTTCTATGTCGATATGCTGCCGGGCATTCCCACAATCCGCGTGTTCGAGGCGCTGGCTTGCGGAATCCCGCTGATCTCTGCTCCCTGGAGCGACTCGGAAGGCTTGTTCAATCCAGGCACGGATTATCTGGTTGCACAGAACGAGGCTGAGATGGAGCGCCATCTCAACGCCGTGCGCAGTGATGCCGACCTGCGCCGCTCATTGGTGGAGAATGGCCTCAATGCCATCCGCAGCCGCCATTCCTGCGCCCACCGGGCCGAACAGCTTCTTGCCATCCTCGCCACTCACGGCGCCGGAGCGCCGATGGAGATGTCCCCATGAAAATCGCCTTTTATGGCTCCAGTCTTCTCTCCTCTTATTGGAACGGTGCTGCCACATATTATCGCGGCCTGCTGAGCGATCTCGCCCGCCGTGGCCACAGCATCACCTTCTACGAACCGGATGCCTTCGACCGCCAGAAGCATCGTGACATCGAGCCGCCGGATTGGGCCGAGGTGAAGGTCTATCCCGCGACCGAAGAGGCCATGCGCTCCGTGGTGGCGGAGGCTGCGAAAGCTGACGTGGTGGTGAAGGCTTCCGGCGTCGGCGTGTTCGATAACGAGCTTCTCGAAGGTGTCGTGACCGCATCCCGCCCCGATGCCATCCGCATCTTCTGGGACGTGGATGCCCCGGCAACCCTCGCCGAACTGCGTGAAAGCCCGGATCACCCGCTCCATCGCACGATGCCGGCGCTTGATCTGGTGCTCACCTATGGCGGTGGCCCGCCGGTGATCGCGGCCTATGAGGGGTTCGGTGCCCGCCGCTGCATCCCGGTCTACAATGCCTGCGATCCGTCGACCCACCATCCGGTGCCGGCAGACGAGCGGTTCACGGCTGATCTGTCCTTCCTTGGCAATCGCCTGCCTGACCGAGAGGCCCGTGTTGAGCAGTTCTTTCTGGAACCTGCCTCCCGCCTGCCGAACCGCAACTTCCTCATTGGTGGCAATGGCTGGGAAACCAAAGGCATGCCGTCGAACGTGCGCCATATAGGCCACGTCTATACCCGCGATCACAATGCTTTCAACACGAGCCCACTGGCGGTTCTCAACATTGCCCGGGACTCGATGGCGACCACAGGCTATTCGCCCGCAACCCGCGTGTTCGAGGCGGCCGGTGCCGGCGCGTGCCTGATCACCGATGCCTGGGTCGGACTCGAACTCTTCCTGAAGGAGGGCGAGGAGGTGCTCGTGGCCCGCGACGGCGAGGATGTGGCCGATCATGTCGAGTCCCTGACGCCCGAGCGCGCCCGCGCCATCGGCGACGCCGCCCGGGCGCGCATCATGGCCGAGCACACCTATACCCGCCGCGGCGCGGAAGTGGACGCGATCCTGCGCGAGGAGGCATCCCTGAAGCGGGAAAGGAGCGTGGCGTGAGCAAGCTTCGCGTCGTCGTTCTAGGCTTGAGCCTGTCCTCGTCATGGGGAAACGGTCATGCGACGACTTTCCGGGCGCTCCTGAAAGCCTTTGCGGCACGGGGGCATGACATCCTGTTCCTCGAACGGGACGTGCCCTGGTATGCCTCCCATCGCGACCTGCAGAACCCCGAATTCTGCCAGCTTGAATTCTACACCAGCTTGGAGGACCTCAGGCGATATCGCGATGTGATCGCGGATGCGGACGCGGTCATCGTCGGTTCCTATGTGCCCGAGGGCGTCGCCGTCGGGCAATGGGTGCAGCAGACGGCAAACGGCGTGGTGGCGTTCTACGACATCGACACGCCGGTGACGCTCGCGAAGCTGGAACGGGGCGATCACGAGTATCTCACGCCTGCTCTCATCCAAGATTATGACGTCTATTTCTCCTTTACCGGCGGCCCCACCCTTGAGCACCTCATGGAGCAATACGGCTCGCCGGCCGCGCGAGCGCTGTATTGCTCCGTCGATCCGAAGGCTTATCCCGCCCTTGAGCGCGAAAAGCGGTGGGACCTCAGCTACCTTGGAACCTATAGCCCCGACCGACAGCCGACCCTCGAGCGGCTGCTGATCGAGCCGGCACGGCGTGCGCCGCATCTGCGTTTCGTCGTGGCAGGCCCGCAATATCCCGCCGACATCGACTGGCCGTCCAACGTGGAACGCATCGATCACGTCCCTCCAGGCGAGCACCCTGCCTTCTACGCCCAGAGCCGCTACACGCTCAATGTGACGCGAGCCGACATGATCCGCGCCGGCTACAGCCCGAGCGTTCGTCTCTTCGAGGCAGCGGCCTGCGGAACGCCGATCATTTCCGATATTTGGGATGGGATCGAGACCCTGCTCGAGCCGGGTCGGGACATCATCCTAGCCGAAAAGCCAGACGACGTCCTCGAGGTGCTCGGCACATGGGCCGAGACTCGGCGAAAAGCCTTGGGCGCTTCGGCACAGGGGCGGATCCTGGCCGAGCATACGGCAGCGCACCGGGCAGCCTCCATGGAGCGGGATCTTATGGAAGCAATGGACCGCTCGCGCAGGGATTCTTCTCTGGCAGTAGGGGTCGGCGCCTGACTTGTGAATAGATTCTGAAGCCGGCATTGAACCAATGCCAAGCTTCAACGTTGGACCAGAAAAGGTTTGTACCTCGGGACCTCTGTTATCGGTCTGAAGGAGCGTTCGCATGAAGAATGGCAAAAACAAGCACGTCCTTGTTGCGGGCGGTGCTGGATTCCTGGGATCCCACCTCTGCGATGCTCTTCTCAGCGAAGGCGCTCACGTCACTGCTCTCGACAATTTCCAAACAGGGCGGAAGCAGAATCTCCGCCATCTGGAGCGGGAGCCCCGTTTCGACCTCGTCGACAGCGATATCATCAAACCGTTGCCGGCTCGCCTCCGTTCCAAGCGCGTCAAGTTCGACGAGGTCTACAATCTCGCTTGCGCGGCCTCGCCGCCCCACTATCAAGCCGATCCCGAGCACACGATGCTGACGAGCGTCGTCGGAACGCATAATCTCCTGACATTCGCCGAGGGTATCGGAGCGCGCTTCTTTCTCGCGTCCACGAGCGAGATCTACGGCGACCCTGAAGTTCATCCGCAGACCGAAAGTTACTGGGGCAATGTGAACCCCACTGGCCCTCGGGCTTGCTATGACGAAGGCAAGCGTGCCGCCGAAACCCTGACCTTCGATTTTGATCGCTCCGGCCGTGCCGACGTCCGGGTTGCACGGATCTTTAACACCTATGGACCGCGCATGCGCGCCGATGACGGGCGCGTCGTCTCGAACGTGATCTGCCAAGCCCTGGCCGGCGAGGACATCACGATCTACGGGGACGGAAGTCAGACGCGTTCGTTCTGCTACGTGTCGGATCTGGTCGATGGATTTCTCCGCCTCATGGCCTATCAGGGACCGTTCCCTGGTGCAGTCAATCTCGGCAATCCGGTTGAACTGACCGTCGGCGATCTCGCCGACAAGGTTCTGGCGATGACAGGTTCGTCCTCTCGCCTCGTCACCCGGCCATTGCCGGTCGACGATCCGCGCCGCCGCCGCCCCGACATCACACGCGCCAAGCAACTCCTCGGCTGGTCTCCACGGACTTCCCTTGACGTTGGCCTGAAAGCAACGATTGCCTGGTTCTCCGATGAGAGAAGCCATGACGGCAAGTCCAATCGCACAGTGCCAGCCTTGGCGAGTGCTGTCACGATGGGCTAGGGCCTGTCCTGCCGCTTTCCCTTGTTCTCTCTTCGATCATTTCTGCGGGTGCGCTGACCTCTGTCAGCGCATTTCTTTATTGCACAAGATCCCTCCGGCTCTTTGCGAGAAGACGTCTGTGTAATCCATGCATGCCAGAGATCATTAGGAGGCGCTGAGCATTTGAGGCAGTCAAAGGACTGGGTGCCCCTCGGATTTAATCAGCGGACAAAGAAAGAGGGCGCTCCCGGAGGAGCGCCCTTCACGCCTAGCTCACGGGGATCAGCTCTTTGCGACCCCGATCGTATCCGCCATCTGCGCGCCGCGGGTGCCCATAGGCTGATGGCTGCCTTCCGTCGTGTCCTTGGCCGTCTGGTGTTCCATTTCAGCATTGATCTCGGCACCCAACAGGACAACAACGCTCGAGATCCAGATCCAGGTCATGAAGCCGATCACCGCGCCCAACGAACCATAGGTCTCGTTGTAGCTGCCGAAATTGGCCACGTACCAGGAGAACAGCATCGATACGGCAAGCCAGAGCACGGCAGCCATAAGGCCGCCCGGCGTGACCCATTTCCATTCTGCCTTGTCCCGGCTAGGGCCGTAGCGATAGACCAGCGACAATCCGAGCACGACGACCAGCAATAGGACTGGCCAGCGGGCCAGCGACAACAGCCATTCGAGGCTGCTGCCCAAGCCGAGGAAATCCAGAAGAATCGGAAGGACGACGATTCCGGTGATAGCGAGAATAATGAAGATGATGGCTCCCAAGGTGAATGAGAGGGACATCAGATTCAACTTGATGAAGCTTCTCTTCTCCTCTTCGTCATAGACGATATTGAGGGCGTCGAAGACAGCCTTCATGCCGGCATTCGCACTCCAGAGCGAGATGACGAGACCGATAACGAAGCTGAAGCCTAAGGTCCCTCCACCTTGCGAAGCGATCCGCGTGACCTGCTCGCGAACGATGTCGAGGGCGCCGCCGGGAAGGACGCCCGACAGGGTGTTGAGGTGATCCTGGAGTGACACGGGATCGGCAAAGAGGCCGTAGAGCGAGACGAGGGCGGCGATGGCTGGGAAAATGGCAAGCAGCGCATAATAGGTTACGCCGGCGGCAACGGACATCACCCGGTCCTTGCCGAATTCCTCATAGGTGCGCCAGAGGATGTCCTTCCAGCCTTGAGAAGGGATCTCGGTCGGCGTGTCCGCACTGCGCCCGCGGCCCTGCTCATTGGCCGCATGAGGTGGGGCATGCTGCTTTTGAGAGAAGCCCGTGTCGCGGTCCCGACTTTGGCTTGCGCCCTGTTGCTGAGGGTGCCGCACCGGGCGTCCGGCTGACGCCGGGGCGGGACGGCGCTCCCCGGAGGCGACAAGCCTTACAAGAGCCCAGCCGATAACCACAGCCCACATGGTTGTGGCGGCCGAGGACGATTGCCGCGTTGCAGGTTGCTGGACAGCCGGATTATCCGCCATAGTCAGACACAGCCTCACTTATCGATTGCCAGCCGGAACGGCTTGGGCTCAACCGTAAACCTTGTAAATAAGGCAGCGGTTCCAATCGGTTGCCCAGTCACCGAGGTCGGGTGACGCGGAACCCCGAGCGGAAACCTTGCAGGGATAGGTTTCCGCATGGGCTGCACTACAACCAGAAAATCTCTTTCAGCCTCGACCGTAAGGAACAGCAATGACAGCAGCGACACGCTGGGTGACGGGCCTTCTCACTCTCCTGGCGGCTCTTCTTGCGATCAACGCCGAGCTGCCCCGCATTGTCCACGAACCCGGACTGTGGGACTTCGGATCCTTCGTGGCTTCGGGGCGAGCAGCGAGTGAGGGGTTGAATCCCTATGGGATCTACCCGCTGACCCTTCGTGTGGAACTGCCAGGTTTCGAATCCTGGAATCCCAATCTCAACCCGCCGATCTCGGCGCTCCTGTTCCAAGCCTTCGATGTGGCCGATCCCTATGTGACGTACCAGGTCTGGCGCTGGATTTCCGTGATTGTCTATGCAGGGGCGGTTCTTCTTCTCGTCAGCCGGGTCAGCAATCGTGTGGAAGCATTGATCATTGCCGTGTGGGCTTTCGCGCTTGCAGGATTCTGGGACACGCTCTTTCTCGGGCAGATCTATCTGCCGCTGGTTCTCGCTGGCGTCGCTGCATGGCTGCTGCTCGAGCGCGGTGCAGGGCTCTGGGCGGGGCTCCTCATCGGAGTTGTTGTGGCCATGAAACCGAATTTTCTGGTTTGGCCCGTGCTTCTTCTGCTGTCGGGACATCATCGGTCGGCGATCGTTGCCTTCGGCACGGCAGGCGTTATCAGCCTGATCCCGCTGGTGATCTATGGGCCCGAGGTCTACCGCCAGTGGTTCGAACTGGTTGCTGCAGACGGAAGCCGGGCTCTCTTCCTTACGAACGGGTCCTTTGCCGGTCTCGCTGCGCGGGCTGGCGTCCCGGCCCTCGGTCTCGTGCTCGGCTTCCTTCTCCTGGCAGGGCTGGCAGCCTGGGCTTGGTGGCGGCGACCCGATGTTCTCACGGTCAGCGCCTTGGCGCTGCTCGCATCAGTCTTGGCCTCGCCGCTCGGCTGGATTCACTACACGCTGTTCCTGCTTCCCGTGATCGTGAGGCACTGGCACCGGCCGGCCATGCGTCTCGTTGCCCTCCTGCTCATCGTTCCGGTGCCCTTCATCATCGATCAGTTGGGCAAGCCGGCTTGGGTCCAGCTGACAATGGGGTCCGTGTATGGCTGGGCGCTGGTGCTGTGTCTTGCGATCCTCATAGCCGATGAGTGGCGCCGCATCCGACAGAATGAGCAGCGGGCATCGGCCGCGATGCCGCTGCCCCAGGGCCATTACAGGCCAAGCGCCTCTTGAGGCGAGCTGTCAGCCGCCGGTCGAAGGCGGGATCTCCTGCTCTTCTTGCTCGTCCTCGGGCGACCGGCTGACAGTTTCCGCAGGCTCGCGCAGGACATAGACCTTCCAGTCCTTCGTTTCCTTCTCAAGGTCGTAATGGTTGGACAGGTAGTCTGCATAGATCTGGCGCAAGCCTTCGGCAGTCGCGAATTCTATCGGCCATTTCGGCTCCATCACGACGCGGACGTCCTGAAAGAGTGTTTCAGGAGGGAGATGGTGGTGCTCGTTGATCGTGCGTCCCCAATGATGCCACGTGCTGTCGCCCCGCGGTGGCGCAAGGCCGAGACCTGCCGAGAAGGGGCCTACGAAATCGAGAACGTGGACTCGGTCAGCCTCAGTGCCAAGCGGAGAAAGGGCCCGAGCCCCGTCACCGAGGCTTTCAAGATAACGGGAGAAGACCGGGTAGTTGTCTTCCGTCCACAACTGCACGAGCCTCACGCGATCGAGTCTTGGCAAGGGCACCGCTTGACCCTGGCTCGTGGAGGCCAGAGCGGCATGAAGGCCAAGGGTTGCGGCATGATGGACGCTGCTGGGCAGGATGAAGGCAAGCAGCAGAAGTTGCGTGCCTGCGGCGAGGGATGAAGCCGTCCTGGTATCCGGTTGCGGCAGAGATCGAGCCAGCAGTTCCGCCGCGACGGCCGCGCCGGCAGGAAGGGTGACGATGCCCCAGACCTGAAAATTCTGCATGATCAGCATGTAGCCGGAGCCAGCGCAGAATCCGTAGAAGAGAAAGTCCCGGACACTCCGCGTGCGCCAGAGCGCGAGAGCGGCGAAGAGGGCAAACACAGTATATTCGGAGAGATTTCTGAGAAACACCGAGACGAGTTCATCCAATGACTTGAAGCTGCCGCTCACTCCACCCGCCAGAAGCAGATCGTCGATGTGGGCTTCGGTTGCATCCCAGAACGATTCAATCAGCAGACCGCCTGCCAGAACCATGCCGAATGCAGCCAATGCCCATCGCCGCTGCTGCGAGTCGAGCAGCATCAGGGTGAGAAAGCCGAGCGCCACCAATCCGTAGCTGAGCTTCATGTACAGCATGAGGAGCGTCAGCGAGGCCGCACAGACGGCATCGAGTACGCTTTGAAAGGGGCGGTGGTGGAGCGGCCGGAGGTACAGGATCAAAAGAAAGCCGAGAGCCGCCCAGCCGACTCGGTTGTAGAACATGCCGAAGGAGAGGCCGGCAATGCTCTCGCCCAAGTTGATGGGAACGGCTGCGACCAGGATCAGAAAGATGGAAAAGGGCAGGGCAATCGCAGGCCTCAGGCGCGAGCTGACGATATGGGCCGCGGCGAGTGCCATCATGAGAACCAGAAGAGCCATGCCGGTAGGCATGGCTCCGCCCAGGTGGCCGGAGATCCAGTAACCCAGGGCCGGCACGTAATAGACGAGCGGGCCGAGGGCCGTATGGAAGTCCCGATTTGGGACCTGCCCTTCGCTCACGCGATGCACGCCATCGAGGAAGATGAACAAATCGTTCAGGTAGCGTGTTGTGACCGTTTGGCCCGGCACGGCAAGCAGCAGGGCGCAGATTGCCGCCACAGCAATAATGAGCGCCGCCACGGATGCCGGGCGTACCTTCGATACGTTCATGGTCACATTCCATCCCCAGCGCCAACACGGGATGGCTGCGCATGTTCCAGCGGTTGTCCGACGCTGCTGAGCATGCTCGCTTCACGGCGCTTGTACACAGTCCATAGATCGGTACGGCGAATGGGATCAAATGCCTCTCGGATGTAAGCGCCGTAGAGATTGCGAAGCGGGATGCCGTTGATGCCAGCCTTAGGCACCATCAGCACATCGACTTCTCCGAGCAACTGCTCCGGAGGCAGGTGGTGGACGTCGTTGACGTTGCGCCCCCAGTGGAGCCAGGCGTAGTCGCCACGAGAGGGCGGCAGGCTCATGCCCGCCGAAAAAGGATTGGCGAAATCCAGGACCGAGACGTTTTCGGGCTTTACGGGAAGTTCGTTCAGGAGCCGCGCGCCTTCGCGGACGCTCACGAGATAGTCGTCCATGAAACCGCGGTCGCCCGGCATCCAAAGACTGGTCAGCCTGAGTTCACCGAAACGAGGTAATCCGAAAGGCTCTCCCACTCGTGCCAGGGCTGCGACGGTATGAACGCCGAGCGCCATGAAGCAGTGAAGGGCTGTCGGCAGGAGAAAGGCCAGCAGCAAAAGCGGAGCCCCTCGGGCTAAGATCCCCCTCTCTTCCCGATTGTCGAGACGGCGGGAGCGCAGCAGCAACTCCGTCGCGACGGCCGCGCCGGAAAACACTGTCATGATGCCCCAGGGCTGAGAGTTCTGGCTCTGAATGATCAGGCCGGGACCCGCGCAAATTCCGAAGAACAACAGATCGCGAAGGCTGCGGGAGCGCCAAAGCACCAGGCCGGCGAAAATCCCCAGGATCACATAGTCAGCCAGATGGCGAATGAAAGCCAGCGACAGATCAACGATGCCGCGGCCTCCACTCACCCGGCCAGCAAGCGCGAGATCCTGAAGATGAATGAGCGAGGATTGCCAGACGGCCTCGATGAGGAGCGCTGAGAGGAAGATCAGGCCTAAAGACCACAGCACCCAACGACGCTGGCGGATGTCGAACAGCATGAAGGCGATAAAGGCGAGCGCCACGAGACCATAGGTGGCTTTGGTGTAGAGCATGCTCAAGGTGAGAACCGCAGCGCAGAGTGCGTCGAGCAGATTTTGACGGCCGCGGATCTGCCTGGGCTCAAGATACATCACGAGAAGGAGGCTGAGAGCGGCCCATCCGATCCGGTTGTAGAACATTGCAAACGAGAGGGATGCGATGCTCTCGCCGAGATTCATGGGAACGGCCACGATCAGGAGCAGGAACACCCCATAGGGAATTGCCACCACCGGCTGGAGCCGGGAACCGAGGATGTGGATCATCGGCAGGGCAAGCGCGACGGTCATGGCCGCCATGGCTGCCGGCATCGCGCCGCCCATGCTGCCGGAGATCCAGTATCCGAGAGCCGGCACATAGAAGGAGAGTGGGCCCAGGGCGCTGTGGAAGTCGCGGTTGGGAACCTGCCCGGACGCAATCCGATGTACACCGTCGAGAAAGATGAACAGGTCGTTGAGATAGGCGGTTGTGACCGTCTGGCCCGGCAGCGCGAGGAGCAGCCCAAAAGCGGCCGCCGCACAGAGGAGCGTGCCGGATGTCCAGGGTATCGGCCGTTCGGAGTGCGCCGTCATGAACGGCCGTCCAGGTGCAAGGCAGCCTCAGGGATCGAGGGAGCGCGGCGCCGATGCAGCTTCCAATGCTGCGTCTCGCCGGCGGCGTCGAAATGGGCTGCGATGTAGGGACCGTAGATAGCTTGAAGCTGTGGCAGCGGTCCTTTCGCAGCATCCGGGCTGTCGGAGAGTTTCCGCTCCATCACGAGCTGCACATCGGCCAGCAGCGTCTCAGGCGGGATATAGCTCGTGTTGCCGAGGGTGCGGTCCCATTGCAGCCAGGGCGTATCGCCTCGCGCCGGGGGAGCGTTGAGCGCCATCGAGAATGCGTTACCCTGATCGAGCACGAAGATCCGGCTCGGCTTCGGCTCAAGCTGCGATAATGCGTTAAATCCGTCACGCAGAACCTCGTGATAGGCAGTGGCTGTATCGTAGTCGCTCCATGTCCAGAGGTTCGCGACTCGGATTTGCTCCATATTGGGAAGCGGGACAGCGATGCCTGCCCTGACACTCGCGGCAGCCGTGTGAAGGCCGAGTGCCGCCAGGCAGTAAATAATAGTGGGCAGCACGACGGCAAGGAAGAGCAGCCTCGCGCCCGCGGCCGTCGACCAGCTCCCATGATCGACCCCTTGTGGTCGGCGGCTCTCAGATCGTAGAATCGTCTCTGCAGCGACAGCCGCCGCGCCATGAAGCATGATGATGCCCCAGGCCTGAAAGTTCTGATTGATGATCAGAAACCCTGCTACGGCACAAAAGGCATAGAACAGCAGATCCCTAACGCTGCGGGTGCGGTACAGGGCTATCCCGGCGAACAGGAACAGCAGAATATAGTCCGTGAGGTTCACGAGGATGTGATCCACGATCTGCCCCCAGGTGCCCCGCAGCCCGCCGTCCAAAGCAAATGCCAGCCGCAGATCAGCCAGATGAGCCAGTGACGATTGCCAGATGAGTTCGATGCTCAACGCAGCGAGGAGTGTAGCTCCCATGGCACCGGCAGACCAGCGGCGTTGCTGCCGGTCGGAGAGCACGAGCAGAGGAAACGCGAGCGCCACAACCCCATAGCTGAGCTTCGTGTAGAGCATCAGCAGAGTCAGAACAGTTGCGCAGGCCGTATCCAGGATGGTCTGCCGGCGATCGATGCGGACCGGGCGGAGATACATCACGAGGAGCACGCCCAAGGCAGCCCAGCCGATCCGGTTGTAGAACTTGGCGAAAGACAGGGAGGTGATGCCCTCGCCGAGATTGACGGGCACCGCCAGGATCAGGAGCAGGAAGAGCCCGTATGGGATGGCAATGAAAGGATGAAGCCGCGAGCTGAGAACATGCGCCATTGGCAGGGCGACCAGAAGAGTGATCAGGGCCATGGCAGTGGGCATGGTTCCGCCGAGCGTTCCCGATAGAGCGTAACCTGCAGCCGTCAGATAATAAGCAAAAGGACCCAGAGGCGTGTGAAAATCCTGGTTCGGCACCTGGCCTGCGGCAACCCGGTAGGCACCATCCAGAATGACGAAGAGATCGTTCAGGTAGCGCGTCGTGACGGTTTGTCCGGGCAGGGCGAGTAGCAGGGCAAGGAGGGCCGCGGCTACGAGCAGAATCGGACCCACCTTCATGGGGCGCTCAGTCCAGAGCCGCATGGTTCCTGTCCTCCGTGCGTCAGGTTTTAGAGGCGCAAGCGCTTGAAGAAACGCTCGGGAATGCTCCCGATCGCCATCATGACGGGGCGCCAGATCGGGCGCACGTAAATTACGTCACGGCCGCTCTTCTCGGCTGCCGCGAAGATGGCGCGTCCGACCTCGCCGGGCTCCGCGGTCAGAACAGGAGGCAGCTTCATGCCGGCCGTCATCTGCGTGCGCACGAAACCGGGCTTGACCGTCACCACCCGCAGGCCCTTGGGCGCCAAGCGGTTGCGGAGGCCTGACAGAAACGCGGTAAAGCCCGCCTTGGCGGCGCCGTACAGATAGTTGGATCCACGACCGCGATCGCCCGCCACGGAACTTACGCCCACGAGGGTGCCGGATCCACGTGCCAGGAAACGCTCCGCAAACAATCCGAGCAGGAGCGCCGGGCCCTCGAAGTTGGTTCGCAGCAGGAGGGATGCGTGGACCATATCGGTCTGGCCCTTCGCCTGATCACCCAGTTCGCCGACGACGCACACCACCGTATCCGGCAGTGTCGGCAGGCTGTTGGTAAAGCTGTCGAAACTGCCGGTGTCGAGAATGTCGAGCCTGTGCACGGTCACCTCAGTGCCGGTACGGGCACGGATATCGTCGGCGTTGCGACGGGCTTCCTCCTCGTTCCGGGCGGCGAGCTGCACGTACCATCCGGCTTGAGCGTAGTGAAGTGCCGTGGCGCGCCCGATATCGGAGGTGCCGCCGACCAGGAGAAGGGTTTTCGAAGGTTGCATCAGATGCCCAGCCGTACCGACAGACGCGAAGAAATCCGGTCGGTCGCCCCGATGGCCCGCCGCAGGTCGCGAAAGCGGGACAATCCAGGATAACCGGCCTCGAAGGTTGCAGGCGATTGCCGTGCGTCCTTGGCTAGATAGAGCCGCCCCCCGGCTTCGACCACCAAGCGGTCAAGCTCATTGAGCAGGGGGAAAACATCGTCGCTCACAGGTAGGTCGAGGGTCAGAGTGAAGCCTTCGAGCGGGAACGAGAGATCGCCATGGCTTGCGCCCAGCTGCTTGAGCACGGCTAGGAAAGACGCGTTGTCGTGCTTGGAGACGCGCTCAAGCATGCTGCCCAGAACCGCTTGCGCCTGCGCCGTGGGGATGACGCATTGATACTGCAGGAAGCCGCGCCGCCCATATATCCGGTTCCAACTGCTGATCCCATCGAGGGGAAAGAAATAGGGGTTCCAATGAACCAGGAAAGGATAGCCGGATTTCACCGCTCCTGCCCGGAAGTACAGTTCGTTGAAGGCGGACACCGACAAGCGGTTGAGGGTGAAGGAGGGCAGCTCGAGCGGAACGCCCAGGCTACCGAGCTTGGAAGGGGGATAGGGCTCGGCTCCAGGCCGTAGGGCATCGATGTCGCGCCGAGTGGCATGCTCCGCCGCAAAGACCAGCGAACGGCCCAGCGAAGCGCCACTGGCCAGGCAGTCGATCCAGGCTACCGAATAGGTGGCGCGGCTCGTCTCCTGCAGGGCTCGGATGGCGCCGTCGAGATTGCGAGCAACGGTGGTTGTCTGGCGCATCCACCCGGTCTCGGTGGGCCGGAGGCGGAAGGTGGCATCGAGGATGGTGCCCGTGAGCCCCATCCCGCCGATTGTAGCCGACAGGAGCTCGGGATTTTCATCACGGGAGCAGGTGACGACGCCTCCATCCGGCAGGGCCAGGGTCAGGCTTTCCACGTGGTCGCCGAACCCGCCGTCCCGATGGTGGTTCTTGCCGTGAACATCCGAGGCGATCATGCCCCCGATGGTGACGAACTTGGTGCCCGGCACGACGGGAGGAAAGAAGCCTCTGGGGACAACAACATCGAGCAGGTCGGAGAGGAGGACGCCTGCTTCCACCTGGATGC
Source organism: Microvirga arabica (assembly GCF_016811235.1). Lineage (GTDB taxonomy): Bacteria > Pseudomonadota > Alphaproteobacteria > Rhizobiales > Beijerinckiaceae > Microvirga > Microvirga arabica. Next base: position 80,448 of record NZ_JAFBID010000019.1, read on the forward strand.
GGCCTGTCGCCTGATCGAAGGCCCGGATGCGATCAAGCCCCTGGGTCATGAGGGTGACCCGCTCTCCGATGGCGGCATCGCCATAGGCGCGACCATTGCCGCGGGCCACCAGCCCGGTCCGGGAGGCCATCAGGGAGGGGAGGGCTTTGGGGGACGCGGGGCTGAGTGTCTCTGACGGATGGCGGGGGTAGCGTCCCCAACCGGCGAGTTCCGTCATGCCTGTCGCTCCTTGAACACGAAGGTTCGATCCAGAATGAACTTGGCGGCATAGCCGATGGCAAGTCCAATCACCGCGCCGGTATATTTTGCCAGATCCGTCTTCCAGATCATCCAGAAGGCGACCTCGAAACCCCAGAAGACCAGGGTGGTCAGGACGCTGAAGGCACCATAGAGGGTGATCTTCTGGAACTCCTGCCGATGACCGCCATAGTCATCGTCGAACACCCACTTCTTGTCGAGCACGTATTTGAGGATGAAGCCGGCGGCCGTTCCCATCAGGATCGATAGAGCCAAGGGGGCAACCGGCGCGATCCGGATGACGATCTCCTGGGTGACCAGATTGACCAGCGTCGCGATGACGGCGAACAGAACATAGCGGACGAACATCATCGTCCTCCATCTCCCTTGAGGTTTCGAAGAATTGCTCGAAAAGGGCTTGTGCCCTCGATCGCTTGCCGATGGGACATGGACTAGACGGCAGCCACGATCAGGGCGAAGGCGGCAGCCACCGTCAGAAGACTGCCCCTGTCCTTGATAGCAAACACCACGGGATCGTCATCCATGATCCGCCGCCCGGCGAGCATCAGGGCACGGGCAATCCAGAACATCAGAAGCGGGCCCACGAGCCAGAGGAGCTGAGGGCGCGAATAGAGCTCGTTCACGCTGTCGCTTGAGATATAGAGCGCCAGGATCGTGACCGCGTTGAAACCGGCCGCCGCAGCCAGGGCCGCCACGATGTCCAGATCGCTGTTCTTGTAGTCACGGCTTGTCGGATCCGGGAGGTTGGCGTCCCGCCGGGCCGCCAGTTCCACGTAGCGCTTGATCAGGGCCAGAGACATGAAGATCATCATGCTGAAGGCAATCAGCCATTCCGACACAGCGACAGAGGCCGCAACGGCGCCGCCGATCACCCTAACCGAGTAAAGGCCTGCCAGGGTGATTACGTCGACCACCATCATGCGCTTGAGCACGAAGGAATAGGCGGTGGTGAGGGCAAAGTAGCCGAGCAGCACTCCTAGAAACGGCAGCGACACCGCTGACCCGACAGCCAAGGCTGCGAGGAAGAGAACCGGGATGGCGATCGCGCCGTGCATCAGGGGAATGGCGCCGCTCGGCAGGGGACGCCTGCATTTGCTGCGATGCCCCCGATCATCCTGCAGATCCACAAGATCGTTGAGGATGTAGATGCTCGAGGCGCAGAGCGAGAAGGCGACGAACGCCAGCAGGGCCTGGGTGACGGCTTCAAGCGTGAAGAGATGAGCCGCCAGGAGCGGTAGGAAGATGAGCGTGTTCTTGGCATATTGATGCATGCGCAGCATCTTGGCCCAGGTCCGCCACGTCGGGTGCGTATGGGTCAGGTGCTCTGCATCGGGGCATTGGCGGGCAAGCCTTTTTCGCACCCCGGCAGGGGTGCGGATGGCAATCGACCTGTCAGCCTTCTCCCAGACAGGGAGATCGGCGGCATCATTGCCGACATAGTCGAAACCGCGCTCCCCAAAGGCCTCGACGAGCTGCTGAGCTTTCCTATGGCCGGCCAGATTGGTGGTCTCGTTGGACGCGAACCATCCGGTAAAAAGGCCGAGGTGATCGGCGATGCTCTCCACCAAACGCTGATGGCTGGCGGAAGCGAGGTAAACCGGGCGTCCTTCAGCTCTGGCCTTCCGGATGAGGCTCAGGACCTCTGGGTCGTAGGGCAACGTTCCCGGATCGAAATCGACGGGTTCGGACAGGCGGTGCTTCAGGGCGGCCTTGCCACGGGAGAGCGCCATCAGCATGTCGACAATGGATTGCGGACGGCGGCCTAGCTCCGAGAAGGCGGTCTCAATCAGCAGGTCGGAGGCAATCAGGGTGCCGTCGAGATCCACCACGAGAGGACGAGATCCCTCCTGCTTGGGCGTTTCGATCTCAAGGGTTGTCCAATGCGCCTCATCCCTTTCATACTGGCGCTCGGAACGCTCATGAGTGCGGAGATTGCGGGCACGCTGGGGCAAGGTCTGCGATTTGAGTTCAGATTGCACCAAGAGCCCGTGCTCCCTTTTTGAAAGTCATCAAAGAACGTGTGTTCGCCCATTTGGCCGTTGAGTACATGGAGCGCAGTCTCTCCACGCCAAGCCATTTCCGTTCCTTTCCGCCAATGAGCATCGTCAACTGGCTGATTGGGCTCGTCGTTGCATGGCAATCGGGCAGAACTTGACTGCAAACCAACAAACGCGGCTGTAAAAAGTTTCATGAATGGTTTGTTATGTGAGCCTGAAACTTGGGTCCGAAGAAGCAACAGGGGCCGGCCAGTGGCATAAAACGTTAACCATCGCTTTTAACTAGGCCGCAAGGATGTTGGGCCAGTGTTTGTCTCAATCCACGAGGAGGATTTGAGATGGACGAGTGGTCAGGACGTAAGTGGGAGCCTGTTACCGAGGAGCGGCTGCTCCGGGCAATCGACGTCCTCGTCGACATTGCCAAAGAGCATGGGCCAGCCTTCGACCCGGTTCTGGAGACGGTGAGGCAGGAGCTTCACGATTTCCGCCGCCGGCATTCAGCCACCGGACAGGTCGAGCATGAGACGGAAGTTCTCCTCCGCAAAGCCGGCTAAGTCATCCTGCATGGCGCTTCGTCAAGATTGCCTGCGGTGACCCTCTGTGGACGTCTCGATCAGACAGGCCGTAACTGCTCTTCACGGACGAGACGCGCGGGGCCATCATGGGTTCCTCGCACGTGGTATTGAAAGCCTGCCTGATCCGCTGGAAGGACGCGGGTGACCTCCCATACGTCGTCAGGGCGCGTCACTTCGGTGGTTGTCACCATGTTCAGAAAAGCCTCGACCGTATTGGTACTTGCCAGCTTGACCAAATGCACCCGGTCCCCGACCTTGAACTTGTGCGACGTCATGGCGCGATCCCCCGCTCGATAACCACCTGAGCAGTAGGAACTAACATAGGTTAGTTTCGTTCCACGCATCATGATGAACAGCTATTCACACAGCTCTCCTGTCGTTCTGCTGGTCGAGGATGAACCGCTTGTCCGCATGGCAGCGGCCGACGATCTGCAGGATGCCGGCTTTCACGTTCTTGAGGCTGCCAATGCCGATGTGGCGCTGGCGGTTCTTGAATCGTGCTCCGACGACGTGCAGGTTCTCTTCACGGACATCGACATGCCGGGTTCCATGAACGGGCTGGACCTAGCCGAGAACGTCCAGCAGCGTTGGCCGCACATTTCGCTCCTGATTTCATCGGCTTATCATCGCCCGAGCCCCGAGACACTGCCCGATGATGGACGGTTCGTACCGAAGCCTTATTGCAGCGACGATGTCGTCCAGCAGATCCGCGACCTCGTGACGAGCCATTGATCCTGAACTGCCATCATACGGATTGCAGCACCGGAGGCTTGACGGTCACGGTGATTGCAAAGTGGCGGGTTTCTCCAGGCTGGAGAGAAACAGTTCCTGGCTTGTCTGAGAAGTCGCCCGCGAAATCCTGCGGATCTGCGTGACCCTGCCAGGGCTCGAGGCAGATGAAACCTGCTCCCGGCTTAGTCCAGATTCCTAAGTGCGGCATGTCAGGAAAGTCGACGCGAAGCGAAGCGCCACCACGTGCGCCGTACTCGACGGAGCGGCTCTTGAGCTGATCGAACACCAGAGCATCCGCCCCGAAGAGATCGTCACGCAATGCAAGAGTGCGGCCCTGCACGGGGGACGGTTCAGGCTCTCGCTTGATCAGGCCTTCGAGAGGTCGACGGATCGGTGCCGCCTCCTCCTGCTCGAACCAGATCTCATGAGCATCGCGCGGGGCACCATAAGGCAGCGGCCACCTAAAAGCCGGGTGGAAGCCGAACGAAACAGGCATGCCGGAGGGGCCGGTGTTTGTCACGCCCGCGGCGACGCTCAAAGTGGCGTTCTCAACCGCATAGATCACATCGAGCTGGAAAGGAAAGGGATAGCGCGAAAGCGTGGCTTCATTGGAACGGAGCTGGAAGCGGCATTGGGATGGATTGATTTCCTTTATCTCAAAGCGGGATGTCCGGGCAAAGCCATGCCTCGGCAGTTCATATTCCGAGCCATTGACACGAATGCGATCATCCCTCACGCGCCCAACAATCGGAAAGAGCAGGGGAGAGCGCCCGGTCCAGAAGGCAGGATCTCCGTCCCACAACCAGTCACGTCCCTGCTCATCCTGAAGCCGAATGAGTTCAGCGCCTTCGGCAGATACCTGCGCTCGCAGCTGTGAACTGGAGATGACGACGCTCATTCTTCTGGCTCCCTTTCCCGCGCTGCCGATCTTGGCATGAAGGCGCCGATAGGCAGATGGGGCCGGCAGCAGGATGGACAAGGCACGCAGAGCGATTTGAAAAGGTCGTAATCACTCCTCTGTCGCGCCACGGTCTGTGTACCATTCCTATTTGCCGAGCGGTTTTGCCGTCTTGTCTGAGCGGGGCCTTACCAACATGGAATTCCACCGGCGCACGAGTTCCGGGATCTGCGAGGCAGCCATCGGCTTCGCATACAGGAATCCCTGAGCATGATCGCAGCCCAGCTCGCGCAATCGCCGAGCCTGCCCGTGAGTCTCGACCCCCTCGGCCGTGACCTGAAGCTGCAGGCTCTTACCGAGGCTGATAACCGCCGCGATGATTGCTTCATCATCGGAGTCCTGTTCGAGATCCCGCACGAAGCTCCTGTCGATTTTGATATGATCCACCGGAAACTGCTTCAGGTGAGTCAGTGAGGCATATCCGGTACCGAAATCGTCTAATGCGATCTGAATTCCATGTTGCCGGAACTGAGCGAGTGCCGAGGAAACGTTGTCTGAATTTCTGCCGAGAAGAACGGTTTCGGTAACCTCTACCTCAAAGAAGGAGGCTGGCACCCTCAGCCGGTCGAGTGAGCGCAGCAGGTTGTCGACGATCCCCGTCTGGCTGAACTCGGCCGGCGATAGGTTCAGAGCGACACGGCCAACCAGGAGATCCTGGTCGAGCCAGCCGCGGACATCCGCCGCCACCTTTGTGATCAGCTTCTTGCCGATGGATGCCGCGATGTCATGATCTTCGAAGACCGCGCCGAAATATCCCGGCGTCAGGATGCCATCCTTCGGATGCTGCCACCGTGCCAGCGCCTCAAGACCGACGATCTCTCCTGTCGTGAGACAGATCTTCGGCTGATAGAAGGGAACGATCTCATCGTTGGAGATGGCTTCGCGCATGCCCCGTCCGAGGGAGACGCGCTGCTCGATGACGTTTCGCATCTCGGGCGAGTACGTGATGACCCGGTTCCGTCCCTGGGACTTGGCCTGGTACATCGCAATGTCGGCATCCTTGATGAGCTCCGCCGGATTCCCGTCATGATCAGGATAGGCGGCAATGCCGATACTCACGCGGCTGATCAAAGTCCGCTTCTGATAGATGAAGGGTTGCCGGAGTGCCTCGGCGATCAGTGCCCCGAGCCTTGTCGCGTTCTCCAGTTTCAGAGGATCAACAACGAGGACGGCAAATTCGTCGCCGCCGATCCGCGCCACGGTATCGCAGCCACGGACCATCGTTGACAGGCGGCGAGCTGTCTCCTGCAGCAGAGCATCCCCGGCATCATGACCAAGGGTATCGTTGATGTCCTTGAAATCGTCCAAGTCAATTAGGAGGAGGCTGACACTTGTGCCGTTCTGCCGTGCATGATCAAGGGCAGCATCAAGGCGATGCTGGAACAGGGTGCGGTTAGGAAGGCCGGTTAGTGCATCGTGGTTGGCCGAATGCCAGATCTCCGCTTCCGCTTCCTTCTGCTCGCTGATGTCGAAAGTGACACCCACAATGCGATCCGGGCCGGCCTGCTCGCCACGCACACGCAGCCATCGTGTCTCTCCGCTCGGCAACACATAGCGGCACTCGATGGAGCTGGCGCCGTTTGAACGGATCTCCTGCAAGAAACCATCGACCCTCTCATGATCATCGGGGTGAATGCCCGTCATGAAGGTCCGGTCGACGCCCGGTGTAATTCCAAGCAGCGCGAGGGAGTTATCGGAGCGGGTGGTCGTTCCGGATTGCGGATTGAACTCCCACGCGATCATGTGGGCGGCCTTCAGGGCGAGTTGCAGGCGCTCCTCGCTATTCTTCAGGGCCTGCTCCGACTGCTTGCGTTCGTGAATGTCCATGGCTATCCCGAACCATTGCTCGGTTTTGCCCTGCTCGTTCCTCAAGGGCTGGCCACGCACGATGAACCAGCGGTACATGCCATCCGGAGCGCGACGCAAGGGCATCTCGATCTCGAAGGACGTCCCTTTGCGGAGGGCATCACTCCAGCTGTCGAGCATCCGCTCCCGATGGATCGGATCGACGACCGTGCTCCAATTTCCGTTAGGTCCGTCCCCGGCGCTGAGGCCGGTGTACTCGTACCAAACATCGTTACAATAGGTGAAATCTCCCTGCGGGTCGCTGAACCAGACGACCTGAGGAGAGTTCATGGACGCCGGCATGGCATCCACGAGGGTGCGAAGGCGCTTCTCACTGCTTCGAAGGCGCTCTTCGGTTGCTCGAAACTCCGTGATGTCCCGTGAGATGCAAAGAAAGCCTTGTGGAGTACGGTCGTGTCCCATGATGGGAGTAACGACCACATCCCACCATTTCTGGACCCCTGTCATGGTTGCGCATGATCCCTGAAAGCGCCCGATCCCACCTGCTTTGACAGCTTCAACAGCTGCGGTGGATTCCTCGCTTGCGATGCTGCTCCAAAGAGTGGTCCAGTGGCGGCCCTCGATCGTATGGAAATCCTCAACTTCCATGGCACGCATGCCACCTTCACTCATGAAGCGGAGGCGTCCCTTCAGGTCGAAAACTTTAATGCAATCGTCCGAGCTTGCCAGAAGGCGGCGCGTGAACTCCTCGCTTTCCGCTGCGGCCTTGCTGGCCAGCTTCAGCTCAAGCTGACACATGACAGCCTCGGCAAGCGTCGCAAGCGCTTCTCCCTGCTGTTCGGTGAGACCCTCAGGGCGCGCGACATAATCGAGAACGCAGAGCATCCCGAGGGGCAGGCCTTCCTTCGTTCTGAGCGGAACTCCCGCGTAGAAGGATAGGCTGGGCGCACCTTCAACCTGCACTCTATCCTTGAAACGTGGGTCGAGGCTCAGATCAGAGACGACGAAGAGTCCCGGTTGCATGATGGCGTGATTGCAGACCGAGTTTTCCCGGGGTGTCTGCGTGAGCTCCACGCCAGTCCTGGCTTTGAACCACTGCCGATGCTCGTCGAGGAAGGAGATACAGGCGATTGGCGTATTGCAGATCTGAGCTGCCAGCTTCGCGATGTTGTCGAACTGAATATCCGGTGCCGTATCCAGAATGTCGAAGTTCCGGAGCGCAGCGAGACGTTCGACTTCCTTCCATTGATGCAGATCGCCGGGACCAGAATGCTCTAACATGCCAAAAAATGCCCGTTGGGAAGCATAGGAGGTTTCAAGTATGTCGGACTGCAACCGACCCAACGGAGTGGCATCATGCCTCGAGCGGTCGCTCGATCCGTTGCAACCTATGATCCGGGCCACCCGGTAAAATGGCAGTGCGTCATGCCGGTCCTTATGAGAGGACCTACCATAGTGCTGATAGGTTCTTGTTCGCAATAGTTGAACGATCGCCAATCACATGAGGTACTTGCCGCCATCCATGCGGTCAAGAAGCCGAAATGCGACACCACATCTTAGGGTTAACAGAGGCCCCATGGCCGGTTGTTGGCGGCGGAAGCTGCAAGGTCCGGTCTCCAGTGAGGCGAGCCATTCGCTCGTGTCCGAAAGAGCCGTGTTTCGGCCAGCAGTCCGAGGCTCAAGCTATGCAATCCGAACCTCGAAAGCTGCTGCCTTCGCAGGTCGCGTAAGCAGTTCTACTTAGTCCCTCATTTCGGAAACTACGTAGTAATAGGAAATCATAACGCTGTTGTTGCAGAATAATCCCCGTGAGGCGAGCCTCAATCATTTGGAAAACATCAGTTTTGACAAACCCTTGCGCTGGTCGGCTCGGCCGTTCTGCCGCGATCAGATGGGCCGCTCCACCTCGGAAACCATTGATTAACGTTAGTTAAGAAGCATTAACCATAAGCGAGTAACAGCTCCCATTCTTTACGTATTGTCCGGTGGGATGCCAAAATATAGTTTCTGTCTCAGCCGCTCACCGATGTTGAACAAAGTAAATAAGAGCGGGCGGTAAGCATAGATATAAAGAACGCACTTAATTACTAAGGCGGGGCAGAAAAAATGTATATCGTCGTCGATGACCGGCAGATGGTTACGTCCGGATATGTTGCAAGCTTCAAGCGTGAAGGCATATCCTCCCTTGGCTTATACGCAGATGAGTTCAGCGATTGGCTTGAGACGGCCTCTGATGCCGATCTGGAAGCCGTGCAGGGTTTCGTGCTGGGCACCTTCGAAGAGCGGGTTCACTCAGCCGAAAGCATCCGGCGCTACTCGAAGGCACCGATCATCGCCTTGAGCGATGTTCGCTCTCTTGAAGAAACGCTGGAACTCTTCACTGCGAAATTTGATGATGTTGTCCGTAAGCCTGTCCATGTCCGGGAAATTCTCGCACGCGCCGAAGCCGTCTGGCGGCGTGTGAATGCAAGCTCGGGAAAGAAGGTTCAGGACGACAGCGACAGGCTCAAGGTGTTCTTTGACGGTCGCGATCCGGAGATCGACGGCCTTCCCCTCTCTCTCCCACGCCGGGAGAGGCACATTCTCGAGTATCTGGTTCGCAAAAAGGGCCACCGGCTGACCAAAAAGCAGATCTTCGATGCAGTCTATGGCATCTATAGCGATGATGTCGAAGACAGCGTGGTCGAGGGGCACATCAGCAAGCTGCGCAAGAAGCTGCGGCAACGCCTCGGCTACGATCCCATCGATGCTAAGCGGTATATCGGTTATTCCTACGTAGGCATCGCCTCCTAATTTCATCACTGCAAAGTGTGGCCGCCGCAGCAAGCTGCGGCCGCCACATGCTTGAAATGCCTATGCTTAAGGCGCGGGCGATCTGCGAACGTGCAGAATTGTATCCTTTGAGCCGACCCTGATGACGGTTCCGGTTGTGGTGACAGATACATTGTCATCGGCAGCAGCCGTAAACGCACGCCGAATGCAACAATGAAGCTATATTCACGTGCGGTTTTTATGCGGAATCAGGTCGATTCAGCATTCAACCCCTTTGTGCGTTAACTCTATTGCAGGAAACGCCGACTTATTCTTCCTCAACGTCATGGCTGCGATCTGAAAGGCGCAAAGCTCAAAGGATCAACTCTTCGTTTGATTAGAGGCGAAGAAACGATCAGGTCCAGCCGCTCAGTTTTGATGGCTGACGAAGTGATGTAGTGAAGAGGTGTACTGGGGCACTGTCATGAAGATCGGAACTTCGCGGACGACCGTCTGCACGCGATTGATGCGCAACAGGCGCTTCACCGATCTTCAATCCTGATTTGACACTGCCCTTCAGTTCCCACGCCTGAACATGAGGTTCAGCGCTTTATTGCCGGCGTGAAGGCCGAACGATTCTCCCAATCTGAAGCGCCAGACCACCGGCGCCGTTCAGTTCACATAGTAAGAGTTGAGACACGGCAATGGACGACCTTCTTCTTGAGTTTCTTACGGAGACCAACGAGCACCTCGAAACGGTCGACGTGGAGATGGTCCGTTTCGAGCAGGATCCGAACAACGAGGCTATCCTCAGCAACATCTTTCGCCTGGTTCACACGATCAAGGGAACCTGCGGATTTCTCGGTTTGCCCCGGCTTGAGGCACTGGCCCATGCGGCCGAAACTCTTATGGGCAAGTTCCGCGATGGAATGCCGGTCACGACCCCGGCCGTTTCCTTGATCCTCAGCACTCTCGACCGCATCAAGGAAATCCTAGGGGAACTTGAGCGTCAGGGTGCCGAACCCGAGGGCTCCGACGGCGATCTCATCAAGATGCTGGACCAGATGGCCTCGCAGGAGCCGCCTGCTCCGGAGGCAGCTCCGGCTGCGACCCCTGCGCCAGCCTCAGGCACGACGGTCTACCAGGTGCTTGAGAGAGAGCTGAAGCCGGGAGAGGTTTCACTCGACGAGTTGGAGCGTGCCTTCCAAGAGGCTCCGGGCCCAGACAAAGCCGTGACCGCTGGCACCCTAACATACCAAGTTCTTGAGCGACCTCTGAAGCCGGGTGAGGTTTCGCTCGATGAGTTAGAGCGCGCATTCCGCGAAGCGCCGGGACCCGCTCCACTCGTCATTGAGAAAACTGCCGAGAAGGTATCCGGCGAGAAGCAAGTGGCCCCCGCTGCAACACCTGGTGTGTCCAAGAAGAACGGTGAATCGCCGGAGGCTGGCGAGGGTGGCGAAGGTATCGCCGGAAAGGTTCAGACGATTCGCGTCAACGTGGATACCCTCGAACATCTCATGACGATGGTATCCGAGCTCGTTCTCACCCGGAATCAGCTTCTCGAGATCGCCCGCCGCAGCTCGGAGGATCACGGCTATAAGGTGCCGTTGCAGCGTCTGTCCCAGGTTACGGCCGAGTTGCAGGACGGGGTGATGAAAACCCGCATGCAGCCGATCGGCAATGCCTGGCAGAAGCTGCCACGCGTCGTACGCGACCTCTCGAACGAGCTCTCGAAGAAGATCGAACTCGTGATGCAAGGCGCGGACACGGAGCTCGACAGGCAGGTTCTGGAGGTCATCAAGGATCCGCTCACCCATATGGTCCGCAACTCGGCGGATCATGGCATCGAGAGCCCGGCCGATCGTAAGGCAGCCGGCAAGCCGGAGAAAGGTACGATCCGCCTCAATGCCTATCACGAGGGCGGATCGATCACGATTGAGATCGCCGATGACGGAAAGGGCTTGAATTTCGCGGCCATCAGAAAGAAGGCAGCGGAGCGAGGAATTTCGAGCGATGCCGAGCTGGAGCGGATGAGCGACGCCCAGGTGGCGAAGTTCATCTTCCATCCTGGCTTCTCGACTGCCGCAAAGGTTACGTCCGTCTCGGGCCGCGGCGTCGGCATGGACGTGGTGAAGACCAACATTGAGCTGATCGGTGGAACAGTCGACATCCGCTCCGAGCAGGGACGCGGAACGACGTTCACGATCAAGATTCCCCTGACGCTTGCGATCGTTGCAGCGCTCATCGTATCGTCCAAGGATCAGCGCTTCGCCATTCCACAAGTCGCGGTATCGGAACTCGTCCGGGTGTCTCCCACGTCCGAGCATTCCATTGAGCGAATCAACGGAACACCGATCCTGCGCCTGCGCGACCGCCTGCTGCCGATCGTGCCGCTGTCAAAGGTCATGGGTCTGTCGGGGAATGAGGATGCCAATCATGGCTTCGTGGTGGTGACGCAGGTCGCACATCAGCGGTTCGGCATTCTCGTTGACGGCGTTTTCCACACCGAGGAGATCGTGGTGAAGCCGATGTCCTCGAAATTGAGGCATATCCAGCTCTTCTCAGGGAACACCATCCTGGGCGACGGCGCCGTCGTGCTCATCATCGATCCCAACGGGCTTGCCCGTATGGTGGGGTCGGAATCGGATCGCAACGAGTTCCAGAGCGATGCGAATCTTGAGCAAGCTGCCGTTGCAGCAGACGAGATGACGAGTCTCCTGGTCTTCCGTGGCGGAAGCGAGAGCCTGAAGGCCGTTCCGCTTTCCCTGGTCACGCGCCTTGAGGAGATCGAAGCATCGACAATCGAATGGTCGAGCGGCCGCCCAGTGGTTCAGTACCGCGGGCGCCTGATGCCGCTGGTCTCTTGTGACGAAGAGCTCGCAATCAAGCGTGAAGGCATGCAGTCGCTGCTGGTGTTCTCGGACGGTGACGTGTCGATGGGCCTGGCCGTTGCCGAGATTGTCGATATCGTCGAGGACAAACTCGATATTGAACTTCTCGCCGAACGGTCAGATCTGGTCGGTTCTGCTGTTGTCAGGGGGCGCACGACCGAGATTGTCAATGTCGCGCACTATCTGCCAATGGTTCTCGAGACATGGTCGCGCAAGGAGCGAAAGGGCGGACCCGAGCGGTCGCTGCTTCTCGTCGATAGCTCGACCTTCTTCCGGGACATGCTTGTGCCGGTGTTGAAGGCATCCGGATACCGCGTTCAGACGGCTTCGACGGCCCAGGAAGCGGTTCGTTTGCTATCCAACGGATTGCATGTTGACGTGGTCGTCACCGACCTCGAGCTTTCGGGGCATTCGGGCTTTGCTCTCGTCGCGTCTCTCCGGGCTGACCCGCATCACAGCACGACCCCCGTGATCGGACTGACCGTCAAACCCGACCCGCAGCAAATTGCCTTGGCAAGGAAGCTGCAGATTTCCGAGATCGTCTCGAAAATTGACCGCAGAGGCCTGCTCTCTGCTCTCGCGGAACTCAATGGAACGCTTGAAGAGGCTGCATAATCATGAAGCTCATTGATTCAAACCCTTCGGGGAACGTGAAAACAGCCTCCAAGCAGATGGAGTTCGTGACGGTCACGGTGGCTGGACAATTGCTGGGGCTGCCGATCAGCCGTGTGCATGACGTCTTCGTGGTGAGCGAGATGACGACCGTTCCACTCGCTCCAGGAGAAATTGCAGGCCTTCTGAACCTCCGCGGGCGGGTCGTCACAGCGGTGTCGCTGCGCCGTCGCCTTGGATTGGGCGACACCGCAGAAGCAGGGCGACGGATGGCCGTTGGCCTTGAGAACCAAGGCGAAGCCTATGGCTTGCTGGTGGATGAAGTCGGCGAGGTACTCAAGCTGGATCCGGACGAGATGCAGCCGAACCCGGTTCACATGGATCGGGGGTGGGTGGGACTGTCGCAAGGTGTTCACCAGTTGCGGGACCAGCTGCTGATCGTGCTCGACGTTGACGCTGTTCTTGCCTTCGAGACGGAGCGGGAGGCTGCATAAGTCACTTTCGCCCAGTGCATGTGTTTCAGTTCATGAAAATCAGAATACAGGAAGTTTGCCGTGAGTCTTGATCTATCGACCCCCGTTCTGATCGTTGACGACTACCAGACGATGCTGCGCATCATCCGCAACCTGCTGAAGCAGATCGGCTTCAACGACGTCGACGAGGCGAAGGACGG